>JAQXMC010000024.1 GCA_029012445.1 Oscillospiraceae bacterium
TTGCTTTTTTCTTGCTTCTTGTGTTATCATATTCATGAGAAGTACTTCTTTCTTGGTTAATGTTGTTTAGCAATTTCATTATACCATATTTTGAAGTTACTTCTCTTTCTTTTTGGGTCACATCATTTTAACACATACATTTGTCTCAAAGCTTATCTAAAAATGCCATAATATCTTTGTCGTCTCGTTTTCCTTCGCTTCGGACACGGGAATGCAAAAAACGGTGTTATCTTTTGGAGCTGCGCATCGTCTCCGTTTGACAATATGTTTCTTTAATATGATAATACTTTATATGCCGTATTTGTCAGACAAAAGGCCGGAGACCTTGATTTTCTCTCAGTCTCCGACCGTATTCTTTATATTTCGGTTGTTCGCCGATTATCAGTTAATTCTCATAAAGTCGTTCGCCGGAACTGTGACGCCCCTGATAACAACATTTTTTGATGTGTAGTTGACATATATCCTCGTGTCATCGTATTCTGTGCAGTAAACGCCGTCAGATACTTTGTAATGCGAGGTCATTCGCCTGTCTCTTATATCGCCGAGGGCTTTATTCGCCTTTTCATAATATGAATAAGCGACATTTGCCCATTGTGTGTACGAATACTTTTTATCTATGCCTTCCTTTTCTGCGGCGGTTTCAGCAACTTTTGCGGTCGTGCTTTCGGTTTCTTTCGCATTCTTGCCGCTTTCGGGCTCCTCTGTCTGAATATCCTCATAACACCATTCAAAAGACGGCAAAGCGCCGTATTCAACAGCCCTGAGGATAGCTTTCCTATAATCCATTTCAAGATTTATCGGCTCGCAGCTGTAATCGAGCGTACCGTGTAAAACGAGCTGGGCGAAAGGAACGCTTTCGTAGCAGGCGCTGTTGCTTATCGAGGTGTTCAGCGGCATATCCGATATCACTTCAGCGTTCTTCAGGGTGTAGAAGTTGCCCTTTTGAACCATCAGGCGGCTCGTTCCCGAGACAGACGAGATCTCCTCGGCGAGCTCTTTCTTCACATCGTCTCTCGTCGCACCCTTTGAATAATCGGAATAAAGGAACGAAGCGTCTGAAACGCTGACTGCGTCAAGGCCGTTATCCTTTGCAAAGCGGATAAGCGATATCACATTTGCGGCAATGGAATAAAGCCCTGTGACGCTTCTTTCGCTCTTGACCGAAAAGCCGTTTTCCTCGGTCATTATCTCAACTTCATTTGAAACATTCTGAGCAAATTTCGACGCAAGCTTTCCGCCCTTGGGATCGGTGAAACACTTGAAATCGGCGAACAAGGTCAGATTCTGAGCTGACATATAATCCTTGAGCTCATTGAAGTTTTCATCTGTTCCGAGAGATTTCAAAAATTCAATGTCAGTTATGCTGCTCTGGCTGTCGCTGCCGGAAAACGCGCCCTTGTATCTGACATAAATATTGCTGAAGCCCTTGCTCTTGAGATGCGTCAGCATATCCTGAAGCTGTTCAAAGGTCGTCAGAACGGAAAGCTTTGACGGCTGAGTGTTCGCCGTGGCAAGCACCGACAGCACCATCGGAAGATCGCCGTCAGCGTCGGTGACATTTGACAGCAGAACGCCGTCTCTTATCAGCTGTTCCCGACAAGCGACAGACATTCCGGAATAGTTCGCGTTGTCTCCGGAAAGAAAACGGTAACAAAGCTCTAATTCTCCGTTATATGTCTCGCCTGCGACAGAAATATAGGTTTTATCTTTTCTTTGAAAGGTCTTGCTTTCTGTTATGTCGAACTGAGCGCCGACCTTGTTGTATTTTGATTCGCTCTTTGCCGTGCCCGCGTTCACGGTCGCGACAGCGTCGCCCTGACGGATGATGCAGACAAAAGCGTCATTTTCTATTTTAACGCCGAACACGCCGAATATTGCGTTATTGACTTCTGCGTCGCCGAATATTTTAAGCGAGATATCCTTAAAATTTTCGGTTGCCTTTGCCGTGCGGATAATTCCTCCGCAGTTATCCGGCACAAGCAGATATTCGTTTGCGCTTGCCGCTGTGCTTGAGCCGAAAAAGTCAAGAAGCCTGATTTTTGTTATGACCGCATCCGAAACAGTTCCCGCATTTTCGATGCCGCCGCAGTCGATCTTAGCGCAAAAGTTTCCGTCAACAAGAGTGTATTCGACCGGTATTACATATTTTATCGTCTGCTGATCGTCTATTTTATATTTCAGCGTATATTTCGCTCTGATTCCGTTTGCGATCTTTTCGCTCGTGACCTTAACATAGTCATTTGCATCCACGCAGCTGTTAAGCTCATATATCTGACCGCCGCAAATGACCTGAGCGGAGACAACGCTCGGTGTGAAGCTACCCGAAGCGACATATTTTTCGGGCAACGAATACCACCACTTGCCGGTGTTGGCGTTTCTCACGGCGACATCGCCGGTTGATTCGTTGAAATATAGCTCGAGCATTGACGAAGTCGTTATTTTTTGAGCGGCGCCGAATTTTCTCGCCTGAGCGTAAGCTGTTTTCTTTTCAGAAGTCAGCGGACTGCCGGTCAGCTCAAACCTGCCGCTTTTTATCTCCTTGCCGCAGGCGCAAAAGCTTATTATAACTGCCAGCAAAATAAATGCCGGCGCAATTCTTCTTAAAAAATTTATCCTTTTCATATTGATCCTTTGACAGCACTTTTGTGCGTTTTTTAATATAGCTTCAGTTTATTAACCGCGCAGATCCCGGCGCAAATCAGAGATATTCCCGGATTGACTGCGCCTTTAATATTATCGGCGAGCCGTTATCACAAACGCCGAGCAGACAAGTTAGAACCTTGCTCCTGAGTTGTCGGCTTTGTATATTCTGCCGTTTGCATATTCAGAAATACCGTCGGCATCAAAAATATATGGGTGATAACAGTGCCGATTAAATCATTATTGCGGTTAAAATACACAATTCCTTTTTGGCATATTATTCCTCTCGCAAATCGGAATATACTATATAATATCACTTCACGGCCGCTGTGTCAAATAAAAAAGAGCCGTTAGACATATATGCAAAGCGCCGATATATGATTTTATCCGGCAAATGCGCTGCCGTGTTTATCCGGAACGAGAACAAATAAAAAATTAAAAGCTATAATTTGCATCGGAGCGGAAAAACACCTTGCTGCAATTTATAGCTTTTTATGTTTTGATATTGAATTATATTTTCTTTTTTATCGTTTTCACCCGTTGGCTGTACCTGTGTTCAAGCTTTTGGAGAAGAAAGCCTTGCCGTATCTGAATACAGCAGACTATCGGCGCCTATCCGATCATTATTTTTCGCATTTTAAGTAAGAGCGCCTTTTCCTTTCTTGAAACCTGCACCTGAGACATATTAAGCTCCTGAGCCGTTCTGACCTGAGTCATTTCTCTGAAATATCGCAGTTCAATCAGTCTCCTGTCCTCCTCACCGAGAGACTGAAGCACCTGTGACAGAGCTATTTTGTCGGAGAGCATTTCCTCGGGCGGCGGCGTCGGAACATCTATCTGGCCGCTTCCGCTTTCGTCGTCGGCGGTCAGAGATATCGTCGGCATGGAGACTGTGATAAGCTCCGAAGCCTCTGCGGCGTCAACACCGATATGCTCTGCGAATTCGCTGATAGTCGGCTCTCTGCCGAGCGAGACGGCAAGCTTATCTTTTTCTCTCATTGCCTTTCTCGCTTTTTCTTTCAGTGCCCGTCCGACCTTGACCGAGCCGCCGTCTCTGAATATGCGGCGGATCTCGCCTAAGATAACGGGTACTGCGTAGGTTGAAAAGGCGAAGCCCCTGTCGGGATCGAAATTATCGGCAGCCTTTATCAGTCCGACGCAGCCGGCCTGATAGAGGTCGTCATATTCGACTCCCCTGCCTCTGAATTTGTTTGCGCAGGAATGAACAAGACCAAAATTTTCGGTGATCAGTTCGTCTCTCTTGACCAAAACCTGTGGCAAAATATCTCCTCCTCGGGAATTATTCATCTCTGCCGCACATCTTTTTTTCGAGAGTGACAGTCGTCCCTTTTCCGACTGTCGAGCGTACCCTGACCTTGTCAGTGAAGCTTTCCATGACTGCAAAGCCGAGCCCGGCTCTCTCGCCGCCCAGCGAAGTGTAAAGCGGCTCCATAGCCTTTTTCACATCGGGTATCCCGACGCCGTTATCCTTTATTCTGATTTTCAACAATCCGTTTTTATAGATCGCCGCAGATATGTAGATTTTTCCCACCGTTTTCGGGTACGCATGAACTATGCAATTAGTGACGGCCTCGCTGACAGCGGTCTTGACATCGCTTATCTCCTCCACCGTCGGGTCAAGCTGAGACGCAAAGGCCGCGACCGCCACCCTGGCAAAGCCCTCGTTCACCGACCTGCTTTCGACGGTCATTCTCATTTCATTCAGACTTTTCATACTTTTACCTCCTCATCCTCCATTCTTCCGAGCTTTTCAAGCCCCGCCAGACGCATCACCTTTTTGATATTTTTCGGCATATTGCTCATCACTATCTCGCCGCCCAGCGACTGCATAAGTCTGTATCTGCCCATGACCAGCCCTATTCCGGAGCTGTCCATGAATGTGATGCCGCCGAAATCGAGAACGAGCGTTTTCGGCCTGTTCACAAGTATAGCGTCGTCAATACCGGCTCTGATTATCGCCGCGCCGTGATGATCGAGATCTCCCTCGAGGCGGACCGTCATCTTATCTTTTTCATAAATTATCCGTGCAGCCATACGGTATACCTCCTTTTATTTTGCACTGATAAAGGCTTTGATATTCTCTCTGTGTATCAAAATATATTGAAAATGTTTTCGGATAAAAAAATCCTTTATTCAAATGAACAATCATTAGAATAAAGGATACTGTATGAAAATGGTGTCTTAATATGTCAGCGCGAAAAATATTCTTTTGCTTCGCCCGCAAGATAGAACGAGCCGAACACCAGCACCGTGTTTCCGGAGTCCTTGGCCCTTTTCAGAGCCTGACGGACCTCTTTGAAGGCTTCAACATCGGAAAAATATTTTTTTGCTTTTTCGGCGAGAACATCGGCGCTGCAGGCGCGGGGCGAGATGACCTGCGTCACTATAAGCTTATCAAAAAGGCCGGCCGTTTCTTTAAGTACGCTGTCGAACTGCTTATCTTTCATAATGGCGATAACACCGGTGAGTTTCCTGCCTGAAAGCTCCTTTTCGGCAAAAAGTCTTATCGCCCTTGCGCAGTCAAGATTGTGACCGCCGTCGACTATCACAAGCGGTTTTTCGCTCACCGTTTCAAGCCTCGCCGGAACAGCCGCCTCGCCGAAGCCGGAAACAATAGCTTCATCTGAAATGCCGAATTGCTTTGAAAGCTCTTTTATCGCTGTGTAGGCAGTGAGCATATTCGCTATCTGGTGCGCGCCCGCAAGATGAGCTTCGAGTCTGAGTCCGTCTATCAACACAGCCGTTGAATTCAAGCCGCAGAATGAATCGGTTATTTTATCCGGGTCGGCAACTATCAGCTTGCTTTGTTTCATTCGGGACACTTCTGTTATTATCTTTTGACTTTCCTCCTGCTGAGGATTGAAAACCCCGGCGCTTTTTTTGAAAGGATAGCTCACCACGGGCGTTGCGGACTTTATGATTCCGCATTTTTCCCGTGTGATCTCCTCAATGCTGTTCCCGAGAACTCCGACATGGTCAAGCGAGATAGAGCACAGGACGCTCAGAATCGGATCGACCGCATTTGTGCTGTCAAAGGCGCCGCCCAAGCCGCACTCCAGAACGGCAAAATCGCACTTTTGCTCAGAAAAATATGTGAAGCCGACAGCAGTTATCAGATCGAAAGCAGTCGGCTTTTCACTCATCAGACCGACAAGAGGCTGAAGTCTCTCGGTTATTGCGGCAACGGCGGCTTCTGCGATCATCTCTCCGTCAATACATATCCGCTCGCAGAACGAAACGACATGCGGCGAGGTGAAAAGTCCTGTTTTATATCCGCTTTGCGTCAGTGCTGACGCTATATAGGTCGAAACCGAGCCCTTTCCGTTAGTTCCCGCAACATGAATGCTTCTGAATGAGCTTTGCGGATTTCCGGCGAGGGAAAGCAGCTCCTTTATCCTTTCAAGGCTCGGACCGGCGCTGAGCGACTCAAACGAAAAAATATAATCAAGCGCTTCTTTATATGTCATTCCGTCACCCCCCAATGTCAATTTTAACTCTGTTCCTCCAAATGTCAATGCCGGAAATTTCCCGATATCTGACGCTGTCAGAATAGCTGTCTCTCCTCCGACAGCAAAATAAAGAAACAGCCGGGCGGCTTCATTCTGAAGCCGTGCCCCGGCCGCTTGTACCTTATATTAAAGTTTTATCATTCCGCTGCGGCTTCCGTCTTTTTCTCTTCGACGGCAAAGCCTTTCTTTCTGAGAATTATCAGAGGAATGAACATGAACATAGCAACTATCGCCGCCGCGAGGAACATTGACGAACAAGGCTCATATGTTGACTCGCCGAACTCGTTGACATACTGACCGGATTTTGAAAGCGAACAAACGAGATCGCCGATATAGGGGCCGACGACCATGGGAATGAGAACGAAGAATATCATTCTGACGCCCTGGAAGAGTCCGACCTTATCCTCAGGCGTGAAGTCTCTTATCGTTGCGTTGAGCATAATGCCCATAAAGCCGTAGCCGAGGAAAAGCGGTATTGCGCACAGGAAGAATATCGAAATGCGCTTGGCGAAAGACGCAAGAACAAGACCGACTATGAACAGCGCCGCGCAGATAAACACGAGATTGTCCTTGCCTTTTTTGTCGATAAGCTTTCCGCCGAAGACAAGAACGGCAACGGCTGCGGCTGCAACGACCACAATACCGAGAACAACAGGAACGCTGAGATATTGCATAAGGTTCTCTATGTTGAAATTAAGTGTATGCTCCATATATATGAGCAGATAAGGGAACCAGACCTGAATTGCTATCGAATAGATGCAGATCGTCACAAGAGCGAGATAAAGCTTTGAGTTTTCCTTGACGACCGACGGTCTGAAGCCGTAAAACAGCTCTTTGAAATAATTGTCGTTTTTCTTGACTCCGCTGCCGGAATCCGTCAGAGTGAACAGGCCTATGACGCCGGCGACTATGACCATAGCGCCGATGATGAAGAAAAATGTTCTGTATCCGATGTCGTTTATAAAGCCCGCCAGAACTATGACAAACAGCATAGCCGCAACAGGAAGAATGCCCAGCACGCTCTCGACCGTCGCTCTGTTATGCGGTGTGGTAATGTCAGTTACCCACGCATTAAAGGCGGAATCGTTGCTCGTCGAGCCCATAAATGTCATAAGGCAGTCCATAGCAATGACCGTTACGGAGGTTGCGGTGACGACTGCGCCGATATCGGTCTTATCTATGCCGAAGATAGTCGCAATATTGTCTTTTGTTATGAAGCCGAACACAAGAACCGTAACGCCCCAGATTATGTAACCGACGGATATAAACACCTTGCGCTTGTTTATCTTATCGCTGAGGTTTCCCATCAGAAATGTCGTAACGACGGCGGTGACCGCGCTGAGTGCGACCATGAGCTGAATAGCCTTCATTGAGGATATGCCCTGAGTCACTGTTCCTTTATCGTAGACCGTGTTATAAAGGAATGTGTTGAAATACATATTCTCAAGATTCCACGCAACCTGGCCGATAAAGCCGAAAATGCAAAGGTTAAACCATATCCTTGCGCTGAGCTTTGAGCCGCTTTGTAGTTTATTGCCCATATTTTATTTTCCTTTCATACGCTGCCGGGATTGCGGGCAGTTTGTTTCATCAGTAATTTTACCAAAATGTATTGCTTTAGTCAATACGAAATTCAACACAAGTGACAAAAAATTGTGTTCTTTCTGCGATCGGCGGCTAAAAAGGCTTTCAGAGCGCGCAACACACCGATTCACCGAAGATATTCGTTGCGGTAGGCAAGCTCCGCAAGCGACTGCTTATAATAACCCCAGACATAGAAAGTCGGGGCAACCAGAAGGCAGAGAAGCCACCATGGGGCAAAGCTAAGTCTGAAGCGGCATACCCTTGAAAGAGCGGGCGAGGTCATTTTGCGGCTGTACGAGTAAGCTTGAACGGGGCCGATTTTATCGCTCGAAACGATAATGGGATAATACATCAGAAATTCGCCGTTATATGCAAACAGGAAGGCGGCTCCGACGGCGAATAAGGCTATATCAGCAACCGCAAGACAGACAACTGTCGGAAACGCCGCATTTTGTGAAGAGAGGCAGTAATATAGGACTCCGGAAAGACATATCACCGGGAAAAAGAACAGCAAAGCCGAAGCGGATCTCACCGTTAAAGCGAAAAGCCAGGCTCTGACGCTTCTCGGAAAACGCCGGCGGTCAAAGTAATAGAACAATTCCCCAAGCTTCGGATCCTCTCCTCTTGCGTTCATCATAAACCAGCGCTCCCTGCCGAGCCGCAGCGGTGCGCAAAGCAATATCATCAGCGCAGCGCCGACGGCGGAACAGGCTATTATAAATATACGCCTGTATAGCGGCTGTGAGAACAGACCGTCAAGTCCGAACGCATCAACAGCGTACCCCGCAAGCAAAGAAAGATCGCCCGAAAAAAACAGCACCGATAAACACAGCGTAAATGTGATGAATATCGGAGCAGTCTTTGAGAGCATATGCGATTTTGCGATAATTTTAAGCTTTCCCATTGCTGACACCTCACGACTATTTTTTGCCGTGAGGCGAATTTTATTCCGCTTTTTTCAGCCGGCTCATAATATAACCGGGCACCTCGCTTTGCGAAATGCCGAGAACATATGAAAATTCATCGTGAAGCAGGCTTTCGGCCTCCCTGAGAGCTTTTTCGTCAGCGACATGAAAATGCTTTTTCTTTGATCTGAGATCCTTTTGCTTCAGATAGAGCATTTCAATCAGCTTCATAAGCTCGGCTCTGTCTCCGCTCCTGATAACCTCCTCGCAGAAGTCTCTGCGGACATCGTCGTTGCTTATCCAGCCGGTTTCGGAATCCGAAAGCTCCTCTATCAGTCCGTCGACTTCTTCCCTTGTCAGCACCTTTCTCATCTTCGCATTCACCGCTTCATTGTGAGTCGGAGCGTAAATTTTTGAATTTGCGTCGTGAACGGGGCAAAGAACATAGTATTCCATCTTGTCGCCGACAAACTTCATTTCCGCCACATCGGATATAATGCATACGCCGTGCGTACCGTAAATTATTGCGTCACCGATACTGAACATAACTGTACCTCCATAAACTTTGCGAGCTTAAAAGCCGGAGTTATAAGCTGCGTTTTCGGCCGTCCGGCGCGCCGGATATATAATAGTATAGCAAATTTCCGCAAAAATTGCAAGCAAAACCTAAGCTCTGCGGCAGTGAAAATTTTTCCCTGAAGCAGCTGAGAGCCGGTTATTTTATTTTAAAGTTTCCTTTTGAAGTCCGTCCTCTCTAAAAACAAATTCGCCGTCTGACCATGAGCAGACATATTTTCCGCCCTTGTGAACGCTACCGTCAAGTATCAGCTCCGACAGCTTATCCTCTATCTGAGACTGGATCTCTCTTCTGATCGGCCTAGCGCCGTAGACCTCATCGAAGCCCCTGTCACCCACTGCGTTGACTGCGCTTTCCTCAAAGCGCACGTCTATATCCATGCTATTTAGTCTTTCCGACAGCTCACCGAGCATTTTTGCGCATATCTGACGGATATTCTCTTTTGTCAGCTTTTTAAATACGATAATCTCATCGACTCTGTTGATAAATTCAGGTCTGAAGGTGCGTTTGAGCTCGCTCATAACTGCGTCATATATCTTTGAGTCACCGAGTGCGCCCGAATCGCCCGTTGAAAAGCCCACGACGCCGGAGCCGCCCGCTATCAGCTTTGCGCCGACATTTGAAGTCATAATTATGATCGTGTTGCGAAAATCGACTCTCCTGCCCTGCGAATCGGTCAGAATACCGTCGTCGAGTATCTGAAGCAGCATATTGAAAACATCGGGGTGAGCCTTTTCTATCTCGTCAAACAACACAACGCTGTATGGCTTTCTTCTGACCTTTTCGGTGAGCTGCCCGCCCTCCTCATAGCCGACATAGCCCGGAGGCGAGCCGATAAGCTTTGATGTGTTGTGCTTCTCCATAAATTCGCTCATGTCAAAGCGTATCACCGCATTTTCATCGCCGAACACGGCTCTGCCGAGCGCCTTGCAAAGCTCTGTCTTGCCGACGCCCGTCGGACCGAGAAATATAAACGAGCCCATCGGTCTTTTCGGATCCTTGAGTCCGCTTCTGCATCGTCTGACGGCCTTAGCGACCGCAGAAACGGCTTTATCCTGACCGATGATGCTTTTGTGCAGCTCGCTTTCAAGCTCAAGAAGCCTTTCGCTTTCCTCCTTGGTGAGCTGAACGACCGGAATACCTGTCCAGCTTGAGACAATTTCAGCTATTTCGTGAGGCGTTATCTCGCCCTCTGCTCTTGTTGCCTGCTCTTTCCAGCGTCCTCGCCTTTCGTTGAGCTGTTTCATCAGCCGCTTTTCCCTGTCGCGAAGAGCCGCGGCTTTTTCAAAATCCTGCGAATCGACGCAGGCCGATTTGGCTTCCGTTATTTCCTTGAGCTTGTTCTCAATCTCCTTTATCTCCTTCGGCGGTGTGTAGGCTTTAAGTCTGACTTTTGAGCAGGCCTCGTCGATGAGGTCTATCGCCTTGTCGGGCAGAAATCTGTCGGATATATAGCGTGACGAAAGCTTCACAGCGGCCGTTATGGAGTCGTTTGTTATTTTAACCTTGTGGTGAGCCTCATATTTGTCTTTTATACCCTTGAGTATCTCAATTGCCTCTTTTTCGGTCGGTTCGCCGACTTTTATCGGCTGAAAGCGTCTTTCTAGAGCCGAGTCCTTTTCAATGTGGCGGCGGTATTCCTCAATGGTCGTCGCTCCGATGACCTGCAATTCGCTTCGGGCGAGCGACGGCTTGAGAATATTAGCCGCATCGACCGCGCCCTCGGCTGAACCCGCTCCGATCAGCGTGTGAAGCTCGTCGATAAAAAGGATGACATTTTTGGCTTTGATGACCTCTGTTATGGCTGTCTTTATTCTCTCCTCAAAATCGCCTCTGTATTTTGTACCCGCAACCATTCCCGTGAGATCGACCGAAACTATTCTTTTATCCTTGAGAAGATCTGGCACATTGTCCTCGCTTATTTTCAGCGCAAGTCCCTCGGCGATTGCCGTTTTTCCGACGCCGGGCTCGCCGATAAGGCACGGATTGTTTTTCGTTCTTCTTGAAAGTATCTGAATTACCCTTTCGATCTCCTTTTCCCGCCCGATAACAGGATCTATTCCGCCGTCGCGGGCGAGGGCCGTGAGATCCTGGCCGTATTGATCGAGGGTCGGAGTGTCGGATTTCTGCGGCGCCCGCTTCGTCGCTTTTGACATATAGGGCGGCTTGTTCTTTCCGCTTGTCAGGTCGTTCACAAGCTCATGCTGCGAGACGCCTAGCTCATTGAGAATATAGCCGCCGCAGCTGTCGCTCTCTTTGGCAAGAGCAAGCAGAAGGAACTCCGAGCCGACGAAATTCATTCCGTTCTCTCTGGCCAGGGCTATCGAGGTTTCGATTATGTGTTTGCATCTGGGGGTGAAATCGTCCGGCGAAAGAACGGTCGGTATTCCGACGCCGACGGTTTTTCTGACAAGTTCCTCCACCTTTGCCCCGGTTATCCTTTTCGATGTCAGCGACGACACGGCGACTGTCCCGTCCTCCTTGAGAAGCCCCATGAGAAGATGCTCGCTGCCTATATATGTGTGACCGAGATCTTCAGCCGCTTCTATCGCGCTGTTGAGCGCTCTGTTTGCCTTTTCGGTGAAACCCGTGAACTTATACATAAGCATTTCCTTTCAAAAAGAAAACAACCGAAAAACGTACCATTTGGTACAAATTCGGTTGTTTTGTTATTCCGATATATTATCTGTCGGTCAGATTTTTTTCTTGATTGCGCCGGCTCTGAAAACATCTCTTTCGCCGACTGTGAAATTTTTGTTTTCCGCTGCGTTTATCGTCGCCGGCTGCATATCTATCATCAGCTCGTCGATAGTCTGAATATCTGTCTTTAATATTCCGCCGGCGCTGCCCAGACGGACAAGCGAAACCAGCTCCATAAATTCGCGGCAGCTCATCATATGCGCAGTTTTAAGTATTCCGTAGGCTCGCTGTATCTTGTCAATATATCTGTCGTCCTTTATGACATGCTCTCTTGTCTGTCTCTCCTGAGACACTAATTGGAGGGCGATCGACTTGAGATTATCAAGAGCGGCCTTTTCACTGATTCCAAGCGTGACCTGATTGCTGAGCCTGTATATGTTTCCGACCGGCGTTATTCCGCTTGTGTAACGGCTGCTTAGCATAAGTCCGAGCTTTGACACCGTCGCCGCAAGTCTCGGCATACTGCCGGTTATCGAAAGCGCTGGCAGATGAAGCATGACCGAAGCTCTCATTCCCGTTCCGAGGTTAGCGGGGTTCTGGGTGAGATAGCCTATTCTCTCGTCAAAGGCATATTGCAGGTTCGAGTCGATAATCGAGTCGATATTGCTCGCCGCAGCGTAAGTTTTATCAAAGTCAAGTCCGGAGGAAATAGCCTGAATATGAATGTGATCCTCCTCACAGAGCATGATGCTTATGGATTCATCCTCGCTGAGAAGAAGCGCTCTGCCCTCTGAGTTTGAAGCGAATTCGGGCGTTATCAGCCCTCTTTCGGCGAGCGAAACCGTCTGATAAGGGCTGAGACTGCTCATTTCGATATAACTGAGATCGTAATCATTATTGCTCAGAACGACATCTTTTATAATGCCGTTCACTTTTTCGCACTCGGCTTTTGTCAGTCTCGAAACAAACGGAAATTCCTCAAGATTCCTCAGCAGGCGTATTCTCGTGTTCAGAACGACATCGTTTTCACTGCCTGTTTCCTGATACCATTTTTTCATTTCAGTCACCCTCTTTCAGCTGCTTGATCTTATCGCGCAGCACTGCCGCCTGCTCAAAATCCTGAGCTTCAACGGCGCTTTTCATCTCGTCCGAGAGTCTTTTGATCGTGTCCTCCTTTGAGGGCTTCTTCCTCTCCTTGAGATTGGCGGGCGCTTTTCCGGAGTGGCTGACCTTGCCGTGAATCCGCCTGATAGACGGCAGAAGCTTATTGTAAAAGGTCCTGTAACATTCGGCGCAGCCGACCTTGCCGGTCTTTATTATATCATTGAACGACGAGCCGCACTTTGCGCATCTGACGGTTTTATCGGACAGACGGGCGGTGTTATCGCCGAAAAAGTTGGTGAAAAGCTCGCTTAGATTAAAACCGAAATCGCCGAAAAAGTCGTTATATCCAAGACTTGAGGCACATTCAGAGCAAAGATTCAGTTGCCTTGCTTCGCCGTTTTCAACTTGTTTTATGTGAGTCGTCGCTTCTCTTTTTCCGCAATTTTCACAAAGCATTTTTTCTCATTCCTTTCATACTTTCGGCTGACCTGAGTCAGCTTTCGGAAAAAAGATTTAACTTTCATTCAGCTGTATCCGACGAGAATTTCTCCCTATCGGATATAACTAATATATTATACACCCAAAGCGCTTATTTTTCAATCTGTTTTTCATCAGTTTCTTCTTTTTCACCGCTGTTATTGTCGGTTTCACCCTCCGACGGCGCATATTTCTGGCCGAGAAACAGCGGTGATGAAGCAAGGTCAATATTATCTATATTGTTTTTCTTGCCGTCAAAAGAATATATTTTCATATCTTTTCAGTCCTTTTTAATGTTTTGAGCCGCCAATACGGGGAGTCCGATTTTCGGCAACAAATATATTTTATGTATTCGTTCCTTTCGTTATTCAAGCGCCGCAAAAGATATGCTTCACACATGGCAAAGATAAATTTTTTGTGTTTTAAAGTCAATTTTTCACTTTGACGCGGACTTTTCAGCTCTATGCCCGACGGTAACACAAAGCCGCCGATAGCATAGTATATTGATGAAAGCAGTTGAAAGGAGGTCAAGCTGATGTGTAATTTATTCGGTGGTAATTGCTGCACATGGATAATCGTTCTTCTTATTCTCTTCCTCATCTGTGAGAACGGCGGTTTCTTCGGCGGTTGCTGTGAGCATGAATCAAAGCCCGGACCGTGCGGCTGCGGTTGCATGTAATCAAGAGTAAAAGCTGAATCAAAGGGCGGCGGGTGATCTCATCTGCCGCCCGAATTTGCGTTTTGCGCTATGCGTTATAGTTCGTTCTTGACAACTGAGAGTTGTTCATGTTAAAATAACAGTAAACAAAAAAGCGACGGAGGAAGTGTTATGCTGAAGAAAATCAGAAAGGCTGTTGCGGTGATTCTTATTGCGGCTTTTGCGGCGGCCGTTCCAAATTCGATTTACGCGGGGGCTATCGGCAGAGATATCTGTATCACTGTGTCTGACTCCGCCGAGAGCGACAGGATATCGGCAATAGCTCAGCCTAAAGAGGGCGGCCTTTGTCTTGCGAAAGACGGCAAAACGGACTATGTTCTCATTTATTCCCCTTCGGTCGGGACAAGACTTGAATATGCTGTCGGATTTTTTGCCCGCTGCTTTGAAACCATGACGGGAGCAAGACTTGAGATACGCACAGACGACTGTCCCGAATCCGCAAAGGAAATAGTCATCGGAGAAACAAACAGAGGCTCGTTTGCTCCTGAAAACGCCGGAGCGGACGGCTACCGTATTCTGACAAAGGGCGAAAAACTGTTTCTGTGCGGTGTCAACGAGCTTGGCTCAATGAACGCTGTCTACGGTTTTCTTGAAGATGAGCTCGGCTGTCTCTGGGCAACCGATAAAGAGGACTATATTCCCGATCAGCCGACGGTTTATATAAAAGCATATGACTGTGTTGAAAAGCCCGCAATGGACTGGCGCAATGTGTATTCCTATGAAACTGCTCAGCCGAACCGCTTTGAGAAGCTGCGTCTCAACGGGATAGGCTATTACCCTGACTCCGACAATGTGAACAAATATAATCAGTGGGGAACATGGTGCCACAGCTTTCAGAGCTTCGTGTCGGAGGAAGAATATTTCGATGAGCACCCGGAATATTTCGCAATGATCGACGGCAAAAGATCAAGGAGTGCCGACGGCTGTTCGGCTCAGCTTTGTCTGAGTAATCCCGATGTTCTGAAAATAGTCAGAGAAAAGCTCAGCCGCATGATAGAGGAAAACCCCGAGCAGATATATTGGGATTTCAGCATAATGGATAACCGCAACCGCTGCACCTGCCCCGAATGTCAGAAAGCCGACAATGCTGCCGGCGGCAGCGGAATGGGTACATTGCTCCCGTTTTTAAACGAGTTGGCAAAGGAGCACCCCGATAAATATATTTCGACTCTCGCTTATTTCTACACAGAGGATCCCCCGAAAAACATAAAGGCAGAAAGCAATGTTGTTATAAAGCTGTGCGCCATGCCCGGAGATCAGGCTTGCTCTTACGCCGATGTGACTTCGACCGGCGCCCGGGATTTCGGCATGAGGCTGAAGAAGTGGAAGAAATTCACGGATAACATAATTGTCTGGGACTATGTCGTTAATTTTTCGCATTTGCTTTTGCCTTTCCCGAATTTCGGTGTTCAGCAGAGCAATCAGAAGTTCTATGAGGATAACAATGTTATGGGAATATTCCACCAGGCTTCGAGGGAGGTCGGCGGCGAGTTCACAAATCTGCGCGCCTATGTTCTGGCAAAGCTGATGTGGAAAGGCAGCAGCCTTGATGTCGCTTCGGTAATCGCCCGCTATCTTGAGATATATTACGGTCCCGCCGCAAAGTATATTGCCGACTATATGAACAGATGCTCATCAAGCCTCAAAAACTCAATCAGAGATCTCGGACTTTACGACGAGCCTTTCAAGCATCAGAGCGGATATCTTTCGGTCTGCAACATAGCGTATTATCAGAAGTGCTTTGAGAAAGCGGAAAAAGCGGTTGAGGGAAACGCCGTTCTCACAGACAGAGTCAAGGAAGCGAAAATACCGGTTCTTTACGCTAAAATCAACGAGGATTCCTATGATGAAAACGGAAGAGCAAAAGCTGCCGATGAATTTTTCGAGCTTTGCGACCGCTTCGGAATAACTCAGCGCGGCGAGATTAACGCTTCAATAGAGGATTACAAAAACGGAGGTATGCAGGCCGCCGTTGAAGAAATTCACAAAAAGAAGGCACTGCTTCAGGTTTCGGTCGTCGGAGCAATCGGAGAAAAAGCGATAAAGATAGTCAGCGCTTTCTTCAGGGTGCTCTCGGAATTGTTCAGAACGGTCAGATAAAAGCGACAGGCGTTCGGAAATAGCCGGACGCCTTGAATTTTCGGCCGAAAACGGCGCCGCTGTTTTGCTCAAAAGAAGAAATTTACCCCTTGAAATACTTTCTGATATAGTATATAATGTTTTGGTTAAATTATTTTGAAAGGCGGAAAATCGAATGGCTGACCAGAAAAAAATGGTTGACAGCATCACCTCAATGGATGTTGATTTTGCCCAGTGGTACACCGACATTGTCAAAAAGGCCGAGCTTGCCGACTACACAAGTGTTAAGGGCTGCATGGCTATCAGACCTTACGGCTACGCTATTTGGGAAAATATACAGAAAATACTTGACGGAATGTTCAAGGCGACGGGGCATGAAAATGTCTGTATGCCGATGTTTATTCCCGAAAGCCTGCTTCAGAAAGAAAAGGATCATGTCGAGGGCTTTGCTCCCGAGGTCGCGTGGGTCACTCACGGCGGCAACGAAAAGCTTGAGGATAGGCTTTGCGTCCGCCCGACAAGCGAAACTCTTTTCTGCGAGCACTATGCCAATATAGTCAAATCATACAGGGATCTCCCCAAGCTTTATAATCAGTGGGTCAGCGTCGTCCGCTGGGAAAAAACAACAAGACCTTTCCTGAGAACAAGAGAATTTCTGTGGCAGGAGGGCCATACGATTCACGAGACAGCCGAGGAGGCTATCGAAGAAACCGAGAGAATGCTCAATATCTATGCCGATTTCTGCGAAAACTATCTGGCAATGCCGGTCATAAAGGGCAGAAAAACAGAAAGCGATAAGTTTGCGGGCGCCGAAGCTACATATGCCATCGAAGCTCTGATGCATGACGGCAAGGCTCTTCAGGCCGCAACATCTCACTATTTCGGCGACGGCTTTGCGAAAGCTTTCGGAATACAGTATCAGTCGAGAGAAAACAAGCTCGAATATCCGTTCCAGACCTCATGGGGCTGCACAACCCGCCTTATCGGCGCTATCATAATGACTCACGGCGACGACAACGGTCTTGTTCTTCCGCCCAAGGTTGCGCCCATTCAGGCGGTCATTGTTCCCGTCGCTCAGCATAAACCCGGCGTTCTTGAAAAGGCCGCCGAGCTCAAGGCTGTTCTCGAAAAGGATTACAGAGTCAAGCTCGACGACAGCGATAACAGCCCCGGCTGGAAATTCGCCGAATATGAAATGAAGGGCGTACCGGTCAGAATTGAGATAGGTCCCAGAGACATTGAAAACGGTCAGTGCGTTATGGTCACAAGACACAACAGAGAAAAAACGGTCGTTTCTCTCGCTTCTGTCAGCGAGGAGGTCGGAAAGAAGCTTCAGCAGGTGCATGACGGAATGTACCGGAAGGCTCTGGAAAACCGCGAGAGAAGAACCTACGCCTGCAAGACCGTTGACGAAATCATCAGCACTCTCGAAAAGAACGGCGACGGCTTTGTTAAGGCTATGTGGTGCGGAAGCGAGGAATGCGAGGATAAGGTCAAGGAGCTGACCGGCGTCGGCTCAAGGTGCATCCCGTTCGAGCAGGAGCACATCTCAGATGTCTGCGTTTGCTGCGGAAAGCCCGCAAAGCATATGGTCTGCTGGGGAAAGGCATATTGATAAAAAAAGTAAAATATCCTCAAATTGGGTATTGATATTTTTGATATATGTGATACAATTATTTAAACTGACGGATGTCAGCAAATAATAAGGAGGTACAAATCATGGCATATGTAATTAACGACGATTGCATCTCATGCGGCGCTTGCGCTGAAAACTGCCCCGTCGGCGCTATCAGCGAGGGCGACGGCAAGTATGTTATTGACGCTGACACTTGCATTGACTGCGGCGCTTGCGCAGGCGAATGCCCGGTCGGCGCTCCCAACGAAGGCTGATCTTACATGAGAAAGATTTGAGAGACGGATCGCCCGTCTCTCTTTTTCTTAATCCGAAAGTCCGCTGTTTCGTCAGCGGTCGGATAATAATATTATCTCACGCTCGGAGGTATGCTCGTGACGGAAAAACTTTTGAAAGACGAAAGACTTGAGCCGCTGGGCGGCGGTATGCATATAGTTGTCAGCGACGACCACCCTTTCGGAACAGACGCAATATTGCTGGCTGATTTTGCATCAATTCGCAGGGGCGACACTGTCTGCGACCTTGGAACCGGCTGCGGCATCATTCCGCTTATATGGTGCAAAAACGGACTTGCCGCCGGAATCGACGCAGTTGACATTCAAGAAAAAGCCTGCGGGCAGCTGAGAAAAAGCGCCGAGATCAACGGCGTTTCGGATAAGCTCAGAGTTTATCACGCAGATCTTCGCGATTTAAAAGGCATTCTGCGCTTCGGCGCTTATGACGCGGTAACGATCAACCCGCCCTATAAGCCGGTCGGAACAGGGATTGAAAGCGTCAGCGAATCTGAAAAAATAGCCCGCCACGAAACCTGCTGCACGCTTGAAGACGCTGTTGCGGCGGCTAAAAAGCTTTTGCGCTTCGGGGGAAGGTTCTGCCTTTGCCATAGGCCGGAGCGTCTTTGCGATATAATGGTCAGCATGAGAAACGGCGGCATCGAGCCCAAGCGCATTCGCTTCGTTGTTCAGGAGCGCGGAAAAGCGCCGTGGCTCGTTCTTGTCGAGGGAAGAAGCGGCGGAAAGCCGCATCTCACGGTCGAGCCTGAGCTTTCGATAAAGTCACCCGACGGCTCCGACAGCGAGGAGCTGCTTCGTATTTTCGGGAATTACAGAGAGGGGCATGAAATATAATGGCGGAATGGTTCAGTCAGTATTGGTATCTTGTAATAGTATTTTTCGCGGTGCTTGCCGCAACAATCTTCGGAACATATAAGGCTTCAAAAGCATATAAAAGGCACAACAGACTTTTTCACGAAGAAGAGGAAAAAATGAAACGCCTCGTTGAGCTCAAGCAAAAATTTGAAGTTCTGACCGAAGATACGATAGACTCTGCCGACGACGGCGATCTTCTTGAGGGAGTCGCTCTGTCATATCAGTTAAAGCTTCAGAAACAGGCCGATATGACAGCTGAATTTGAAAAGCTGCCCATTCAGGCAAGATATATCTATACACTTGATATTTTTTCTTCCGAGGGAGCGGTCGTCAGCGAGTTTTACAGAAACAACGGAAAGGAGCTGAAAGATCTGCTCGTTCCGGCTCTTCGGGCTATCGGCGAAAGCGAAGAAGCAAGGCTGTGCGTACCGATAAGTTCAATGTTTGACGACGACAGCGAGGTCTCAATCGACAAGGCGAAGATCGACGAGACCGACGCCGCATTTAAAAATATTTTCGATCTGAATAAATTTAAACTTGCCGCCGCAAAATATATCAGAGACAACAAAACGGCTCTAATATAATTTTGTGAGGTAACAAGATGAATCTTTCCGGCAGCAAAACCGAAGCCAATCTTCTGACAGCTTTTGCGGGCGAATCACAGGCAAGAAACAAATACACTTTCTATGCCGACAAGGCGAGAAAGGACGGTTACGATCAGATCGCCGCTGTTTTTGAGCAGACAGCCGACAACGAGCGCGCTCACGCCGAGATCTGGTTCAAAGAGCTCAACGGCAATTTTGATGCTCCGACAAATAACGCCCTGTCAGACGCCGCTGCCGGAGAAAACTACGAATGGACTCAAATGTATAAAAGCTTTTCTCAGACAGCAAAGGAGGAGGGCTTTCAAAGGCTCTCGGAGCTTTTCAGTCTCGTGGGCGAAATTGAAAAGGAACACGAGGAAAGGTTCAGGACTCTGATCAAAAGACTTGAGAACGAAACGGTGTTTGAAGCCGCAGGCGAAACCGTCTGGATCTGCAGAAACTGCGGTCACATTCACATCGGAAAATCCGCTCCGAAGGTCTGCCCCGTCTGTTCTTACCCGCAAGCATATTTTGAAAGAAAAGCTGAAAACTACTGAAAACCGGACTGCCGGAAAGGCGCCCGAACGCATAAATCCAAAAAGACGAAAGAAAAATATCTGATTCTTTCAAACACAAACCACAAGAAACTTCGGCGACACAGTTCGATAATGTGCCGCCGAAAACTTATATGCCGGCATTTTTTCGCTCTCGGACTACCTTTGTATGCCTGTCGGCCGAAGAAAATGCTATCGGTTATCCTTTTCCGAAATCTGAGCCGACCGGCTGCGAGAAGTCGGACGGCAAACGAAAAAATTATCACAGACTGACGAATAAAGTCGCATTATGAGAGGTTTTGGGGAATATCCGTCATATCGCTGATTTTTCTTTAAATGAATTGACGGTCCGCTTCAGATGTGATAAAATTTCTCATGACGCAGGACAAGATGTCAAAAAAGTGTTGCGGATAAATGAATGAAAGGAGAAAAACGATGAACAAATCAGGGATAAATTCTGTCTTTACACAGGAAAATTTCGGCGATCTTATTTCGGTCGCCAAAGCGTTATGGGAGATGATCTTCACTGTGTTAAAGCAGCTTTTTGAAAAAGCGGGCTGAAAATATGAAGGAGACGGCGGCTGATTTTGTCAGCCGCCGTCCTATTATTATTTCACTACTATCTTCATGAACTTCTTCTTGCCGCGTTTCAATATCATTTCGTCGCCGATATCGGCTTTCGTGTAAGCCGCCTTGAAGTCGGTGATCTTTTCATTGTTGACGCTGACGCCGTTCTGCTCAACGGCTCTTCTCGCCTCTGATCTTGACGCCGTTAAGCCTGTCCTGACGAGAAGCGTGATTATATCTATGCTGCCGTCGGTGAAGTCGCCGTCCGAAAGCTCAGTCGTGGGCATATGAGTCGTGTCGCTTCCGCCGCCGAAAAGCGCCCGGGACGCTTCTCTCGCTTTTTCCGCTTCTTCCTTGCCGTGCACCAAAGAAGTCAGCTCATAAGCCAATATATCCTTGGCCTCGTTGAGTCTGCTGCCCTCCCATTTGCTCATCTCGTCTATCTGCTCAAGAGGCAGGAATGTCAGCATACGGATACACTTCATGACATCTGCGTCGCCGACATTTCTCCAATACTGATAGAATTCATAAGGCGATGTCTTTTCCGGATCAAGCCAGACCGCGCCAGATGCCGTCTTGCCCATTTTTTTGCCCTCTGAATTCATCAACAGTGTTATCGTCATAGCGTAGGCGTCCTTGCCGAGCTTCTTTCTGATAAGCTCCGTTCCGCCGAGCATATTCGACCACTGGTCGTCTCCGCCGAACTGCATATTGCAGCCATAGTGTTGATAAAGATAATAGAAGTCATAGGACTGCATTATCATATAGTTAAATTCAAGAAAGCTGAGTCCCCTCTCCATTCTTTGCTTGTAGCACTCGGCTCTGAGCATATTGTTGACCGAGAAGCAGCCGCCGACCTCGCGCAGAACATCGACATATTTAAGATCAAGCAGCCAGTCGGCGTTGTTGACCATGATAGCCCTGCCGTCGCTGAAGTCGATAAAGCGGCTCATCTGCTTTTTGAAGCAGTCGATATTATGCTGAATGGTTTCCTTTGTCAGCACCTTTCTGAGCTCCGTTCTGCCGGAGGGGTCGCCGACCATTCCCGTTCCTCCGCCGAGAAGGACAACGGGCTTGTTGCCGGCCATCTGAAGTCTTTTCATAAGGCAAAGCGCCATAAAATGTCCCACATGGAGGGAATCGGCGGTCGGATCGAAGCCGATATAAAATGTAGCCTTTCCGTTGTTGATGAGTTCTTTGATCTCTTCCTCGTCCGTGACCTGAGCGATAAGTCCTCTGGCGACGAGTTCGTCATAAATTTGCATTTGACAGTCCTCCTGTTAAAAAAGTGAAAAAGAAAAAGTCCCTGCAAACCTGCAAGGACGACAATGCCGTGTTACCACCTTGATTTATACGGTCCTCACGGGCCGCACCTCAAAGAGTGAAAAATCACTCGCCCCGATAACGCCGGGTATGCGTCGGTTCCTACTGAGCTTTAGCTGTTCAGAGTGAAGCTCGGGGATGTATTCGCCGAAAATTCCTCATGCTCCTCTCATCAGTCGGCAGCTTTCTGTTTTCGGTCAAAGCGGCTACTTGTTCCCGTCAAAGCCTTTGATATTTTTTGATATTGTATAATGAAAAGCGGGTTTTGTCAAGAGGTGAAAACAAATTGGGCCTTCCGGCTTTTAATGAGAAATTTTCATTATTTTGCTTGACCTGCTTAATGCTTTATGCTACAATAGCTTTTATAAACAACAAGCGCAGCAGGATAGTAGACTTTATCAGGTCGCACAGAGAGAAAGCGGTCGGTGTGAGCTTTCGCAGCTGATAAAGCCGAATGTCACCTGTCAGCTTCGGGAAGAACGAAGCCAATGCCCTGATATTTGTCCATTATGGTGCAGATATCCCGTTGACTTTAATTAGAACCCGGCGTTTGCCCTCGTTACGGGCTTCGAGTGCGGCTTTGCCGAACTCAGGTGGTACCGCGGATCATTCCGCCCTGAGATATCTCGGGGCGGTTTTATTTTTGCTTATTATAAATTTTTATACAGGAGGCAGACTTATGACGAAAGAACTCGCTAAGCAATACGATCCCAAAGAAGTCGAGGACAGAATCTATAAATTCTGGCTCGACGGAAAGTATTTTCACGCCGAAGTCGATGAGACTAAAAAGCCTTATACCATTGTTATTCCGCCCCCGAATATCACGGGGCAGCTGCATATGGGCCACGCGCTTGACAACACACTTCAGGATATTCTTATCCGTTTTCGCCGCATGCAGGGCTATGACACTCTGTGGGTACCCGGAACGGATCACGCCTCAATCGCCACTGAGGCAAAGATAGTCGAGGCAATGAAAAAGGAAGGCCTGACAAAGGAAGATATCGGCCGCGAAAAGTTTCTTGAAAGAGCGTGGGAATGGAAAGACCAATACGGCGGCAGAATAATCGAGCAGCTCAAAAAAATGGGCTCCTCCTGCGACTGGGACAGAGAACGCTTCACTATGGACGAGGGCTGTTCAAAAGCCGTCCGCGAGGTATTTGTTAACCTTTATAACAAAGGTCTGATTTACAGAGGAGAGAGAATCATAAACTGGTGCTCCCACTGCAAGACATCTATATCCGACGCCGAGGTCGAATATGAGGAAAAGGACGGCGCTTACTGGCATATCCGCTATCCTCTCTCCGACGGCAGCGGCTATGTTGAGGTCGCAACGACAAGGCCCGAGACTATCCCCGGCGATACTGCCGTTGCGGTCCACCCCGACGATGAAAGATACAAGGACATTGTCGGCAAAACTTGCATAATCCCGGTTATCGGCAGGGAGATTCCGATTGTTGCCGACTTCTACGCCAAGATGGACAAGGGAACCGGCGCGGTCAAGATCACACCCGCCCACGATCCCAATGACTTTGAGGTCGGTTTAAGGTGCAATCTCCCCATAATTGATGTCATGACAGACGACGGACACATGAACGAAAAGGCCGGAAAATACGCCGGAATGGAGCTCATGGAGTGCAGAAAGGCAATCGTCAGAGACATGGAAGAAGCCGGCGCTCTTGTCAAAATTGAGCCCACTAAGCACGAGGTCGGTTCCTGCTACCGCTGTCACACGACGGTCGAGCCAAAGGTCTCAAAGCAGTGGTTTGTTAAAATGGCGCCTTTGGCAAAGCCTGCGATCGACGCCGTTAAAAACGGCGAAGTCAGATTCGTTCCCGAAAGATTCGACAAGATATATTTTAACTGTATGGAAAATATACGCGACTGGTGCATATCCCGTCAGCTCTGGTGGGGCCACAGGATCCCCGCCTGGTACTGCCAGGACTGCGGCGAGGTCATTGTCTCCAAGACCGATGTTCACGAATGCACTAAATGCGGCAGCAAAAATGTCGTTCAGGATCCCGATACTCTTGACACATGGTTTTCCTCGGCGCTCTGGCCCTTCTCGACTCTCGGCTGGCCCGACGACACGCCCGAGCTTCGCCACTACTATCCGACAAGCACTCTTGTCACCGGCTATGATATAATTTTCTTCTGGGTTGCGCGAATGATATTCTCCGGCTGCGAACACATGGGTAAGCCGCCGTTCAACACAGTCTTCATTCACGGCATAGTCCGCGATGAGCTTGGCCGCAAAATGTCAAAGTCTCTCGGCAACGGCATAGACCCGCTCACGGTTATCGACAAATACGGAGCCGATGCGCTCAGATTCACTCTCGCGACCGGCAACAGCCCCGGAAACGATATGCGTTATTCTGAGAAAAAAGTTGAGGCAAGCCGCAATTTCGCCAACAAGCTCTGGAACGCAGCAAGATTTATTCTCATGAATCTCGACGGAACAGAAGAAGCCCCGCATATACCCGAAAGCCTTGAAACTGAGGATAAGTGGATACTTTCTCTTCTGAACACCCTCACCAAAGAGGTCACTGAAAATCTCGAAAAATTTGAGCTCGGCGTTGCCGTTCAGAAGCTTTATGACTTCATCTGGGATGTTTTCTGCGACTGGTATATTGAGATAGCCAAGATCAGACTTCAGGCCGGCGGTGAAAAAGCCAAGCAGGTCAGAGCAGTGCTCGTTTATGTCATGAGCCGGACTCTTCAGCTTCTCCACCCGTTCATGCCGTTCATCACCGAAGAAATATGGCTCACTCTCCCGCACGACGGTGAGACTATAATGAGAAGCTCATGGCCTGTCTATGACGAAAAGCTGGAATTCACCGAGGATGAGAAAAAGATGGAAAGCATCATGGAGGCAATCCGCGCAATACGCAACAGGAGAGCCGAAATGAATGTTCCCCCGTCAAGAAAAGCCAAGATATATATTGCGACGGAAAAGAAAGATGTTTTTGCATCGTCCTCCATATTCATGCAAAGGCTGGCTTCCGCCTCAGAAACCGAGGTCGGCGATAACTTCGACGATCTGCCCGACTCTGTCTGCATCGTCACGCATGACGCAAAGATATATATTCCCATGGGTGAGCTTGTTGATTTTGAGGCTGAGCGCAAGAGACTTCAGAAGGAGCTTGACGGAGCGCAGAAAAAGCTCGCGCAGATCAACGGCAAGCTTTCAAACGAGGGCTTTTTGAGCAAAGCTCCGGCGGCTGTCGTTGAGGGACAGAAGCAGGAAAAAGCAAAGCTTGACGAAAAGATAAAGATGCTCAATGAGAGCATAGCAAAGCTCGGATAAAACAAAAATTGCTTTTAAGAGGCAGCTGCGCACGAAGTGCGCAGCTGTCGCACTGTGGCGGCTCCGGCGGGCGTCGGAGGCGTCGCTTGGGGCGGCCGCCCCGGATGAAGCAGAAACTTAAAAATCCGCGGCCGCAAGACGCGGCTCAGCTTGTCCAAAAGTATTTTTCGACAAGCTTTGAGACTGCCGAGAAAGGATAACCGATGGCATTTTCTTCGGTCGACAGGCGTACAAAGGTACTCCGAGACCGAAAAAATGCCAAGCATATAAGCTTTCGGCTACATGGTATATAACCATGTAGCCGAAACAATTTGCAGTTTGTGTTTGAAATAATCAGAAATTTTTATTCCGTTTTTTTGCTTATATGCGTTCGGGCGCCTTTATCGACAGTCTGAGGCCGCGTCCTAAAGACGCGGCTTAATTTATAGTTTGCGCTGACTGAAATATAATAACCGTCCTCGTCGCCTGCGCATCGAAATCTAACAAGCTGTTTCCATGCCGATGCAACGAAGCAATCAGACCGTTATTTCTTCAAGCAGCTTTTCGGCTCGTTCAAATTCATTCTTGGAGCCCATCTTTCCCGTCCATTTTTTAACGAAAGATTCAATAAAGCCATGCTGCTCCTCCTCTTGCTCCTCCTTTTCCTTGCTCTTTTCAATATAAAGAGCCTTCAGTTCTCTCAGAAATTCATTTTCCTTATAGACCTTGAGCCTCGGCAGCTCCAGAGCATAGGCGAGCTTTTCAAGCTCAGCGACAGTGTCGCAGCCGTAACGCTTTATCATGCTTCTGAATGTTATCGGCTTGAAATAATAGATGCTTCCGGCGTATTTGCCGAAGGACTTTTTTGCGTCGAGGTATCCCATATTCATTCGTTTTTCAATCATTTCTGCGCTGAAATCAAATGCGGCTCCGAGCTCGTCGGGATTATAAGGTCTTATATAGACCACCTCCGCGCAGGAAAAGTTTTCCTCATGAGCGAAACCCTTTATTGAGGAAATATCAACCACGATCAGATGATTATATCCCCGCTTTTTCAGCACGCTGACCGGCGCGTTGTCATAGACGCCGCCGTCAAGAAAGCGCTCGCCCTCAGGGCCGATTTTGCTGACTCCGGGGAACTTTGACGACGCAAGCAGATAATCCACCAGCTCGCCCTGCGGAATATCCTCGACGAAAAGCTCGAGCGGATTCATTGAAGACAGCTGATAAGCGACGATGCCGAGCGGAATTTTGCTTTCCCTGACAGCTTTTTCATCAATATGACTTTCTAAAAATTCCTTTGTCGGCGAAGCGTCGATCCCGCCGTTTTTCAATATTTCTTTTATAAGTACAGGGTAGTTTTTCACGCTGAACAGGTTGTCTGCGTCCTTTAATTCAGACTCAATTTTAACTCCCTTATCGATCGTGACCGATCTCCACATATCCATAGCCTCGTTATATTTGTTTGAGGCTATCAGAGCCCCGTTTATAGAGCCTATCGAAACGCCCGCAATGGCTGAAAACCTGACGCCCAATTCGCGCATTGCCCGCCATGCCCCCATCTGATATGCTCCTTTTGCGCCTCCTCCGGCTAAGATCAGACCGAACGGCTTCATATTTTCCCACTCCTTTTTCAAATTCTCCGATTAGATTATATAATACCGCCGGAATTTTTTCAACATAAGTCCGGAAATTTTAATCTTCATCTGATATATAAGGCGGGACGGTCCCTTTCGGACCGTCCCGTCAGCTTGCTTTATTTTCTTATCTCTGAATTCTCAGGGCGTTGAGTATCGCTATAATTGATACTCCGACATCGGCAAAAACGGCAAGCCACATATTGGCTATTCCGATAGCTCCGAGCACCATTATGGCAAACTTGACAATAAGCGCAAACCAGATATTCTCCTTGACAAGCCGCATCGTCTTTCGGCTTATTTTCACCGCCGCCGGAATTTTCGCTATATCGTCATCCATGATAACTATGTCAGCGGCCTCGATAGCTGCGTCGCTGCCGAGCGCCCCCATCGCTATTCCGACATCCGCCTCGATTATGACCGGTGCGTCGTTCAGTCCGTCGCCGGTGTAAACCGTTATGCCGTCTTTCTTTATCTCTTTCAGCTCCTGAGATTTATCCGACGGCAAAAGCCCCGCATGGACCTCGTCTATTCCTATTCTCTGAGCGATAACACGGCCAATCTTTTCATTGTCGCCCGTAAGCATGACCGTCTTTTCAATTCCGCTCTTTTTGAGCTTTCCGACCGCCTCGGCGCTGTGTTCCTTGATTTCGTCGGCAACCTCGATGCAGCCGATATATGCGCCGTCAACGGCAACATATAATATAGTGAAAGGGCTGTCCTTTTCGGTGAATTCGATTTTCTGCTGCTCCATGAGCTTTGCGTTTCCGACATAAACCTCTCTGCCGTCAACGGTCGCCTTGACACCGAAGCCTGTGAGCTGAGCCGAATTTCCGATTCTATCAAGTTCTATCTTTTTGCCGTACGCCTGCTTGACCGACTGCGCTATCGGATGATCCGTGTACCCCTCGGCAAGCGCGCAAATCTCCGTAAGCTCCTCCTCGCCGACGCCGTTGGGAGTGACGCTCTGAACGCTGAATTTACCCTTTGTCAGCGTTCCTGTTTTATCGAAAACGGCTATCTTTGCCTTGCTGAGCTGCTCAAGAAAATTGCTTCCCTTAATAAGAATACCGCTTCTTGAGGCTTTGCCTATTGCGCAGAAGAAAGTCAGCGGAACAGAAATCACCAATGCGCAGGGGCAGGACACAACGAGGAACAAAAGCGCTCTGGAAAGCCATTGTGTGAAGTTGCCGGTGAATATCGTCGGCACGACCGCAAGCAAAACAGCCGCCGCAACCACACAGGGAGTATAAACCTTCGCAAATTTTGTTATGAAGCTTTCGCTTTTGGCTTTCTGACTCGAAGCCTCTTCGATAAGATACATGATCTTGCTGACGCAGGAGTCCTCAAACTCTTTTGTGACCTCAATCTCTATCACGCCGCCAAGATTGATGCAGCCGCTGAGAGCTTCGTCTCCGACCTTCAGCTCTCTCGGCATACTTTCGCCTGTCAGCGCCGAAGTGTCAATAACGGTCTCACCTGAGACAACTTTTCCGTCAAGCGGAATCTTTTCTCCGGGCTTGACAACGATCGTGTCTCCGATCTCGACCTCCTCCGGCATTATTTCAACTATCTCTCCGCCCACCTTTTTGTTGGCGAAATCAGGCGCAAGATTTATCAGCTGACTGACGGATTCTCTCGATCTTCCGACAGCTACGCTTTCAAACAGCTCACCGACCTGATAAAAAAGCATGACCGCCACAGCCTCGGGGTAATCCTTCAGTCCGAACGCTCCGATTGTGGCAATAAGCATCAGAAAGTTCTCATCAAAGACCTGACCGTGCGCAATGTTTCTGACCGCCTTGATCACGACGGAATAACCGACCGCGGCATAGGCCGCAATATAAAGAACGGTCTTTGCTGTTCTGAACGGAATCAGCAGACCGACTGCGTACAGCACAGCGGCCGCAATTATCTTTATCAGAAGTGTTTTTTGCTTCTTTGTCATTTTCCTCACCCCGTTTATCTGACGATAACGCAGTCAGGCTCGATTTTTCGGCAAATTCTCTGAATCTCGTCCATGATGCTCTCAAAGCGGTCGTCATCAGCTTTGACCGTCATTTTTGATGTCATGAAGCTGACAGACGCAAACTCAACGCCGTCTATCTTTGAAACAGCGCTTTCAATTTTAGCCGCGCAGTTAGCGCAGTCGAGATCCTGAAGCTTGAATACCTTTTTCATATATAACACCTCATTAAAAGCTTATTCTTCAATGTGTTCTATGCCCTGATCCATTATCGTTCTGACATGATCGTCGGCAAGCGAATAGAAAATCGTCTTTCCGTCCCGTCTGAATTTAACGAGCTTTGCCTGCTTGAGAACCCTGAGCTGATGAGATATTGCCGACTGGCTCATTTCGAGCAGCTGCGCTATATCGCAGACGCACATCTCACTTTCAAATAAAACATAAAGAATTTTTATTCTCGTGCTGTCCGCAAACACCTTATATAGCTCCGCAAGGTCATAAAGCTCATCTTCATCCGGCATCGACTTCCGGACTTTTTCGACAATGTCCTTATGAACGAACAGATAGTCGCAAGTCTGAACATTTTCGCCGTTCATGCTCATCGCTCCTTTCATATGAATGTTTGTTCATATGTTATTATATGCAGCCGTAATGAAACTGTCAATACTTTTCGGAATTTTTTTAATTTTTATTGAGTTTGTCAATTTTGCTTGCCTTTTGACGGATAAGTTGCTAAAATATAATAGGAAAAGTTTATTTGTCAAAGTTGGTGATAAAAATGACGGGAAGGTTTATCATAACCCGCAATCCCTATCAGGAATATACTTTCGAGCTCAGAGCGGGCAACGGTGAAGCTATCGCTATAAGTCAGACTTTTCCCACTGTTGAAAGCTGTGAAAATATCATAGACAGCATCAAGCGAAACGCAAAGGCTCCCGTTGAGGACAGAACTCAGTATAAATGGAAAGCCATCGCGTACCCGAAATATGAAATATATAAGGACACGACGGGCGAATTCCATTTCAGACTGAAATCGGCAACCGGTGAGATCATTGCCGTCAGTGAAAGCTACACAACCAAGTCAAGCTGTCTGAAGGGCATTCGTTCCATTGGGAAAAACGCCCCCGACGGCGAGATCGTTATCAGAAACAATATTGAAAGCGGTGATTAAAATGGACAGGGAAAAGCTGAGAGCGCTTGAACCGTTCTTCGACGGCTGGCACCTTGACAACATTATCGATCAAAGAGAAAATTATTCGCTGTATCGGGTGATGAAAACCTCACCGGACGGCAGCGTCAGCTTCAGAGACCTCAAGGTCATATCAGTAAAAACCGACCCGCCGCACAGCGACGGCGAATATCCCGACGATATCAAGCTTCAGCTTCTGCCTCTCGAGATAATGCAGAAGATGAGAAACTGCGATCAGATCGTCTCATATTATGACAGCCGCGTGGTTTATAACGGCGACGGCGAATACATGATTTTGTCTCTGCGCGAAAGCGTCAAGGCTCTTTCAGATGAATATGACATACACGACCTGCCCGTTGCGACTGCGCTGAAGATAGTCGTGACGGCGTGTGAAGCCGTCGAGCAGTTCAGATCCATGGGCATTACCCATGAAAACATCAGTCTCGAAAACATCTTTGTTGACGGGCTCGGCGACTTCAAGCTCGGCTCGTTCGTCAACACCGGAGTAAACGACGACTGCAAGGCTCCCGAGGAGTACTCCCACAGCGGCGATCCGGATCAGTCCGATATGTACGCCCTGGGTATGCTGCTTTTCAAAGCGCTCAACCGCAACAGGGCTCCTTTTCTTCCGCAATACCCGATAGAGGTCACCGAGGAAAATCTCTCGAACGCTCTGCAAAGACGAATTAACGGAGAGGTTCCGACCGCTCCCGAAAACGCCCCGTCAGGTATTGATAAAATAATCGAAAAAGCCTGCGCTTTCAAGCCGGCAAGCCGCTATCAGAATCTCGGCAGTATCAAAAGAGATATTGAAGCGATACTCAGCGAAATAGAGCCGACATATTCTTCAAAGACCTCAGCCGTCACCGGCTACGCTTTCGGTCAGTCTGTGCCGAAGGCTCAGCGTGAGCCGCAGGAGGATCAGAACGGTGAAATTGAAATAAAAGATGACGGCTCTATCAACGGCTATGGCTTTGACGGCGACAATTACTACGATAACAGCCATGAGGAATCGAACAAGGTCATTAAGGGACTTATTGCGGCGATAATCGCAGTTGCCGTCATTTCGGTCGGTCTTATTTCTTATAGTATGCTCGGAGGAGGAGCAAAGCCGACGACCACACAGCCAACCACCGCTTCGACCACACAACCGACAACTGCCGCGCCGACCACCACCCAGCCGACAACAACACAGCCGACCACCACCCGGCCGACAACAACACAGCCGACCGTTCCGCCTGTTCCCACGGACGCGACAACAAAGCCGACCATGTCAACAACTGTCATCACCACAAAACCAACAACAACGACAAAAGCGAAGCTTCAATATGTCGAGGTCGAAAACCCGGAGATAGAGCTTATCGAAAACGACGGACGAGTCGATGAGATACTCATTTTTGCCGACGCAACCTTTGGAGCAAATGTCAAGACCGACGGTCAGGCTCTTCTCTATTCCTATGACGAAAACGGCACTATCGTCAAAACGCAGCCGCTGAGCATCGAGTGTTATTATGACATTGACCACAGAGACGCCACTGTCTGCGATATAATAGTTCCGTCAGACGCTGAGATCGACACCGACAATTATCGCTATGAATTGTTTGTTCCCAAAGACACTATACAGGGCTACGGATATAAAAATGAAGCATTTTCGGTCGAATTTTAATCTCTTAGAGAAAATAAAGCACAAAAATTTGTGAGTTTTGCACAATATTGTAAATTAAATATAAACTTATTGACTTTTTTTAGTTTTACATCTATAATATATCTATAAAATAGTCATTTTATAAGGAGGCTGTAAATATGAAAAAACTTTTGTCCGCACTTTTGGCGGTAATAATGATTTTCTCACTCGCATCTGTTGCTTTTGCCGGATCATGGAACGAAGAACAGGCAAACGCTAACATCACCGAGTACTGCACAAGCTGCAATAATCCGTGCACAGGCAAGTTCGGCTGCACCTGCTGCGACCAGTGCCCCGGTCACATTGACGAAAACGGCGTAGCCACCAACACATCAGGCTATCTTCCCTGCCGCTTTGATTTTTATCTCGATGTTGACATTGTCGACGCCGACGGTAATAAAATCCACAAGGGCGATCAGAAAGTTCATTACTATTGGAAGGTTAAATGCTGCGACGCCTGCACAGGCAAGGTCGGCTGCAAATGCAACTGCAAAGACGGTAAAGATCCTAAGTGTCCGTACTGCGTTGACGAAACGGAGGATGACACCGATAAAAAGATCGAAGAGGGTATTGATAAGGGACGCACCGGCTTTATCAACGGTATTCAGAAGGCTTTGACATCTGTCAGAGATGTTATGTATAAGCTCTTCGATGCTCTCTTCAAATTCCTCAGACTTGAGGATCTTCTTGGCAAGACGCCGAGCGAAACAGTGTGAGTATTTTAAAATTTTATTTTAAAATATAAAAAACAGCAAAGGGGGATAATTAACATGCAGGAATTTTTCGAGAAGTTTGAGGCATTCTGGGCAAAGCTTTGGGAGTTCTTCTACAAATACTGCCCGTTCCTTAAGGACTGCCAGCAAAATATGGACAACAAATAATTGTTCTACATATTGATTGAAAAAGAGGAAGCATTTTTGCTTCCTCTTTTGCTTTTTGCCGGCAGCCGTTAAACCGTCAATAAAATTTTAACCTTCAATATACATTTCTTCCGTCATAATCTGGCTGTTTTTGAGGAGCGCCAAAGCTCTTTCGATCTTTCTGCTTTCAAGCTTGTCAGCAGATTGGTGAACTGAGTTACCGTTTTCAAGCTCCTCCACAGATTCGGAAACAGCGTTGAATAACGTCGTATACATCTTTTGATAGTCCATAATCGTTCCCTCCGTATGTTCGACATTAAAACTGCTTTAAGCTGACTGACCGGCTATTGATTTTTGGCAGCATGAAATTGAAACAGAATAAGCTGTTTAAGACTTTCGGAACCTCGGCCGGCAGTGCTTTAGTTTTCTTCGACGCAAATAAAAGTTGCTGTTATAAGTGCACTCAGGACTGCGCGGCGCATAAATTTCAGAGCAAACAAATAATCGCAAATTTCACTTGCCTCGTTATGTCAATATTTATATCACAAAATACTTCTAAAATCAATATAAATCGCCCAAAAAGTGCATATAGTGCACTATTTTCGTTCGACAGAATTCGTTTGGATTTTTACCCCCTGAAGTTTTTGCTGAAATGTTACAATGCGTTTATATTTCATTAAACATTTGTCTCAAATTATTGACGGAATCCGATATGTTGTAGTAATATAATAATCGTAAGATTACTATAATATACTAAAATGAATGGAGGAAGAACGATGCCGACTGAAGAAGCCTCAACTCCATTATCCTTTTTCTCGAGTATGCTCGCTTTTTTGAGAAAGATCATTCTGCTTTTGTTGCCGTTTTTCTCCGTCGAACAGGGCGGCCATATAATCAACGGCCTTGGACTCACAGAAAACGAAGAATGATTTTCACAGCATATTCCTGTCTTAAACGATAATGAAACCCGGAAAACCCCTTTTCTTTTTGAAAAGGGATTTTTTATTTTATCCGTCACTTTCATGTACGGGCAAGTCTGTGCGTACCGAAAAAACAGATCGGCGCAGAAAAAGAATATATATGTCGTTTTTTTATCAAAATATTGACTAAAGTGTATATTTTCAATATAATTAAGTCAATTTAATTCCGAGGAGATTTAACTATGAAAATCCTTAAAAAATATTTCAAGAGATATTTCGTGGACGGCATGAGCGCAATGGCTCTGGGACTGTTCTCATCGCTGATAGTCGGTCTGATAATCAGCCAGTTCGCAAAGATACCACATCTCGGCTTTTTGTCAAGCTTCACAGAAGTCCTCTCAGCCTCCTCCCCCGTTGTCGGCGGCGCTATCGGCTGCGCGATTGCGTGGGGACTCAAGCATAAGCCGCTCGTTATCTTCTCCTGTGTCGCGGTCGGCGCGATCGGTTACAGCCTCGGCGGCCCCGTCGGAGCGTTTCTGGCAACGACCGTCGCCAGCGAGATCGCCGGACTCATTTCCGGCAAGACGAAGATCGACATCGTTCTGACTCCGATAGTCGCTATAACGGTCGGCGGATTGGTCGCAAAATTTGTCGGCCCCGGCGTTTCATCGGTTATGAACGGCATCGGCGAGGCCATTATGAAAGCGACCGAGCTTCACCCGTTCCCGATGGGCATAATCGTCTCCGTGATAGTCGGGCTCGCTCTGACAGCTCCGATAAGCAGCGCCGCTATTTGCATAATGCTCGGTCTCAACGGGCTTGCGGCAGGCGCGGCTGTTGTCGGCTGCGCGGCTCAGATGGTCGGCTTCGCAGTCACAAGCTATAAGGAAAACGGAATCGGCGGTCTCATATCTCAGGGCATAGGGACAAGCATGCTCCAGTTCGGCAATATTATGAGAAGGCCGCAGATACTTCTTGCCCCCACTCTCGCGGGCGCAATACTCGGCCCGATATCAACCTGCGTATTCAAAATGACAAACACACCGACAGGCGCCGGAATGGGCACGAGCGGACTTGTCGGTCAGTTCGGAGCAATCGAAGCCATGAGCGGTTCAACCGACATGAAAATACTTATACCCGAGATAATCCTGATGCACTTTGTCGCTCCGGCTGTTCTTTCGCTTGTGTTCCACTGGCTGTTCAAAAAAGTCGGAATAGTCAAGGATGAATATCTCAAGCTTATGGAAATCGGTGAGGATAAAGAATGAATGTATATGATTTTGACGAAACAATTTATAACGGAGAAAGCTCACTTGAATTTTTCCTCTATTATTTCAAAGTCGATCCGACGCTCATAAAATTTCTGCCCTCTGTAATCAAAGCTCTCATGCTATATAAGGCCGAAAAAATAACTCTCGACGATTTTCTCAATGATTACAGCAAGACTGTCGAGAGTTATATAGCAACGCACAGAAACGAGTTTGAACGCACGGTGAAGTCGTTCTGGGACAAAAAGCTTCACAAAATAAAGCCTTTTTATTATAAGGTCAAACAGCCCGACGATGTTGTCATAACCGCGTCGCCGAGTTTTCTTATCCGTGAAGCCTGCGACAGACTCGGAATCAAAAATCTTATTTCAACCGAAATAGACCTTGAATCGGGCAAGATCGAAGCTCCCTGTTTCCGGGAAGCTAAAATCACCCGCTTTCGTGAGGCGTACCCGACGGCGGCTATTGATGATTTTTACACTGACTCGATGAACGACAGATTTCTTATGCCGTTTGCAAAGCGGGTATTTATCGTCAAGCGGCACAAAATCAAGCAGGTGAAATAACATGGAGAGGATAGATAAAGTGCTTTCCTCGGCGCTGAAATCCTCAAGGGCGGATATTAAAAAGCTGATGAAAAAGCAATGCGTCACGGTCAACGGCGTCCGGATAACCGCCGCCGATGCGAAAGTCGATCCCTACAATGACGAAATAAGGCTCAACGGCCGGCCGATTGTTTATCAGAAGCACATTTATATAATGATGAACAAGCCGAAAGGCGTTATCTCCGCCTCTGAGGACAAAAGTGTTCCGACCGTAACCGATCTCGTCCCGAAGGAGCTGAAAAGGCCGAACCTTTTCCCCGCCGGCAGACTCGACGCCGACACAACGGGCTTTGTTCTGATAACAGACGACGGCGACTTTGCCCACAGGATACTTTCACCGAAAAGGCATGTTGAAAAGACATATCACGCGGTTCTCGAAAAGGAGCTTAATGACGGCGACGCAAAGCGCTTTGCCGACGGGATCAGGCTCAGGGACGGCACTGTCTGCCTTGAGGGAAAGCTTGAAGCTCTGGGAGACAGGAAGGTCAGTGTAACAATACACGAGGGCAAATATCATCAGGTCAGACGGATGTTTGCTTCTCTCGGCAACAGAGTGCTTGAACTGAAAAGAGTGAAGATCGGCGGACTGCCTCTCGACGAAAAACTCAAAGAGGGAGAATGCCGAGAGATTACAGAAGATGAATTAGAAAAAATAACGCAATAAGTGCTCATCAGAGCGGATAAAATCTTCCGCTGAGATGAGCGCTTTTTCATGTCTTTATAAAATTATTTCGTTCCGAAAATTCTGTCTCCTGCGTCGCCGAGACCGGGAATAATATAGCCGTTTTCATTGAGCTTTTCATCAAGAGCGGCGCAATAAACATCAACATCGGGATGAGCCTTGGTGAAAGCTTCTATTCCCTCGGGGGCAGCGATAAGGCCCATAAATTTGATATCCTTGGGATGGCGGAGCTTTATCTGTGTAACAGCGTCGATAGCGGAGCCACCGGTTGCAAGCATCGGATCAACGACAATGACTTCTCTTTCAGAAATGTCCTTCGGCAGCTTGCAGTAATATTCAACAGGCTTGAGAGTTTTTTCATCGCGGTAAAGGCCGATATGACCGATCCTCGCGGCAGGAATGAGCTTCGTGACACCGTCTACCATACCTAAACCCGCTCTGAGTATAGGTACTATTGCGAGCTTCTTGCCCGCCAAGGTCTTTGAAGTTGTTTTGCATATGGGCGTCTCGATCTCGATCTCCTTGGTCGGCAGATCTCTTGTGATCTCATAGCACATGAGCATCGCTATCTCGCTGACCAGCTCTCTGAAATCCTTTGAACTCGTGTTTTTATCCCTCATAATAGTCAGCTTATGCTGAATAAGGGGATGATCAAAAATTGTTACCTTTGACACCTTTCTCAAGTCCTTTCTTTTGTTGAATAGGCTTTAACCTATATAATTATAAACGGAAAATCCCGCGTTTTCAATATAAATTATATTTTTAGGTATAAATTATCAACTGCGTTTAGGACAAACTTTCATACAAATTCCACAAACAGCGCCCCTGCCTATGTGTTTAAAATTCTGCTTCATAAAATTGCTGCACTTCTCGGGATCAAACATCTCTTCTCTTTTTACGCCCGGTTCCCAGCTTTTCCCGCTTATTGCGCCGGCGGGGCAGGCTTCAACGCAGCGCCGGCATTCGCCGCAGACGCAGGTCATTGTTTTCTCGGGAGTTTCAAATACGCAGTCGGTGAAAAGCGTACCGAGCCTGACAGAACAGCCGAAGTCTTTATGGATAAACATGGAATTCTTTCCTATGCTGCCGAGTCCCGCGAGCCTCGCCGCCTCTTTGTGGGAATATCTGCCTTTATAGTTCCAGCCGTCCTTATTGATACTCTGCGAAGCGGCAACTGTTATATAGCGATAACCGCGGCATTGCAAAAACAGACCGGCTTTAAGCAGAAGCTGATCTATAAGCGCATTGACAGATCTGTAATGATTGAAATAGGTATGCGTCGGCTCGTCGGTTATTTCGTCGACTATCGCAGCCGAAAGCCTGACGACAACACTGACGGCGTAGCCGAGCCCGGTGTCACTGTCGTTTATCTTAGCAAAACCGACATCGCTTGCGCCGTTATCAATCAGATATTTTTTAAGCTCTTCCTGCAATTTCATAGCTTTGTTATATATCAAAAATATTCAGGCCTGTCTTGTCGTCTTTCACTCTGTCTATCACATTTTCCACAGGCTCAATGAACATTTCGCAGGTTGCGCCTATCACTGCGCTTTTGAGATGACCTCCGAAAGCTCTTGCGTCGTGGTCGCCGAATACTGCGTGCAGGTGGATATATGTTTCGCCGTTCATCTCAGTAACATTTCCCTCAAGGTTTAAAAGCTCCATGAAGCGGTCGAGCTTATTCTCGTTATAGTCGCCCTTTTCAAAATCGAACATTGCGACGGTCGCATTTTTTACCGCCCCGATGGCATGAACTCTAGCGGCTCTGATATTCATTTCCCTACATATCTTCTCAAGCGAAGCAATTATTTCATCGTCGATGTCAAGGCGAGCTGTTATAACTCCGCCGTTTTTTGTGTATTTCATGTTACTTCTCCTTTTGTCTTATTTTTCGGCCGCGCAGAAATCAGCCGAAGCGTTTATCTTATTTTATATCCTATTTGTTGTTTCGTCAAGTGCTCGGGCAGCAACAGTCCGCCTGCGTTCGTATAATCGACTGTTTTTCACGCAGCCCGTATTCAGTGAGTGCAAAATCGGTCATGTCTCGGCGGCCGGCAAGCACCGCCAACCTCACACTGACTTCAGACACAGACAAGCGCCGCACGCCGATAAAATCGGCATGCGGCGCTGCAACAATATGAAAAGCTGTATTAAATGATACAAATATCAGGCTCTATGCCACTTGACTCCCTGCGGCGTATCCTCAAGGACAATGCCTTTGGCTTTAAGCTCGTCGCGGATTCTGTCGGCTTCAGCCCAGTTTTTATTCTTTCTGGCTTCGTTTCTTGCGTTTATCATCTCCTCGACCTGCTCGTCAAGGCTCTTATCCTCCCTGCGCTCATAAAGAAGTCCGAGAACCCCCGTCAGATCGTTGAACACTTTGATTGCGTATTCAACGAGAGCCTTTGATCTGACCTTATCTATAACTCTTGTGTTGATCTCCCTGACAAGCTCAAACAGCGCTCCGAGAGCTTCGCCTGTGTTGAGATCGTCATCCATAGCGGATATAAATTTATCCTTCTTTGAGTCAATGACCGCCATCGTTTCTTTGTCGTCCGCATCAGCTTCGGCCTTTGCGTTTTCAAGCGCAAAGTCAAGGTTTTCGCGGCAAGTGTAAAGCCTCGTCAGTGAAGCCTTGCATTGCTCTATTGCGTCAAAGCTGTAATTTATGGGGCTTCTGTATTGGCAGGATATCATCAGATATCTTATCGGCTCATATCCGTATTTTTCCGCGACATCGCGGACGGTGAAAAAGTTGCCGAGAGATTTTGACATTTTTTCATTGTCGACCGTGATAAAGCCGTTATGCATCCAGTAGTGAGCAAATTCGACCGAATTGCAGCATTCGCTCTGCGCGATCTCGTTTTCATGGTGCGGGAAGATAAGATCCTGACCGCCGCAATGAATATCTATCGTGTTTCCGAGATATCTGTGGATCATAGCCGAGCACTCAATATGCCAGCCGGGTCTGCCCTGGCCCCACGGTGACTCCCAATAAGGCTCGCCGGGCTTTGCCGCTTTCCAAAGAGCGAAGTCCATTGGCTCTCTTTTCTTTTCGCCGACATTGATTCTCGCTCCGGCTTCAAGCTCCTCAAGAGGCTGATGCGAAAGCTTGCCATAGCCTTTGAATTTCTTTGTTGAGAAATAAACATCGCCGTCGACCGCATAGGCATATCCCTTGTCGATAAGCGTTGAAATAATATTGATTATCTCGTCAATATTCTCTGTCGCTTTCGGGTGTACCGTTGCTTCGCGGACATTCAGGCCCTTGGCGTCAATCTGAAATTCCTTGATATATTTTTCGGAAATTTCGGAAAATGTCACGCCCTCCTCGTTCGCCCGGCGAATAATCTTATCGTCGATATCGGTGAAATTCTGAACGAATCTGACCTTATTGCCCCGGTATTCAAGATAGCGGCGCAGAACATCGAACACGCAAAGCGGCCGCGCGTTGCCTATGTGGATATAGTTATACACCGTCGGACCGCAGGCATATATCTTATATTCGCCCTCGGTTATCGGGATAAGCTCTTCCTTTTTTCTTGTCAGTGTGTTAAAGACTCTCATTTGTGTTCCTCCCTGTTTTTATTAATTTCATCTTCAAGATCTTTAATTCGGGCTTCAAGCTTTTGTATTTCCTGGGCTACGGGATCGGGAATATGGATCTGATCGAGATTATCAACCCTCACGCCGTTTCGCTTGATTATTCTGGCCGGCGAGCCGACTGCCGTGCAGTTATCCGGTATCTCTGCAAGCACGACCGAGCCCGCCGCTATATTGCAGTTGTCACCGACTCTGAAAGGTCCGAGTACCTTTGAACCGGCGCCTATCATGACATTGTTGCCGATGGTCGGGTGTCTTTTGCCTGTGTGCTTTCCCGTTCCGCCGAGAGTGACGCCCTGATATATAGTCACATCGTCGCCGATGACAGCCGTTTCTCCGATAACTACTCCTGTTCCGTGGTCGATAAATAACCGTCTGCCTATTTCCGCCCCCGGGTGAATCTCTATATTTGTCTTTTTCGCAGCTCTTTGCGAAATTGCCCTTGCTATAAAATAATGCTTATGAACGAAAAACCAATGCGCTCTTCTATACATTCTGATCGCCTTGACGCCCGGGTAAAGAAACAAAATCTCAAGAAAGCTCTTCGCCGCAGGGTCACGCTCTTTAACGCAGAGAATGTCCTCTTTCAAAAGATCAAACATTAAAATCTCCTTTCCAAAAGCAGACGAAAGCTGAACACGATAAGGCAGAGAAAAATTTTCGCCGATAATGCGGCAGAAATGCCCGGCTGCGTCAGAATTTCGCCGTTTTCTTTTTCTCAGCAGGTATTTATGCGCTTAACGCTTATCATGATCACCGTGTCCGGCTCTCTCCGGCTTAAAATTAAAAGCCTCCGTGGGATTTACCCACGGAGGCGCAAAAACGCGGTTCCACTCCTGTTTATCACTCGATCTCTTTAACGCAGAGCTGCGCCGCAGGATACTGATTTCCCCCGCGGGGCTCAAGGGTGCATTTCAAAAACCTGCGCTGAAACCTTCTCACCATCCGGTCACTCTCTGAAAACGCATAAATTTTTTACTTCTCCCCGTCGTCGCCTTTAACTGTCGGATTCGGCAAAGCTTTGCCCTGCCGTTAATGTTTACAATATATTATACTACACATTGCCGGAAAATGCACTATTTGTTTTCTAAAAAATTTATCTTTTTTGCCGTCTCAAATATGTATATTATGCCCGAGACAACAGCGATGACCGCAGTTAAGCCGAGCAGAATATTTGAAAGCAGCTTCACATCAAACGGCAAGGTTTTCCCCAGATAAAGCCATTCGTTCAGCGCAAGGATCAGCGCAATAGAAATCATCTGAAGCGCCGTCTTTATCTTGCCGAATATATTGGCGGGAATAACTATCCCATCCGTCAGAGCTATCATTCTGACTCCGGTCACGGTGTATTCACGCATGAGTATGACAAATGCGGTGAAAATATGACACTCGCCGCTAAGCATAAAGCCAAGAAGCGCCGCCGTAATCAGCATTTTATCGGCCAGCGGATCAAGGAGCTTTCCGAGAGCAGTGATCTGATTTGTACTTCGGGCTATTTTTCCGTCGATGAAATCCGTCACCGAAGCCGCCGCAAATATCAGAAAAGAAAACAGATAGGAGTGCGGCACCCCGGAGATAAGCAGAATGAGAAACACCGGTGCAAGCACTATCCGCACGAGAGTCAGGCGGTTCGGGGTGTTGAGTCTTTTATTTTTCATAGGCGCCACCTACAGCTTCCCCAATGAGGTCATATTCCTTGGTGTTTATTATTCTGACATCGACAAATTCGCCTGTCTCAAGAGGAGCGCTTGAAGTGAAATATATCTTACTGTCAATTTCGGGAGCGTCCATATAGCTTCTGCCGCAATATGAGTCCGTATATGAGTCATAGCCCTCGACAAGGACTTTATAGGCGTTGCCTATCTTCTCCTCCTGTTTTCTTGAGAAAATATCAAACTGCTGGCGCATTATGATGTCTCCTCTGTCTATCTTCGTCTGTTCGTCTATCTGGTCGGGCATTTCAGCCGCCTTTGTTCCCTCCTCGGCGGAATAAGCGAAGCAACCGAGGCGGTCAAATTCCGCCTCTTTGACAAATTCGCACAGCGTGTTGAATTCCTCCTGAGTCTCGCCGGGGAAGCCCGTTATGAATGTGGTTCTTATGACTACTCCCGGGACCTTGTCCCTTATTCTTTTAATAAGTGCGAGAAGCTCCCGGCTGCTGCCTTTGCGGTTCATTCTCCTGAGCACATTCTCATCGGCGTGTTGTAGCGGCAGATCGACATATTTGCAGACCTTATCGTTATTTCGCATCTCGTCAAGCAGCTCGTCTGTTATGCTGTCCGGATAGCAATAGAGAAGTCTTAGCCAGACGATGCCGTCGATCTTTGAAAGTCTTCTGAGAAGCTCGGGCAGCTTCAGCTCACCGTAAAGGTCAATACCGTATTTCGTCGTATCCTGAGCGATAATTATCAGCTCCTTGACTCCGCCCGCAGCCAGAGCCGCAGCCTCGGCGACAATGTCTTCCATATCGCGGCTTCTGTATTTGCCCCTGATCGACGGAATGGCGCAATAGGCGCAGCAATTTGAGCAGCCCTCCGCAATTTTGATGTATGCCCACTGTTCGGGTGTGCTGAGAACTCTCTGTCCGTTAAGAGGGAGGCAATATTTTGAGGGAAATTCAGCGTATTTCTCGCCCTCCAACGCTTTAAGGCAGATATCGGCTATATCCGAGTTACCTCCGATGCCGACAACGGCGTCTATCTCGGGCATTTGCTCAATGACCTCATTCTTGTATCTTTCCGCAAGGCAGCCCGTGACAACAAGCGCCTTTATATATCCCTGTTTTTTCAGTTCAGCCATTTCAAGAATGTTGTCGATGGCCTCCTGCTTAGCCGCGTCGATAAATCCGCAGGTGTTGACGATAACGACATCGGCGCCGTAGGGATCGTCGGTTATTTCAAAGCCTCTTTCGCAGAGCTTTGCAAGCATTATTTCGGAATCCACCTGGTTTTTCGGGCAACCGAGCGATATCATGCCGACAGTGTAATTTTTCATTTTTCTTCCTCCGTTGCTTTTATAAAGCCTATTATATAACAAATCCTCCCGAAGGTAAAGCTAAGAAATATAATTTTTGCAGACTGTTTTCTTTTTCACAGTCAGGTTTTCATATCTGATCGGTTTCTTCTTCATGGCGGCTGTTATATTCTCTCATCGCCCTTTTTATATCACCGGCTTCGTAGCCGAGCCTTATCAGACCGTTAAAGGCTCTGAGTCTGCCCTTTTCGTCGTTCATATATCGGGCGTATTTTCTCTCAATAAGCTGCGCTATCTCATTTTCGGGATCTTCTTGTGTATTTTCAAGCACCTGTGAGATAATGTCTCGGCTGACGCCTTTCATATACAGCTCCTGCGCAATTCTTTTTCTTCCGAAAGAGCGGACTGTCTTTAATTCCTCAGCGAGCATATTTGCAAATCGCTCATCGTTGAGATAGCCTTTTTCTTCGAGCTTATCGGCGGTCTCCTCCGCAACATCTCCGTAGCCTCTCTGTTTCAGCTTTGTGATAAGCTCCTTCCGGCTGTGTTCGCGCCATGATATAAGCTCTATCGCTTTATTATAAGCGCGGCGGGAGTTGACCGAGCGTTTAAGCTCAGCCAACTCCTCCTCATTTATATCGCTTTTATTTGGTATTCCAAGAGAATACCAGAACACACAGTCGACTGTCATTGCGTATTCGCCGTCGACACTGATGTGTATCTTATCTTTTTTCCCTTTTTCGTAAGTGAGAAGCATCAGTCTTCGTCAAATATTATATCAAGTTTTTTGCCCGAAACCGTCCCGGTCTTTTTAACCGGCTCCTTTGCCTCCGGCTTTTCGCTCTTGTCGTCGGCGGGCTTTGCGTCTTTTTTATCCTTGCCCGAGGTGAAGCCATAAAGCGCAGGCATATCCTTTTTGACCTTTTCGGTTATCTCTTCAAGCAGCTCCGGCTTGCTCTTTAAAAGCTTCTTGACATTATCCTTGCCCTGACCGAGACGCTCCTCACCGTAGGAGAACCATGCGCCGCTCTTGTGAATTATATCAAGCTTGACGCCGAGATCGACTATCTCGCCGATTCTTGAAATTCCCTCGCCGTACATTATATCAAATTCGGCCTCTTTAAACGGCGGAGCGACCTTGTTCTTGACTATCTTCGCTCTCGTTCTCGAACCGATAAATTCATTGCCGGGTCCCTTTATCTGCTCTATCTTTCTGACATCTATGCGCATGGAGGCATAGAATTTCAGCGCTCTGCCGCCTGTTGTGACCTCCGGGTTGCCGTAGACAACGCCGACTTTTTCACGAAGCTGATTGATGAAAACGACGACCGTGTTGCTCTTGGCGACAACGCCCGTTATTTTTCTGAGAGCCTGTGACATGAGTCTTGCGTGAAGTCCCATGTGGGAGTCGCCCATTTCTCCCTCTATCTCCGCTTTCGGAACAAGAGCCGCAACAGAGTCGACAACGACTATATCGAGCGCACCCGAGCGCACAAGCGCCTCCGTTATTGAAAGCGCGTCTTCGCCGTTATCCGGCTGAGAAACGAGCAGAGAATCAACATCAACGCCCAATGCCGCTGCGTAAACCGGATCAAGAGCATGTTCGGCGTCGATAAACGCCGCCTCTCCGCCGGCCTTCTGCGCCTCTGCGATGCAGTGGAGGGCAAGCGTCGTTTTTCCTGAAGATTCGGGACCGTATATCTCAACGATTCTTCCTTTCGGAAGTCCGCCTATTCCTGTGGCTATGTCGAGCGCTATTGAGCCTGTCGATATCGCCTCGACATTCAGCGCCGAGTTCTGACCGAGCCTCATTATAGCTCCCTTGCCGTATGTTTTTTCTATCTGCGCCAGAGCGGTCTCCAATGCTTTTTTCTTGTCCTCCATTTGAATACCTCCGAAAGTACATTTGTTCGATTAACGCTGCTATTATATATCATTTTCACCGAAAATGCAATAGTTTTTCATATTTATATTCATTTTCGGCGGCTTAGTCCTTTTTTTAGTTCTTTCACCGATTTCTAAAAAAGTCTGAAAATTTTGAAAAATAACTTGCTTTTTTCGCTGTTATCTGCTAAACTATTTCTGCTAAAGTGTAATGCAGTTATAAAAGGAGGTGCTGACACATGGCAAAATGCGATTTCTGCGGCAAAGATGTGTCTTTCGGCATAAAGGTTTCTCACTCACACAGACGCTCCAACAGAGCATGGAAGCCCAATGTTAAGCGTGTAAAAGCTATCGTAAACGGCTCACCCAAGAGAGTTTACGCCTGCACACGTTGCTTACGTTCAGGCAAGGTTACCCGCGCCATCTGATAAGCAAAAGATACTACCGACAAATACCCGGTCCGAACAGGCCGGGTTTTTTCATTTTATCGCGCTTTAAGACCGAGAGCATATCTCAGACATTTCAGAAATTCAGAGCGTACCTATTGAAATATCGGCGGTTTCGGTCTATAATTATCGGTAACAAATAATTCAAAGGTGGTGAAGCGATGCCCGACCATCCGCACGGCGGTCACAGAAAACGCCTCAAAAATCAATATAATGTGAGCGGCAGCGAGGGTATGTCGGATTTCACTTTTCTTGAGCTGATGCTGTTCTTCGCCGTTCCTCAGGGCGACACAAACCCGTTAGCCCACAGACTGATAGAAAAATTCGGCTCGTTTGACCGTGTTCTTGACGCAAAGTTTGAAGAACTGATGAGCGTTGACGGAGTCGGAGAACACACCGCAACCTATCTCACGCTTTATCAGGCGGCCATGAAAAGATATGTTTCGGAAAAGACGGTCACCTCATTCAGAACGACCGACACCGAGCTTATCGAAAGCTTTGTCCGCTCGAAATATATAAACACACCGAATGAACGAGCGATGCTTCTGCATTTCAACGCAGACGGCAACTTCGTCAATTACACATGGCTCGGCGACGGCAGTTTTGAAAAGGTCAGCTTCGACAACAGGATAATAGCCGCCTCAATAGTTGAAAATAAAACAAAAATGGTCATCACCGTTCACAACCACCCTTCCGGCATAGCAGCTCCTTCAGAGGGCGACAAGCGCGCCCTGAAAGATCTGGCCGACTTTCTCAGAATGATGAATGTGACCCTTGTTGACAATCTGATAATCACGAAAAACGGTTCGCACTTTTTCTCAAAGCACTCAAAATATACCGATTTTCTGATAAGCTGTTATCTGGGAGCGAACGCTGAAAACTGAACAAAAAAATCAAGCGAGCATATATTTATGTATGCCCGCTTAATTTTAAAATCATATTTTCCCTCATATAATACACATGCCCTATAAAGTGTGACCCGGTGCCTCTCAAAATTCAAATAAGCATTAGAATGTGCATAAGTTTCGACAAATTTCGTCAAAATGTGCATATCATTCACCTTGGCGGTTAAAAAAATTTAGCTTATTTTCATTTTCAATCTGAGTTTATCGCTTATCATGGCGATAAATTCGGAGTTTGTCGGCTTGCCCCGGCTGTTTTGAATAGTGTAGCCGAAATAAGCGCTGAGGACATCAACATCGCCTCTGTCCCATGCGACCTCTATTGCGTGTCTTATAGCTCTCTCAACCCTTGAGGAGGTCGTACCGTACATTTTAGCGATCGTCGGATAGAGCACTTTCGTCACTGAGTGCATAAGCTCAGGATCGTCAATAGCGAGAAGTATGCCGGTCCGCAAGTATTGGTAGCCCTTGATATGCGCCGGAACGCCTATCTGATGCATGATATCCGAAACGATTATCTCAAGATCACTGTTTGATTTTGAGTAATCAAGTATCAGCGAGCTTTTTTCGTCCTTATACCATTTGACCATCTGTCTGACTCTTTGAGCCATGAGATCGATGTCAAAAGGCTTCAGGAAGCAGTAATCCGCACCCGCGCTGATAAGCTCCTGCTCAAACTTAGCGTTATCGACAGCGCTCATTACCATAACAACCGGTTTCCTGTCAAAACTCATACATTCCATTTCTTTTAGCACGCCGAGAGCGTCAACCTGCTGCATAAATGCGTCCATGAGAACAACATCAGCTGCATTTGCCCTGAGATATTCGATTACTGCTTGTCCGTTTTTTTCGAGCATAGTCACCTGATAACCATAGGTTTCCAATGTGCTTTTGCAAGCTTTTCCGAAATTGTTGCAGTCCTCAGCGAGGACTATCTTGATCTGGTTCTCCATTGCTTTCCTCCTGTTTTGTGTTTTTTCTTTTTCGACATGCTTGGTGAATTTAATTCACTTTTTGTAGTATATCACAGTATTCAACATATCACAAGAGGAATTTTGTATTTTTTTGCGAAATTTGTAAATTTTTTTATACTTTTTTAATGAAAAAATTAGAAATAATTTATTTTTTGTTATGTTCACACCGTCAAGTCATGCCTTGCGGTACGGGGAAACAAAGTGCGGCGGAGAAATTCAGACCGTTTTCAGGTATTTTTTTATATTGAGCAATGCCTCTGAAAACCTCATATTGACAAAAGCAGCTATCCATGATATAAACTAAGTAGTTCCGCCGGATCCTGTTGCTCTGCAATAACAGACTTTCTGCGGCTGAGCATATCAAAAAAGCGGACCTCATTGCGGCGGCTGCCCTTAAATAACAGGCTTTTGCGCGTGCGCTCAGGTTATCCGTCAGACACTGTCCGCCAAAAGAAAATATGACAGGCTAAGATCTTACCGGTATATACCGGTTATTATAAAAAGACTGAAAGGAAAGAGGAACGGCAGATGAATAATGTTATTGAAATAAAGCATCTGAGCAAATCCTTCGGGCAGGTCAAGGCTGTTCAGGATCTGTCATTTTGCGTCCGGCAGGGCGAGCTTTTCGCCTTTCTCGGCGTGAACGGCGCCGGCAAAAGCACAACCATATCCGTTATGTGCGGTCAGACGGCAAAGGACGGCGGCGATGTCTTTATATGCGGCAAAAGCATTGACTCGGGCATCAGAGACATAACCGAAAAGCTCGGGGTGGTTTTTCAGAACTCGGTGCTTGACAAGGCGCTCAGCGTCAAAGAAAATCTGCAAAGCAGAGCGGCTCTTTACGGGATAAAGGGAAAAGAATTCAAAAAGAGACTTGACGAGCTGTCGGATATGCTTGAACTCGGAGATATCATAAACAGGCCCGTCGGCAAGCTCTCGGGCGGTCAGAGAAGAAGAGCCGACATTGCCCGCGCGCTTCTTCATAAGCCCGAAATACTTATTCTTGACGAGCCAACGACCGGCCTTGACCCGCAGACAAGAAGACTTTTGTGGGATGTTGTCGGCGAGCTTCGCAAAAGCGAGAAGATGACGGTCTTTCTCACGACGCACTACATGGAGGAGGCCGCCGAAGCCGACTATGTCGTTATTCTTGACAGCGGAAAAATAGCCGCCGAGGGAACGCCTGTCGCTCTGAAAAACAAATACACCGGCGATTTCATTACCTTCTATGAATATGACGAAGATAAGATAAATGCGCTCGGCCTTGAATATGAAAAGGTCGGCGGCGCACTTCGTGTTTGCGTACCCGACACGGCAGCGGCAACCGAGCTTATCGTCAATCACTCCGATATTTTCACGGACTATGAAATAACAAAGGGAAAAATGGACGATGTGTTCCTTGCCGTAACGGGCAAAAAGCTGACGGGAGGCGAAGAAAAATGACCGGACTCGGAAACCTGATAAAAAGAAACTGCAAGCTGTTTTTTAAAGACAAGGGAATGTTTTTCACCTCGCTGATAACGCCGCTGATACTTCTCGTTTTGTATTCGACATTTCTGGCTAAGGTCTATCGGGACGCTTTCGTTTCGTCAATACCGGATTTTTTAAGTGTATCGGACAAAATAATCAACGGTGCGGTCGGCGGTGAGCTGCTTTCATCTCTCCTCGCAGTCAGCGGAATAACGGTTGCTTTTTGTTCAAATATGCTCATGGTTCAGGACAAGGTGACCGGAGCAAGGCGCGATCTGACGGTCACTCCCGTTAAAAGGTCGACGCTCGCTCTGAGCTATTATATTTCAACGGCTTTGTCAACGCTCATCATATGCTTTGTCGCTGTCGGCGCAGGCATGCTTTATATGCTCAAGGTTGGAAATTATATTTCCGCAACGGACGCGCTTCTTATTCTTCTTGATGTTATCCTGCTCGTTCTGTTCGGAACATCGCTCAGCTCAATAGTCAATATTTTTCTCACAACTCAAGGTCAGATGTCGGCGGTCGGAACTATCGTCAGCTCAGCCTACGGCTTCATCTGCGGCGCATATATGCCGATATCTCAGTTCGGCCCGGGGCTTCAGAAGGCGCTTTCTTTTCTGCCCGGAACATATGCGACTTCGCTTATCAGAAACCACACTATGCGCGGTGCGATAGCCGCCATGGGCAATGCGGGAGTGCCGGCGGATATGATAGAAAGTATTAAAGACGCCGTTGACTGCAACATTTATTTCTTCGGCGAAAAGGTCAGTGTTAACGCTATGTATGCCGTGCTCGCAGGCTCGGCAGCGGTTCTCATTGTGGTTTATGTCCTGATAAATTCGCTCCGGAAGCCGCAAAAGAGGAAATGATAAATCGAGCCTCGGAAAGGCTTGGCTAATCAGCGAGGCGGCGCGCGCATTTGTGCGCGCCGCCGGAGTCTGATATCCGCAGAAATCGGGCGCCGTGCCGCCCGGCTCGAAGGACAGAAAACCGGCTCAAACGCCGGACGCCGAAAGTTTCGGCGTCCGGCGTTTTATTGAAAATAAAAGGAGCTGCCGCATTCAGATGCGGAAAGCTCCTCTTTTCTGTATTTATTGGGCTGCGTCGGCCGAAAGCGTTGTCTGACCTTTCTTCGCAACGGCTATATAGCTCTTTCCGGGATTGACCTCAAGCTCCTTGCCCGTCGCTTTTTCATAGAAAGTGATGCTTGAGCTTTCGCTCGGCTTCTTCCATGTGATCTCGGTTACTGCGCCGTGTGAGACATAGTAACCGTCGCCGCCCGTCCAATCGACCTCCATGATAGCTTTGCCCTTATAATTGTGGATATCGGTCTGAAGTATGAACACATTGGTGAAGTTAAGCTGCTTGTCAAGCGCGCTGTCTTTGTGCGGCTTGCCGGAATGCCACTTATAATAAACGCCTTTCTGTGCGTTATACTTGAATGTGCTGTAATACTGATTGGAAAATGCGATATTGACCTTTGTGCAGGCTGTATCTGACGGCGCAGCTATATTGTTCTCGCTTCTGAAATTGAACGCGGTCTTGTTCTTGTCGCTCAGAAGCTCAGTTCTGACATTTTCTTTTTCCAATGCCTTGGGAATGTTCGGACCTTTGACATAGCCTGTGTGTTCAATAGCGTAATGCTTGCGTCTTTCCTGGTCTCTGTCAAATAGCAGAGTGCCGTATGTCTTGCCGTCGAAATAGTCGATCTTTATTCTCTTGAGAGTCGGATATCCGAGCGTTTCGTTTGCTCCGAAGCAGAAATAAACCGCGTCATAGCCGTGGGCGAATATCGGGAAATAATAGCGGCAGCTTCTGACCGAGCAGACATTCGGCACCTTTGTGTAATCGCCGAACATCGCCATGAGTCTGGTTATTCCGCCTTCTGTGACGATTTCATAAATAATATCGGCCGAGCCGATGCCGTATTGCGGAAGCGACACCTTGATATTGTTGACCATAATGGCGACGGGGCGCTTGCCGACCGCTTTATCGGAAAGTCCGCTGAGGCCGGTTAAAAGGTTAATGTTGCCTGATTTCGGTGCCTCGGTCGTGCTGTTTGAAGTGCTGCTCTGATCGCTTGTTTCCGAAGTGTCCGTTCCGTTTTTTCCTTTGCAGCCGACAAAGCAGCTCATTATCATTACCACAGCCAATAATATCAGCCATAACCGTTTCATATGAAGTTCCTCCTGAAAAATAAAAACGCATTTTTGCGTCGGTTTTCATTATTTTACCACAATATATATCCCTTGTCAACAAAACCAGCCGTCTGAAAACGCGGCTGCGAAAAACGCAGAAAGTCCGCCGCATACCAAAAATCAGCGCCGGACTTTTTTCTATTCTCCCAAACCGAATGAGACGGAAAGAGCCTTATCTATGCGGGACATATCCTGTTCGTCGAGGTTGCCCATTTTCTCGCGCAGCCGTTTTTTGTCAAGAGTCCGCACCTGCTCAAGAAGCACGATAGAATCCTTGGCAAGTCCGCACTCGTCGGCGTTGACATGTATATGAGTGGGCAGGTTCGTTTTGAACCGCTGGCTCGTTATTGCGGCGGCTATAACGGTCGGGCTGAATTTGTTGCCGACGTCATTCTGAACGATAAGTACCGGTCTGATGCCCCCCTGTTCCGAGCCGACGACGGGGCTTAGATCCGCATAGTAGATTTCTCCCCTTTTTATCATCATATAAAATCACTCTCCAAAATTTCCTGCACAAATAGTTTAGCCATGATGTGCGCCGAATAATCATAAAATATTCCGGGGAGCTGATTTCATATTACATTTTATTCTCTTCTCTCCGCTTTGGTGATTGCGCCAAGCCTCATAGCTCGCATTTCACAAAGCCGTTTTTAGTAATTTTTAATAAATTAGTCAAATGTCACAAGAAATTTTGTTAAAAAAACAACCTTTTGTTGACTGTTAACAGTTTTGATGTTAATATATGTATAAGAACATTTAAAATTAAAAACGGAGGGATTTTTTAAATGCAATATGATGTAGCTGTGATCGGCGCCGGCGTGTGCGGTGCAATGATCACGCGAGAATTGAGCAAGCTTGATCTGAAGATAGTTATGCTTGAGAAGTGCAACGATGTTGCAATGGGGACCTCAAAGGCAAACAGCGCTATCGTTCACGCAGGCTTCGACGCCGAAAACGGTACTCTTAAAGCTAAGCTGAATGTTCAGGGCGCTTCACTGATGGCCTACTACTGCAATAAGCTGTCCGTACCCTATAAAAATATCGGCTCGCTTGTCGTCGCTTATTCATGGGACGATATGCAGACGCTCGATGTGCTTTTTGAAAGGGGTTTCAACAACGGCGTTCCGAACATGGAAATAATAAGCCAGGAAAGACTCCGCACCATGGAGCCTTATATAAGCGAGGACGCGGTCGGCGCTCTCTGGGCTCCCACCGCCGGAATTGTCAGCCCCTATGAGCTGACGATAGCCGCAACCGAAAATGCGGTCATCAACGGCGCGAGAGTCAAAAGAAACAGCGGCGTTTTTGATATCGAATATAAGGACGATATGTTCATTATCTCAACGGCTTCCGGCGTTATCAAGGCTAAATACATAATCAACTGCGCCGGCGTTTTCGCCGACAATATAGCAAGGATGATAGGAGACGACACCTTCAAGATCATTCCGCGCAAGGGTGAATACTATCTTCTTGACAAGACCGAGAAGAAAATGGTCAACCATGTTTTATTCCAGTGCCCCTCAAGCATGGGCAAGGGTATTCTCATCACCCCGACAGCTCACGGCAATGTGCTTATGGGACCGACGGCTATCGACCTTGACTTTGACAGCAAGCTCGACCTTGACACGACGATTGACGGCCTTAACGAAGTCAAGCAGGCAACGAGCAAGGTCATTCCGATGCTGACGACCAGGAACGCTATAACCTCATTTGCGGGGCTTCGCGCTCACATTGACGGTGACAACAGCGACTTCATTATCGCTCCGAGCGTCAAAAACGAAAGATTCATCAATGTCGCCGGTATTGAATCCCCCGGTCTGACTGCCGCTCCCGCTATCGCAAGGTATGTCGGAAAAATGTTCAGGGATATGGCTCCCGAATATAAGAGAAGAGATGACTTTGTCGCCACCCGTCCCGCTCCGGTCAGAGTCAATGAGCTTTCGATCGAGGAAAGGAAAGCTCTTGTTGAAAAGGATAAGAGATACGGCAGAATCATCTGCCGCTGCGAGGGAATAACCGAGGGCGAGATAATTGACGCAATAAAGGCTCCCTGCGGCGCAAGAGATGTTGACGGCGTCAAGAGAAGAACAAGAGCGGGAATGGGCAGATGTCAGTCGGGCTTCTGCGGCTCCAAGGTAGTTGAAATACTCTCAAGAGAGCTCGATGTTCCTATGAATCAGATCACGAAGAACGGAAACCGCTCAAGAATTCTTTATAACAAAACGAAGTGAGGTGGAAGCTATGTTAAAATATGATTTGGTTGTTATCGGCGGCGGTCCGGCGGGCATGGCGGCCGCTCTCAAGGCGAAGGAATGCGGAGTTAAAAAAATAATAATTCTCGAAAGAGCCGCAACCCTCGGAGGAATACTGGAACAGTGCATACACACAGGCTTCGGACTTCACTATTTCGGCGAAGAGCTTTCCGGCCCGGAATACGCATACAGATTTATCAAACAGGTAGAAAACACCGACATTGAAGTCAAAACTGACACAATGGTCACGGATATCCTACCGAATAATACGGTCGTAGCGACGAATAATGTCGACGGTGTTCTCGAAATTCACACAACCGCTATTATTCTCGCAATGGGCTGCCGCGAAAGGCCAAGGGGAGCTCTCGATATTCCCGGCTCGAGAGCTTCGGGAATAATGACAGCGGGCACTGCGCAGAAATATGTCAATATTGACGGCTATATGCCCGGCAAAAAGATCGTTATTCTCGGCTCGGGCGATATAGGACTCATTATGGCCAGAAGAATGACTCTCGAGGGCGCAAAGGTCGAAATGGTCTGCGAGCTTATGCCTTATTCGGGCGGTCTGACGAGAAATATAGTTCAGTGCCTCGACGATCTCGGAATCCCTCTCAAGCTCAGCTGCACAGTTATAAAAACTCACGGCATCGAGCGCCTTGAGGGCGTCACGATCGCGAATGTTGACAAGAACCGCAAGCCTATCCCCGGAACCGAGCAGTTCGTTGAGTGCGACACTCTCCTGCTTTCGGTCGGACTTATCCCCGAAAATGAGCTGACGAGAATGGCGGGCATCATCATCGATCCGGTCACGAACGGCGCCATCGTTGACGAATACAGGCAGACAAACAGGCCCGGAATTTTTGCCTGCGGCAATGTTCTTCAGGTACACGATCTGGTCGATTATGTTACGGCAGAAAGCCAGCTCGCGGGTGAAGGCGCCGCAAAATACATATTATCAAAAAGCAAATCAAGAAACACAAAATATATTTCGACCAAGGCAGGCAGCGGAGTCAGATATATCGTTCCGCAGAATATCAACGCCAACACCGATCAGGATGTTAAGCTCTATTTCCGCGTTACCGATGTCTTCAAGGGTGCAAAGATAGTTGTGACCTGCGGTGACAAGGTGCTTTCTTCAAAGAAAAAGCCCAAGCTCTGCCCCGGTGAGATGGAAAATGTTCTCATCAAGGCCGATGAGATACACGGGCTTGACAAAAAAGAAATCGTCGTTAAGGTGGAGGTATAAATATGAAGCGAGATTTAGTTTGCGTATCATGCCCTCTCGGCTGCATGATCTCAGTCGAGATGAACGACAAGGGCGAGGTTGTCTCCGTCACCGGCAACACCTGCAAGCGCGGTGATAAATACGCCCGCGACGAATGCACAAATCCGGTCAGAATGCTCACATCAACAATAAAAGTTAACGGCGGCTCTCTGCCGGTCATTCCCGTCAAGACATCAAAGCCTATTCCCAAGGGCATGATGTTTGAATGTATGAAAGCCATCAACAATGAAGTCGTTGACGCGCCGATAAAGATGGGCGAGGTTCTCATCAGCAATATTTGCGACACAGGCGCAGATATAATTGCAACAAATGAGATGATATAAACACATATTAACTCAGACAAAAGCGCTTCGTGCAGACTGCACGAAGCGCTTGACTGTTGATAAAGGCGCCTGAAAGCATAAAAATAAAAAGCAAAAGAAAATGTCTGATTATTTCAAAAGCAAATGAATTTGTCTCATACGATACTGTTTGAAGTGAATATTTAGCGATAAAACGCAAGTCTTTATAGCCCGGATATCAAGCGTTTTTCAGAAAGCGGATTTATCGGAATAAACAAGACTCAGAGAAAAAGCAGGGACTGCATCAGCAGTCCCTGTTTCGTTATCAGATCATGATTAAGGATTATATTATTCGCTCTTCTCTTCTTCTGCGGAGAGAACATCCTCAACAATGGCTTCTTCGGTTGCGGCTTCAATTGAATCTTCAACCGCTTCCTCAGCTGCTTCTTCGACTGCTTCGGCAACTTCAGCCGCTTCTTCGACCGCTTCCGCGACCTCGGCAGCTTCCTCGGCTTCAGCAACGATTTCGGCTTCCTCGTCCTCAATGAGAGCGCGGATAGAAAGGCTGACTCTCTTCTTCTCAAAGTCGATCTCGGTGATCTTGGCCTTAACGACTTCACCGATCTTGAGAACATCCTGCGGCTTCGCAATGTGTCTGTCGGCGATCTGAGAAATGTGGATAAGACCGTCGATGCCGGGAATGATGTTTGCGAATGCGCCGAAGGTCGTCATTCCGACGATAGTTGCGTCAACAACCGTTCCGACGGGATAATCTCTTCTGAGGATCTCCCAGGGATTATCCTCGACCTTCTTGTAGCCGAGAGAGATCTTCTTGTTCTCGCGGTCAAGAGCCTTGACATATACCTCAACGGTGTCGCCGACATTGACAACCTCTGACGGATGCTTGATTCTTGTCCATGACAGCTCGGAAATATGTATCATTCCGTCCACGCCGCCGATGTCAACGAATGCGCCGTAAGAAGTGAGGGATTTGACCTTGCCGGTATATACCTGACCTTCCTGAACATTTTCCCAGAAGGCTTCTCTTGCTGCTTTGCGCTCTTCTCTGAGAACCGAGCGGATAGAGCCGACTGCTCTTCTTCTCTGCTGATTGACTTCGATAATTCTGAATCTAACCTTCTTATTGAGTAATGATTCAAGCTCCTCATCACGGCCGAGACCTGTGAGTGAAGCGGGAATGAATACACGAACGCCCATAGTGTATACAAGTACGCCGCCGCGGATAACCTCAGCAACCGTACCCTCAAGGATCGTCTGTTCTTCCTCAGCCTTGATTATATTATCCCAGGCTGCGATAGAATCATAGCGGCGTTTTGAAAGCATGATCGTGCCTTCAACATCGTTCGTTTTCATAATGATGAGATTAAGCTCGTCACCGATCTTAAGCTCTTTCATGGGATCGGCAGTCGGGTCGTTGCTGTATTCCTCCGCAGGGATGAAACCAGCGTATTTCCTGCCGATATCGACCTGTATCTCATTAGGTGCAATACCTACAACAACGCCAAGCACTTTCTGGTCGGTGCTCATTGACTTCAATGACTCCTCCAGTGCTGCCTCAAAGCTCATTTCTTCAGAATTGGGTGTCTGCTCGTTTAAAATTTCGGACATGGTAAAAAGTACCTCCTTTATAATACCTGCGGGAGTCGAAGCGCCCGCTGTTACCCCGATCAAGTCAAAACCGCTAAGGTCGATTTCTTCAAGCTCCTTTGCGGTCTCGATAAGATAAGTCGGACAATTTTTTTCACACACTTTTTTCAGTTTATATGTGTTGGAGCTTGTCCTGCCTCCGACGACTATCATAGCGTCACAATCGACAGAAAGCTGTTCCGCCTCTTTCTGCCGTTCATTAGTTGCACTGCATATTGTATCAAATATCTTTCGATTTGTACAGTGAATTTTCAGAATTTTTAAACATTTTTCCCATTCTTTTATGGAAAAGGTCGTCTGAGCGACGCATATCTGCATTTTTCCGGAAAAATCGCCGTTTTTTTCAAGCAACGCCTCAAGCCCTTCGCAGTCTTTATAAACAAACGAGTCGCCCTTGCAGTGGCTTCTGAAGCCCTGAACCTCCGGGTGATGCGAATCGCCGGCTATGAGCGTCACCGTTCCCGGAAGAGAATGCTCTTTTATGATTCTGTGTATCTTCATCACAAACGGGCAGGTTGCGTTGATATAGGTTCTGCCGAGTTCTTCAATTTCTCTGATCTCCTGCTCTGTGACGCCGTGAGTTCTTATAACTATTTTGTATCCCTCGGGGGCGTCTTTCGGAGTTTCGGCTATTTTAACCCCTCTTTTTTCAAGGTCGGCTATTACCTGAGGATTGTGGATTATGGGGCCGAGTGTGCAGACCTTTTCACCGTCTCCGACCATTTTATAAAGCATATCAACGGCTCTGTTCACTCCGAAGCAGAAGCCCGCTGTTTTAGCAAGTCTTATTCTTTCATTACGCATCGGCATATAATTCCGCCTTTTCTCTGATAGCTTTGATAACACATTCGACAGACTGCTCAAGCTCGTTGCCGCTCGTGTCGATCGTCATGGCGTCGTCGGCCGGCTTAAGCGGAGCTATCTTTCTGTGGGAATCGTCATAGTCGCGCTTGATTATATCGGAAAGCACCTGATCATAATCCGCCTGAATTCCTTTTTCGCAAAGCTCATTATAGCGCCTTTCCGCTCTGCATTCGGGCGAAGCGGTCAGGAATATCTTGACCTGAGCGTTGGGGAGAACGACAGTTCCGATATCTCTGCCGTCCATTATGCAGTTGTTTTTTTCGGCTATGTCTCGCTGAAGATCGAAAAGGAACGCTCTGACTGCGGGAACGGCTGACACTCTCGAGGCCGCCATTGACGCCTCCGGAAGCCTTATTTCTTCAGAAACATCTTCGCCGTTGAGGAACATTCTCTGCTCTCCGTCAATAAATTTCAGCTCGACATTCGTGTCGGGAAGTATTCCGGCTATCTCGTCGTCGCTTTCCATATTGACCTTTCTTCTCAGCGCGCTGACGCCGACCGTTCTGTAAAGCGCGCCGGTGTCGATATAAATATAGCCGAGCCTTTCCGCCGCTTTTCTTGAGATAGTGCTCTTGCCCGCTCCGGCGGGACCGTCTATTGCTATGTTGATCTTTTTCATGTTATTGCCTCCCGTGATTTTCTGTATGCGCCGACTGCCTTATCAGGAAAGCGCGGCGCTCTCGCCGGCAAGATGACCGGTCGAAAAAGCTATTTGCAGATTAAATCCGCCCGTGTACGCATCGACATCAATAACCTCGCCCGCAAAATAAAGGCCGCTGACGAGCTTTGACTCCATTGTTTTCGGCTCAAGCTCGCTGACCTTGACTCCGCCCGAGGTCACTATCGCTTCATCTATCGGGCGAAAATCTATCGCCGTCACCTTGAGCCCTTTCAGAAGGCTGACGAGCTTATGGCGCATTTCTTTGGTTATCTGGTTCGTTTTTGTTGTCGGTTTAATGCCGCTGAGCTTCACTATAACCGGTATCAGCTTTTGCGGCAGGAGCTTTCCGAGCGAATTGATTAAGTTTTTGTTCGCAAATTCAAGAAAATCGCTCTGAATCCGCTTGTCCAGCTGTTCAAAGCTGAGCGCCGGCTTGAGATCAATATATATTTCATATTTTTTTCTGCCGAGATCTCTCATGTGGGTGCTTGCGCTGAGTATCAGCGGTCCGGACACTCCGAAATGGGTGAACAGCATTTCGCCGAAATCACGGTAGACCTCCTTATAGCTTTCGGCGTCGCAGACAGTTATCTCCACATTTCTCAAAGACAGCCCCTGCGCTTCGCTGCACCAGCCCTCGTGGGCGACCAGCGGCACCAGCGACGGCTTCGGAGCTATCACCGTGTGCCCCGCCTGTTCGGCAAAAACATAGCCGTCGCCGCTTGAACCTGTCGCCGAATATGACTTTCCGCCCGTGCAGACGATCACCCTGTCGCCGTATATTTTTTCACCGCTTTCAAGCTCAACGCCTCTGACGGTTTTTTCTTCGATGATAAGCCCTTTGACTCTGCCCCTGACAAGCCCGGCTCCCGCTCTCTGCGAAGCCGCTCTGAGGGCGTCGACTATATCCGAAGCCTTATCTGACACAGGGAAAACTCTGTTGCCCCTCTCGACCTTGAGTTCGACTCCCTCATTTTCAAAAAATTCCATGGTGTCTATCGGCATAAATCTCGTGAACGCGCTGTAAAGAAACCGCCCGTTCGTGGGAACATTGGATATAAGATCGTTTACGAGCGTACAGTTATTGGTAACATTGCATCTGCCCTTGCCGGTTATCATAATTTTCCGGCCGGGGCGCTCGTTTCTTTCAATCAGAAGTGTTTCCGCTCCGTTTTCACAGGCAGCGACCGACGCTATAAGTCCTGCGGCACCGGCGCCGACGATTATAACTTTGTTTTTCAAATCAGACTCTCCCGCCTTTTGACTTTATCGTTTTATTTTATCACATATTGAAAAAAATAGCAAATGTTTTTATTTTCCGCCGGCTTTGAATTCAAAATCATGCGTAAGCATAAAGCGCTCGCCTCTGACATATATTTTATTAACACATTTTCCTAAGGAGGAGGGCTTATGGCGCAATCCGAGGACAGAGCCGTTTTGCTCGGTCAATACATAGTGAAGAATAAAGCCACCGTCCGGGAGGCGGCGGCATGGTCGGGAATATCAAAATCGACCGTACACAGTGATGTGACAAAAAAGCTTTCGAGAATAGACAGCGGATTATATAAAGAAGTCAGAAAGGTCCTTGACGAAAACAAAGCCGAAAGACACATGAGGGGCGGAATGGCGACAAAGGAGAAGTGGGAGAAAAAAGCCGCCGAATGCTGCAAGGGCTGAAACAAAGCGGCAGCGGTGAAAGCTCAATTTTCAAAGCCTTATAGCATCAGATTCCCGCCCGAATTCTGCTTATGACATATTTCTTCACATCAGCCTGAAAACGACGATAACAGACAATGCTCTGCTGCCGCCGTTTTTTGTTATGATAAAAAGGCATCTGAAACGGCATATTGCGCTTCAGATGCCTGCTTATTTTTATCCGACTACCGTTGCTTTGAGAGCTTTCATGACCTTGCTTGCTGCCGGGATAGCGACAGCCTGCGACGAGCCGCCGTTTTCGACCATGACCACAATAGCGTAAGGCATATCCTCTCTTTGTGAAAAACCGATAAACCACGAATGAGGTCTTTTGTTATCAACCTCGGCAGTGCCGGTCTTTCCGCACATTTTGAGCCCGGGGAAATAATCATCGCCGTAGGAATTCTTGACCGTGTAGCGCATAATCTCCTGCATATACTGAGCTATATTCGGATCTATGCTTATCTGCGACTGGTTTCTGAAATCGGAAATCAGCTCAGTGAGCTTGTTTGAGCCCGCCGACTTGACTATCTGCGGCGTCACGGCTTTGCCTGAGTTAGCGATGGCTCCCGCTATCATCATCATGTTGCAGGGGTTAGCGAGAACCGTCCCCTGACCTATTCCCGACCAGCCGAGCTGATATTTGTCGGCGTTCTTCATATTGAAAATTCCCGCCTTGAGATCGACTCCGCAGGCGGAAAGGCTTCTGTTGAAGCCAAGCTCCTGCGCCGTGGCGGTCAGCTTTTTTTCACCGAGCTCAATAGCTATCTCGGCGAAAGCGCTGTTGCAGGAACGGGCATAGGCTTTTTTGAACGATATTTCGCCGTGCTTCGAGTTGCAGATTATGTCTCCGTCCTCGGTCCTGAGCTTTCCTGTGCAGGTGAAGGTCCGCTTCTTTATATCGGGTATATTTTCCATAGCGCTTATTGCGACGACCGTCTTGAAAGTTGAGCCGGGAGTGAACAGGCCCGAAAGGCATCTGTTAAGATAAATTCCGTCGTATTTTCCGCTCGTGTCGGTGTTTATATCCGACGGGATATTATCCGGATCATAAGTCGGCTTTGACACCATGCAAATAACATCGCCTGTTTTATAGTTATAGACAGCTATCGTTCCGTTGTGGCTGCCCAGAGCGTTATACGCCGACACGCACAGACCGGCGTCGACAGTCAGAGTGATGTCGTTGCCTGTCCCGTCTCTGATGGTTTTATAGACGCCGTTGACGAGATCGTATCCGATAAGATAAGATCTGTATATCGACTGTATTCCGGTCGCAATATAGCCCTGTGTGTCGCCGACGATATGGAGAGTCGCCTTTCTCGTGACATAGTCCGTATTGAAAACCCTTTCTCCGTTTTTGCTTCTGACGAGCACTTTTCCGTTTCTGTCGTATACTGCGCCGGCTGATGTCAGCTGACGGTTAGTGTAAAGATGGGCGTTGACTCTGTTCGTGACCCATGTCTGACCGTGGACAATATAGCTGTATGACAGAAAGCCGAGACCCACGAAAAACGCAGCGATTAGAGCGTAAACAACATAGGCCCGTCTGACCGTATTTCTCATATTGATCTCTCCTATCTGTTTTTATACATTTTTGGGTAAGTTCTGATATCTGCGGCCTTGATGAAGGCAAAAAGTCCCCATGAGCATATCATGCTTGAGCCGCCGCGGCTGACAAATGGCAGTGTGACGCCCGTGAGCGGAACAATATCCGTTATTCCGAAGATATTCAGACACACCTGAAAAAGAAGCATGGCGCAGGTGCTCACGCAGGCAATGGAATAAAAGGTCGAGGGCGCCGATTTAGATATTTTTATAGCGTAAACCGCAAGAACAGCGAACGCTATGACTATCATAAAGCCCATGACAAGCCCCATTTCCTCGCAGATAACGCCCCAGACAAGATCCGTTGTCGAAGCGAAAACATTGCGCAGCTTTCCGTTGCCGATTCCGACGCCCCAAAAGCCGCCGCTGAGCGAATATATGATCGTTCTCGTCTGCTGATAGCCTGCCCCGTCTATGTTTTCCCATATGTGACGGTAAACGGCGAATCTGCCGGCAACGGTCGGTTTGACATAGATTATGAGTATAGCCCCGAGCAGCGCACCGACGCAGACGAACGCTATTGACCTGACATCGCCCGATCTTATAAACGAGATGACAATAAAGGTGAAGAAGAAAATCAGCGCCGTACCGAAATCACGCATCAGGAAAAGAACGCCGATGCAGCCGATCGCGAATATGAGATAACGCATGATGCTTCTTGAGCTCTGAAGCTTTTCAAGCGTGGCCGCGCCGACATAGATAAACGCTATCTTCACTATTTCGGACGGCTGAAACGAAAAGCCTCCTATACTCATCCAGTTATAAGCGCCGTAGGTCGCGCCGACGGTAAATCTGATTATAACAAACGACGCCGCAAGCCCCAGCCCTGCCGCTATCGCTATGAAAACCCTTGTTTTCATGACTCGCTTGACATCTTTCAGCAGCCATATCATAAAAATATAGGTCGCAAGTCCCATCACTATTGCGATGAGCTGCTTGCGAAGTCCCGACGGATATATGCTCGCCGTGACCGCCATTCCCACGCCGCACAGGAAGAACGCAATACACTCCAGCTCAAAGTTCGTCTTTTTGAAGGCTATCGTCATAACGAGAACATAGGTCCATTCAATAGCTATATATATCAGAAAATAAAGTCCGACGAGCGGATACAGCATTCCGTCCTTTATGACGGAGGGAAGACACGAAAGCACCTGGAACACTGTCAGCAGCACCAGAATAAGGCTGACATCAACCTTGCTGTATTTATATCTTAATTTTTCGCTCCTGCTCACTTTCTCACTCCCTTATCTGTAATCTTCAACGAACTTCAGCTTTTTGTCGCTGAGGCTTATTATATCGCCGTCGCAAAGCGGAACGGGATCCGTGACTTGATTGCTGCCGATAAAGGTCCCGAAGGTCGAGCCGGCGTCGGAAATATACCATCTGTTCTGTTTTTTGGTCAGAACGGCGTGGCTTCTTGAAACATTCTGAGCGCTCAGCCTGATATCGCTGCTGCGGCTTCTGCCTATGGTTATGCGGTTAGAGCAAAGCAGGAATGTTTCTCCGGTTTCCGGATTTATTATTGCCGCCTGCTTCACGGCGCTGCCGTTCGGAGCTTTTTCGGCCTGCCTGTCATCACCGGTGCCGGGACCGCCCTCATCTGAATATATATCCTTTATCCTTCCGCTGAACTTTTCTTCGCCGGAATCTTTTTTCGGGTGAAAATCAATGTGTATCGACTCAAAATCGTCATATCTCTCGTTTTGCAAAGGCGTATCATACGGCTTGAGCGCCTCGGTCGGATTCTGTGGGGCGTTCTGCGCAGCCGGATTCCGAACGGGAATCTGCGGCCCGGAATATTGCTGTTTGCCTCTGCGGCGCTTCCGGCCGACATGAATAACCGGATCGTCGGTTATAACAAAGCGGAAAGCGCAGTCACCGAAAGTAATGATATCAGAATTTTTTATTGTTGTCTGACCGTCTATCTTTTCGCCGTTGACAAAAGTGCCGAGCTTTGAATTCGTGTCGAAAAGATACCAGCCGTCAACACGGCGGCATATTGCGGCGTGAAAACGGGACACCGTAGCATAGACAAGGGTTATGTCACAGGATTTGCTCCTGCCGATAGAAGTCTCCCATGTGTTCAGCGGTATCATCTCGCCGTTGACCGCATTGACGATATATCCGTAGGTCTTGTTAACCGGGTGGCCTATCAGAAGCGTGAGCAGGCACTTGAACAATATTATAAAAGCAAGCAGCGGCAGCGCATAGCGGCAAAAGCCGACGACTATCTGCATAATATCTCCTCCTTATCAGGCGCATCGGACGCCATTATGATTTTAATATATTTTCGGCAAAAAGTCAAATAAACCCATGCGTCCGATTTAACAGAATATCAAAAAGCTTCCGCGCGGTATGCCCGGGACTCTGCAGAACGGAAGCCGTGTTCCCGCAGGGCGGGCAATCGGAAAAGGCAAAAGGTGCGTCAGTCGGGAGAAATCGGATAAACCGCCGAAAGCTATCAAAAATATTGCGGACGGTAATTGACTACTTTGCAATATAATGATAAAATATAATGTAATACTCTTGATACGAGGTTGAAAAATGAAAAGAAAAAAACAGAACGACGACTTCGCGCCCGAGCGGACAAGCAACGCCCTGAGCGCCGATGTTTATCTGAAAAGAAAGCAATATAAAAGAAAGAGGAAAACGACCGCCGCTGCCGTTATTATTGCATCTGTTCTCGCGGCGGCGATCATAACGCTGCTTATAGTCAGCTTTATGAAGATAGGCGTTATCCCCGAGCTCACCGTTGAAGCGGGTGAGGCCGCGCCGGAGCCGTCGGCATTTTTTGAGGACACGGGCGTAAAAGCCGCTTTTCTTTCAAAGCATATGCCCGACACCTCCGTTCCGGGTGAATACAGACTCAAGGTCAGAAACGGACTTCTTATTTTCAATGTGACTCTTAATGTCAGGGACACTGTCGCTCCGACCGCAAAGGCGATACCAGTCAGCATCAGAAAAGGAGAAAGAACGGTCGACGCCTCGGAATTTGTCAGAGATATCGAAGATAAAACTCAGGTTGAAGTCACTCTCGCCAACCCGATAGATTACAGCCTCAACGGAGACAGAGATGTGACTGTCATTCTCAGGGACGCAGGAAACAACGAGACTGTATACACAAGCAGGCTGACCATCTATCCTCCCGAGATAATTCCGTCCTATACAGTTGAAGCCGGAAGCGCCGGCTACGATGTGAAAAACTTTCTCAAAGAGGGAACCGAAACTGAGGACGGCGACCGCATTTTAGATGAATACATGAACCTGCCCCTCAACGAGGTCTCAGAAAATGATATAAAAATATCCTACGCAGGCTTCATATACACCGTTGCGCTGAATGTCGAGGATACTCAGGCTCCCGCCGGATACATCATAAACCGCTCGACCTATCTCGGCGTTCCTATACCCGCCGAAAGCTTCATCAAAAAAATATACGATCAGACAAAGGTCAGAATAACCTATAAGGAAGAGCCTGACTTCGGCAAAGAGGGCAAGCAGATAGTCACTGTTGTTCTCAAGGACGAGGGCGGAAACAAAAAGAGCTATGATGTGACTCTGACCGTTATGCAGGATAATACTCCGCCCGTTATAACCGCCACGGACAGAACAGTATATATAGGCGACAATATCCGCTTCAGCGAGGGTGTGACCGCCACCGACGCCAACGACGGCGAGGTCAGCTTCAAGACGGACGCCGGCGACTTTGACAAGACAAAGCCCGGCAGATATCCGATAACCTTCACCGCAAAGGATAAGGCGGGCAACAAAGCGTCAAAGACCGTCTGGTTCACTCTGACCGAAAAAAGCAGCAGAAAGGTCAGCAAATATACGATTGACTCGGCCTTTGATAATCTCTATAACAGCATTATCGACAACGGCATGACCGAGAAAGGCAAAATGCGGGCGATATATGATTATATCAGAGAAAACATTGCCTATAACGGAACATCGGATAAATCCGACTGGGAGCAGGAGGCCTACCGGGGCATAACCGACAAGCAGGGCGACGCTTTCACCTTCTATGCGGTATCACGAAAGCTGCTGACCATGGCCGGCATAGAAAACAAGGGAGCTCAGAGAAAATCCGATCAGAGCTCGCACTACTGGAACCTTGTTAAATATAACGGCAGTTGGTATCACTTTGACACCTGCCCTCACTATAAGGACTTTCCTCTCGACAGCTTTTTGCTGACCGACGATGAAATAAAAGCGTACTCCGAAAAAACAAACGGTTATTATTATGAATATGAAATAATTAAAGGGGAATAAAAAATGAGAGTTGTTATAAAAGTCGGGACTTCATCGCTGACGCACAAATCAGGTCACCTGAATGTCAGAAAGGTCGAGGCCATGTGCAAGGTACTCAGCGACCTGAAAAACGCCGGAAACGAAATCATTCTTGTCAGCTCCGGTGCTATCGCAATGGGCGTCGGCAAGCTTCATCTGCCCGAAAGGCCAAGCGATGTTCCGACAAAGCAGGCAACGGCGGCTGTCGGTCAGTGCGAACTGATGTATATATACGACAAGCTGTTTTCGGAGTATAACCACACGGTCGCTCAGATACTCATCACAATAGACGACATGAAAAGCGAACGCAGACACCAGAATTTTCAAAACACGATGAACCGCCTTTTGCAGCTCGGCACTCTCCCTATCATCAACGAAAACGACACTGTCTCGTTTGAGGAATTCGGCATCGGCGACAACGACACGCTTTCGGCCTTTGTCGCCGTCAGCATCAACGCGGACCTTCTTATTCTTCTGTCTGATATCGACGGACTTTACACCGCCGATCCTCATAAGGATCCCGATGCGAAGCTGATCCCCGTTATCGAAAACATCGACGACAGCGTTATCTCCGTTGCCGGCGGCGCCGGCACCGAAAGAGGAACAGGCGGCATGAAAACGAAGATCGGCGCAGCAATGACGGTCACTGAAAAAGGCACCGATATGATAATCACCAACGCCGCGAATATCGAAGGGCTTTATGATATATTCGACGGGAAAAGCGTCGGAACGAGGTTTTTAGGAAAGAGGGACAAAAAATGACGACTCACGACATATTGGTCAGCGCCAAAAAAGCGAGCAGAATTATCGCTCAGCTTGACTCCGACGGCAAAAACGCCGCAATCGAAAAAATGGCGGCGGCTCTTGAAAAGCACACAAAGGATATACTTGAAGCGAATGCGCTCGATGTCAGGAACGCCGAGGGAAAAATATCTCAGGTCATGATAGACAGGCTCTCTCTGACGGAAGAAAGAATACTTTCCATGTCAAAGGGTATGCGCGAGGTGGAGGCTCTGCCCGATCCGGTCGGAAGAGTCCTGCGCTCAGGCGTAAGGCAGGACGGGCTGAAGATCAGCAAGGTCTCTGTTCCCATGGGACTTATCGCAATAATCTATGAGAGCCGGCCGAATGTCACCTCCGACGCCGCCGTTCTTGCACTCAAGAGCGGAAATGCCTGCGTTCTTCGCTGCGGCAAGGAGGCATATCTCTCATCAAAGGCGGTTGTTGATGCGCTCAGAGAGGGCCTTGAAAGCGCCGGACTTCCGAAAGAAATCATCTCTCTCGTTGAGGACACGACAAGACAGAGCGCAAACGATCTGATGACAGCAAACGGCCTTGTCGATCTTCTGATACCCAGAGGCGGCGCAGGCCTTATCAGCGCCTGCGTCAGAAACGCAACAGTTCCCTGTATTCAGACGGGAACCGGCATCTGCCATGTTTATATTGATAAGTACGCCGACCTTGATAAGGCGGTCAGAATAGTCGAAAACGCCAAGACCTCGAGACCGTCGGTCTGCAACGCCGAGGAGGTCTGCGTCGTTCACAGCGCGGTTGCCGAAAAGTTTCTGCCTATGCTCAAAGAAGCTCTCGTTGACCGCAGAGCCGAAAAAGGGCTGACGCCTGTCGAATTCAGATGCGACGACAGAGCATACGCCATAATAGGCGGGAAAAAAGCCGGAAGCACCGATTTCGACACTGAATTTCTCGATTATATTCTCGCCGTCAAGGTTGTTGACAGCGTTGAGGAAGCCATAGATCACATTGAAAAGCACTCGACGGGACACAGCGACGCCATAGTCACCGAGGATAAAAATGCGGCTAAGCTGTTCACTTCGGGAGTTGACAGCGCCGCAGTCTATGTCAACGCTTCAACAAGATTCACCGACGGTGGCGAATTCGGTCTCGGCTGCGAAATGGGCATTTCAACACAGAAGCTTCACGCAAGAGGCCCCATGGGGCTTGAGGAGCTGACAACCTATAAATATATTATTGAGGGCAAAGGAAATATCAGATGAGGAAGTGTAACATATGAGACATTTAGTTGGGTTTATCGGAGTCGGAAACATGGGCGGCGCTTTGGCGGCGGCAGCCGGAAAAACGACCAGTGATATAGCGGTCGCCGACAAGGACGAAAAAAAGGCCGCCGATTTTGCCGCCGAATACGGCTGTGAAAAAGCGGATAACGCCACAGTCGCAAAGGAATGCAAATATATTTTCTTCGGCGTCAAGCCGCAGTTTCTTGACGGAATGATAGATGAAATCAGAGACATTCTCAAATTCCGAGAGGACAGATTTATTATCGTCAGTATGGCGGCGGGCGTCTCTATCGCCGCACTGAAAGAAAAGCTCGGCTTTGACTGCCCTGTTATCAGGATAATGCCGAACACACCTGTTTTTGTTTCGAGCGGCATGATTCTCGTCAGCGCCGACAATACAGTGAGCCGAGAAGAAGTTGACGAATTTCTGAATATAATGTCTCAATCGGGGCAGTTTGATATAGTTCCTGAAAACTTGATAGACGCCGGCAGCGCAATTTCCGGCTGCGGTCCGGCCTTTGTCTATATGTTCATTCAGTCGCTCGCCGACGGTGCTGTCGAATGCGGACTGCCCAGAGACAAAGCTGTCCGCTACGCCGCCGAAACGGTTATAGGCTCGGCTAAAATGGCGCTTGAGAGCGGCAAGCACCCCGAAAAGCTCAAAGACGAGGTCTGCAGCCCCGGAGGAACAACTATTGCGGGTGTCCACGCTCTCGAAAGCAGAGGCTTCAGAGCCGCCTGCATGGAGGCAGTCACGCAGGCTTATAACAAAACGATAAATATGAAGTAATAATATTCAAATTTTCGTTCTTGGCTGTCTGATCAGCGCAGAACAAAAAAATTGAAAGCTATAATTTGCATCAGAGCCTTATAAAGCCGCTTTGCTGTGATTTATAGCTTTTTCTTTGTACTGTTATGATGAATTGTATTTTCCTTTTACTGATTACCGGTTAAACGGATAAGCTTTTGAAAAAATATTTTCCCGTAACCGACAGCGCCCGGGCGTACTTTTTTCAATAGCCCGCATAAAAGTTTTTTTGAGCAAACACGAGTATTTGAGAGAAAAAACGAGCTATCGGGAGAAAGTCTCGTTTTGACTTGGAATTATATTGAAAATTTCCCTGTTTTTTATAAAAAAATGTTGACATTTGCCATTTTTAGCTCTATATTTATCTTTAATGCGTCTGTGCATACATTTATAATATATGAACGGGCAAATCTGATAACGGGAGGAAGAATTGTGTATAAGGATAATATGCTCAAAAAGATCGTTTCCGCTCCTTATTACCTTTGGGCGGCGATCTTCGTCGTGGTGCCTCTTGCGGTCGTTATTTACTACGCATTCACAAATTCGAGCGGCGATTTCACGCTCGACTATATCAAAACTCTGGGAAACTACCGCTATATTTTCCTGCGATCTATCTGGTACGGCTTCCTTGCCACCGTCATTTCGCTCGTTATCGCTTATCCGCTGGCATACATAATGGCGAACAGCTCAGCGAGCGTTCAGCGTATAACCATGATGCTCGTCATGCTCCCGATGTGGATGAACTTTCTTATCAGAACATATTCGTGGATGACAATTCTTGAGGACACCGGCATCATCAACTCGCTTTTGCAAAGGCTCGGGCTTAGTCCGGTTCACATGATAAACACCTCGGGCGCCGTCATTCTCGGAATGGTATATAACTATCTGCCCTATATGATACTGCCGCTTTACACCGTCATGTCGAAGATGGACAGGTCTCTTATTGAGGCCGCCGAGGATCTCGGAGCCGGCAAATTCACCGTGCTGTCGAAGGTCATTCTTCCGCTTTCACTGCCCGGAATCGCCTCAGGCTTCACGATGGTGTTCGTTCCGTCCGTTTCGACATTCTATATCTCCAAAAAGCTCGGCGGCGGAACATTCGCGATGATAGGCGATGTTATCGAAATGCAGTTTCAGACCTCCTATAACTATAACCTCGGCGCAACGCTCTCGCTCGTTCTGATGGTTCTGATAATCCTCTGCATGGCGGTAATGAACCGCTTCACGGACGATGACAACGGAGGTATTCCGGCATGAATAAAAAGACTTCTCCTTTATCAAAAATCTATATGGTGCTCATTTTTCTTTTTCTGTATGCGCCGATATTCGTTCTTGTTCTCTATTCCTTCAACGCAAGCTCCAGCACCAATGTTTTCACAGGCTTTTCCCTCAAGTGGTACCAGGCGCTGCTGAAAGACACCGAGTCCGTCAAAGCGCTTTACAATACGCTTATACTTGCCGTGGCTTCATCTCTGATAGCGACCGTTATGGGAACTGCGGCGGCTGTGGGAATCGACGCGCTGAAAAACAAATATGTCAAGTCGGGCGTTATGACTGTGACCAACATTCCGATGATGAACCCGGAGATCGTCACGGGCATTTCAATGATGCTCTTATTCGTTTTTGTCGGAAAGCTGCTCAACATAACGAATGTTCTCGGCTTCTGGACTATGCTGATAGCTCATGTCACATTCAATCTGCCCTATGTCATTCTCTCTGTAATGCCGAAGCTGCGTCAGCTTGACAGACATCTGCCCGAGGCCGCAATGGATCTCGGCTGCACACCCGCAAAGTCTTTTTTCAAGGTCGTCATGCCGAGCATCATGCCCGGTATCGTTTCAGGAATGATAATGGCGTTCACGCTTTCGCTTGATGACTTCGTTATCAGCTATTTCACAACAGGACCGTCATTTCAGACGCTCCCGATAAGGATTTTCTCAATGACCAAAAAGCGCGTCAAACCCGATATGTATGCGCTTTCGTCGATAATCTTCCTTGCTGTTCTGATTCTGCTGATACTTGTTAACATTGCTCAGTTGAGAAGCGAAAAGAAAGCGATGAAAAAGGAAACGGTTGAGGAGGTCTGAATATGAAAAAACTTGTTTCAGTCCTTGCGGCCTCTGTTATCGCCGCAGTCTGCGTCAGCTTCAGCGCTTTTGCCTTTGACAACGAAGAATACTATGATGTACCAGAACTTAAGGGAACCACCCTCAATGTCTATAACTGGGGCGAATATATAAGCGACGAAGAGGACGAAGAATACTATATGTTCGATGTAAACTCGGCCTTTGAGGAGCTGACCGGAATCAAGATCAACTACACGAATTTCGCCAGCAACGAGGACTTATACGCAAAGCTCAAAAGCGGCGGATCAAGCTATGATATAATAATTCCGTCAGACTATATGATAAGCCGTTTCATCGCTGAGGGGCTTATTCAGAAGATAGACATGAATAACATACCGAACTATAAAAATGTTTCCGATAAATACCGAGGGCTGTATTATGACGAAAATGAAGAATACAGCGTGCCTTATTGCGTGAACACAGTCGGACTTATCTATAACAAGACTATGGTCGATGAGAAGCCCACCAGCTGGTCCGTGCTCTGGGATCCGAAATATGCCGGAAAAATACTGATGTTCGATAACCCACGGGACAGCTTTGCGGTATCCCAGAAGCTTCTCGGCCAATCCTTCAACACCAACGACCTCACCGAGTGGAGGCTCGCCGCCGACGAGCTTATTGCCCAGAAGCCTCTGCTTCAGGGCTATGTCATGGACGAAGTATATAACAAGATGGAAAGCGGCGAGGCGGCGCTTGCGCCGTACTACGCGGGCGACTTTGTCTGTATGCAGGAAATAAACCCCGATCTTGATTTCGTCTATCCCAAAGAGGGCGTTAACCGCTTTGTGGACGCCGTCTGCATTCCCTCCAACACACAGAATGTCAGAGCCGCCGAAATGTATATAAACTTTCTGCTTGACCCTGAGGTTGCTCTGGCCAACGCATACGCCACAGGATATGAAACGCCGAACAAGGTCGTTTTTGAGATGGAGGAATACGCCGATATGGCGAACAACAAATACCTCTATCCCGATGAGGAGATCAACACGGAATATTTCTATGACCTCGACGACGCAACGAGAAACGCAATGAACACTCTCTGGAACGAGGTCAAGGCCAACGGCGACAACAGCAAGGCGCTTTATATCGCATATGCGGTGACCGGCGCGCTTATTGCGGCTTTTCTTATATATAAGGCTGCGGTCAAAAAATACCGTGAAAGCTTTTATGACGCTTAAAATCCGATAACGCAGCAGGCGAATAGCGCCGCCGGCTGCGTTGATTTTATTCTCTGCTCCGCACGGTAAAGGGCGGGCGATCCGACCGAAAAAAGACAGCGGAACGGTGAAAAAAGGATTCAGAAAAAATTTCACATTTTTTCTGAAAAACTGTTGACAATGCAGTATTTAATGGGTATAATATCTAAGTCTTAGAGGTATAGTGTAACGGTAACACGCCGGACTCTGACTCCGTCATTTAAGGTTCGAATCCTTATACCTCTGCCATGTAAAAAGCCTCTTTTGTCCATCGGACAAAAGAGGCTTTTTTTATAATAAATTATAGTTTCAGGGGAATTTCCGTCTCTTGCGAAGCTTATATATGCTCGGTGTCAATCACAGACACAACAGCGTTTTTTCTTTTCGCTTTGATTTTCTGTATGCGGCGGGCGTTATTCCCATATAATCCTTGAACACTCTGTTGAAATGGCTCAGGCTTGCGTAGCCGAGTATATTTGATATCTCAACGATCGGCTTGTCGGTATCTATCAGAAGTTCGCAGGCTTTGTTCATTTTAATGCTCTTGAGATATTCCACAACCGTTTTGCCCGTGTATTTTTTGAATTGCTCAATAACAACGGGAGGAGAAAACCCGGCGAGCCGATAAACATCATCAGCGGAGCAGCCGCAGTATTCGGGAGAATGTATTTTGTCGAGTATATCGGCAAAACGATCCGGAAAGTCAAGCACTGACGAAATCATGTTTTTATAAAGAATACAAATCGCCTCAACTATCATTTCACAGATAAGCGCGCGGAATTTTTCGTCCGAATTAAAATACAGCAGGCTGATTCTTTCAGCAATCTTAGTGAAGTATTCAAGCTCGTTGACCGACAGATTCGTCGCCGTTTCAGAATTTTCAACAAGCTCATGGGGCGATATATCAATAGCGGCGCAGATCGTTTCCAGCTTTTTAGGTGTTACGCTGATGTTTATGTGGGTGCATTTCTTCGATTTTGAAGAGACAATTCTGTGGCTGTCTTCCGGCTTAATCAGCTGAAGCATTCCTTTGTGAAGCTTTCTTGTTTCTCCGTTTATTTCATGCGTCGCTTCGCCCGATGTCACAATAAAAAATTCATAAAAATTGTGACAGTGCAGTGATGTGGTTTCCGAGTTCCACCAATGACAGGCGACGCCGTATTTATTGAGCGATTTATTGTTGCGGTAATCTACCAAAATCGCTGAATTATCCGCTTTGTTATCGGAATTTATGTTCAATCTGCACATCTCCTTTGACTTCTCACTGACATAGAAATTTTATCATTTCAAAGATATCAATGTCAATATAACATAAAAACTTAAAAAAATCACCTGTTTTTCTTAAATTACAGCAAGAATTAAAAATTGATATAATATATAATAAGTTTATAACAGTGCTTCATAAGGAGGTGATATAATGATACTTCGTCACCACATACCGAAAGACAGGGAGGGCACATATTATACGGTACCCTTTGATGTGCCCGACAATGTTGAAAAGATCACGGTCAGCTATGACTATTTCCGCAAGGGCGGAGGCTTCATCGCAGACCTCAAGCCCTCAAACACGGTCGATATAGGTCTCGAAGATGAAAAAGGCAATTTTCTCGGCTGGTCGGGAAGCGCCCATAAATCAGTCAGAGTCGGCGAATATGACTCCTCCCCCGGCTATTTGTGTCAGCCCGTTAAAGCGGGAAAATGGAAGATCATCGTGGGTGCATATCACATAATGCCGCAGGGAGTTGATGTTACATATAATATAAGTTTTAAGCTGAAGGGAGAAAGACTCCTTTTCGGTGATCTGCATATTCACACAACCGCTTCGGACGGAAAAATAAGCGCTTATGAAGTCGGAATTACGGCAAAGAATAAGGGGCTTGACTTTGTTGCCCTTGCCAACCACAACAACTTCTCGGAAAACTACTGCCTGCCGCATATAGACGGTCTGACATTTATCCCGGCTGTTGAATGGACTCATTACAAAGGACACATGAATTTCTTCGGAATACCGGATCCTTTTGAAAATTCGTTTGTTGCCAACACCGAAGAAGAAATGAGGCAGCTGATTTCAAACGCTCGGGCAAAGGGCGCCGTGATTTCTGTCAACCACCCGAAATGCAGATTCTGCCCCTACCTGTGGGAAGACGATGACGCCTTTGATATGGCCGAGATCTGGAACGGTCCTATGCGGCCGACGAACACAAGAGGGATAAGCTGGTGGACCGAAATGCTTTGCCGGGGCAGAAAACTCCCGGCCGTGGGCGGCAGCGATTTTCACAAGCCGAAAAGCCCTGTGAAACTCGGAAATCCCGTGACGGGAGTATATTCAGAATCGCCCGCTCCGGAGGATATTCTTCGCGCTTTGAGGAACGGCAAAGCCTTTATCAGCGAAAGCGTCGGCGGCGTGCGTCTCAATCTGAAATACGGTGAATTTTCAATGGGCGATACGGCAAACTACAGCCCCGATATTCCCCTTGTTGCTCAGAGTAATTCAAACGCTCTGGTGCTTGTCACCGATAAGGGAGAAAGAAGCATTGATCTTGTTGACGGCAAGGCGGAAATCAAGCTTGAAAAGGTGAAATTTGCATATGTCAAAGCCTTGAAGGGCTTCGGCAAGGCGAAAAAAATAACGGCAGTTTCAAATCCCATATATTTTAATCAGGAGGATAATTATAATGCCACGGAATACTAATCTTAAAAAGACATCTCCGTTCCGATACGGCATCGGAATGTTCGGCACCTCAATGCCGGTTAATATGTTCAAGTCTTTTGCCGCGATATTTTATGTGGATATGCTCGGACTTGATATGAAAAAATATTCGCTCGTCCTGTTTATCTACACATTTGTTGACGCAATAGATAACCCGGTCTACGGCTATTTATCAGACAGAACGCGCACAAAGTGGGGCAGACGCCGTCCCTGGCTTATCATCGGCGCACCGCTGCTTGTGCTGTGCTTTATACTGTTTTATTCTGTGCCGGCGTTTATTGAAAGCGAAAAAGGAATGCTTTTCATTTATATGCTTTTGATGTACATATTGACGGGTACTCTCGATTCGCTTGTCAACGCTAACTACGGAGCGTTGTTCCCTGAGCTTTTCAAAAGCGATGAGGAAAGGGCGGCAACTAATGGCATCCGCCAGATATGCCAGCTTCTGGCAATGGTCATCAGCATCGTTCTCACACCCCTTATCGCAGAGGCGATCGGTTATCGTTTAACAGCTCTTATTTACGGTATTCTCGCCATAGCCGTGATGATATATTGCTTCACAGGCTGCCATGAAAATATGAACTATGAGGAGCTTGAGAAGCCTAAGCTCCTTGAAAGCATTATCGCACTGGCTAAGAACCCGCATTTCTGGATATTCGGCTTCACAGGCGCATTTTATTCAGCGGCCTTTGCTCTTATCTCGCAGGCTCTGCCTTTCTATGTGAAATACACCCTGGGTCTCGGCGGCAGCTCAACGACTATTATGCTGGGAATAGTTTTCGGCGTTGCGTTAATTGGTATATTAGTCTGGTCAACTGCTGCTAAAAAGCTCCCTGTTATGAAAATTTGGAGAACAGGCTTTATTGTTATGGCCGTTGGCTTTGTTCCGCTCTATTTTGCCAATACATTGCCGGTCGCAGCGGTAATCGCGGCTGTTATGGGCTTCGGCATTGCCGCCTGCCTGACGACTATGGACTGCATCGGCGCAAAAATCATTGACGATGATTTTCAACGCAACGGAGTTAAAAGAGAGGGCATTATAAACAGTCTGATCGGCGTTATGAACAGACTGAACGGACTTTTTACTTCTCTCGCGTTCTATATCGTATCTGAGTGCTTCGGCTTTGTCAGCGGTGAAGAAACCGGAACCAACCCGGCTCTTGCCTCAAAAGTTTTGCTTTGCGTCTTTCCGTTTGTGGCAATGGTTCTGGCGAGTATCATATCATTCTTCCTTAAATTGCCGGAGCGCAACAAAAATGAGATTGAAACCGTGACTGAAAATGCAATTGAAAATGTGACTGAAAATGAGTAAGTATCTTATTATCAACGCCGACGATTTCGGCTATAATCAACAGCAGAACAGTGCAATAACAGAGCTTCTCGAAAAGGGTCTGATCACCTCGACATCTTTGCTGGCCGTTGCGCCCGAAGCAAAGGCAGCTGCTGAATATTCAAAAGAAAAATGCGTTGATGTGGGCGTTCATCTGACAATAAATTCAGATGACAAAATCCGGAAATGGCAAAGCCTTTCGCAGGCAAGCTCCTTTGAAGGCGGTCTGCCATCAGATCATAAGGATCTGATTTTCAAAACGAAAAGGAAAGATGTCAGAGAAGAGCTTGAAAATCAATACCGCTTTATAACCGATAACGGCGGCACTGTGGATCACGCCGATAACCACTGCGGAACACTTTACGGAATAAACGGCAGAAGATTCTTTGTCGACGCATTTGATTTCTGCGCGGAGCATAAGCTGCCATATAGGTTTCCGAAAACAAGCGGCTTTATCGAAAGACAGATAGGCAGAAATGTTCCGGGAATTCTGAAAAAATATCAGCAGATGATAGTCCGTTCGGGTGAAAAAAGAGGCGTTAAAATGCTCGATGACCTTGTGTCAAATCCGTGGCCGATGAAAAGGATCGGAGATTATGACACGCTTGAAAAATATTATCTTGACGCTGTTGACAACTGCATTGACGGAGTCACCGAAATATTTATGCATCCGGCTCTCCCCCTCGCCGGAGATCAGGGAGAGTGGCAGAAAAGGGTGTTTGAATACCAAATTCTGAAAAGTGGATGTCTTCTCGAAAGGGCAAAGCAAAAGGGAATAACTGTCGTTTCATGGAGCTTTTTGAAATAAGCGTTTTCTCAATAATATCAAAAGGGGGCTGTCGCACTAAGACAGCCCATTTTTGATAAAATCATTTTCCGGCTCTCAAGCGCAGTCTGTCAAACTTATTGGCTTCATCGGAACATTGCTGAAGCCTGTTTATTATAAAAAATATATAATATTTGACAAAATTCAGCTTTTATGATAACATTTTTTCACAAGCTTTTAAGTCATAAAATTAAATTTTTTTATTCTCAGGAGGAATAAATATGAACAAACATTTCAAAAAGCTGATTTCGGTTTTGCTTTGCCTTGCGATGCTGACATCGTTTCTTTCTCTGACTGTCGGCGCAATAAGCGCCGATGAAGGACTTAGCGCTCTGAGAGCGCAATGGTCGAAAGGATACGGCCCGAACAAGGGCGGTTACAGCATTGATTACAGCTACTTCTCGCCCAAAAAAGGCAACGCTGACACCACAAAATATCCTCTTTGTATTTTCCTTGCCGGCGCAGGAGAAGGCAAGTATGATGGCAAGGAGCTGACTGCAAACAGTTTTCCGTATTGGTCTGCGGACGAGTACCAGGCCAAATTTCAGAATGCCGGCGGAGCGTACCTGATGCTCGCAAGAGCGCCGGAACCTGTTTATTGGGACACCGCACCGGCTTCATCGCTTAAAGCCGCAATAGATGATTTCATTGAAAAAAATCCAAATGTTGATTCTGAAAGAATATATATCCTCGGCTGGTGTCTCGGCGCTGTCGGAGCGGCCAATATCGCTTCTAAATATCCGGGCTTCTTTGCCGGAGCTATTCTGATGTGCATGCGCCACGCCATAACGGAATCGGAAGCCGAAAATCTGAAAGACACTGCTGTCTGGCTCGTTCACTGCAAAAATGACTCTTATTCATTGTACAATACCTACTGCGTACCGTCATGGAGAAATCTCAGGGAACACACCTCAGACCTGAATAAGCTCAGACTCACGACCTGCTCATCGGCTCCCACGGCAGCTGCTCTGCTTAACCACAATGTCTGGGATTATATTGTGTATGACTGCTCAAAGCCGGCGGGCTGCTCTGATCTCAACACCGTTGACGGAAAAGGTCAGACGCAGAACAATGTTTCCGCGATAAACTGGCTGTCTCAATGGACAAACGAAAAAGAGGAAGAAGAAAGCTCCTGTTCCTGCGACTGCCATTCCGGCAATTCATTCGTTAGGTTTATCTGGCAAATCAAGGTTTTCTTCTATAAGATTTTCTCGGTCAGCTCAAAGCGCGTCTGCGCATGCGGCGCCAAGCACTGGTAAAATAAAGATAAAAAGATAAAGCAAGAGCAGCCCTGTTCCGGGGCTGCTCTCAGACTGTCGATAAAGGCGCCCGAACGCATATAAACTAAAAAGGCGAAAGAAAATGTTTGTTCTTTCAAACATAAGCGCAAAATGTTTCGGCGGCACGGTATTTAACCGTGTCGCCGAAAGCTTATATGCTTGTCATTTTTTCGGTCTCGGAGTACCTTTGTACGCCTGTCGCCCGAAGAAAATGCCATCGGTCATCCTTTCCCGGCAGTCTCACAACTTGTCGAAAATTACTTTTTCGACAAGTTGAGCAGCCCATGAACAGGGCTGCTCTTTTTGCCTTTATTCTCGGTATTTATATTCCGAATTTTTTAAGATCGACCGTTCCGTCGGGCTCAAATGTCACGCCTTCCTCCTCAAGCAGCTTTTTCTGCATATCCTCGCCGCCGAAAGCAAACGCCGTCGATGTCTTTCCCATTCGGTTAACAACTCTGTGACACGGGATCACGCCCGGCTCAGGATTAACATGGAGCGCATAGCCGACGACCCTCGCCCATCTTGGATTGCCGGCGAGCAAGGCGACCTGGCCGTAGGTTGCGACCTTGCCCTTAGGTATTGTCTTCACGACCTCGTATATTCTTTCAAAGGTGGTCATAGTTTCCTCCCCGGGGCTGCCGATTATTTTTTATCGTTGCCGCCCTTTTTTGCTGCTTTTATCATGCTGCTGCAGGTTTCTCTGTTTATTCTCATGCCGTAGCCGCCGATATTGATGACGACGCCGGCAACCTTGTCAAGCGACATGAATTTTTCAAGCTCCGTGAAGTTCACCGTGACGACCTGAGACGACATCAGCAGCTTGGCTATTGCGGGTACCGTTGTGTATGTCTCCTGTATCTCCATCGTATCGGTGAAGCACGGTATCCATTTCGAGCCGTCGCGCCTGTCCGTGATGAGCAGAGCCTCAAAGCTGCCGTTGATATTCAGCCCCATGCAGGCAAAGGTGCCGGCGGATATTGCCTCTAACATTCCCAATTCGAGTATCTTAACGGCCTCGGGATCCTCATCGCTTATCTGCAGCTGCAAAAACCTCAGCATTATGAAATTCACTTCAGGCTCGGTTATTGAATCAAAATCCGTTTTAATCAGCTGCTTCTGTCTGTATCTTATCTTGCACAAAGTCGGCTCGATCTCAACAAACTCTATGCCGAATCTGGTCATCGTCATGAAAAAATCGGTTATTTCTCTTCCCTTCAGCGGCAGGACCGACGCTTTTCCGTTATGCCTTTTGTTGTAGTCGCTGACATACTGCCCGGCTCTGTTTTCATCGAAGAAAAGCAGTGCGTTGCCCGAAACGACATTCGGATAAGGCTTTGCGAGCGAGTGATCGAGCACTGCGTATAACGCGCCGGCGCTCTTTATCTTCGCCGCTATATCGGACACGAGAATATTGGCTGCGCCCTGCAAAAACTCATTTTTAAGGCCGAGAACATGATCGGCAAGGATTATCACTGTTTTTTCGTCGGCTTTTTCGAGTCTCGCCCGGAATTCCTCGGGTGAGCAAACGGCGGGAAGCCGCCTGATATCGTGATCCGACGAAAGCTCCGGAACGACTTTTTCTATCGCATTCATAACAGTTCCGTTCATTTCCATATTATCACCGCCTGTTGATATATTATAGCATTTTGTCAGAAACTTTTCAACACAAGCGCAGTTTTCCGTTTCGGCAGAGAAAAACATATTGCCGGATATAGAAACAGCACAAGGGTCAGTGCCCCTTGTGCTTCTCCTTGCGCTTCATTTTGCGAAGTTCAAACTGCCTGTCCTTTTCCTCTTCCCTCTTTTGTCGCGAAGAGGCTTTTCTTTCAAGCTTTGACTGCTCATATTGAAGCTTCAGCGCCTGCTGCGCTTTTGTTCCGACTCCGTTCGCCGAAAGCTGCCTGTTGATGAGCCTGTTCATCCGTTTCGGGCTTATGCTTTTCTGAGAGACGGCGTCTGCTTCTACGGCGGGGCTGAATTTAAGCTTATTCCAGTTTCTGAGCATAAATTCATAGACCTCATTATCCTTCGGCTCATGGCCGAAAACTATCCTTGACGCTTCATATTTTTCTCCGTCCTGTCGCTCATAGACGCCAACCCAGAACGGATCTTCAAAGAAAACTGTCAAAGATGAGACAAAATTGCCCATAGAAGTTCCTCCTTTAATATGATATAAGCAAGGAACGGACAACCAAAGGAGGCAGGTTACTGACGAAGCCGCAGCTTCGCTCCCGGACTACCTACCGGGATGTGTTTTTATCCTTGCGGGAATATTATAGCACTTTGAAGGCTATTGCGCAACATTTTGTTCGCTGTGTTTTCGGTAGTTCTCTTCTATCATCATTTCCTTGACCTTCATCAGTCTCGTGATAGTGCTGCGCTCATTCTCCTCGAGCTTCATAGTGATGTATTTTATCGTCTCCTCGTATCTCGGTATCATTATGTGCTCAAGGGCGTTGACTCTGCGTCTTGTTTTTTCTATCTCGTCCGCCATCAGCTGACAGGATTTCTCGACCTCGGCCAGTCTTATCATCTTTTGAAAAACATCGCTGAGATCTTTGACTGCGTCATCAAGCTCTCCCGATGTGAACGCATAGCCGTACGGATAAATATCGTTCTCATCCGAGCTTTTGTATTCGGCATGGAATTTCGGGATAACGACGCTCATAACATTTTTGTCGCTGATATCCAGCTCGATCTCCTGCTTGGGCATCATCAGAGCGGTTTCGACCTGCTCCTTTTTCATAACGGAAGCGGCGATCGCCATGTGAGTGTCGGCGTCTCTGATAGCCTGTTCGACCTCTTGACGAAGGGCGAGATTTTCTCTGACCATATCGAGAAATTGCCTCATAAGCTCGTCTCTCTTATCCTTGAGGAGCTTATGGCCTCTTCTCGCCGTGTTCAGCTTTTTCTTGAGGTTTGTCAGCTCCATTCTGGTCGGATTAACATTTATGACTGCCATTTTCACTCCGCCTTGTCGTAATATTTGTTGAGATATTCCTCTTTGATTCTCTTCAGCTCGCTTCTCGGAAGTATTCTGAGCAGCTTCCAGCCGATATCGAGCGTTTCTTCAATGCTTCTGTCGTTGTCGTAGCCCTGAGAAACATATTCCTTTTCAAATTCATCGGCAAACTTGGCGTACAGCTTATCAATATCCGTCAAAGCCGCTTCGCCGAGAACGACCATAAGCTCTTTTGCGTCTTTGCCTCTCGCATATGCCGAGAAGAGCTGGTTCATCGTGTTCGAGTGATCCTCTCTGGTCTTTCCCTCGCCGATGCCCTTATCCTTGAGTCTTGAAAGTGACGGAAGAACATCTATCGGCGGTGTTATGCCCTTTCTGTAAAGCTCACGGGAAAGTATTATCTGTCCCTCGGTGATATAGCCGGTCAGATCCGGTATCGGATGGGTTTTATCGTCCTCGGGCATGGTCAGTATCGGTATCATTGTAATGCTGCCCTTTTTGCCGACCTGTCTGCCGGCTCTCTCATAGATAGACGCAAGATCCGTATACATATATCCGGGATAGCCTCTTCTTCCGGGGACTTCTTTTCTCGCAGCCGAGACCTCACGCAGGGCATCGGCGTAGTTGGTTATATCTGTCAGAATGACAAGAACATGCATATCCTTCTGAAATGCGAGGTATTCGGCGGCTGTCAGCGCCATTTTCGGCGTCGCTATTCTCTCGATAGCCGGATCGTTGGCGAGATTGATGAAAAGTACCGTTCTGTCAAGCGCTCCTGTCTCCCTAAACGATTCAATAAAGAAATTCGACTCCTCAAATGTTATGCCCATCGCGGCGAAAACGACCGCAAACTTTTCGTTGCTGCCGAGAACCTTCGCCTGTCTTGCTATCTGAGCCGCCAGCTTTGCGTGAGGCAGGCCGCTGGCCGAGAATATCGGCAGCTTCTGACCTCTGACAAGGGTGTTGAGTCCGTCTATCGCCGAAACACCCGTCTGAATAAACTCGTTGGGATAAAGTCTTGCGGCGGGATTTATCGGCATACCATTGACATCCATTCTCATTTCGGGAATGATCTCGGGGCCGCCGTCTATCGGTCTGCCAAGTCCGTCAAAGACCCGGCCGAGCATATCCATTGAAACGCCAAGCTCCATCTGTCTGCCTAAAAATCTGACCTTGCTGTTGGAAAGATTTATTCCGGTCGAATTTTCAAACAGCTGAACAAGTGCGTTTGTACCGTTTATTTCAAGGACGCGGCAGCGCCTCTTTTCGCCGTTTTCAAGCTCGATCTCACCGAGCTCGTTATAGGCGACTCCCTCAACATCTCTGACGAGCATGAGCGGGCCTGCGACCTCTTCGATAGTTCTGTATTCTTTTGCCATCAGACTTCCTCCTGACTTATCAGCTTTTTGATCTCTTTTTCAATCTGCGCCGAAACAGCCTCATATTCTGCATCGATATTGCTTTCTTCGATATATTTGAATCTGCCGATCTTCTCTCTGACGGGCAGCGCAACCAATCTTTCGACATTGACATTCTTTGTGAGCGCTTCGGTCGCTTCGTCATGGAACTTAAGAATAAGCTTCATCATATAAAGCTGCTTTTTAAGCGATGTGTAGGTATCGACCTCGTGGAACGCGAGCTGATGGAGAAAGTCTTCTCTTATTGACCTTGCCGTTTCCATCTTTATTCTGTCCGCCGGAGAAAGGGCGTCCATGCCGACAAGCTTGACTATCTCGTCAAGCTCCGATTCGTCGTGCAGTATGCGCACAAGTCTGCCTCGAAGCTCCATCCAGCTTTCATCGACATTTTTCTCATACCAAGGCTGGAGAAGATCAACATAGAGAGAATAGCTCGTCAGCCAGTTAATGGCCGGAAAGTGTCTCTTGTAAGCCAGATTTGCGTCAAGTCCCCAGAAAACTTTGACTATTCTCAAAGTTGCCTGCGACACAGGCTCGGAGATATCGCCGCCCGGAGGCGAAACTGCGCCGATGACTGAAAGCGCGCCTTCTCTCGGATTCTGACCGAGAGACATCACGCGGCCCGCTCTCTCATAAAACTGCGCCAGTCTGCTGGCAAGATAAGCGGGATAGCCTTCTTCGCCGGGCATTTCCTCAAGTCGGCCTGACATTTCTCTGAGAGCCTCGGCCCATCTTGAGGTCGAGTCTGCCATAAGAGCGACGGAGTAACCCATATCTCTGAAATATTCCGCAATGGTGATGCCTGTGTAAATCGAGGCTTCACGCGCGGCAACGGGCATATCCGAAGTGTTGGCTATAAGGACTGTTCTCTCCATCAGAGATCTGCCCGTCCTGGGATCTATAAGCTCCGGAAATTCGTTTAGAACATCCGTCATTTCGTTTCCTCTTTCGCCGCAGCCGATATAAACGACTATATCGGCTTCAGCCCACTTTGCGAGCTGATGCTGCGTGACGGTTTTTCCGCTGCCGAAAGGTCCGGGAATAGCCGCAACGCCGCCTTTGGCTATCGGGAAAAGACAGTCGATGACTCTCTGGCCGGTTATCAGCGGCTTATCGGGTGAAAGCTTCGTTTTATAAGGTCTGCCCTTTCTGACCGGCCACTTCTGCATTAAAGTCAGCTCTCTGTCGCCCTTTTCGGTCTCAACAACGCAGACGACATCGGTGACCGTGAACGAGCCTTTTTCTATTTTCTTTATAGTTCCCGAAACTCCGTTCGGGACCATTATTCTGTGTTCGACAACATCTGTTTCTTTAACCGTTCCGATAATATCGCCGGTCTCGACTCTGTCTCCCTCGCTGACCGTCGGAACGAAATCCCATTTCAGCTCTCTTTTCAGAGACGGCACTTCAACGCCTCTTTTGAGGTTGTTGCCGCAAAGCTTCATTATATCATCCAGAGGTCTTTGTATTCCGTCGAATATGCTGCCTATAAGTCCGGGGCCGAGCTCGACGCTCATCGGCTCATCGGTCGATTCGACCGTTTCTCCCGTTTTGAGTCCCGATGTTTCCTCATAGACCTGGACTGACGCTCTGTCTCCGTGCATTTCGATTATCTCGCCGATAAGTCTTTGCGAGCTGACGCGGACAACATCAAACATATTTGCGTCTCTCATTCCCTCCGCAATAACGAGAGGGCCGGAGACCTTAACGATTTTTCCCTTACTCATTGTGTACCTCTTTTCATTTTACAATATATCTGAGCCGACTGCCTTTTCAACGGCGGCGTGTATCTCTTTTATCCCTATTCCGGTGTTGCCCGAAACTCCGGGTATCGGTATTATCGCCGGCAGCTTTTTCCTCCGGTAGACTGCGACTGTGTCGCCTATCTGAGAGAACAGCTTTTCCGTTATATATATGACCGCAAAATCCGTTTCGGCGAGCTTGACGATAAGCTTTGCCGCTTCTGCCGCATCGTTTGTTTCAAAGGTCTCGAGTCCGAGAGAGTCGTAGCCCATGATGCTCTGTCTGTCGCCGATGACCGCTATTTTATACATACGTCTTTCTCAGCCTTTCTCTGATTATTTTTTGATCGACGGAGTTCTGCTTGCAGGTCATTATTATTCTGACGACCTTTATCTCCGTCTGCTTCGCGTGATAATAGGCCACGAGCGGATCGACTGAAAAGCTTTCGGTCCGGGCGGCCTCGGTGATATCCGTCAGGCTGTCGTCAACAAAGCGCTCAAAGCGGGTAACGGATATCTTCAGAGCCTGCGCCGCTTCCTTGTACGCTGAAGAATCGAGAAAAGACAGAAGCGACTGCTCGCCCTTTGAAGCCTCCTGAGCGAGAGTCTTAGCGTCAAGGAATTTGCTCCCGCAAAGGGAGTCAAGAAAGAACTCCACGCTTTTCTGCGCCCTTGCGCCTCTGTAAGCTATCTTTATATCGGTCATTGCGACAAGAAAATCAACATATTCGCCAAACATTTCGCTGTCGCTTTTTTCGGCGAAGCTTTTGAGAGTTCTCATAGCCTCTCTGTCAATAAAGGAGTCGAAAATCTGACCGTCCTTTGTTTCGGTTATGACCTTGTAGCCCTCCTCGGCGGGCGCTCTCAGATATTCGGGAAGCTCATGATATCTTTTTTCTCTTATGTTTTCATAAAGCTGAGAAGTATCCACCGCCGTCGGGACGGTATAAAATTTTTCCGGATCGTTTTGCATGATAAGAGCCTTCAGTGCCGCCTTGAGATTATGAAAATCGTTTAACACCGTCAATCCTCTTATCTCGACGCTGTCGGGCGCAAGAGAAATCAGGCTTTCCCAGGCGTTCACGCTTTCCTCGGTCAGAAGCTTATCCGTGTTGCCGTGGTTATCGGCTATTGCCCAGCCCCTTGAGGAAAGAGCCGCAAGGACCTCTTTTTCGTTTTTGGCGGTAACCATCTGCTCAATAGCGGCTTTGGGGAGAAGCTCGTTTTCAAGCTCCCTTATCCTTGCCACAGCAAAGGTATAATCCTTCTCCAAGTCACTCCTCTCCTTTCCCGAAGAGCAAGCGGGCGGCCTCATCTCTGATCTCGTCCCTCTTTTCTTCTCTGAGTGCCTCTAAACTGCAATTCTCCTCTATCTCGCCGTAAATAAGAATGAAACCTCCGCTGATGTCGGCTCGTCTGTCGGCGACCTCAAGGCTGCAGCCCTCCTTCAGAGAATCAGCCTTTTTCAAAAAATCATCGGGCAGTCTGCCGGCGTCCCTTTCGTTAAAGACTATAACTCCTCTGCCGGGGTGCATATGAGAAGCCATCAGCCCGTACATCAAAGAAAAATATTCTTCATTATCCATTGACAGTATTTTATTGACGGCTTTGTCCGTGACCTCTTCTATCAGCCCGGTTTTCAGAGCCAGCACCTGTCTTGAGGATATCGACTTGGCCGATGAATGGGCGCTTTCTATGTTGCGCTCCGCCTTTTTGACAGCAGCGCTCACCGTTTCGTCATATTCCTTTTGCGCCTGAGTCAGAAGCTGTTCGCTCAGCCTTTGAGCTTTTCCGTCGGCTTCAAAAAGGATCTTGCTTATTTCTTCGTCACCCTGTTCTGTGATCGTTTCCAAAATTCTGTCAAGACCTGCCATATACTTCCTCCGTTCTCATCAGACGGCTATGTTGTATATTATGAGGATCGAGATAAGAAGCGCAAGAATTGCATAAGTCTCGACCATTGCCGCCATGATGATGCCCTTGCCGCTCTGCTCGGGTTTCTTTGCAACGATACCGACGCCTGCCGCAGCAGCCTTGCCCTGAGCAATAGCTGAGAACAGACCGACTATGCCCATCGGAAGTCCAGCCGCAAGGAACATTAGGCCCTGCGAAACGGTCAGACCTGCCGGAGTGCCGCCGATTACGCCGACGCGGTTCAGAAGAAGAACAGCCGTCAGAAGTCCGTAAAGGCCCTGTGTGCCGGGAAGAAGCTGAAGAATAAGCACCTTGCTGAACTTGGAGGGATCAACGGAAACCACTCCCGCAGCCGCCTGACCGACTATGCCGACGCCTTTGGCAGAACCGACGCCTGAAAACAACGCAGCTATCGCCGCTCCGAAAATTGCCAATGCCAAACCTAAATTACTCATTTTACTTTTCCTCCGTAAATTTAATATATTTTGTGTTTACTCTGAGCGGCTCAAACTTTCTTCCGCCGCCTTCATAGAATTTAGAGAACAGCTCGACAAACTGAAGTCTGTCCGTGTGAACATATGCGCCGAGCAGATTTATCGCAATGTTGGCGGTGTGACCGACAAGGAACACGACCGTGAACATTATCGCTTTTATTACCATGTTGCCGGGCATAGTGCCGATAAGATTTATAACGCTGGCAATGCTTCCTGTTGCAAGGCCGAGAGCCAGCAGTCTCGAATAGGACAGAATATCGCTAAGATATCCCGTCGCCGTGTTATATAGACCATAAAGTCCGCCGGCAAATCTCGCCAGAATGTTCTTTGAGCTTCTGCCCGAAGTCAGAACGATCAGAACGGCTCCCACGATTGCGAGGTACTTGCCGATATGCTTGAGAACATCGGGAACGCTTATCAGAATTCCGGCCGCAAGCGGAGCGACGCCCAGAACAGCCATATATATCGGTATGACATCGAATATCGCGTCGGCCTTTTTGCCCTCTTTCCAGAGAATACGGAAGTTGACCGCAAGGCCCCAGAAAAGGTGGAGTATTCCGAGCCCGAAGGAGAACACCAGAAGCTTGATGGGATCCTCGAGCGGCTCGAACCAAAGAGCGAGCGAGCCTATCTCCCTGCCGAAGAACTGCTTGGCAACCGTCTGAGGCAGATCGCCGAACCAGCTGCCGAACAGAGCGCCCCAGAAGATTGTCGAAATTCCGCTGTATTGGAACATCCGCAGCGTTTTCTGCATTTTTTCCTCAAGCTTCAGCTTTTTCAGCGCTATCGTTGTCACTATGACCATGACTACGCCGTAGCCCGCATCCGAAAGCATCATTCCGAAAAACAGATAATAGAAGAAAGACATAACGCTCGTCGGGTCAACATCCCGTTTGCCCGGCAGAGCATACATTTCCGTTATCCCCTCGACCGGAGCGGAGAATTTGCTGTTTTCAAGAAGAACGGGAACATCCTCGTCCTCGGTGGGATCGGTCAGGTTTATTGCGACCGTGAACCTGCGCTCAAGCTCGTCAACGAGCTTGAGCGAGTATTTTTCCGGAATAAAGCCGGTGAGCATGAAGGTCGTTTTTGTCATTGCGAGATCGTTCAGTGCGTTATATTTATCGCATCTTATGCTCAGATAGTCAATGACGAACTCTATATTTTCCCTCTCGTTTTCTTTCGAGACAGTGTCCTGATTATACTCTTCGATCTTATTGCGAAGCTGCTGAATCTCGGCTTCATTTTTCTCAATGACCGCCTTGACGCTGTCGCCGTTCGCCTCGCCTATTCTGGCAAAGCCGCCGTGGCGCAGAACGGAAACGGTTTCGGCCTTGTCGTTATTGTGACACATGACGACGATGTTGGTCTGTTCCTTGACCGCCGACACCGTTTCAATATAAGCGATGTCTTTCAGCTCCTCGGTGATATATTCGAGATTTTTCCTGTTGTTCACCGTTCCGATGAAGCAGGCTGTGGACTTTGTACCCTCAAAATCAGGCGGAATATCGAGAGCCTCCCATTTCCGCAGCTCGTCTGTTCTGACGGATATATGGGATATTTTGTTTTTCAGTTCCTCTATATTCCGTTCGTTTTCGAGAATATCGCCGCACACCTGAAGCGTATTTTCAAGTATTGTCGTTTTCTCGCCGAAAGCGTGTCTTTCATATTCGCGCTTCCCCGAGAACTGATCAAGCATTGACTGCTTCATATGTGTTCTTTCGTTGAGAATGACGAGCGCCCTCTGCGCAGCTTCCCTGTTCTTCTCAAACTGGTTTATGCAGGAACGGGTGTCCATTCTGATTAGCTCGTCATCCTGAATTTTCTCAAGCTCTATCAGGCCTCTGCGCTGGAGCAGCTCGATTATCTTCTTGCTTTCCGTCAGCGGAGCGATAAGCTCGATCTTTTTCATTTTTAACTTTGCCGTAAAATCACCTTCCTCCCTCTTCTCTTCTTCAACCGATCAGAATTTCTATAACCCTGTCAACTGCTTTGGCTGTTCTCAAGCCCGCCTCGTCTCTGACAGAGTTCAGAACGGCTTGATTTTTTTCATTCTCGGCAGCGATTATCTTCTCAGCTTCCTTTTCGCTGTCGCTGATTATCCTTCTGCATTCCTCGGCCGCCTTTGCTTTCATTTCCTCCGCTTTTTTCTCGCAGTCATTTCTGGTTTTTGTCACTCTCGCATTGCCCTCTCTGACAGCTTCGTCGATCTTCTGATCAACCTCTTTTTCTCTGCGAAGAATTTGTTCAGCCGCCTCTGACGCCATAGGATCACCTCCAAAATATCGTATTAAAGTTAATTCAAGAAAAAAGGGAGCGGTCCCTACAGACAGCTCCCATTAAATTTCGCAATCACACTATAACAATGCGGTTACTTGTATTAACTTTTAACGTTTGCGATTATAGCATCTGTGAAAGCGTTTGTCAAGGGATTTAACAAATTTTTATATTTTATCGCATTGTATTATGCGGTATCGCCGGATTGTTAAACGGTCCTTGATTTTATAACGCTGCCGGACTGAAGATTTTTGTGAAATAATCGGCTTTTAAATCAGCTTTTTTCAGCAGGTGACGCTGAAAAGCTTTGTGAAAAAGTCGGCAATTATTTGCTGCAATCTCGCAAAAAAGCCGTTATCTGTCTTATCCGAAACAAGTTTATCTATATCTGCCGCGCTTATTCTATCCATCGGATTTATGCAGCGGTTAGCGGACCCGACGCTGTATTCCGAAGCGGGAGCCTCGGTCATTATGAGAAGATGATCGCCGCAGACCTCGACCTCCTCGGTCATGGGCGGGAGCGTGAATTTGTTGATAAGCCTTGTGTCGGCCGTTTCCCCGTTATATGAGAACTCATAGACTCTGATATAGGACGGCAGATTTCTGCCGTAGGACGACGAGGTGATAAGATATGTCCTGCCGTTTCTTTCGGCGAAGGCCGCGCCCTGGCATTTTTTCGGGACGGTTACGGTGCATTTAAGCGAAAGCGTCATGGTTTCCCTGTCAAGCTCAAAGCCCTGAAGCGTTGCATTTTTTGCAGAGTCATAAAGACCGACCCATATCTTTCCGTCATAACAGGTTATGAACGAAGCCGTGGTCAGACATTTGACTTTTTTATAGTATCCGAGACTGAATACCTCATGCTTTGCCGCTTCCTCAATATCCGAAAGCTTTATCGCTCCTATCTCCTTTGAAACGCTCCTTGCGACCCAGACATATTCGCCGTCGAAGGCTATTCCGCCGACATGATTCTTGTCGGGCAGAACGACTGTTGAAAGAAGCCTGCGGTTTTTGACATCGTCGTTTGACATAACATAGATGACCGAATTGTGTTCTTTTTCATAGTCATATGCCGTGACGAGCAGGTAGTTCCCGGCTATGCACAAACCCTGAGGCACCATCGAATCCGAAAAGTCGCCCCCGCCGAAATCTGTACGCTCTACACCCGGGACAGGGGTAGTTGAATACTCGGCATTGAAAATTTCTTTATAGTCGGGGTAAAAGCTTCTGATCTTTTCCTGACGCGAATCGAATCTGAAGCTGAAAGATGTTCCGCCCTGAGCGTAAGCCGGTATCGCAAGCGACAGCAGCAAGCACACCGCCAGGGCGAGTGAGATAATTCCGGTCTGTTTCTTTTTCATAAAAATTCCTCCCTTTCGGCCTTTATTATACACTCATGGAAGAAATCTGTAAATACCCGGAATAAATTAAGATTTATCTTTTGGTTTCGCTATGACCGATAATATAAGGCCGAGCACCACCGCAGCCGTTATGCCCGCTGAAGTCGCGGTAAGTCCCCCTGTGACGATACCGAGAGCTCCGTCCTCCGAGATTGCTTTTTTTGTTCCCTCAGCGAGAGAATAGCCGAAGCCCGTCAGCGGAACGGTCGCGCCGCAGCCCGCAAACTCCACGAGCGGTTTATATAAGCCGACCGCGCCGAGAAGAACGCCGATAACAACAAACATAACAAGAATCTTGCCCGGTGTGAGCTTTGTGTAGTCAATAAGAAGCTGACCGATAACGCAGATAGCTCCGCCGATCAGAAACGCCCAAAGCAGGTCCCAGCCCATCACATCACCTTCTTCTTGATCTGGCTGACCATCCGCTTGACCTTTGTCTTGTTTTCGGTCAGACTTAAAACTGAGACGGCTGCCATGACGCCGAAGATACTGACGCATACCGCCGTTTTAACGCAGCGCAGAATTCTGAGAGTCTTTAAAAGGCAGGCAACGCATTTAATGCCGCTGAAAATATCCATGTTGTTTCCTCCTGTCACGCTTTGATGATAACGCCGTGCGCTATGCCGGGAATGCTCTCGCCCTGAAGAGTCGAAACGGGCGACATCAGCGCTCCGGTCGCAATGAACATTATCTTTTTGTATTCGCCTTTTCGAAAGCCGTTGAGAATTTTTGAGCAAAGCACGCTTCCGCTGCAGCCGCAGCCGGAGCCGCCCGAGTGAACATCCTGTGATTTCAGGTTATATATCATCAGTCCGCAGTCGTTGTGAACGGACGAAATATCTATATTACTTTCTTTCATCATCAGCTCTCTGAGAAGCCTTGAGCCGATATCACCGAGATCTCCCGTCAGAATAAGGTCATAATCCTCAGGTCTGGTCTGAGTGTCCTTCAGAAAGTCATATATGGTCTTTTTCGCCGCGGGGGTAAATGTCAAGAGAAAACCATAAATTTTTTCAAAACCTCAAAAGTGCCTATTTTACTGGGTTTTCGGCACTTCAATTATGGGTGCAGCTATGGGGTGGTTGGAATGAAAGGAAGACTATAATGGGTATTTTATAGACATTTTAGACAAAAGTGTCGGTTTTTTATAAATTCGAGTTAACGGGGGTAATTTTGCAATTTTTATAAATTACACCCCCTTAACTGCCGTTTAACCAAAAATCGGGGATGTAAAAACGAAAGTTTTTTACATCCCCGATAAGTTTATTTTTCTACTGTAACTTTAATTTGATTATATTCTTCCTGCGCTTCGAAAAATATTGATACAATTTTATCAATTTCATCACCTAATTTTTCAGCTGCTTTTGTTTCAGGCTTAAAAATTATTTTAATATTTGCAGGAACATACATAAGTCCTGTAACGGCATCCCACAATGCATCAAGATTTGCACCATAACAATCGGGCAATTCCAATTCTGTTTTTATTATTTCATGGACTTCTCCCAAATACTTACATGATGAAAAATCCAAAACTCTGTCTTTTGAGTATAAATAATCTATCGTATTCATTTATTGCTCCTCAATGTATTTGAATAAAAGTTATATAATGGTCATATGTAGCAAATATTAAACCGTCATTGGAATATATAATTCTATGAAGATTTCTGTATCCTGAATCATAGTTTATATCTGCCTCATACCAGATTCTTCCCGGCGCATCAGGCAAATGGCCGTTTCTGTTTCTATAAATATCTCCACCGATTATCTTTTCAGGTGCAACAACGCCCAAGTTCCCGAGATAATTGACCCAGCCTAATTTTATTGCTTGCTTTTTTGTTATATAATTGCTTGGCAATCTGCCATATTCAGACACATAAACATCGGCACCATTTATACCGTCTTTAGTTGCTGTACCGATAAAAGCGGCCATCATTTCGGCTATTTTGCATCGGCATCGCTCATGTAATGGCGGTTCTTTTTCCGGCTTATCATCAGTATAGTATATTTTGCCGTGTAAGTTTCTGCAATTAACACAGGTCTTAATATCTAATATTGCAATCCAATTCTTATAATCGGCACTTTTATGCATTGGCGGTCTGTATAATGACCCTAACACATTCTCTGAAAAATTTTTTAATGCGAGATTATCATAACAGAAATTCTTTGTAATTTCAATATAACTATCTTCATTGTAGCTTGATGGTTTGTTTAGCATTTATAACCTCCAAAAAAATTAAAGTATAACGAACAAATGTTCTCTCTACTTTTTTATCGTAACTAATATTTCAGGTTTTGTCAATAGTTTTTTCAAAATCTTTGAACTAAACAGCGTGCAGCTTTCACTCCGTACGCTGTTGTAATCATACATTTAAAAAGCCTTTTATCCGTTTTATGTTATATTCAGACATACCGAACTTTTCAGCAAAATGCTCCCATTTAGAAACAGAATTGATTACTTGCTCAATGCTTTTTATTGCATCTGATTTTTTGATGCCTGCTTTCTCGGCAACCTTTAACATATCTTCTTTCGTAATGTTGTCGGATTTGCCGTTGATAAGCATCTGATGAGCACTTACCCAAATGCTGTCTTTTCTGTACGAGAAAGTTACATCGTATGCCGGAGACAATGACCATACACCTTTTTTATCCATAAGAAACGATATGTTTTTCGTGTGATCATCATAGTTTTTGGCATACTCATTAAATACCATTCTTCTGAATAACTGAACGAAATCATTGTATGGTAGTTTTAACTGCTTCATTACAGCAAAAGCTGCTTCATAGGAATATACCCTCGGTGAATTGAAATCCATGTGAGCTAAAGCACAAAGTGATTGCATATGAAGTTTTTCGCCCTTAACTCCTTTTCTGTCAAAACGCTTTGTCATAAAGTGAGCGCTACCGTTTTCCTTATAAAGTCTGCACTCACTCATTTCAATTCCTGCATCAAGAGCCATAAGGTAGTATGCGTATTCTACCTTTGTGTATTCGCCGTCATCAGGTCTTGAATCCTTGTCTTTGTTGTTTTTTATGTTATCAAATTTCAAAAGCCAGTATTCGTAACCTTTTCCTGCGTTTATCTGACCTGAACGGATATCGTTTGTTTCAGGATTCCAAGCAATGAGAGTTTTCGCTCTTGCACCGCCGACAGAAGATCCGCATTCCATTAACTGTGCCATAAGATTGTCGTTTTTCTCGATGTGTATCTGCTCTTTTTCAGAAAGTATTTCAGACGCTAATTTTGTTAAAGCATCAAGGTCAACAGTTTCATTAATAGTTGTAAGCTCTTGTGACGGTTCATATTCCAATGCACCCATACCTCGCTTACCTGTATAGCAAAGCTTTTCTATAACAGATAAGCTGTCTGCTGTTCTTCCCTGACTTTCCAAGTATCTGTTTATAACGATATTACCGAATTTATCGGGCAAAGAATCAGCAACCATACCCGGTAAGCCGTGGAATGTTTGTTCAGGCAAAGCAGGGAAAGTATAGGTAGCCGTTGATAACGGCATTTTAACAGGTGAAATTTCAATATTACTTTTTAAAAATTCTTCGTCATACTGAAAGCCTACCATTCCGTTGTCATCCTGATGAAGATAACCGACAGTTGTTCCCCACATTTTAATACGAACTGTATTTACATTTTTCAACTTTATTCATCCTCCTTGTCTTCTCCCCAAAACCAAGCATTATCTGTTTTCTTTTTGTCGGGTCTTGCACGTTTTCTTATTGTTTTTTCTTCAAATAATGCTTTGTAATCGGGTTGAGGTTCAGGTATTAAAATATCTAAATTTTCTGAAAGTCCGATTTCATTCAAAATCCTAATCAGATTTGAAAGCTTGGTATCATATCCCATTTCTGTACGGGCAATAGTTTTTAGAGAAAGTCCGCATCTTTGTGCAAGCTCTGATTGTGTAATATTCAAGGAAATCCTATACTGCTGAATACGGTTTCCCAATTCCACTAATATTGATTTTTCATCATTATAATTTGAAATCTTCATAGAGCCTCCATAATAACAAGTCAAATTTGTACTATTATAATATCAAATCTATTCTAATAAGTCAAGTTTGACTTGTTATTTTTCTTTTATAAATGCATAAGAAATATTTTTCTCAAAATACAGATATATACCCTATTGATAATTTTACGCAGACTTTTTATCTGCCTCTTCAACGATTTCCTTATTCATTTCAATATAGTTAACCACATTTTCATAAGCATCGTTGAATTTGAATTTAATGGTAATATTGCCGCCCTCGTGAACGAGAATTTCATCAATCAGTTCAACCACCATTGGTCTGTTAAGCGAGTCAATATTGCCATACTGCTTGAAGTGTGAAATAAACTCATTCTCGCTATTCAGACCTTGTGCGTACTCTTCTGCTGTTTTTGTAAGACTTTGGATTGTGCTGTCTATTGACTCGATTTTCTCTGTCAGGTTGGCTTTTAACTGCATATATTCTTCCCTTGTAATTACGCCCTGCTTCCAGTCAGGATACAAATCAAGGGACATTTTTATGCACTTCTCACGCTCGGCAGATTGAGTCTTAATCATCTTCTGCAGATGAGTTGACTCCTTTTTTCGCTTACTGCTTTGATTGATTATTTCAAGTATTTCATCGAACTCAATGGCAGTGTCAATCATTTTCTGCAAGGTTACAAGCACCGCAGTTTCAAGCTTATCAATGCGGATTGTATGATTGGTGCAGGCATCCTTGCTCATTTTTCTTGATGTCATACATCTATAATAGCGATAAGTGCCGTAGGAATGCGTATTGGTTTTCTTGTTCATAATGCGGTGACAGTCGGCACAGCGTACAAGTCCCGAAAACAAATCAACCTCTTTTTTGACGGGCGAAGAACGGATATTCTTCTTAAAAAGTGACTGAGCCTTATTGAAAGTGTCTTTATCAATAATCGCTTCGTGGGTATTCTCAACAATAATCCACTCGTCCTTTGGAATAGCTCTGCACTGCTTGATTTTGTAGCTGATTGTCGTGTTCTTGCCCTGCACCATATTACCGATATACATTTCGTTCTGCAATATTCTTCTCACAGAGCTATCGTGCCATAGACCGTCGTTGCTCTTGCCCATAGGGTGACGGTAATTAAGTCCTTTCAGCTTTTTATGCATTGACGGGTTGGGTATGCCCTCGTCATTAAGAGTTTTTGCAATGCCGATAATGCTTTGACCTGCTATAAATCTTTCAAAAATCATCCGCACAACAGGTGCCGTTTCTTCGTCAATGATAAGCTGATGATGGTCATTCGGGTCTTTCAAATATCCGTAGGTAGGAAAAGAGCCGATAAACTTTCCCTGTGCTCTGTTCACATTAAGAGTACCTCGCACATTGACAGAAGTGGTTGCCGCAAGACTTTCATTGATAACATTGGTAACACCTACGGAAATACACTGCGTTGCCGCATTCATACTGTTTGAAGCGGTGTCAATTCCGTTGTTCAAAGCAATGAAACGCACCTTTAATCTTACGAAAACATTGTCTAGGAAATTCCCCGCATCGGTATAGTTTCGTCCGAAGCGGGACAAGTCTTTAACGATAACACAATTGACCGCACCGGCGTAGATATCTTCCATCATACGGACAAA
>JAQXMC010000025.1 GCA_029012445.1 Oscillospiraceae bacterium
ACCGTCGACCACGTAAGCGTGTACGCAGATGAACGGTTAGTGTTTCATTTCAAGAACGGCAGCGAGGTTGAGGTGAGGATATAGACGGTAATCAGGATGTTATTCAAGGAGGTCACACCGATTATTCAAACCAAAGAATGATCACACTTCAGCCGTTTAACGAAATGCGGTTGTTTAACGATAGGTCAGCAGGAATGTTGGGTTTAGTCCCGGGGAGGGGCTATAAAAACAATCAAAAAAGCGTTGCAGGATGGGTGGAATACTCCCAAAATGCAACGCTTGTTTTTATGAGTGCTTATTCTGTCTATGTTTTTCTCGGTAAATTAACGATACCGCTGTCGACACGATTGTATCAACAGCGGTATCTGTTTTGGTTGCGGAGACAGGACTTGAACCTGCAACCTCCGGGTTATGAGCCCGACGAGCTACCAATTGCTCCACCCCGCGATATCTGCCTCTCTCTCGAGTGCTTTGATATTATATGCTTATCGCCGCCGTATGTCAACCCTTTTTTGAAAAAAACACAAAAATTTTTTCAAATGACTGTTCAGACTGTTTCCGGCGTTTTTTGAAAGGCTCGTGTAGGAAACTCAATATTTTCCCAAATCCTATTATTTATCTGTTTTTCTTGCATATTAAAAGCTAAAGTGATATAATATAACCCATTGAAATTTATATAAATCAAGCGAAGATTCAGGCTTAATTTTAAACGGAGTGAAAACTATATGAAAGATAAAATTGATGAGTACTTTGAAAAAGAAAAGGAAAATCTTCTCTCGGATCTCGGCGCTCTTATCAGGATTCCGTCTGTGAGAGGCGAGGCGAGCGAAGATGCGCCGTTCGGCGAAGAGCCGAAAAGAGCACTTGAAAAAATGCTGCTCTTCGCGAAACGGGACGGCTTTTCGGTGCGCAATATAGATAACTACGCCGGGGAAATCAGCTTTCGCGGCGCAGACGCCAAGCTTGCGATGCTCGGACATCTTGATGTTGTTCCCGAGGGAGACGGCTGGACCGTCCCGCCATATGAAATGACCGAACGCGACGGCAAGGTCTACGGCAGGGGAACGAGCGACGACAAGGGCCCAGTCATCGCCGCTATGTATGCAATGAAATGCGTGCGCGAGCTCGGCGTTGAGCTGAAATCTGATGTGAGACTAATTGTCGGAACAAACGAAGAAACAGGAAGTGCGGATATTGAATATTATACTGCTCACAGAGATATGCCGCCAATGGTGTTCACTCCGGATTCAACATTTCCGGTGACAAATGTCGAACGAGGTCATTTCAGCAAACATTTCACTTCGGATATTATTCCCGATGACTCAGACTGTGGGAAAGTGATTTCGTTTAAAGGCGGCTTTGTCATTAACGCCGTTCCGAATAAAGCTTCAGCTGTTCTGAGCGGATTTTCAAAAGAAGAACTTGACTCGGCCGCAGATAAAGCGCACAGAGAAACAGGTGTTGATTTTAAATTGACAGACAACGGCGGCAGCGTTTCAATCCTCGCTGTCGGAACAGGTGCTCACGCATCGCTGCCTGTACTCGGTAACAACCCGATAACGGCTCTTGTTTCACTCATTGCGTCTCTTGATTCGGAATCGGTCAGCGTTTCAAAATTTAAGGCGCTTTCCGGATTCTTTCCTCACGGAAAAACAAGAGGAGAAGGCTTCGGCGTTTCAATGTCTGACTCAGCTTCAGGTGAGCTCACCATGACGCTCGACATTTTGAATTTCGACGGAACACATTTTGAGGGTGCTTTCGATTCAAGAATCCCTCTTTGCGCAACTGAAGAAAATCTCGCTCTCAAGGTCAGAGATCAGCTTGCCGAAGAAGGATTTGAGCTTGACAGCATTTCTTTGACGCCTGTACACTGCGTTGACGCAGACAGCGATTTTATAAAAAAACTGCTTGCGGCATATGAAGAGGTAAGCGGAAGAAAGGGCTACTGCGAAGCTATCGGCGGCGGCACCTATGTTCACAATATAGACGGAGGAGTGGCGTTCGGTGCGATAATGCCGGAGGTTGACACCAATATGCACGGCGCTGACGAATTTATGCCGATTGACGACCTTATCACAGCGGCTAAGATCTTCACAAAAGCCATAATCAGTATTTGCGGATGAGGAAGTGCGGAATTTGGATAAGTACGGCATACTGAAAGAATATTTCGGTTACGACGGCTTCAGAGAAGGGCAGGAGCAAATCATTGACAGTATTCTCGGCGGAAGAGATGTTCTGGCGGTAATGCCCACGGGAGCCGGAAAGTCGTTATGCTTTCAGATACCCGCAATCATGCTCGACGGAACGGCGATTGTTATTTCGCCGCTCATATCGCTGATGAAAGATCAGATTTATTCGCTCAAAGAAAACGGAATTCCTGCAGCTGCGATAAATTCGTCATCCGATCGCGAAGCCCTGCAAAAAACATATTCCGAAGCATATGACGGAAAATACAAGCTTATTTATATTTCACCGGAGAGACTTGATTCAAGGACTTTTCTCGCTCTGGCTTCTTCAATTAAGATATCGTTTGTCTGTGTTGATGAAGCACACTGCGTTTCTCAGTGGGGGCAGGATTTCAGAAGCAGCTATCTTAAAATATCGAATTTTATTTCATCATTCAACGAAAGACCGACTGTTGCCGCATTCACGGCAACGGCTACGCAGGCAGTCAGATGCGACATTGAAAACCTGCTTGGTCTCAAAAATCCCGACACGGTAGTGACGGGCTTTGACAGAAAAAATCTGTATTTTGAGGTCAGAAAACCAAAGTCCAAGCTTGAATTTATCAAAGAATATCTTGATATGAACCGAGATAAAAGCGGAATAATTTACTGCTCAACGAGAAAAAATGTTGAACTGCTTTACGGCAGACTCAGCGCCGACGGTTACAGTGTAACGAAATATCACGCAGGCCTAGACGCGGAAGAAAGAAAAAGCAATCAGGATAATTTTGTCAGAGACAACATCAGAATAATTATTGCGACAAACGCATTCGGAATGGGGATAGACAAATCCAACATCTCGTTTGTTATACATTATAATATGCCCGGCGATATCGAGAGCTATTATCAGGAAGCGGGAAGGGCGGGCAGAGACGGTGAAAACGCCGAGTGCATACTGCTTTATTCCGGCAGAGATACGGCTGTGCAGCGTTATTTCATCAATCACCCGTCGGAGAACGATGAGCTGAGCGTCGACGATATGGAAAGACTTCGCCGCAGAAAGCTCGACAGACTCGACAAAATGGTTGAATACTGCATGGGCAGGAAATGCCTGAGAAACTATATTCTGTCATATTTCGGCGAGGTACGCACAAACGGGTGCGGGAATTGCTCCGTGTGCTGCGGAGTCAGAGAAACCGCCGATATCACTGTCCAGGCTCAGAAAATTTTATGCGCGGTAGCCAGAACAAAAGAGACTCTGACTGTGGGAACGATAGTTGATTTTCTATCGGGCAGCGAAACACTTGCGGCGGCTCGAAGGGATCTTTCGCAAATCAAGACCTTCGGCGCTCTGAAAGACTGCCCTGAGGAAAGAATAGCCGAAATTATTTTGTATCTTGTCAGAAAAGATCTTATTGACACTGACTCAGGCATTTTGAAGCTCAACGAAAATTCCGGATCTGTTCTTTTCTCCGGCAAAAGAGTATTTATTCCATATAAATCTGAGTCAAAAGAAGCACCGCCCGCTTCAGAGGCTGACGATGATTTGCTGAGTATTCTGAAAAAGCTCAGAAAGGAAATTGCGGACAGAAGAAATGTTCCGGCTTTCGTTATTTTCTCGGATTCGACACTGCGCGAAATCAGTGCTGTCAAGCCTTTGAACGCAGCACAATTTTTAAGGATAAAGGGCGTCGGCGCAAAAAAAGCCGAGAGCTACGGCCAAATTTTTATCAAAGCCGTTAATTTATACATTAACGAAAAAATGTAACAGAATAGCCGAAAAAAACAGAAATATTTTTTGTTATTTTTTATGTTGAATTTTAATTATTTAGTGCTATAATTGCTTAGTTATCAGGGTGTGAACAGACATTTTGTTTATCCGCCTGTTAAGCTTGAAGGGAGGAAAAGCTATGAAAGATATGCTCAAGAAGATCTTTGCTGTCGATAAGAAAGCCAGAGAAACGGTTGAAGAAGCCAATAAGGAGCGAGAAAATGTTGAAAAAAAGCTGGCTGAAGCTAAGACGCAGTTTGAAGAAAAGAGCAATCTTGCCGCCGCAAAGAAGATCGACGAACTGAAAGCCGAAAAGAAAAAGGAATATGACGCTATAATCGCGGTCCATGAAAGCGAATGTGATAAAAAGATTGCTGCACTTGAAAGCCTTTATAATGAAAAATGCGACATGTGGGTGGATGAAATAGTCAAAAGAGCGCTTCAATAAACCAAAGCTTTCTCATGTTTTCCGGAAAGGAGGGCTTTATGAAAATACTTGACTATAAACTCAACGCAATAATGGCTAAAGCTCGCGCAATGTACGGCAAGAGACTGACTCTTCAGGATTATGTCGGGCTTTCCGGCTGCAAATCTTGTTCAGAGATAGTTTCTTATCTCAAAGGAAGAACGAGCTATGCCGACGCTTTCGAAAATACCGTTACGGCGGGCATTGACGAGGGATATGTTGAGTTCCTTATAAAAAAGCTGTCATATATGAGGTTTGCAACACTTTGCAGATATGAAATGTCTTTCGGCGAGGAGCTTCACAACTACTTTATCGTCAAAGAAGAAATAAACCAGATACTTTTATGCATCAAGAGCATACTTCTCAAAAACACAGATAAATATGTCATGAGTGTTCCGGCGTTTTACAGCAAAAGTCTTGATGTCAACGCTTATGACCTGATGAATATCAAGACCATTCCGGAGCTTATCGACAGCCTTGAGGGCACAGATTATCAGTCAATAATTAAAAAATGCTATGATTCCGGTTCGGAATATCTCGAATATGAGTGCGAGTTGTTCAACTATTTCTATGAGTTTGAATATAAGCTTATTAAAAAAAGCGGAGGGAAAAAGGGCGGCGAGCTTTTTGAGCTTCTTTCAACAAAAGCCGACACAAAGTTTATTGACAATATATACAGAACCAAAAAATATTTCTCTGCATCTTCAAAATCGCTGATTCAGAGCCTTGCACCGATTCATCTGACGGGTTTCACCGCTAAACAGATCAATGCGCTTCTGAATGCCGCCGACGAAAAGGAGATTCTTTCTATCCTTAAAGGCACAAAGTATAAAAACTACGCCGAAAAGATTGAAAAGACCGACTATGTCGAACAGGCGATCAATGAAGAAAATTATAAGATGTATAAGCATCTGCTGAGGTTCAGCACGAACCCGAATGTAACCATGTTCTGCTTTATGTTTCTTGAAAGCATTGAAGTTTCCAATATAATTCACATAATCGAGGGCGTTAAATATAAAATGAGCCCGGATGAAATAAAAAGTCTGCTTATCGGCGTAGGCGATTAAAGCGATAGGAAAGGAGAGTGGAAAATGTCAATTGAAAAAATGAAGCTTGTGTCTTTCACGGGAAAGACCAACAAGCTTGACAAGATAATTTCAAAGTGCCTCTTGAACGGCGATATTCACATTGAACAAGCCGATGAATATATGGGCTTTAACGATATTCTCAAGGTTACGCTTTCAAGCGGCGCAGACATTCGCCTTGAGGGAATACTCGAATACGGCACCGTGGACGGTAAGTTCAATTCGCAGCAGGCTATTCAGTATATGTCTAATGTGCTCGGTTTCAACACCACGGCAGGTGAAAATCCGTATTCGGCTATTCTTCAAAGCGTTAAGGAGCTGGCTGATGAGTTCGGCTTCAACATTGAGGACTATTCCGGCAAAAACGACAACATTGGAATTGATGAGGATCTCAACGAATATGTCGTTTCGGTCGGCGGAAAGGTCAACGAGCTTAACGAGAAGAGAAAGCAGCTTCAGGATCAGCTGCAAGAGTGCGAGGACGGCCTGTCAAAGTTCAGCCACTTTGAGGGCCTGGAGATCCCGATAGACGAGCTTCTTTCAAGTCAGTTCGTTGCAACCCGTTTCGGACGAATGCCAAAGGAAAACGCCGAAAAGCTTGATCTTGCTTACAGCGACAATCCCTATGTCCTTTATATTCCCTGCACGGTTCAGGGCGAGGATAGCTGGGGAGCATATCTTGCTCCGAGGGACAGAGCCGATGAGATAGATAAGATCTTCTCAGCTCTTCACTTTGAGAGAATGTGGATTCCGGAAGCCGTAGGCTCTATCGACGAAATAATCAAAAATCTGAAAGAAAATGAAGAAATCATCACAAATTCAATCAATGAATGTGATGAAAAAATTAAAGAGATTTTCAGCAGTGAAGAGAACAAGCTCAAAGCCATATATGCTCAGCTGAAGGCTAAAAACGCCGTTTTCGAAGTCCGCAAATATGCGTTTATACTTGACAACAGCTTTTACATGGTCGGTTGGGTTCCCGCTAAAAAAGTGAAGGCTTTAGTCTCAAAGCTGACATCATTCAAGGGCGTTGAGGTCGAAACATTCAATCCCGAAGATGTGCCGGAGCATACGCCGCCGGTCAAGCTGAAAAATTCAAAGCTGACAAGGCCATATGAATACTTCGTTAATATGTACGGTCTGCCGAATTACTACGATATGGATATCACATTCTTTGTGGCGATAGTCTATACCTTTGTTTTCGGCGTAATGTTCGGCGATGTTGGGCAGGGACTCGTGCTTGCCGTCGGCGGATTCCTCGCCTATAAGTTCAAGAAGATGGAGCTTGGAAAGATTCTTGTTCCTTGCGGCATTGCTTCAATGATAGGCGGTTTCGTTTTCGGCTCTGTGTTCGGCTTCGAGGAAGCTCTCGATCCTCTCTATCATGCGATCGGGCTTAAATCAAAGCCGGTCGATGTTATGAGCAGTGTTAATAAAGTCCTGATTTTCGCAATAGCGGTCGGAGTCATTCTTGTCATCGCCGCAATGCTTCTTCACACGGTTATCAGTCTGAAGAAGAAACAGATCGGCGAAGCGCTGTTCAGTGAAAACGGCGTTGCGGGAATAATCTTCTATTGCTGCGGAGCGAGCGCAATCTACTCCTTCATGGGCGGTCCGGCGCTTATTCCGAAAGCCGTTCTTGTTCCTTTAATGGTCGGTACGCTTCTGATACTGTTCTGCAAGGAAATACTTATAGGGCTTGTCGATCATCACGACAACTGGAAACCTGATTCGATAGCGGATTTTGTTCTTCAGAACCTGTTCGAGTGCCTTGAATATGTGCTTTCATATTTCAGCAACACGCTTTCATTCCTGCGTGTGGGCGCATTCGTTATAGTTCACGCGAGCATGATGATGGTTGTATTTACTCTTGCCGGTGACACCTCAAGCGTAAAGGGCATTATTGTGGTAGTATTAGGCAATATAGTCGTTATTGCCTTAGAGGGCCTTTTGACCGGAATACAGAGTCTTCGACTTGTGTTCTATGAAATGTTCTCAAGATTCCATGAAGGCGGCGGAAAGCCTTTCAGGGGATTCAAGCCAACATTAGAATAAATTTGAATTAATCGGAGGATAAAAAAATGTTTAATGTATTATTAGCAGCAGTTATTATTTTACCCATAGCGGCGATTTTGGTGTCGGCATTCATCACATTCAATAAGAGATTGCAGGGCAAAAGCAGCGGCAAGGCAATGAAATTCAATCTTCTCACTTTCGCAGTCATAGCAATTCTTGTCTGCACCATGACTTTCATGGCTGCGGCTGAAGGCAGCGACAACAGTGCGGCAGCAACGGATACTTCGGCGGCAGCTCAGACTGAGACTGAGGCAACGGCAAACAACAGCTCAAACGGACTCGGACTTCTCGCTGCCGGTCTTGTTACGGGACTTGCAGGCATCGGCGGCGGTATTGCGGTCGCAGCAGGCGCGCCGGCGGCTATCGCAGCCACGAGCGAGGATCCCAAGAGCTTCGGTAAATCGCTTATTTTCGTTGCGCTCGGTGAATCAATAGCTCTTTACGGCGTTGTTATTTCAATTCTTATTCTTAACAAGGTCTGATAAAGCCTTGTCAGATAATGAAAAGTGGTGATAAAGATGAAGTTCAGATTAGTGACGGACGATTATGATACGCTTATCGGTATGCGCTTAGCGGGCATTGAGGGCGATCTTGTCAAAAAAACGGACGATCTTCTTTCAACGCTTGAAAGGCTGTCCGTTCAGGAGGACATTGGCATAATCATGCTCAGCAATTCACTGGCTTCGTCTATCCCCAAGCAGCTTGTTGAAATAAAGAAAAATTCCAAAGCTTTGATAGTTGAGATACCCGATAAGGATAATTCGGATATGTCAAGCGACAGCATAACGAGATATGTTGCCGACGCGATCGGAATTAAAATCTGATAAGGTGAGGAATTGAATTATGATAAATAGGGATAAACAGATAGCTCAGTTTATTGACGCGATAAACAAAAATGCTATCAAGGAATGCAAGAAAATCGAAAAAGCCACAAAAAAGCTTTACACAGGAGAAGCCGAGAAGCTCCAGAAATCTGCCGAAGAGCAGATGCAGGAAAAGATAAATTACGCTAAGGCAGAAATTGAAACGCTGTTTAATAAAAGCGTTTCCCAAAGCTATTCTGAATGCAGAGCAAAGGCCGCCGAAAAGCGCACTGAGCTGACAAACAATGTGTTTAAAAAAGCTGAAGAAAAGCTTATTTCATTCACAAACAGCGAGGAATATATCCCGTTTCTGTCAAACAGCCTGAAAGAAATATACGGCTATGTCAAGAATAAAATGAATGTCGCTGTCAAAGTCGGCGACAAAGATAAAGTCTTGCTTGCAGCTGAAAAGGCGGGCGTACCCTGTGAAGTGACGGAGGAAAAAGATATAAAGCTCGGCGGCGTCAGAGTCGACAGCGCCGAAATGCATAAGATCTTCGACGACACTCTTGATTCAAGGCTCGAAGATCAAAAAGAGTGGTTTTTCGCAAATTCCAATTTCAGAATCAGCGAGTAAAGGGGTGCAGTTATGCCTGAAACAAATGTTATATATTCAATAAACGGTCCTATCGTAACAATAAAGGGCGCAACGACCCTGTCAATGACCGAAATGGTTTATGTCGGTAATGAAAAGCTTGTCGGCGAGGTCATTAAGCTTGACAAGGACTCAACGACCATTCAGGTCTACGAGGAGACCGGCGGACTGAAGCCCGGTGAGCCGATATTTTCAACCGGCGATCAGATATCCGTTGTGCTCGGCCCGGGCATTATCAAAAATATATTTGACGGCATTGAAAGACCGCTGACAGCTCTTGAAGAAAAGAGCGGCTCTTTTATAAAACGCGGACTTTCCATGAGCGCTATCAGCACCGAAAAAGAATGGGATGTCACGGTCACGGCTAAGGTCGGTGACCGGCTTAAAGGCGGAGAAATATATGCAACCTGCCCCGAAACGGATGTTATAACTCACAGAGTAATGGTTCCGCCTTATCTTGAAGGCGAGGTCGTTGAGGCTAAGCCCGACGGAAAATATAAGGTAAACGACACTATTATAAAAATAGAAACACCGAGCGGAGAGGTCAAAGAGCTGACTCTCTGCCAGAAGTGGCCGATCAGAATTCCGAGACCGGTCAATCACAGAATGGAAGCCACCAAACCGCTTATCACAGGTCAGCGTGTCATAGATACGCTTTTTCCGGTGGCTAAGGGCGGCGCTGCGGCAATTCCCGGCGGTTTCGGAACCGGCAAAACCATGACTCAGCATCAGCTTGCCAAGTGGTGCGACGCCGATATCATCATTTATGTCGGCTGCGGCGAAAGAGGCAACGAGATGACTCAGGCTCTTCAGGAGTTCAGCGAGATAACCGATCCCAAGACCGGCAAGCCTCTGACTGACAGAACAGTGCTCATAGCGAACACATCAAATATGCCCGTTGCCGCCCGTGAAGCTTCGATTTACACAGGCATCACGCTTGCGGAATATTACCGTGACATGGGATATCACACGGCGCTGATGGCCGACTCAACCTCACGCTGGGCCGAGGCTCTTCGTGAGATATCGGGCCGACTTGAAGAAATGCCCGCAGATGAGGGCTTTCCCGCTTATCTGCCGTCAAGACTTTCAAAGTTCTATGAAAGAGCCGGATATGTCGAGACTCTCTGCGGAAAAGAGGGCTCCGTCACTGTTATCGGCGCGGTATCGCCACAGGGCTCTGACTTTTCGGAGCCGGTCACTCAGAACACGAAGCGCTTCACACGCTGCTTCTGGGCGCTTGATAAGTCGCTTGCATACGCCCGCCATTATCCGGCCATCAACTGGAACACAAGTTACAGCGAATATGTCAACGATTTTTCAAAGTGGTATCACGACAATGTCGGCGAGAATTTTCTGAAATACAGAGAAGAAATATGCAATATACTTTCCGAGGAAAGCTCGCTTATGGAGATCGTTAAGCTTATCGGCGCCGATGTTCTGCCCGACGATCAGAAGCTCACGATTGAGATAGCCAGAGTTATCCGTGTCGGTTTTCTTCAGCAAAACGCTTTTCATCCTGAGGATACCTATGTTCCGCTTGAAAAGCAGATGAAAATGATGGAGGTAATTCTCCATATGTATCATGTTTGCCGTGATATCGTAGCAAAGCAGGTTCCGATTTCCAAGATAATCGCCACCGGTCTTTTCGACAAGCTCGTCAAGATAAAATATGATGTACCGAACAACAATATCGGTATGCTTGACTCTTATATTGAAGAGATAAACACAGTTTTAAGACCGCTTATGTCATAAAGGAGGGGGACAAAGATGAAAATTGAACACGTTGGGTTAAGCAGCATCAACGGCTCGCTTGTTGTTCTTGAAAATGTCGTTGATCCCCATTATGATGAAATGGTCGAGTTCACCCTGGCCGACGGCAAAAAATGCACCGGCCGAATTGTCATGGTCGAGGGCGACAAGGTCGCAGTTCAGGTCTTTGAAGGTACAACCGGAATTTCCATGACAAATGTCAGAACGAGACTCACGGGAAAGCCCATCGAAATGAAGCTTTCACCCGAAATAGTCGGCAGGGTTTTCGACGGCTTAGGCAGACCTATCGACGGACTCGGTGAAATATACCCCGAGGAGTCAAGAGATGTCAACGGCTCGCCGATAAACCCCGTTTCAAGAGTTTATCCGAGAAACTATATTCACACCGGCATATCTTCCATAGACGCTCTGGCAACTCTTATCAGAGGTCAGAAGCTGCCGATATTCAGCGGCTCCGGAATGAAGCATAATGAGCTTGCGGTTCAGATAGTCCGTCAGGCGTCTATCGCCGACAGCGAAGACTTCGGCATTGTTTTTGCCGCAATGGGCATCAAAAACGATGTCGCGGATTATTTCCGCCGCTCATTTGAGGAATCAAATGTAATGAACAGAGTCACGATGTTCCTCAACCTTTCAAATGATCCCATTATTGAGCGTATTATAACTCCGAGATGCGCGCTGACTGCCGCCGAGTATCTGGCATTCACTCTGAATAAGCATATTCTGGTCATTCTCACCGATATGACCTCATACGCTGAGGCTCTTCGTGAATTCAGCTCATCAAAGGGCGAGATCCCCAGCCGAAAAGGCTTTCCGGGATATCTCTATTCAGATTTTGCAACGCTCTATGAAAGAGCGGGAATCATCAAGGACGCCAAAGGCTCCGTTACGCAGATTCCTATTCTCACAATGCCCAACGATGATATAACGAATCCTATTCCTGACCTGACAGGCTATATCACCGAAGGTCAGATAGTTCTTGACAGAACACTTGACACAAAAGGAATATATCCGCCCGTCAGCATTTTGCCGTCGCTGTCGCGTCTGATGAAGGACGGTATCGGCAAGGGCTACACAAGGGAAGATCACAGCGCACTTGCAAATCAGCTGTTCGCTTCATACGCCAAGCTTCAGGATGCAAAAGCATTGGCTTCGGTCATCGGTGAAGAAGAACTTTCGGACGATGATAAAAAGCTTATGGTATTCGGCAGAGAGTTTGAGCAGAGATTCATAAATCAGGGCTATAACGAAAACAGAACGATGGAAGAAACGCTCGACCTCGGCTGGGAGCTTCTTTCAATGCTGCCGAAAGAAATGCTTGACCGTGTTGATGAAAAAACACTTGAGGAGCATTATAAACCGGCTGAATAAGCGGATTGCCGCACACATTATATGTGTACCGCGGAATATAGACTATAAGGAGGGAACACAATGGCGCAGATATTTCCGACTAAAACAAATCTTATGAACACAAAGAAATCTCTTTATCTTGCCAAGCTCGGATATGATCTTATGGACAGAAAGAGAAACATTCTGGTCAGAGAAATGATGCAGCTTATAGACAAGGCGAAAGAAGTGCAGTCTTCCGTGTCCGAAACCTATGCGAAAGCTTATGCGGCGCTAAAAAAGGCGTTTATCACGCTCGGCGATTGCTGCGACTTTGCCGAAAATGTTCCCGTTGACGACAGCCTCGTTGTTGACCGCCGAAGCGTTATGGGCGTTGAACTTCCTATCGTCAAGCTCGGAGAAAGCAAGGAGAGCACATATTACGGACTTCAGGGCACAAATTCGATGCTTGACGAGGCATATCTTGAGTTTCAGAAGGTCAAAAAGCTGACAGCGGAGCTTGCCGAGATCGAGAACAATGTCTATCGGCTCGCTGACGCTATTAAAAAAACTCAGAAAAGAGCCAACGCACTCGATAATATCCTTATCCCGCAATTTGAAAATACGGTAAAATTTATATCAGATGCTCTTGAAGAAAAAGAAAGAGAAGATTTCTCCCGCCTGAAGATTTCAAAAAAGCAGAAGGAAAAATAATCACCTTAAGATTTATTAAACAAATACGGAAAAAGCACTGTACATTTCACGGATTTTGTTGTATAATCTGCTTGAGCCGCAAGAGACGGCTCAGATAAGGAGGATTATCTATATGAAAAAAATAATCAGAGCAACGGCAGTCCTGCTTGTTATCCTGTTGACAGCCGGCACTTTTGCCGCCTGCAGTCTTCAGCCCCAAAGCAAGCAGCTTGTAGCGAAGTGGACGGATTCAAACAATCTCAGCGGCTATACATTCCATGAGGACGGTACGGTAAATATAACATATATCAATTTTACCGTCCCGATAGTCAATATGCCGTTTAACGGCACTGTCGACGGTTCTTACACCACCGAAAAGGTCGACGGTGTGAATTATGTGACTTTGAATTACACGATCTGGTCGAAAACGATACAGAAAAAATATCAGTATTGTATTGAAAATTCAGTGCTCACGCTTACCGATCCGGATAACGGCTCTCAGACGGTATACATAAAGGGCAACTCCGAAGCTTCATCTTCAACCTGAAACAGAAAACGATCACCGGGGCAGATAATATATCTGCCCCGATTTGGCTTAGAAGGAGGATTATATGAAAAAACTGCTTGTGGCGCTGATTGCCGTTATAGTTATCGGCGCGTCAATCGCGTTCGGGTATTTCATTGCAAAGCACCCGAGCGATAACAAGGACAATACACCGTCGGTCAGCGTGAATGTGTCTGCTGACGCTGCTGAAAGTACATCCGAATCGGGTGCATCGTCTTCAGCCGGTGAGACGACAGAGAAAACCACTTCAAATGAAAGCACTGAAAAAGGCGGCAAATCAGACTCTGTCAAAGAGCTGATTCTCGGCTCGTGGACTGATAACGCCAACTTCAGCGGATATGAATTTTTACCGGACGGTATAATAAAGGTCACGTATTTCAACATGGAAACGCTTGATCTTGAAGATGTTATCAGCGGAACCTATACCGGAACATATGAGCTTGACGGAAATAATCTCACCATTAATTACACAATATATTCAAAAGCGGTCACAAAATCTTTCAAGGTAAAGGTTGACGAGAATACCCTCACTTTAACCGATGAAAAAGGGGAGGACGCCATTTATGTCCGAAAGGGCGCTTCCGCCGTTATGAAAAATATTGATAAAAAGCTGCTGGGCTCATGGAAGTCAAACCTGAACGGCTACGACTTCAAGGAAACGGGAATCGTCGCTATAACTTATATTGATCTTTCTTCTATGGGCATCAATATTCCGATAAACGGAACTGTGAACGGAGTTTACACGATAAACGGAGATGAGCTGACGATAAAATATTCCATATATTCAGGCGTGATAACCAAGAATTTCAAGTATAAGATTGACGGAAAGGTACTCACGCTCACCGATAAAAAGAGCGGGGAGAAGGGCACATATATAAAAGATGAATAATGATATGACTCAAAAAGAAGCGGTTTTCAAGGCTCTTGACGATCTGAAAATAGAATATAAGGCAATATCTCACCCTCCGGTCTGCACGATAGAGGAAATGGACAAACTTGGAATTTTCACAGACGGTGAAGTCTGCAAAAATCTTTTTCTCAGAAACGCAAACGGAAAAATTCACTATCTTGTCTGCTGTCTAAAGGATAAAAAGGTCGATCTTGTTGACCTGAGAAGTCAGCTCGGTTCAAGCCGGCTGAGCTTCGGCTCCGATGAAAGACTGATGAAGCACCTGGGCTTGACGCAGGGGGCTGTTTCACCTTTCGGTATAATAAATGACAGTGATCATCAGATGCAGATAGTGCTTGACAGCGAGCTGAAGAAAATTGACGGATTGATAGGCTTTCACCCAAACGACAACACAGGTTTTGTCTGGCTGAAGCATGAGGATCTGATAAAATTTATCAGGCATTACGGCAACGATTATTGCTATGTGAAGATATAAAGCGCAAATCAAATTGCTGATTTGAGACAGATTAAATCAGTTATATTTCTCTAAAATTATATTAAATATTGTGAATAAAATTTTTAGCTAAAACAAAGGAGTTATATCTATGGAAAACCAAACAGAAAATTCTAAAGAATACGCTCTTGAAAATATTATAACGGCGTCTGTGCAAATACCAGGAGTTAAAGTAGTAAGAAACGGCTTCTTAAATGAAGCATTTAAAAACAGCAATTATGATATTCAACAAATTCTTGACATTGGTCCAATTCAAGCTGGAGTTTCACGCGAAGATTTATCAAATATTGCCAATAAGTTAATTTTAAAAAGAACGGGACAATCCTCGTTAGCGTCGTTTGTTGCCGGTATTCCCGGAGGTATCGCAATGGCTGCGACGATTCCGGCAGATGTTTTGCAATTTTTTGGAATGGCTATTAAATTGGCACAAGAATTGTCATATTTATATGGTGCAGAAGACTTATGGAAAAACGGAGAAGTTGACAATGAGAAAATTAGAACGCAATTAATAATGTATTGTGGTGTAATGTTTGGAGTTTCAGGTGCTGTTTCTGGAGTTCGTGTTTTATCATCGCAACTAGCAAAAACAACATTAAAAAAACTGCCACAAAAGGCTCTAACAAAAACATTCTGGTATCCAATGGTTAAACAGATAGGAAAGTTTTTCAGCATCAAAGTCACTAAATCAACAGTTGCTAAAGGCGTTTCAAAAGCAATCCCAATAGTCGGTGGTGTAATTTCAGGTGGGTTGAATTTTGCGTCTATGATGCCAATGGCTAACAGATTACAAGCAACTCTTGATAAAGCGTGTTTCAATTATTCTGATGAAGAAATGAATGATGATATTAAAAACATCGAAAATATTTCTGATGATGTTAATGTCAATGATAACAATGTTATTATAAAAACTGAAGCTAATTTAATTAAGGATAAAGTCACCAAGAAAATAAAATCGGTCGGTAGCGGAATATCAGATTTTGTTTCAAAACACGGAGCAAAAGAACATGACACAAAAGAATATAGCTCAAACGAAATATTTGAGAAAATAGAGAAACTCTCAAAGCTAAAAGATATGGGTGCAATAACTGAAAATGAGTTTAACGATAAAAAATCAGAGTTATTAAAAAAGCTGTAAGATAGTCAAAACCACCGGTTGAACCGGTGGTTTGATTGATTAATGTCTTTAGACAGTTTTGCTCAGAGAGCAAAACAAACAACCACCCGCTATGCGGGTGCGCATTGAAGGTTATACCAAAAAAATCTCCAGTCTGGTACAATAAGGTGTTCAAGTCTATTGTAGAAGGAAGGAGATTT
>JAQXMC010000026.1 GCA_029012445.1 Oscillospiraceae bacterium
ACGACCTTCTTACAAATCAATATAATATCAAAAAGAAAATAGCCGAGATGAAAGGTCAAAATGCTGCTAAGGCTGCTTCGGATTTTTTTAACGAAGGGACAAAAGACAGCAAAAGCAGTACTGTAGTTAGAGTTGTGTCTGGTTACCAAACTAATGTTGATGCTGGATCAGGCATTGTTGATCCTCGAATGATCGCTTATCTAACGACAGGCGAGTATCCTAATGAAACGTCAGAACAGGCGCCTAAGAATATTATTCAAGAAACTGAAAGTCTCATAAATCAGCGAAGCGAAATCGAAAAACAATATAGTAATATTCTTAACAAGCAAAGTGGCGTTGCGGATATTAACGGTGATGAGTATAAAAAATTAGGAAAACAGGCGGATGAATATAAGGCTAAGCTTGACGAGCTTGATGGAAAAATTGTTGAAAATACAAGTTTGATAGAAAGTCACTACGAATCTTTATTTAATGACGACGGTACTGTAATATCCGACTATGAAGGTCTTGTAAAACAAATTAATGGGTTGTTCGATCTTCTTGACACTGATAAGGGTATCAAAGGATTTTTGTCAAAGAAAAATAATGAAGGCTTAGAAAAGAGACTAAAAGAAATATACTCCACTAACGGCGAAGAGGGTTTGAAAAAGCTAATCTCCGATACGAATGGTTTAGAGAGTGCATTAAATGATGCTGGGATAAGTGCAGATGCTTTAATAAAGTATATTGAGAAATTAACAGGGACAGACTTTCTACCTCTGTCTCAAAAGATAGATAAGTTAAAAATAAGCTATATTGGTAACGGAAATCCTCAAAGTCAAAAACAAAAATCGTATGATTTTGATAATTTTCTTAAAGATAAAACTGATGAACAAAAAGAAAAATTTTATCAATACATTCAAGAAAATGGGCTGGACATATCTTCTTGGAATTTAGAAGACCTTGAATATAACTTTAAAATTTCTATATCGGTTGACGACAAGAATTCAGAAGGTGCTTTTACATCAGCAATTTCAAAAGTTGAATCTTTGTCAGATGGATTGGATCAGCTAAAAGATATTTATAACGATGTTAAAGATGCTGGAGATTTTGACTATTCTAAGATGCTGAATAACGACAGCTTTAAATCCGCATTTGGTGATCTTGATGAATATAATGATTTTGTTAAAACGGTATCAAATTCTCCTAAAGATATTGAGGCTTGCCAATCAGCATTTAATAAACTTGTTAAGTCATATATTTTAGGATCTGATGTGCTCAAAGATCTGGATGAAAGTGAACGGGATGCCACAGTATCACTGCTCGAACAGATGGGCGTTGCTAATGCTTCAGAAATTGTAGACAAGGCTATATCGGCTAATAAGCGAGGACTTGTTATGCTTTCTGAAGATTATGCCAATAAAACATACGATCAGATTACCGCTGAATATGCGGCGGCAGAGTCTGGTTCTGCCTTGCAAAAAGCGCTCGCAAAATTAGCCTTAGAAAAGGCCAAAATAAACGGTATTAGTATAAATACTAAGGGAGATATTGATCAAATCATAGCCTTAGCCAATGCGGCGGGCGCCAGCGAAGCGGCATTAATAAAGCTTAATGAAGTAAAGCTCGCTTTTCAGAACGCTAATAACTATTCGAAGCTATCGCTTAAAGAAAAGCAAATGACAGGTGAGGATCCAAGTTCTTCTGTAAAAAAAGCTACGGGGCAAATTATTAGAGATCTTAAAAATGGCAAATTTGATTTTGACTATGAAGAGTTAGATCCTAATGACTTCATGCCAGACGTTATATTTAATCCGAAAGACGATAGTTCGTCTGGAAATGGTAGCAGTAAGACTGAGTCCAAAGCTAAAGAAGCCATTGATAAACTTAAAGATTGGACATCTAAGTTTTTTGACTGGATAGAAATTAAGATAAAGCGTCAGAGCGATAATATTAGCAAGTATATATCCAAGGCAGAAAGCGATTTGGAGAAACAAAGCTATCGCTCTTCGGCTTCAAACTATAATAAGGCTATAAAAGCGACAATAAGTCAAGTTTCAAACGAAGATGTAGCAGCAAGCAAATATAGCGACAAAGCCGATTCTATACTTTCAAAAGCGGTTAAACTTGGCATTATAAGCAAAAAGACCTCAAAGACAATAAAAGATAGTGTAGCAAGCGGCAGAATGGATATATCTCGCTACAACGATAGCGTCCAAGAGGTTATCAAGTCGTATCAGGAGTGGTATGACAAGTCTCAGGATGCCAAAAACTCAATAACGGAACTTCATAAAAACATTAAAGAATATGTGGATAGTCTGAAATCCGTTCGCGAGGCACAAAGAGACGCCACAATTGAAAAGAATGAAAACAGGGAAAAAATAGTAACCAGCGGAATTTCAAGTACCGCCGGGACGAAAAATCAGCATTTAGACTTTTCAATTCAACAGCTTAAGAATAAAGATGAAGCATATAAGAATTCTACTAATAATGCTTTTAAAGATGTTAATGCCACAAGCGAATCCGTTAATAAAGATGTTAATAAACAACTAAAGAGTAAAAAGGCTAAAAACGACAAAAAGTATAAGAAGGCTTTAAATAACGCAAAACAAGCGATTTCATCAAGAAAGCCCGTTTCTGATGACGACATGGAAGTTATTTATAGCAAAAATAAAACTCTTTATTCAAACCTGTTTGAGTATAACTTAAAGATTGAAGAACTCGAAACGGCCAAGCTGGAAGAGGCGGTTAATTATGCTTCTGTTAGCGCCGAAATATTCAATAAGACTGCTGAGAAATACAAAAATAAAGATGAGAAAACTAATTCTGATATTGATTTATTAAAATCTAAAGCATCTAATGCTACTTCTTATAAGACAGCAAACAGCTTACTGAATAGCGCAGCTCAAAAGTATGACACAATTTTAAATGATGACCGATTGGAAATTCAGTCATATAAAAATAATATGGCATCTCAACAGAAAGTTATTGCTAAGAAGGGATCTGCTAAGGGTTCATATAAGGGCGATAAATACAGCAAGCTTTCTAAAAACAGTGATACCAAGAAAAAGGTAGATGCTTGTATTAATGCTGCTAAGGCTGCTGCAAAAAGCGGTAAGGTTATTAGTGATAGCACGATAAGTAATATCGAAAAGTATTACTTGCAGGGCTACATATCTTCAGATTTTTACAATGCTTGTATTAACTATAACAACGCAATCGAAAGCAAAAAACAGGCTGAAGCACAATATGAGATTGATAAGCAAACTGCGGTATCAGAAAGGGCTTCCTTGGGTACGGAAAAATTCAATAATGTTAAGGAAAAATACGAGAGCGATTTAAACGCCAATTCTAATAATACATCTAAGATTTCTGCACAACAGGCTCTTAAAGAATCTCGTGGGCAAACGCTTACCAAGGATGATTATAAGTCGCTAATAATACAAAGTCAAAAAGATCAGAAGATTTATGAGAATGAAAAGTCTGCTCTTCAATCAACTATTAACGAGAACTTGAATAGGGGTTTGTGGACAAAGGATTCTAAACAATATAAAGATGCTATAGGCGAACTTGAAAAGCTTGATGTTTCTATTATCAACTGCAAAAAAGACCAGCAAGAATTTAATAATTCTATAACTATGTTAGATATTAATAAGCTTGAAAGCGCTTTAGAGGTTATCGAATCGTATAAGAGTTATATTGAAAGCATCAATTCTCTTATTGAAGCTCGCGGAGAGAAGCTTAAAGATACTGACTATCAAAAATTGATTGCACAGAATAATGAGAGTATTGCAAACGCACAACAACAAGCTAATAAATATTGGAAACAATACTTATTAGCTAAAGATGAGGCAAACAACAGTACCGGTAAGACCGCTCAAGAATGGCTGACATTATACAACAAAGAGATGACGAGTGTAAATGGTTTGTTGAAGGAGAATGAAAGCTTATACGATTCTATTTGGCAAACCTATGTTGAACCCTTTGACGAGGCGTGCCAACATTTGTCAAATTACTGCAACTTGATAGAAAAGACATCGAGTCTATTAAATTCAGATAACTTTGTTGATGATAACGGCGATTTTACTAATCAAGGGCTTGCTCAGCTCTCAAACTATTTGAAAGAGTTTGGTGCTAAAAGATCCGCGATTGCAGAAAAGCAAAACGAAATCAACAAGCTCCGCTATTTAAAGGATACTGGCACTGCCGGTCTTTCTGATAAAGAGTATGAGGAGAAAATGCAAACTCTTAGAGAGGAGCTGCTGTCGCTTACATCTGACGAAAAGAGTGTTACGGAATCTTTGATTGGGCTTTGGAAAAATGCTGGGCAAACCGAGATAGATTCAATTAAAAAGGTTATAGATGCTCGTAAAGAGGCTTTAAAGGCAAAGAAAGATTATTATGAATATGACAAAAACTTAAAGTCTCAGACAAAGGATATACAGCTACTTGAGTCGCAGATAGCAGCACTGCAGGGAATTGAAACGGCAGAAGCTAAGGCTAAAAAGGCTACTCTGGAAGCTAATTTAGCCGAAAAACAAGAAAGCCTACAAGATACGATACAAAGTCATCTATATGACATTAAGGTTGATGGACTTGATGAATTGCAAACCACTCTTCAAGAAAATTATGATGATTATATTAAATCTCTTAGCGAGAGTTACGACAAGATAAAGGAATTAGTCGAAAATTCTACTGATTTAGTGGCAGGATCATATGAGAAGATTTATAACGCTTTTGAAGAAACATTCAGATATTTCGGTATTGATAGTAAATACCTTCCAGTTAATTATGCGGGATTTCAGTCGTTTGCAGGGGGTTCCAAGAAAATTCCTAACAATATGCTAGCATGGACGCAAGATGATGGAAGTGAAATTATTGTAAGGTCTGACGGAGCAATATTAACCCCCTTGACAAAGGGCTCGGCTGTAATTCCAAACAACCTATCTGAGAACTTATTTGAGCTTGGCAAATATAGTCCATCAGATATTTTAAAGCAGTCCGATCTTTATAGAGTATCTCCCAAGGCATCGAGTGTGCAGTCTATCAATGTTCACTATGATAGTTTATTACGAGTAGACGGCAATGTTGATAAAGACGCACTTCCAGAATTAAAAACTATTCTGGAAAAATCGTATCAATATACTGTTCAAAACATATCAAAAGAGGCAAGAATGAATGGAATAAAAAAATGAGTTAGCGCCGGGGCTGTAATTATACAGCCCCGGCATTGAATATAAAGGAGGATGATTATGCAGTGTGACGATTTCTCATATAACGGTGAATGTGCCAGCGAACATGGTTTTATGGCTATCATCCCTAATGATGACAACGCAAACACATTCGCATTATCGAGAGAGTTAATTAAAACCGAATTAAGTCAAGAGAGAAATGAAACATATCTATACGGCACAAAATATGTCGAGCCATTATCGCTTCACTTTCTTCTCATTAAAAATATAGATAAAAACATAACTCAGAAAAGTATGGAAATAACCAGATCTGAATTGGGAAGTGTTCAGGCGTGGTTGACATCCCCAAAAGTTAACAAGAAGCTTACAACAACAATTGATAACGAGACGAAAGAGTATTACGGCATTTTTACAGAAGTTACGCCTTATGATTATGACGGGCTGTATGGCATAAATTTAACTTTTACTTGTAACTCTCCGTATGGATATATAGTTCATGAAACAACAGTAGAAAGCCCCAATACGAATATTGTTATAAATAATGAGACAGATGAGCTGTACGAATATACTTATCCAACCATAAAGATTACTCCAAGAGAGACTGGCACTTTTTCGGTTAAAAACATTACTGATAATGATCAAGTAATGAATATAACAGTTAAGTCGTCTGGTGAAAATTATCCAGCTCTTTATATTGACTGTAAAAATTGTATAATTTTGTCAGATGGAAAAACGGAGTCTTTAGATGTCCTTGGGTTTGAGAATATTATTGATTGGAATAATGTCGAAAACGGGGCTTATAAAATATATTGGTTAAGACTTTTGCCCGGAGAAAACACATTGTCTTTTAGTGGAAACGGAACTTTTGAGATAACATTCAGGGCGCCGTCCAAAACGGGGGTATATTAATTATGTTTGATTATAATATCATTTCGGGTATTCCAGAACCTTTACATATGTACTTATGCAGGCCTGACGGAAAAATACTTTGTGAGCTAAATGGAATATTAAAAGAGAGCGCGTCTATCGAAATTAACCTGAATAATCAGTTCCAGCTCTCATTTGATTATGCAAGGTATATTTCTGATGATGAAGGGAGCTTAATTGAAAGCAACGGATATCATTTACTTAATATTGGTATGTATATTTTTGTAGAAAAGATAGGCTTATTTAGGCTACAGCATCCCCCGTTTAAGTATGATGGTTCTGTTGAGACCAAGAGCGTAAGCGCGTTTTCTGCTGAGTGTGAGCTGGAAAATAAGGATTTAGTTGGGTTTAAAATAAACACCGGTGAAGATGACTCTCTTGAAAATCTTGTTAAATATGAAGATGGTGAGTCTGAAGATTTATTAAATCCTTACACTAATCTGCCTTATGACTATATTTTGTTTTATGACACGAGAGCGGACAAGCTTGAGAATTTTGAATACTACACAGATGAAAACGGAGAGCGTAAAAGCAAGTATACAGACGAAGCAACCACTGTTGAAAACGCAGAAGAAGTTAATAAAATTGTAGATTTATGTACATTTATTCCACGCATAAAAAGTAAGGTAATAACAGAAACTACAACGAATAATGAGGGTAATGAGGAAACTAATACAGATTTAGTAGAATATGTTGTATATAAATATGATGAGACAGGCAAAAACATAATTTCAGTTACACTGAACGGCTTTAAGTCTCGTGTTGATAGTCTTATAACATTTTATCAACAGTATCATTCTCAACTTAGTCTGATCGACCTTGCTATTGAAAAGTGTAATTGCAACTGGTCTGTCGGTGAGATAGATCCAGATCTTGCCGACAAAAAGTTCCAGTTTACAATAGATAGCAGAAATATATATAGCTTTTTAACGCAGGATATAGCCACCGTTTCAAAGTGCTTAGTGCAGTTTGATATCATTAACAAAAAAATAAATATTATCTCTGCTAAAAGCATAGGAGAAGATACGGGAATAGTAATTGCTCGCAGGAATTTACTTAAGAGTATTGATGTTTCTTGCGATGAAAGTTCTCTTATTACAAGATTTAGCGTTTCGGGCGGGAATGACTTAACCATTAGAGATGTTAATTTCGGTTATGATAGAATAGACGACATTTCTTATTTCCTTAACGCACAGGATTTGAACGGCGAAAGGATTTATGTCGATGATTCGCTTGCAGCACACTATAAGACATATATTGCAGATAGAGAAGCCGCAAGAAAGGCTTATATAGATTATTCAAAAACTTATAATCAAAGGTTAATTGATATTGACGAGTTGAAATATAGGCTTCCCAATGATTATCTTAAAACTGATTGGTCACAGTATTCGAAAGAAGAGTTAGAGAATCTTTATAAGGTTTATCAGAAATTGCTCTTAACCCTTAAAAGCCTATACAAAGAAGAGTATCCTAACGGTCTCAATAGCGATGGTTCTATAAACGAGGAAGAGATTAAGAGAACATTCTATTGGAATGATTACTATACATATAATCTGCTGCTAATTCAAATTGAGAAAGCGATAGCGGCTATAAATGACGGAACAAGTTACGACAAGATTGACAATGACGAAGTTTTAAAAGAGATATATTCATATAAAACAGAATGGTCTTTATATGGCATCGTTGAGCTTGAGAACAAAATAGAGGGATATAAAAACTCTATGAAATTGTTATCAGACAATAAGAATGTAATACTTAAAAGTGATGGTTCTCCAAAAGCATGGGCAGAACTGTCCGAAACGGAACAACTTGAATATAGTAACTCAGAATTTAACTATAAATATACAGAATATAAAGAGCTTTATGACAACTGCGCCGGAGCTCAGCAATATCTTGATAAGTTAAAGACAAAATTGTCAACATTAGAAGAAGAACAACAAGACGCACAAGATAAGCGTACCGAGATATCAAGACTTATTACCATCAATAATTATGATAGGTCAAAGTTGTCTGCGTGTGGCGTTGAGATTGTTGAAGATACATCGTTTAAAAATTTCACTCCAGAAGAAATAAGAACAATAAATTTGTTATACATAGACTCTAATTACTCAAATTCTAATATCCTCACAACAAGTCTCGACACTCTTGTAACATCAATTGACAGACAAAGCGAATTGCTTGCGGATGCGGATGAGCAGCTTAGTATATCTTCGCAACCACAGTTTAAGTTTTCATGTGCAATGGACAATTTATTGTCTTTGATAGACTTCAAACCGATGGCAGATCAATTTAAGGTTGGCAATTATATTACTATGCAATATTTTGATGACTATTATGTTCGTCTTAGGTTGGTTAAAATGTCATTTAATCCATGTCTCCCCTCTTCGGATTCTCTCAATGTTGAGTTCAGTAATTTTATTAAGTCAAATGTTGAGCTTTCTGACATCTCTTATATTCTTGGATTAAACAGCGGTTCTGGCAGCTCAGGTGTCTCAGGTGGTTCAGGTTCGGGGGCGTCCGGAACAATTGGTAATGATATTGATGCTACTATAAGCGACACTATGTTATCAAAATTGGTAAATACAGAATTATTTGGAACGGCTGTCACCGATGCGGTTCTTGATACACTGGATTTAAACGCACTCACAGCGAAAAATGCTACATTTGGCGATTTAGCGGGAGCAAAAACAACTATCAATGGAGCTGGAATAACAACGGGCAAGATATCGTCTCGTGATAAAACTGTTGTTTTCGACCTTGACAATAATAAAATAACTTGTACAAGTAGCCCAGAATATGACGAGTCTAAGAATAAAGATGGTATGTTGTTAAATTTCTCAACGAATGGATTAGATCTTAAGTTGCAAAAACAAACTGTACCAGATGAAACGACTGATGGATATTATGATGAGGAAAATGGAAAATTCTATACAGATGAAAGTCATACTGCGGAGATTACCAATCCAACAAGCGGTAATTACTATAAAGATCTTTCTACTAATAATATCTATATTTATAACGAAGATTCCTATGAAGCGGTAAAGCCAAAGATTGCCGCAGAAATGATGACTGACAGCGGCGGCTTCAAATACATGAGTGGCAATAATGATGTTTTGGATAGCGAAATTGTTGTCGATGGGACACTTGGCACAAAACCCACAAGATCAGAGTATCCTACCGGTGCTGTAGGGTATTTTGAATATTTATCAGCATTAGTTTCATGGGCTATTAAGCCAATTGCACCAGCAAACACAGCGCTTGTTGAATTATTACATAACAAGGGTTGCGGATTTACAACTACAAGAACCCTTAATGAAGATGGATTAGCTCAGAGTGCGTCCGAAGGTCGTGTACCTCTTGGAACATCTTTTCTAAGATATGACGGATTGTATAATGCTCGTGCAGCTAACGTTTCAAGTGATAGTGATGCTGGTACATCGACGGTTAATATGTCTTATGGCAGATATAACTATGAAGGATATGCAAATGCCTTATACTATTGCGTATCAGATGGTTTAAAAAACATAAAAAAAGTTCATATTAATTTATTAGTTGCAACAGCTGAAGAAACAGATGTAGATTTATCAAATTTAGGTATTGATGCAGACTTTTCTGATCAGAATTTTTCTTTGATAGATGGTATGGTTATTGATGTTTTTTTTAAAAATAGACAAAGTTATGGTTCTGAAGATATAGAAAGCACTGAAAGCATATACCTTGATGTTTGCGGGATAGGAGAAAAAGAAGTGTATAATACTGATAACCGAAAGGGTGTTAATGCTTGGCTTGATGAAGAGATAGTTAAATTCAGGTACTCCAGTTTGAGTGATTGTTGGTTTATCGTCAGCCGTAGTTCGTCCGAAGGACTTTGCTCAAAGGGAATAGTATTATCTGATGAGGGAACAGATATTGATTCTGTTGTTTTCCCGGGCGTCTATATAATCGAAGCGAACAAGATAGCAGAAACTTTTAGTAATTTGCCTGTTGTTACAAACGGAAAGGCGGTTGCAGGATATCTTGAAGTATTTGCTCTCGGAAAAACGGGATATATCTTGCAGAGATTTACACCGTATAGCAATGCAGGCATCTTTACCCGGTGGTACAACCAGTATAACTCAAGTTGGGGAAGCTGGATGAAATATTCAGCAACTTCTGTCAGCACCTATACACCATAAGGAGGCGAAAGCATGACACCGCAAGAAAAACTTGTGAAAATGGTTTTTGAATATATTGATAGGCTCAAGCGATTTCTTAAGAGGCTTGGAGCGATAAAATAATACCAGATGTTAAAAACACACAGAGAGGTGATTACAATAGCAAAAAGGATTATTAAGGGTACAACCGCCTGCCTTGTTATAAAGCTTCAAAAAGAATATGAGAATGTGTCTGACGTAATCTTCTTTTTGAAAAGTGGCGATTATACCATAAAAAAGAAATATCCGGGCGATACTTCGGTTACATATGTAGATGGGGTATATAAGGTCGGATATACACAAGCGGAGACAATTCGCCTTGACGAAAAAGTCTTTGCGAGACTGCAGGCACAAATTAACTTCAATAACCTCAATGTGGCAAAAACAGAGGAAATGCACATTCGTATTGTTGACACTGTTGGTACAGACATAATCGGTGATGTCTCCGGCAGTATGGATGACGAAGTAATAACCCTAAATGCGGATTCTGTTATATACGGTGCTGATGGAAAATCAGCATATGAAATTGCGGTCGAACACGGATTTACGGGTACAGAAGAAGAATGGCTTGCAAGTCTCCGCTCTGATAGCCTTGAGGCGGTAGAAAAGCTTGAGGTTAAGATCAGAGATAATTATTACACTAAAAACGAAGTCAACGCACTTACAATTGGAGTTGTAACGCCGACCGGTGTTGTAAACTCTGTTAGTGACTTAAAAGAAGTAGCGAGTCCCCAAGTCGGTGACATATATAGAGTCGATGATGCAAACCGAAACTATGGCTTTGATGGCGCAAATTGGCAGCCTGTTGTAACAAATGCTGAAATACTTAATAGACTATCACCGTTGGAAGATTCAACTACTTGGGGGACTTTTACAAAGGATTAAAAATATAAAGGAGCGATATTGTGGTAAACATTAAATTTTTAAGAGGACTTGAAGCTAATTTACCTACGACTGCAACGGATGGCATATTTTACTTAACGACTGACACTCATCGGTTATTTGTCGGTCAGGGAACTGCTCTTGCGCCTGTAAATCAGGGTGTTATTGAAGTTGCAAATGTTGATGCTCTTGCGAGTAAGACAGCTCATGCTGGTGAGTTCTATTACGCAAAGGCAGAAAATATTCTTTGTGTCTATAATGGTACAAAATATATACAGATAAACTCCGACACAGGTGCAACAAGTGTTGAAACTGTCGGTGAGGGCAATTCTATTACTGGCGTCTCGTATGATCCTGCAACGAGAAAGATTACATTTACTATGGGAGCTACGTACACAACAGCAAGCGATGTTGACAAGGCAATTACCGACAAAATTGGTACAGATATAAAGGTTGACGGAGAAAATGCTACAGTAAAAGAGTATGTAGATAAAAAGGTTAGCGATGCTGTCGCAGGTTCTATAAGCGGGCTTGGCGCGCTTGCCTCAAAGGATAAAGTTAGTTCCAGCGAACTTGATGATAATCTTAGCGACAAGATTGATGAGATAGATAATAAAGTTAAATCTATAAATGCTGCGGATAATTCGGTAGCTGTCGGTGGCACTACGACAGAACCCACTATCGGAGTAAAAATCTCCCCTGCTGCTGGCAATGCTCTGTCTATTGATGACACCGAAGGACAAGAAGGTCTTAAGGCAATAATTCCAACGGCGGCAGAGTATACAGTTGTTAAAGACGGCACTCCTGAAGATGGTTATGCGGCAACATATCATTTGACTAAGGATGGCGTTAATACTGGTGCGGCAATAAATATTCCGAAAGATATGGTTGTTCAGTCGGGCTCGGTTGTAACAAATCCTGAAGGTCATGATGCTGGAACTTATCTTAAATTGGTTCTTGCTAATGCTGACAATACCGAAATATTTATTCCAGTTGATACACTTATTGAATATGTTACATCTGGTTCGCAAACAGATGATGCCGTTGTTATTGCTATTGACGATACTACTCACAAGGTAACGGCAACGCTTTCTGATGGCAAGATTTCTCTCGCAAAACTCGATGCCGATACGCAGACAAAGATTAATAAGGCTCATAGTCACGACAACAAGGAAGTTCTTGATAATATTACATCCGAGAAGGTTGCCGCATGGGATGCAGCCCAAGCAAATGTTATAGAAAATGTTACTTCGGAATCTCTTAGCGTAGGAGCGATAACCGACAAATCAATTGCTATTGATCTCGCTTGGGTCGAGTTTTAAGAATATATAATAAGGGGGTGGATTCCAATATCCACCCCGTTTTAATAAGGAAGGAGTGACCGTAAGATATGGCACTTTTTAAAGTATTACGAGGCAATAAAAATAATTTGCCAACAGAGAAACATGACGGCTATGCCTACTTTTGTACCGACACAAAGGATTTCTATATAGACTACATAGATGCTAACAGCGAAATGCAAAGGACAAAAATATCCAGCGATAATGCAGAAAAATTGCGCTATGTTAAAGATGGAGCAACAGTAGAGATAACACCCGAAATGCTTTTAGAAAATAAAGATTGGCTTGAAAATGACGGCACAAAAACTGCTTATATCAAGAATCGTACCCATTATAAAGAAGTAGTAGAACATCATGACACGGTTTGGGTACTAAACGAACAATCTATCACATTTAATGGCGGTATGTATGGTTCTTCTGGAGAAGCTCTGAGTGTATCGGCAGGTGATTCAATTAAAATTAGTTGGGATGGGACAGTATACGAAGTAACAGCGTTATCCGAGAATGTGGAAGGAATTGCAATAATATATGCTGGCGATTTAGAAGAACCCAAAGGAGATCCTACATATCCATTTACTTTAATATTTAACTATAATTTAGGCGATGAGAATATGTCAGCTGGTTGGAGTGTCTTATGCTGGGATGATAGCATTAATGGCACAGAAACGTCTTCTCATACTATTTCAATCTATTCTGGTGGAGATACAGTTGTTTATCACAAGCTTGATAACAACTATCTAAATACAACAAAAGATATTGGTAGTAAAGAAGATAGCTTTATAACGGCAAAAACGTTATACTCATATCTATACAACAACAGACCTGACTGCGAAATTGAAGATAGTAACGATATGAGATATGTTAAAAATAAGTTAGTATCTCGTAAAAGGTTCTCATTTAGTTGGGATGGGAATATAACAGACGACGATGTGGTCTATTCAAATTCTGATGATTCAATTAAATATAGAAAGGTTAAAGACTGGAATTATTATCCAGATGCTGATCATTTTGTTGACACTATAATTAATATAGACAATAACAACAATATTACAGGGTATGAACCTACTTTAAACGGTTTGTCAGGGTATATTTATTCTTTTACTATTACCCCTGACTCGTCAACAAGTATTTCTCCTTATAGTGTTGTTTATGTAGCAAACACGTATTCAGATGGAGATGACGAGACGGATTATACTGTTAATGGAGTTGTTATTAAAGAAGAGGGTTTATATTTTATCAAAACCAGTGACTATTATGCTTTTAGTATTGATGGATACTATGTTAATAAACTTTCATCAAAGTATATTAAAATGGATATCCATCCCGACTTGTCGGAAAATGATAGCAGTAAAGATAGTTATGTAGCTAACAGAACTCATTGGAAAGAAGAAGTTCAAACAGAGTCTGATACAATTTTGTTCGAAGCTGACGTGTCCGTTGATGGTGACGGTATATATGGGGAGACAACTCCACTTGAAAATATCGCAGTTGGCGATATAGTAAATGTTGAATGGGACGGAACAACATACGAATGTACAGTTAAAGAAACTACTATTAATGACACCACTATAACATATATTGGTTCTGAATTGCCTTGGGATGAAAGTTACGCAGGAGACGAACCATTTCTTATATATCCATTTTCGAACCCTAATGACGGAGGTAGGGGTTCTGGCATTGTAGCAATAGACGGACAAGAAGGCACTCATAGTGTTAGAATATATAAAAACGGTGGTTCGGTTTCTTATGTCTCTATTTATCATAAACTTCCGAATGAGTATTTGAATATAGATGATACACCTGTCAAGGGCTCAGATAATTTGATCACATCGGGCGGGGTATATGATATACTAACAGGTTCTAAAGGTAGTATGCTCTTGGTCAACCTAACAATGAGTATAAATAGTGGAAATGTAAAATTTACGGCAGATAAAACTTTCGACGAAATTAAGACAGCTGCTTCCGATGGATATGATGTTTTAGTGCTTTTACAAAACGTTGTATATTATCGCCTATTCCAAGTAACCAATAATGAGATAAGCTTTTCCTGCTTAGACGGAAAGGGTTCGGGTATGCTCACTTGTACTTCGAGCGGTTGGGAAAATACTGATATTACATATCTTGAAAGCAGTGATATTTCTGATTGGGCAAAGCAATCAACTAAGCCAACATATACGGCAGAAGAGGTAGGCGCATTGCCGGATACTACCTTTATACCAAGCAAAACGAGTGATATTGACAATGATAGTGGATATATTTCGGCTGAGTCTGATCCTACAGTTCCTTCTTGGGCTAAACAATCAACTAAGCCGACATATACAGCAAGTGAAGTAGGGGCAGACGCATCTGGAACGGCTGCCAATGAGGTTTCTTCTCATAATTCTAATACTTCTGCTCACAATGATATTCGTTTGTTAATCAAGGAACTAACTGAACGCTTAAATGCTGTTGCAGATAGCGATGATACAACCCTTGACCAAATGAGTGAAATTGTGACTTACATAAAAAATAATAAAAGCTTAATTGATAGTGTTACCACAAGTAAAGTCAGTGTATCAGATATTATAGACAACCTAACAACAAATATTTCAAACAAGCCTTTAAGTGCTTCCCAAGGAGTGGCTCTTAAGGCTTTAATTGCAACGAAAGCAGACAAAAGCCACACACAATCCGCAAGCACTATAACAGGACTTGCGACAGTTGCGACGAGCGGAAGTTATAACGACCTGAGCAATAAGCCGACTATACCGACAACTCTCCCTGCAAACGGTGGCAATGCGGATACGGTAGATAACAAGCACGCTTCGGATTTTGCGGCGGCAAGTCACACGCACAGTTACAACGACTTGAGCAACAAGCCGACTATACTCACGAAAGCGACTAACGGTTTCAATGGTGCTATATGTGCAGGTTCGGACGGTGTTGCGGAATACGGCAAATACTGCGACTTCCATAACTCTGCTGACACCACATCGGATTACAGCACACGGCTCACCTGCACAGGAGACTATAAGAACAGTGTTAATCTTCCGTCTTTGTCAGGTACGCTTATAGTTGGTGATAAGGGGTATAAAATCGTCGTTTCAGACTCCGTTCCCACAGTTGACGATAAGACGGTTATTACTTTCGTAGTGGGGTGATTGAATGGCACAGTATATTGTCTCAAAACGACCGAGTTCAAGCGACTACGACACAATAAACGGTAAATGGAACGATATGCCGAACGCTTATGACAGTGATGAAAGCACTTACGCATATAGTGCAAGCAAAACAAGTGCTTTCTATGCAAGTATGTATCTTAACTGGGATAGTTGGAACTTGCCGAGCGATACCATAATAAACAAAGTAAAATTAGCCAGTAAATTATCTAATACTGTCTCAGGAGGAACTTGTGCCTGCGGATTTCGGCTTTATGAACGCACATTTGGCGGAAAAAAAACAACAGGCACGGAAGCTACTTGGGTAACGAGAGAATACACAGCGGAAGAATTTTGGAACGCAATTCTGGCTCTTGACGGCACAAGCGTAGACGATTTAACGGTTTTAAATAACGGAAATATCGTTGACTATTTTAATAAAACACTTACCCTTTTGTGGCACTCTGGCAACTCAGACGGTGATACTTCTGAAAAATATAATCAGGGCTGCCAAGTACGAGTTTACACACGAGGACCTTCTCTGATTAAATCGTCCGTGGGAAGATGTTATGAGTCTTATATTGAGCTCGACTATACCATACCCGATTACACTCTCACCGTCACCGCAACAGAGGGCGGCACGGTCACGGGCGGCGGTACATACGAAAGTGGCACAACCGCAACGCTGACAGCAACGCCGAACAGCGGATATAAATTCGTCAAGTGGTCTGACGGCGACACGAACGCAACGAGGACAGTGACGGTCACGGCAGACGCCACTTATACGGCAGAATTTGAAAAAACAGGCGTGAACAAAATCTATGTCGGCACACAAAATCCGACAGTATATGTCGGAACAACAAAGGTCAAAGCCGTTTATGTCGGCACGACTAAAATTTACGGATAGGAGTGAAAAACATAATGTCAGTTAAAACTTATTCACTTAAAAAAGACGGTGAGAAGAAGCTCTCACCGCATTTCAAGGTCAGAGAGTTCCGCTGCAAGGACGGCACAGACAAAGTCCTTATCGAGAGCGGGCTGGTTACTCATCTCGAAAAGGTGTACGAACATTTTAACTGCTCAAGGATTGACATCACAAGCGGTTATCGGACAGTCAGTCACGACAAGGCTGTCGGAGGTCGTGGTGCAGGAAACCATGTCAAGGGCAAGGCGGCTGACTTCGTAGCATATGACAAGAACGGTGATAAAATACCGTCAAGGGAAATTGCCCTTTACCTTGAAGATATCGGGGTAAAAGGTATCGGCTATCGTTGCGGCGGTAATGCGAACGTCACGCACATGGACATCAATTACCGCACTCTGAAATGGTACGGCGATGAAAAGAAGAGCATGAACGCTTCAGCCTGCAAGAGTTTTTACGCTTACTTCGGCGTGACTTGGAAACAGCGCACCGTCACAGCTTCGGCTCTCAAACTCAGGGCTGACACAGGAACGGACGCTACGGTCAAATACACCGTTCCGAAGTGGGCGCATCTTAATGTTGCAGACACGGGCGCAATATCAAAGGACGGCTTCAAGTGGGTGCGCGTTAAATATAAAGGCAAAATCCTCTGGGCGGCAAATGAATATTTAGTTAAATAAAGAAAATTATATTTGGACAACTTTTCAATAAAATAGGAGGAGTAAAAATGGAATTTTTCAAAGAGTTTATTAATACTTATGGCGCTGCCATTCTTAAAGCTATAATAACCGCAATAGCTGGTTATCTTGGTATTGTGATTAAAAATCTTTACACCAAAATTGTAAATGATAAGACAAAGAAAGATGTGGTTAAGACCTGTGTTAAAGCGGTAGAACAGATATATACCGATATTCACGGGGAAGAAAAGCTTAACAAATGTATTGACTCCGTTGTCGCTATGCTCGGCGAGAAAGGAATATCAACAACTGATACAGAAGTTCGTATGTTAATAGAGTCCGCCGTTAATGAGTTTAATGGCGGATTTAATAATGCCTCCAAAACTGAAAAGAAAGCCGGTGAGTAATCTGTGGAAGTGGTAAAAAATATAGCAGCCGTTCTTGGTACTATTATTTCTGCTGCTTCTTTAATTACCCTTATGTCTAAAACGGCTCGTCAGGCTATTGCCGGTTTATTTAAAAAATATGGTAACTCTGACGATATGGCTGAAATCAAACAGCTTTTGGAGCGGCATCTTGAGGAAGATAAGAAGTTTAAGGAAGATATTTCCGAGATGAATGACATAAACATGGAATTTACTCGGACACAATGCCGCACGATTATAAAAAACATATTTTATAAATATGACAAGACAAAGGTTCTTCCTCTTTATGAAAAAAAGACGCTTATGAGCGTGAAAGACTTATATGTGAACAGGCTACATGGGAATAGCTTTGCTATAATGATGCTGGACGAAATGGACGGATGGGAAGTAGATTATGAATCATCACATCCGGGTGAAGATGAAGGTTGATATATTTTGACTAAAAAATAAGCCCCTCGAAAAATGAGGGGCTATATTTTTGCGTTTTACTTTTATTAGTGATTTATTAGAGTACGAACTCTGAGACAACATCGTAACAGCCCGATTCGACCATTTCATTAATGATTGACTCTTCATCTTCTGGATCAATGTCGTCGGAAATATCCCACTCTTGAACCTCGATAGTGCTACTCTTTTTGTCATGGTCGCTCAATGCACTCCATGCATCATAGGCTGCCTGTTCTGCATCCTCTTTTGACCTGCCCATGTACTCAGTATAGCTGTCGCCGGGCTCGCTTCCGTTCATTCTGATTGATGATGTAAGATAGATTTTCATAATTAAATTCTCCCTTTGCTCAAGTTTGAGTGAAGTTTTAAAATGTTTTACTATGCTTATATCCTACCACAAATTTTGCAATATGTCAATTTCAAAATGTGGATTCTCTCACATGAGAAGCTTATTTTTTTGTAATTTATATGCAAACACCTACCAGATATTCAATCTCGATTTGGTGTCCATTAGCAGTTCTGTTATCCCTGTTGAACTTTATATTTTTTGGAGGTCGTATGGGACAAATCTTTTTGACCATCTGACCGCCTACAGAACCTGCTTCGCGAGAAGTTAAATCGCCGTTGTAGCCCTGCTTAAGGTTAACGCCAACCTCTGAAGCAGCTTCCATCTTGAATCTGTCAAGCGCTTCTCTTGCTTCAGGAACCATGCCCTTTGAGCTTCCGCTCTTTGCCATGCTGATACACTCCTATCTGCTTTGTTGTTGCGTTTGCATTTATATTATATGAGACATATTCGACTTTATTTGTGGAAATTTTTGTTGAAAAATGAATCAGTCTAATTTGCCGGAAACGCTCCGAATGTCTTGTAAGAAAAAGAAACCTCAGACAAAAGTCGTAAAGAAGCCCGTCGTTTTCACTGCATTCATAAAAAAGATCAGAATAGCTTTGAATTTCATCAGGTTGAACATAAATGTCATTTGAGGTTGATAATATCCAACACAGTAAAAAAGGAAAAATTAAAGTCAAAGCCATTGTAACTGCCATAATTTTAGAAAAGATCTTCATATTTGCCACCACATTTTCTTTACATTCTTAGCGTAAAAATTTATTGCTATCTAATACTTGCCAACTAATTTTCTGCCATTGTATTTTCGGTTGTCATTATTTTTTATAGTAAATGAATTATCAATCAAATTGCTAATCCATTTATAAGAATACCAATTAGCCAACGGATAGTCAATACATTCGGCAAAGCTGTACACTTTTCGACAAAACTATACAAAATCAGACAAGATATACTAGGAAAAGAAATATGACACGCAGGAGATCTGCGTGTCATAATGCAAAGCAAATTGCCTTATCACAAAAAAGTAATTTATTTGCGTTTAATGTTTAAATTATAAACCTTTATGTTAATGTTTGATGTAGTTCTATTTTTTAAATTTGATTATATGAGACATATTCGACTTTATTTGTGGAAAAATTTGAATTTGTTTTAAGGCGGCAATTTGAACAGGCGGCTGAAAGTGTGTGTTCTCCTACCGGAAAATCCTGTCTCTGCTGACTTATTTTCTGAGTTCTCCTGTTGTTCATTTTATTTTTTATTTCACTTATATTTCGGCAACTATCCATAGCAGAGATAAACGATTGGTTTATCTCCTTTTTTAGTTTCAAAACTATATGGCGACAAATTCCGACTGTTTTGCGAAGATATTAAACAAAAGTTTACTTTCTTTTACTTTTTTGTAAATAAAATTCTGATAAATACAAATATCACATTTCTATCAAAATTTGTCATTATACTGTTTTTTGCTATTATTGTTCAAAGGAGGAGTGCGCATTGAGCAAAAAAACAGTCCTTGTTGTCGAAGATGACAACAAGCTCAGAAACACAGTGAGCGATTATCTGGAAATAAACAATTTTTCGGTTATTGCCGCAGAAAGCGGTGAAAAAGCGCTTGAGATTTTTGAGAATCAGGCAGCTGCCGTTGATATAGTTCTGCTTGATGTTATGCTTCCTTCCATCGACGGCTTCGGCGTTCTGAGAAAAATAAGAGAAAAATCGTCCGTACCAGTGATTATCATTTCCGCAAGAGAGTCAGAAGAGGATCAGCTTCGCGGCTTCAGACTCGGCGCCGACAATTATCTGACAAAGCCGTTTCTTCTCAGCGTTATGAAAGAACATATAAATTCCATTCTTTCAAGAGTTAAACCGCGCGAGGAAACCGTTATCAGAGCGGGCGATCTTATTATTGACAAAGCCTCAAGAAAAGTCACCGCCGGAGGAAATGAAATAGAAATGACGCCGAAGGAATTCGATGTTATAGCTTTTTTCGCCGAAAATGAGGGAACTGTTTTTTCAAGAGATACCATTCTTGATGAAATATGGGGCGTTAATTATTACGGAGATTTCAGAACAGTCGACACTATAATAAAACAGCTTAGAAAAAAATTGAGCGACAAATATCCTTATATAAAATCAGTCTATGGAATAGGCTATAAATTTGAAATTGCACAGTAAAGGGAAAATATATATGTTCAAACGGCTTTCAACACAGATCACGGTATCCATTTTCTTGATTCTGACAATAGTTATGGGCACGGTCAGTGCGGTTTATATATTAAATTCAAAGGAAATATATGTCAGTAAAGAAATAAAAGCAATAGATGAGTTTTATTCCCGGCTTAAAAATATTGATCCCGTCACGGAAAGCGAAAAGATAGACACTCTTCTGGATGAATATGAGATGCGCGCATATAAGATAAATATTTATAATAGAAGCTTAAACAGCGTGTACACCACAACCCGGGCTCGTTTCAAGCCGGAGATAAACACCGAAGCGTACACTGAATCAGGCAACGCAAAATTTATAAAAAATAAAAACGGAGTGGAGCTCATTTCTCTCAAAACAAGCGCAGACATAAACGGGGAAAAATACTACATTCAGATAGACGAAAGCCTGAAAACGGTGGACGCTGTTTTTAAGCACACAAACAGATATCTTCTTTATGGAATTGTTTTGTTTATGCTTGTCAGCCTGACAAGTATATATATTATCATCAATAAAGCGATGAAACCCGTCGGCGAGCTCAACGATGCGGCGCACAATATGGCGTCGGGCGACTACTCTTCACGCTTCAACGGAAAAATAGTTAAAAATGAAATAGGCAATCTGTCAGTCAACTTCAATAACATGGCCGACACAATTCAGGAAAATGTCAACAAAATCACCAATTATAACTTTCTTCTCAAAGAAGATATGAAGCGCATGACGGAATATGACAAAATGAGAAAACGGGTTCTCAGCAATGTCACGCATGAATTGAAAACTCCGTTAGCAATCATATCAAGTCAGATAGAAATGATGGCCTGTGTTGACGACGCCGAAAAGAGAGACTATTACTATAACTCGGCGCTCAAAGAGATCGAGACAATGAGTGCGCTAATCAGCAGGCTTCTGAATTTTTCTTCCGGCGAAAAAGATGTTTTTGAGGCCGAGGTTGAAAGAGTTGATGTTTCGGCAAGAATAAGAAGCAACATTTCAAAGATGAAACCGCTTTTCCAGTCAAAAAATATTCGGTGCAGGACCGATATCCAAGGCGGCTGCTATCTGAATATAATACCAAATCACATTGACCGGATTTTCAACAATTATGTTATAAATGCCATTCATCATGTTTCGCCCGACGGGTTGATTGAAATAAGTCTAAAATCGGTTGAGGAAGGAATACGCCTGTCGGTTTATAACGACGGCGCCGGAATCAATGAAGACGAGATCTCAAAGGTCTGGACGGATTTTTATAAAAAAGAAAACGACGAATATGAAATGAACGCCGGATTGGGACTCTTTATTGTGAAAGAAATTTCTGTTATTGACTCTGACCTATGCGGAGTCGAAAACAAAAAGAGCGGTGTTGAATTCTGGTATATGTTCAGGACAAATAATGAAAAGGAGCTTCTAAATGAATGAATTGCTGAATTCCGTCATGGCCTTTTTCTCATCGCAGATCGCAATTGTTTCATTCAAATTCATGTGTTTTGTCGCCGTGACGGCAATATTATATTTCATCTTTCCGAAAAAGATAAGATGGACAGTCCTTGCTGCGGCAAACACTGTTTTTTATATGTGCGGCGGCATCGAGAGCGTCATTTATATTGCTTCGGCAACACTTGTTGCGTACCTTTCGGCGAGAATGTTTGACAGGGATTTCGCTTCTCAGAAAAAGGAATGTGAAGGCCTTGAAAGAGCGCAGAAAAAAGCCGTGCGTGAAATACATATAAAGAAAAGGAAAAAAGTGCTGGCGGCAGAAACAGTTCTTCTGCTTGCTTCTCTCGCAGTCATTAAGTACACTGGATTTTTTCTCGGCAGCGTTAATTCTCTGATCGGTGTGGTCGGACTCGGCTCGTTCAGCGTTGAAAATATCACGCAGCATATTCCCGCAATACTCGGCTGCTCATATTTTACGCTGTCTGTTATAGCTTATTCCGTCGATGTTTACAGACAGAAATATCACGCTGAACGCAACTATATCAAGCTTTATCTTTTCGTTTCATATTTCCCTCACGCAGTTCAGGGACCCATTGAAAGATATGATTATCTTCAGCCGCTTCTTATCGAAGGGCATTCGTTTTCCTTTGAAAATCTCAAGCAGGGAGCTATGCTCATTTTGTGGGGATTTTTCAAAAAGCTTGTTATTGCCGACAGGCTGAACATTGTTTCAACCAAGGTCTTTTCTGATTACGAAAAATTCAGCGGGCCGTTTATTCTTTTGGGCGCGGCGGTGTTCTCAATTCAGCTTTATGCCGACTGGACTGCTTATTGCGACATCGTCGGCGGCGCTTCACGGATTTTCGGAATAGAAATAACGAGAAATTTCAAACGGCCTTATTTTTCTCAGACAATGCCGGAGTTCTGGAGAAGATGGCACATTTCAATGGGAACATTTTTCAAGGATTATGTTCTATATCCTGTTTCGACATCAAAGTTCAGCCTGAAAATAAATAAAAAAGCGCGCGAAAAACTCGGCAATAACGCAGGCAGAATCGTTGCGTCGGCGCTTCCGATTCTTTCCGTCTGGCTTCTCACCGGTCTGTGGCATGGCGCAAGCTGGACCTTCGTGCTCTGGGGGCTTTATCAGGGCGTACTTATAATGCTCAGCGTTATATTTGAAAATCCGCTCAAAAAGCTTTGCGAAAAGCTCAGATTCAAAACGGACACCTTCTCATGGCGCCTTTTCAGGACGCTGAGAACATTTTTCCTTTGCTGCATCGGCAGGCTTTTCTTCAAGGCGGGCTCTGTTTCGGAAATTGCCGGACTGTTCGGGAGATTTGCATCATTCTCTGTCACAACAAAGCAGTTTTCGGATATGGGACTTCAGAATAAGGAATGGGCAGTAGTCATAGCTGCGCTCGCAATTTTCCTTATATACAGCCTGTTGGAAGAGAAATATGACAATGTCGAAAAACGCCTTGACGCTCAGCCGATTATTGTCAAATGGGCGGTGCTTATATTTATAATAATGTTTATAGTTGTTTTCGGGGTTTACGGCTCAGATGAAAAATATGTTGCTTTCGTCTATGAACAGTTTTGAAAGAGGAAATACAAATGAGAAGCAAGGTATTTAAAATAATCAAAAATATTGTGTGTTCCGCGCTGTTCCTTTCAATTCTTTCTTCTGTTCTCTGCTATTTTTCCTATTTTTTCAGATTTGAAGAAAACGAAAAGGCGACCGAAATAATAAAAGGCTTCTATGCTCTTGACGAAAACACAACTGATATCGTATTCATAGGCGGCAGCTCTTTTTATCGGGCCGTCAGCGCGCCGAAGCTCTATAACGATTTCGGGTACACCTCGTATATTTTTGCGGCGCCGTCTTTTTATTTTGACGCGGCCGAGAGCATTATCAGAAGCGTCCGGCGGACTCAGAATCCGAGCCTCTATGTTCTTGACATAAGAAGATTTTATAAGAGAGCCATGTGGGAAATAACCGGAGAAACGGAGCCGATCGAAAAGCAGAGGTCGCGCATGAGCTATATTGTCAACAACATGCCCCTCTCGCCCGAAAGAGCTATGCTCATTCACAAGTTCTATAACGAAAAGGTCGGTGCAAAAGAAATAGAATGGCAGTTCGACTATCTGAGAACTCACAACAACTGGAAAGAACGCACGCCGGAGGATTTCAAAAATTTCTTAAAGGAAACCTTAAACTACAAAACAATAAACAAGCACCCGTATTACGGAACGATAAGCTGCTCAACTGTCGTTCATTTTGACGATATTGACCTTAGCCAATATAAAATGACCGCAACGATAAGCGACGAGCTGCTTGAGCCGCTGAACGAAACTCTTGACTACATAAGAAAAAACAATCTCAATGTTTTATTCATGTCGCCGCCCTACCCTATTTCAGAGAAATATTACGCCTATGAAAAATTTGTCGGCGAATATCTCGAAGCCCGGGGCTTCAACTTTCTCAGCGGTAACGAAAAGGCAAACGAGATCGGAGTTGATTTTTATACCGACTTCTATGACGATGAGCATGTGAACGCATTGGGAAGCGAAAAATTCACAACATATCTCGGCAATTATATCAAGCAGAACTATGATATAAAAAATGTTGCTCTGACCGAATCGCAGCAAAAGGATTGGGAAAGAGCCTATAACGAATGGAACAGCAATGTTCTGAAGCCTTATCTTGAAAAAATTTTGAAGAAATGCGAGTGAGAAAATGTTCTGTTCAATAATTGAAGCTATAAAATATCACGCTGTCAAAAGGCCGGAAAAAATCTGTCTCAGAGACGCAGTCGGAGAAATCAGCTACGGCGATTATTATGAGCTGATAGAGAAAGACGCCGACTTTTTTGTTGAAAAAGGGCTGAAAAAGGGCGACTATGTTGTGCTCAAAGCAGAGCAATCTGTTAATTATCTTTCTGCGTTTCACGCAATTCAGCTTGCCGGCGGAATTCCCGTTCCGCTTGAAAAGAATGTTAAGACCGAGCGTATCTGTGAAGTTATGTCGCAGGTCAATGCGAAGATGTGCGTCGGTGCGCAAATCGGGGAGATGTCTTTTTCATATGAAGATATCTCCGAAAGTGAAAAATGCGGCTGCAGCTTCGCTCTCCCTAACGGCGGCGACACCGGTGAAGTCCTTTTCACGACCGGCACGACCGGAAAGTCAAAAGGCGTCGTTATGACGCACAAAGCCGATATAGCCGTAGCTGAAAATGTAATTTACGGTGTAGAAATGAAAAAAGACAACATCGAGATTATACCTATGCCGCTCAACCATTCGTTTGCTCTGAGAAGATATTATGCCAATATGGTCAACGGCTCGTCGGCAATACTTCTCGACGGTGTGATCTTTATTGACAGATTTTTCGAGTGCTTTGATAAATACGGCGCAACGGCTGCGGCTCTTGCACCAGCGGCATTATCAATAATTCTGAAGCTTTCGAGGGACAGGCTTAAAGAATATCGGGATAAAATCGACTATATTCAGATCGGAAGCGCTCAGCTGCCTGAAAATGACAGAGAGAAGCTGATTTCGCTTTTGCCACGGTCAAGGCTTTATAACTTCTACGGCTCAAGCGAAGCCGGCTGTTCCTGCGTTCTCAATTTCAATTCGGAAGATGATCTCCCTAACTGCATAGGCAGACCGACGGTAAATTCAGAAATATTTTTCGTTGATGAAAATTGTGTGAGAAAAGCATCTGGCAAGGACTCGCCGGAAAGACTTGTCACCGGCGGAAAAATGCTGATGAAAGAATATTTCGGCGACAGCGAGCTCACGCGAAAAACTCTTGTCGGCGGAGCTGTTTTTTCAAACGATATCGGCTATTCTGACGATGAGGGCAGAGTGTTTATGCTCGGAAGAAACGACGACATAATAATAAGCGGCGGCAACAAGATCTCGCCTGTCGAGGTCGAAACGCTGGCTGCCGAGTCGGGCATGGTCGAGGAGTGCGCTCTCATCGGCAGGAAAGATCCTGTCGCCGGGGAAATACCGGTGCTTTATGCGGTAATAAATCAAAGATATAACGAAGAAGAATTTTTGATGTTTCTTTCCGAACGCCTTGAGAGCTTTATGGTCCCAAAGGCTGTCAGAAAAATCAATAAATTGCCAAAAACTTTCAACGGAAAAATTCTGAGAAAGGAACTTAAAAAAGCAGAAGGAGGTATTCAATAATGGAAGAATTGCTAAAGATACTCAGCGAGGTAAAGCCGGGTGTTGATTTTGAAAAGGAAACGGCGCTTATTGACGACGGTATCCTCGACTCACTTGATATCATAACGATACTCTCCGAGATATTCAATGAATTTGATATCACGGTGCCGACCAACAACATAGTGCCGGAAAATTTCAATTCTGCCAAGGCGATTTACGCTATGATTGAAGAGCTCGAAAATAATCAATAATCGAGGAGGTTTTATTATGAATAAGATAAGAAAGATCATTTCAGTTCTGTTGTGTTTCTCGTTTTTGGTCGCTTTCGCCGCCTGCGGCACTTCTCAGAATAATTCTGAGACTGAAGACGCGGTGTCGATTACCGTTGCATATCAGGGCGGCATCGGCTACGCCCCTATTCATATAATGGAAAAGCTCAGACTCATTGAAAAAAATTACGGCAAAGATATCACTGTCACATACACAAAGCTTGACTCCGGCCCCGCTATAAACGAGGGCATAATCGGCGGAACAATTCAGGTCGGCGCAATGGGCCTTTCACCGGCGATTTCAGCCGTTGCGGCGGGCGTACCCTGCAAAATCATTTCAAGTCTTTGCTCCCAGTCACACGGACTGATGACAAACAGCGACAGAATAAAAACGCTCTCGGATATCAAACCGGAGGATAAAATCGCGCTTGTTTCAACAGGCTCAATTCAGCATATTCTGCTTTCCATGGCTGCCGAGAAGGAGCTCGGCGACGCCCATGCTCTTGACAACAACATTCAGTCCATGGCTCACGCCGAGGGCATGGCGGCTCTCGAATCGGGCACGGTAACGCTGCACCTGACATCGGCGCCGTTTATAAATCTTGAAAGAGAAAGCGGCAAATACACCGAGCTTGATGTTATTGAGGATGTCTGGCCGACAGGCAACACATTCCTTGTCGCCACAGCGGCGGAAAGTCTGAAAAATGACAACCCTGAATTATTTGAAGCAATCACTAAAAGTATCGAAGAGGCGATCAATTATATAAACGAAAATGTCGAGGAGACAATCGAAATTGAAAGCGAATACCTCGCATTGGAAAAAGATGTTGTTAAAGGCTATCTCGACGATGAAGCCTGCCGGTATTTCACACAGCTCAGAGGCGCCGATAAGATGGTTGATTTTATGTATAGAGCGGGATTCATCAGCAACAAGATTTCTGCTGAAGATCTGACATTCTGAAATTGAACAAAGGTGGAAGGACTATGAAAAAGTATAAAGGACTTATATCTCAGCTTCTTTTTGTGATATGCTTCGCAGTTTTCTGGCAATGCTATGCAAATTACAGAGGCGTTATGGGCTTTCCTCCTCTGAGCGACATTTTTTCAGAACTGTTTTCGTGTTTCACAAGCGACTCTCGACCCATTCTGAAATATATGGGCAATTCTCTGCTCATGATAGTCAAGGGGCTCGGAATCGGCGCAGGTCTCGCCCTTGTTTTTTCTGGGCTGTCGGTCACAAGCGAAATATTCAATTCAATATATAATCTTATCGTGTCGGTTTTTGATCTTCTGCCCGGCGTTGCGCTTCTCCCCATTCTCATGATAACGGTCGGCGCAAACGACACCTCAACTCTGATTCTTGTTATACACTCGGTCATATGGCCGATGTCAAGAAGTATTATTGACGGCTTCAGGACAACGCCGAAAATTTATGTTGAAGCGGGCAAAAACATTGGGCTTAAACACCTCTCGCTGATAACGGGCGTTTATATTCCGTCTTCATTTGCGAACATGCTTTCGGGCATAAAGGTCGGCTGGGCAAGAGCATGGAGAGGTCTTATCAGCGCTGAAATGATATTCGGAGCGGCTCAGTCGGCAGGCATCGGTGTGTTCATAAATAACGCAAGAACCGTCTGGCTCGACTATGCCGGTGTGTACGCGGCGATTATTCTCATAATCATAGTCGGCGTTATAGTTGAATACGGCATATTCAGGACGATTGAAAAAGTAACAGTCAGAAAGTGGGGTATGATAGGATGAAAGAGGTTCTGAAAATTGAGTCTTTGTCAAAATCATACAGCACGCAGAAAGGCTGTGAAAAAATTCTCGACGGTCTTGAGCTGACTGTTAACGAAAATGATTTCATCTGTATTCTCGGCCCGTCCGGCTGCGGAAAGTCGACTCTTCTCAGGTGCATTGCCGGTTTTGAGGACTTTGAAGGCAGCATAATCTGCAACGGCAGTTCCGTCACAAAACCGTCAGCCGAAAGAATAATGGTTTTTCAGGATTATAATCAGCTTTTCCCCTGGAAAACAGTTGAAAAAAATATTCAATATCCGCTGAAGCTTAAAGGTATCAGGGATAAAAAGCAGCTTCAGTCAATTTCCGACGCTTATCTTAGAAAGGTCGGGCTTGAGAAATACGGAAAATATTATCCTCATGAGCTTTCCGGCGGTATGAAGCAGAGAGTTGCGATAGCCAAGGCTCTTGCGCTCAAGCCGCAGATCATTCTTATGGACGAGCCCTTTGCCGCTCTGGACGCAATAACAAGAAACAGCCTTCAGAAAGAGCTGAACAGAATCTGGTCCGAAGACAAAATAACCGTTATTTTTATTACGCACAATATTCAGGAAGCGATCACTCTCGGAACAAGGGTGCTCCTCATGAACAGCAAGGGCAAAATCGTCATTGACGACGAAAACAAAATTCCGAAGCCCGTTAAACCGACTTCGGAGGGATACGCCGAAATGTGGGATAAATTTTCTTCGGCGCTCGAGAAAGAAAAAAATATATCGGAAGTATAAATAATCCGCAAAGCAAATAAAGGAAAAAGAGACCTCCTATGGCAGAACGAGAAACTGCCATGGGAGGAATTTTTTGTTAAGACTATTAAAATTGTGTTACTACCTTATGAAATTACACTACTCTCAAACCAAGGCGATAAAAATATGGCAAAAAGAATAGTTTTACTACCTTATGAAATTACACTACTCTCAAACACTAATGCTGTTTTTACTACGGCTGTTATGTTTTACTACCTTATGAAATTACACTACTCTCAAACATAAGCAAAGAGGCGTTTGCAAGGAAAATCGTTTTACTACCTTATGAAATTACACTACTCTCAAACATTTTTATGAAAGGAAGTAAATATAATGTCGTTTTACTACCTTATGAAATTACACTACTCTCAAACGTCTATCCGGAGAGCGCTCCCGATAATTGGGTTTTACTACCTTATGAAATTACACTACTCTCAAACATTCGGCGCTATGCAACATAGAGGGGGGTGTGTTTTACTACCTTATGAAATTACACTACTCTCAAACAAATACGGAGCGCATAGTCAGTTTGTTAGCGTTTTACTACCTTATGAAATTACACTACTCTCAAACCAGGCGGTGAAGCTGTTAAGATTGCAGGCTGTTTTACTACCTTATGAAATTACACTACTCTCAAACCTGTTCGGCAGTTCAAAAAGTGCGGCGATAGTTTTACTACCTTATGAAATTACACTACTCTCAAACATATTGAGTGGATTGAAAGTCCGCTGCATGGTTTTACTACCTTATGAAATTACACTACTCTCAAACGTTGAGTTGTTTTCAATTCTGCGGCTATTTGTTTTACTACCTTATGAAATTACACTACTCTCAAACTAACACACCCGATACCGAGAACAGAAATGTGTTTTACTACCTTATGAAATTACACTACTCTCAAACAAGAAGGCGTTTCAAGAGGAAACGAAAAAGTTTTACTACCTTATGAAATTACACTACTCTCAAACTTACGATGATAACGGAAACGCTGTTATCAAG
>JAQXMC010000027.1 GCA_029012445.1 Oscillospiraceae bacterium
AATCTCCTTCCTTCTACAATAGACTTGAACACCTTATTGTACCAGACTGGAGATTTTTTTGGTATAACCTTCAATGCGCACCCGCATAGCGGGTGGTTGTTTGTTTTGCTCTCTGAGCAAAACTGTCTAAAGACATTAATAGAAGCGCGGCAGGCTCGCCTGCCACGCCGCTTTATATGTGTTCCTGTTTACAAGCTCCCGGCCTTGATGACCGATGTGAAGCAATTAGTGTGCCATGTGTGAAAGCACCCAGTATTTATGTGAAAACTTAATTCCGGCAGCTATACTAAGCCGCCGGAAATATAAATTATCAATCGGTTTTATGTGATAATTGTTCTTCTGTGTTATCGGCTTATGAAATCAGCCGATAACCTTGCTGAGGAAATCCTTGAGACGGTCGCTTTTGGGGCTGCCGAATATCTCCTGAGGAGTGCCGGACTCAACGATCTTTCCGTTATCCATGAACAAGACCTTGGAGGCAACCTCTTTTGCGAAGCCCATTTCATGAGTGACGACGACCATCGTCATTCCCGCCTTAGCCAGCTTTCTCATGACTTCAAGAACCTCGCCGACCATTTCGGGGTCGAGCGCACTCGTCGGCTCGTCGAAAAGAAGAACATCAGGCTCCATGGCCAGAGCGCGGACTATTGCAACCCTCTGCTTCTGACCGCCGGAGAGCTGAGACGGATAAGCCTCGGCTTTATCCTCAAGACCGACAGTTTTCAGAAGCTCTCTCGCCTGTTTATAGGCGTCGGCTTTTTTGATCTTTTTGAGCTTCATCGGAGCGTAGGCGATATTATCTATAATAGAAAGGTTATTGAAAAGGTTAAAATGCTGAAACACCATGCCCATTTTCTGGCGGTGCAGGTTAATATTGATCTTAGGACTCGTTATATCGACGCCCTCGAAGGTGACTGTTCCGCCGGTGGATTCTTCAAGCCTGTTCAGGCAGCGGAGAAAAGTCGATTTGCCGCTGCCGGAGGGCCCAATTATTGCGACAACCTCGCCTTTTTTTATCTCGGCGTCGATGCCCTTGAGAACTTTCAGATCGCCGAAGTCCTTTTCAAGTCCGCTGACTTTTATGAGTACATTGTTATCTGTCACTGGTGCGAAGCCTCCTTTCGAGCTTGCCTAACAGCCATGTCAGAAGCATGACTATCGCAAGGTATATCAGAGCGACCGCAATCAGAGGCATAAACGATGAGAAGGTGTCGCCCCTGATGATATCTCCGGCTCTCGTCAGGTCGACAAGAGTGACATAGCCAGAAACGCTCGTCTCTTTGACAAGAGCGATGAACTCGTTGAGAAGAGCCGGAAGAACATTTTTGAAAGCCTGAGGAACGACAATATATCTCATCGTCTGAACGAAGTTGAAGCCGAGACTTCTGCCCGCTTCAAACTGGCCTTCGTCGATCGACATTATTCCGCCCCTGAATATCTCCGCAACGTACGCGCCGGAGTTTATTCCGAAGGAAAGTATAGCTATGAGAACGGCACGGTCGGATGAAGCGAAGATTATATAATACATGATAAGAAGCTGAAGAACGACGGGAGTACCTCTGATTACCGTCAGATATATTTTTGAAATGAAGTTGAGGACGGCGCAGACAGATTTTCCGAAGCCGCGCATCTTATCATAGTTTTTGTCATAAGTGGCGCGGATAATCGCAACGATGAGACCGATGATAACACCGAGAATAACAGCGAAAATAGTTATAATGATGGTTGTTTTCAAGCCCTTAAGCAGAAGCTTCCATCGATCGGCTTCAATGAAGTTGAGAATGAAGTCGGCTTTCAGCTTTGCGAAATCGGCCTTTATGTTTGTTAAAAGCTGTTCCATGTTTTACCTCCCTTAACGCCGCAAATAAGGGCGGAGATCCGCCCTTATACGACTTTATGATATGCCGGATATATTGGATCATTCGGCGGGAATATATTTGTCAATGACCTTCTGAACCGAGCCGTCGGCAATGAGCTCCTTGAGAGCTGCGTTGACCTGATCCTTGATCGGGCTGTTCTTTGCGAATGCGATAGCGTAATCCTCTTTGACATATTCGCCGTCGAGTATCTTGAGTCCGTCGTTAGCCTTGACGAAGGACTTCGCCGGCTCGTTGTCGATAAGAACTGCGTCGATCTTGCCGGAAACAAGAGCCATGACTGCGTCTGCGCCGGCTTTGTATTCCTTGACCTCAACATTTGTTTTCTTTTGGCTGACATCACCGGAGAGATAGATATCGCCGGTTGTTGTGAGCTGGACGCCGATCTTGAGGCCCTTGCCGAGGTCCTTGCTCTCGTCATAGAGATCGTCGACCGAGGCGATCTTTCCGCCTTCTTTAACGATAAGGACCTGAACGCCCGTTGCGTAGCTGTCGGAGAAGTCAAGATTCTTCAGACGGTCTTCGGTCACTGTGAGACCGGCCATGCCCATGTCGGCCTTGCCCGCCGGGACTGCGGTGAGAACTGCGTCAAAGTTCATGTTCGATACCTTGAGCTCACAGCCGAGCTTGTCGGCGATAAGACCTGCGACTTCGATGTCGATGCCCTTGTACTGATCGCCTTCCATATACTCATAGGGCGGGAAGTCTGCGCTCGTTGCAAGAGTGAGAGTCTTTTTCTCTGCGCTGCCCGAAGTTGAAGCTGAGCTGTCTGATGTGTCGTTTCCTGTTGTGTTTGTTTTGCCGCAAGCCGCAAATACCGTGACCGCAAGAGCGGCAACAACGATAAGGCTCACGATGAGAGTGATTTTCTTTTTCATGATAATTCAAACCTTTCTTGTTTTTTGTGGTCGTTCACTTTTGTGATGTTTGAATTATATCACCCGTTTTGCATAATGTCAACACTTTTTTGAATAAAAATACAAATAATATGCATATATTTTTTTCGACAGATTTTGTGTAATATTAACAAAAGCGGCTGATCTTAACCCGATTTCACTTAAAAATATGGGTTAAAATCAGCCACATAAGCGTTAATTGAATATTTCTTTTTATAATAAGGTTACAAGGATTATGCAAAATTTAAAGAATTATGCAAAATTTATGCATTTGCGAGAACCTTTTCCGCAATTATCCTTGCCCGTCTTGCCGCAGCGGGAGCTGTTTCCTCTTTAACGGTCTTTACCGCGCCCTTAATGATCTTTCCGGCGCCTTTGAAAGCGCTTTTGAAATCCTCCTTGGTCGTTTCATCGATGCCGCGCCACGCTCTGACAGCTCCGCTGACCGCCGGAACGACATTCTTTGCGAAGTCGAGAAGACAGATCTCTCCCGTTGCGTTGAAAAGATCGCCGATAACCTTGTCGATAGCGGCGCTCTGCGCGTCCGTCAAACGGGAAATTATCTCCATGAGTCCGAGATCGGCCGCCTGAGCCATCTTTGTCAGGCCGGGCTTCGTCTCCATTTCGCAGCCGTCGATCTGCCATGTTGCGAGATCGTGCTGCATGGGACCGAGATGCCTTGTGCTGCCGACAACGGTGAAGTCGTCGTCATGAGCGAGCATCATTCCGATAAAGGAAGAATCCGGAACAAAGTGCCTGTATTTCGGCAGAAGCTCACGGTAAGCGGCGGTTGAATAAAGGCTGTAATCGAAAAAGCCGGGGCCGTCGTTGTTGTAGAGATATCTGATTCGTGAACGGACCTCCTGCGAGCAGTTAAGTGCGGCGTACAAAGCGACATTTCCGCCCTTTGAGTGGCCGCAGACGATGATATCTCCGCTGAAATTTTCAGCCGCCTGCTCAAGATAATCGACCGCAAGCTGATATGACGGAATTACCTTTCTTGTGTAAATATCAACATCCTCTTTCCAGCCGGCGAGGGTGTCGTCCGTTCCCCTGAAGGGAATGACAAGCGTTCCGTCCGGCAGAATAAATGTTGCCGCGGCGAACTGAACGGCCGGCTCAATGTCAAAAACAGACCGGCAGGCAACGACCTGCATTTCGGCGTAGCGTCTGTGGCGCGACATTTCCGAAAGCTTGACGCTGGGATTTTTGGTTATCATCAGGCCGAGGGGCTTGTGCCTGTGGCCCATGTAATTATACATATCGTTGCTGACCTCGCAAAAGCCTTTGGGCTCATCGCCGAAATCCGGCGAAACGACCTTTTCGAGAGGCATATAGAATACCTCGCATAGAGCGACATTATCAGCGTCGCAAAAAGGCATTTCGGTGAACGATATGTCGCCGTATTGTCTGATGAATTCTTCGGTTCCGGACATAAAAATTTCCCCTTTTTTGATAAATTCCTGTTATATTTTAACATATATTGCGACAGGTGTCAATAAAAATGTCCGGCGCCGAAAAGCGGAGCTTATGCGCTATAAAAAGAAAACGGGAAACTGCCGGGAAAGGCTGACCGATGACATTTTCTTCTGTCGACAGGCGTAAAAAGGTACTCCGAGACCGAAAAAATGCAAGCATATAAGCTTTCGGCGGCACGGTTTTATACCGTGCCGCCGAAACAGTTTGCGGGGTGTGGGTGAAAGAAAAAGACATTTTATTTTGCTTTTTTTGGTTATA
>JAQXMC010000028.1 GCA_029012445.1 Oscillospiraceae bacterium
AAACCCCTTTAGGGGTACGCCAAAGTGGCAAATACAATAAGGCTTGAACAAAGAGAAAGCCCGCGCCTTGAGACGCGGGTTAGTATCAGGGGCTTTTAGCCCTTGTGCAAACCACCCGTTTGACGGGTGGTTATGATTGTCTGAAGTTATATAATCAGCATACAGTCTCCGAACGAGAAAAACCGGTACTTTTCCGAAACCGCAACCTTATAGGCGTTCATGGTGTTATCATAGCCGCAGAAAGCGGAAACAAGCATTATAAGCGTGCTTTCAGGCAGATGAAAATTAGTCAGAAGAGCGTCTATGCATTTGAATTCATAGCCGGGATAGATGAAAATATCCGTCCAGCCCTCGTCCTCCTGTATCTTACCTCTGAAGGTTGCGACAGATTCAAGAGTCCTGCAGCAGGTCGTTCCGACAGCAACGACTCTTCCGCCGTTTTTCTTTGTTTCGTTGATGATATCGGCTGTCTCGGCGGGGAGCCAATAATGCTCGGAGTGCATTTTGTGGTCCTCGATATTTTCTGCCTTGACCGGCCGGAATGTGCCGAGACCGACATGGAGCGTGACATAAGCTATTTTGACGCCCTTATTCCTCAGCTTTTCAAGCGTTTCTTTTGTGAAATGCAGACCGGCGGTCGGCGCTGCAGCTGATCCGAGCTCTTTTGAATAAACAGTCTGATATCTTTCTTTGTCTTTCAGCTCTTCGGTTATATAGTGAGGCAGCGGCATTTGGCCGATTTTATCAAGAACATTGAAAAAAACGCCGTCATAGGTGAATCTTGCCAGGCGGTTGCCGTTTTCAAGAATTTCGAGGATTTCGGCCTTGAGTATTCCGTCGCCGAAGGTGAATTTTGCGCCCTCTTTGGCTCTTTTCCCGGGGCCTGTTATTACCTCCCAGATGTCGTTGCCTTTGTTGTTCAGCAGCAGGAACTCGACCTTTGCGCCGGTTTCCTCCTTAATGCCGTATATTCGGGCGGGCAGAACCCTCGTGTCGTTGAGTACAAGGCAGTCGCCTGCATTAAGCTCGTCCGTGATATCATAAAAATGTTTGTGTTTGATCTCGCCGCTGTTTCTTCCGAGTATCATCATTCTTGAATGATCTCTCGGCTCTATCGGGTGCTGAGCGATAAGCTCCTGCGGCAGATCATAAAAAAAGTCGCTTTTTTTCATTGTGTCCTCCAAGCTGACAGCTATAAAAATACTGTTTTTCCTGATTTTATAATTGACTTAACTGAAAATTTATAGTATAGTATGATATTATAAATCAAAATGAAAAAGTTATCAACAATTTTTTCGCTTTTTATTTAATATAAGTGTAACTTGCCGAAGAGTATTTGAATATCATACAGTAAGCTGCACAAAAGAAAGGTTTGATCGCAATGAAAAGATTTAATGTCGGTGTTATCGGCGCTACGGGTATGGTGGGACAGAGATTTCTGACAATACTCGAAAATCATCCTTGGTTTGATGTTAAGGTTGTCGCCGCTTCCGCTCGTTCCGCCGGAAAAACTTACAGAGAGGCAGTCGGAGAAAAATGGGTAATGCCCACCGATATCCCCTCAAACGCAGCGGATCTTATTGTTATGAATGCGACAGACGATATAGATAAGATAGCAAGTCAGGTCGATTTCGTTTTCTGCGCCGTTGACATGAAAAAAGATGAGATCAGAGCTCTTGAGGAGGCATACGCAAAGGCTGAGTGCCCGGTTGTTTCAAACAACAGCGCCCACAGAGGAACGCCCGATGTTCCGATGGTGATTCCGGAGCTTAACTCGGATCACATTCATATTATTCCGGCTCAGAGAAAGCGCCTCGGAACAAAAAGGGGATTTATCGCCGTTAAGTCAAACTGCTCTCTTCAAAGCTATGTTCCGGCGCTGTTCCCGCTTTCCGAATACGGCGTCAAGGATGTTCTTGTCTGCACCTATCAGGCCATTTCCGGCGCTGGCAAGACCTTCAAGACCTGGCCGGACATGGTCGACAATGTCATTCCGTTCATCGGTGGCGAGGAAGAAAAGTCGGAGCAGGAGCCGCTCAAGATATGGGGAAAGATCGACGGAGACAAAATCGTTCCCGCGAGTACGCCCAACTTTACAGCGCAGTGTATCCGTGTACCCGTATCCGACGGACACATGGGAGCGGTCTTTGTCAGATTTGAAAGCAAACCCTCCAAGGAGGATATTCTCAAAAAGTGGAGAGATTTCAAGGGCAAGCCGCAGGAGCTTGAGCTTCCGAGTGCGCCGAAGCAGTTCCTGCATTACTTTGAGGAGGATAATATGCCTCAGACTAAGCTTCAGAGAAATCTTGAAAACGGCATGGCGGTCTCGATAGGGAGACTGCGTGAAGACACTCAGTATGACTATAAATTCGTCTGCCTTTCGCATAATACTCTCAGAGGAGCGGCTGGCGGAGCCGTACTTCTCGCAGAGCTTCTTTGCGCCGAGGGCTATATGGACAGATAATTCCCGATCGGATAAAATAATAAATTTAAGCAGAAGTCTAACTTTTATGTTAAAGACTTCTGCTTTTTTAAATATTCAAAGGCGGTGTTATTATGTCACTTTTCACGGGCTCGGGCGTAGCTCTCATAACGCCCTTTAAAAAAGACGGGGAAGTTGACTACCAAGGTTTGGGAAAGCTGATAGATTTTCAAATTGAAAACGGAACAGACGCTCTTATAATTTGCGGAACGACCGGCGAGGGCAGCACGGTGACATTTGACGAAAAAAGCAGGATCTTTTCTTTCGCTGTTGAGCGGGCCTGCGGTAAGATACCGGTGATCGCAGGCACGGGCAGCAACAGCACGGATCACACCGTCAAGCAGATAAAGGCGGCCGAGAAGGCGGGAGTCGACGCCCATCTCGTTGTGACTCCTTATTACAACAAAACATCGCAGTCGGGCGTCGTCAGGCATTATTACACTGTCGCCGACGCCGCCGAAAAGCCCGTCATAGTTTATAATGTTCCGTCAAGAACAGGCCTTGATATTAAAGCGGAGACCTATATCGAGCTTTCAAAGCACGAAAATATAATCGGCGTTAAGGAGGCCTCGGGAGATCTGACAAAGATGATGAGGATCATCAAAACCTGCGCAGACTCGCTTGATGTTTATGTCGGAAATGACGATCAGACAGCTTCGGCAACGGCAATGGGCGCCAAGGGAGTGATATCCGTGCTTGCGAATATATTTCCGGGGGAAACCCACCTTATGGCCATCCTTGGCGTTGAAGGGCGCTATGCCGAATGTCATGAAATGCAGGCAAAATATCTTGATCTGATAGCCGCCCTTTTTTCGGATGTCAATCCCATTCCCGTCAAATATGCAGCGGAATATATGGGGCTTTGCGGCGGTACGCTCAGACTTCCGCTGGTCGAGATGAGCGAAAGCGGAAAAAGCAGGATCAGAGCGGAGATAAAAAAAGTGCAGATATAAATTTTTGCGACCGCGGAGCCTACGCTTCGCGGTTATCAGTTTGTCAGCGAAAACGCTGTCTGTTTTTAATAAAAACCGCAAAATTTGTCGCCGTTTGGCATTTGCGTCCGCCGGAAAACCCATAAATTTAAGGGCTTTCAAAATCAAAAATCGAATAATTTCAGTGTCTCTCCTGCTTTTCCAAAAGAATTATGAGCGGAAAAAGCGGATTGAAATATACACACGGAGAGTTGTCCGAGAGGTCGAAGGTGCAGCACTCGAAATTTTACGCTAACTTGGTCGTTTCGTCCGCCGGAAATCCCCCATATATAAGGGTTTTCAAAATTAAAAATCGAATATTTTTCAGTGTTCTCTCCTGCTTTTCTCTCCAAAAAATTTTTGACCGAAATTTGAGCGAAGAAAAAGCGGATTGAAATATATACACGGAGAGTTGTCCGAGAGGTCGAAGGTGCAGCACTCGAAATGCTGTGTTCCCACAAGGAACCTAGGGTTCGAATCCCTAACTCTCCGCCACAAAGCCTGTAAACAAGCGCGTTTACAGGCTTTTTCTTTGACCACTTC
>JAQXMC010000029.1 GCA_029012445.1 Oscillospiraceae bacterium
CTTTTTCGACAAGCTGTGAGACTGCCGGGAAAGGCTGACCGATGGCATTTTCTTCGGGCGACAGGCGTACAAAGGTACTCCGAGACCGAAAAAATGCCAAGCATATAAGCTTTCGGCGGCACGGTTTTATACCGTGCCGCCGAAACAGTTTGCGGTTTGTGTTTGAAAGAATCAGACATTTTCTTTCGTATTTTTAGCTTATATGCGTTCGGGCGCCTTTATCGACAGTCTGCCGCAGTCCTTTCCGGACTGCGGCACGATCGGTTATTATAAATTTCAGACCGTATAGTCCACGCTTGCTCTGTCAAGCCGGACTCGGGAAACATATTCCGATATTATGACATGGTCGGGGTGTACCCTGTATCGTCTGACATCGTCGAGCGAGTCAAATTCACTAATGAGAACGGCGTCGAAATTTTTGCCGTTGTCGTTCTCGTTGAGATGAACCTCCATCCGGCGGATAAAATCTATTTTCTCAGGCAAGGCTTCAAGCATATTTCTGACCTTCAACAGATTCTCCTGCTTCGTCAGCCCTTCGGCTTCCTCTTTGAATTTCCACATGACTATATGTCTTACCATGCCTTTATCTCCTTATTTGCAAATAGCGCCTAATTTCGACATAAGCGGCTCCGCTCTCGTTGCCGACATATTGTTGATGAATATGACATCCTTGATATTCTTCTCTTTAACGAACTCGGAAAGGCTGCCCTTCCATGTTCTGTAATCTATAACATAGACCTTCTGATAGTTGCCCGCAAGGAACGGTATCATGGCGTTTCCGAAGCTCTCCTTGATCACAAGGCAATAGGTCTTGTTATTAAGATCATTGTTGACAATTCTGGTATACGGGTTGTCGCCTGCGGCGAATGCGGCGTATTTATAGCTCGGGGCATAGTTCGAGACATCGTTGACGAGCGGCCAGTTTATTTTGTTGCCCTTTGTGTCTGTGTAGACCATGTCGGTCGAGTATCTCGGCTGATATGCGATAAGCTCGTCTGAGTGCTTCTCAAGCTTCTTGTTTTTGTTCGTGTCGTTATAGAACGAGCCGAGGAATTTGCCGTAATCCTTTTCGTCATAGCTGCTGAGAGGGATAGGCGTTATGCCCCTGACCTGACAGAATTTCTCATAGCCGTAGTAGGCTCCGAGAGCCGTCCAATGGTGATCGGTTCTGTAATATATATATTCATTTCTGTGAGCTCTGAGCGTGTCATATATATCAACTGTTCTGACATTGTCTGTCATTGAGCCGTAGATATATTTGATGGCTTTCTGCTGATCCGAGGTGTTGACCTGTTTTCTCGTGCTGTCATCAAGAGTTATGTCTATGCTCGTGGGAACGACAATATCATAAACCTGAGCGCCCGGGCTGACGCTCTTTATCTGCTTTGCCGCATAATTCACATGCTTTGCGTATGAATCGGCAGTTTTCTGAACGAAATTATAATATTCATAGGCGGCGTTGCCCGCAACGAGTATTCCGCCGAGAGTCTGAGTCTGCTTCGGCGCCTTTGTCGGTTTGTCGCTCTGCGGCTCTGTCGGCTTAGGAACCGGCGCCTTTGTCGTTGAATCCGGCTTTGTCGGATCGGTATTATCCTCCGGCTCGCTCTGGACTGTTGGATCGGGAATATCATCGGCCTTGCCGTCGCTGAGCTTTGAAACCTTATTTCCGAAGCCGTACCATGAGGACAGCTTGCTGTTGGCGGAGGTCAGAGCTTCTCTGAACGGGAATGTGTCGGAAAACCATGTGTCAATTCCCTTGAAATAGCTGCCGTCTGCGAGAGAGGCAAACGAGAACTTCGGGAACTTGGCAAGCTCCCTCTTTTCGCTCGCCGAAACGGACGGCCGCAGCGGTATTATAAGCGCTACCGCAAAACCGACGAACAGCACTGTCAAAAATACAGCGACCTGGATTTTTCTCTTCTTTTTCTGATACCAGCGTTTTTCGGGTTCACCGACGAGGTTGACATACCTCATGTTGACCTTTGGGTCATTTCTTTTTTTCATTTCATTCTCTTCCTGTTGTTATATATTTGCCCCTTGATTTATGGCAGCCGGCCATAGGCATGGGACATCCCGTTGCCCGAAATGTGAAACAGAGAAGTAACGGTATGACTTCACCGCAAAATTCTCACCTGCCCTTGAGAAAGTCAGTCAGCCTCCTTTCTTGCAGAGCTTTTTTAGAATTGGAAATAAAGGAACGGATTATAGCTGTCGCCGACAAGCGCGAGAGTCGACAGAAGCAAAAGCACGACCGGAGTGATTATCTGAATAACGCCCTGGAAGTTTGCTACTCTGATTTCGTTGTCAGCGTTCTTGCTCAGCATTGTTCCGATATTCTTGACGAACGGCGTTGACGCAATTATGCAGACTATGAAAAAGAAAATATAATTTTTGAAAATTGCGGTGGTCTCGTAGTTCGTGAAACCGTTGCCGTTAAGCCCGAACATTCCCTTGAACACCGTGAGACCGATAGGTACGGATTTGAATTTGAACAGTATCCAGCCGAAATAAACGACGGTGATGAGATATATGTGTGAGATTGCTTTCGGCAGCTTTTTGAGCGCATCCGCAAGGAAAAGCTTTTCCAGAACGAGGAACACGAAGAAATAGAGTCCCCAGATAACGAAATTCCAGCTTGCGCCATGCCACAGACCGGTCAGAGCCCAGACGACGAACATATTGAATATCGTTCTGCCCATGCCTTTTCTGTTGCCGCCGAGCGGAATATAGACATAATCGCGGAAGAAGGAGCCGAGCGACATATGCCAGCGCCGCCAGAATTCGCCGACGGTTTTTGAAATATACGGATAGTCGAAATTTTCCTTATAATGGAAACCTATCATCCGACCCATGCCGATAGCCATATCGGAATAGGCCGAAAAATCAAGATATATCTGAAACATATAAAACGCCATGCCGAGCCACAGAGCGAGAGCAGGCCTTGACGCAACGGTCTGAAGATTATCGCTCAGAACAGCCTGATTGGCCATCACCGAGTCGGGCAGCAGAAGAGTGTCGCAAATGCTTCCGCAGACATTCGCAAGAAGCGCTTTTTTGGCGAGACCGACCGCAAAACGGTTGATGCCCTTTCCGATCTCGACCACATTCGACTGTCTGCACGCAATCTCCTCGCTGACATCTTTATATCTGACTATGGGACCAGCTATGCACTGATGAAAAAGGCTGGCATAGAGCAGGACTCTTGAAAAACGCGGCTGAGCCTCAACCTCACCTCTGTAAACATCAACAACATATGACAGAAGCTGAAAGGTATAGAACGAAATGCCTATCGGCAAAGCAATCTGCGGTATCGTTGAGGGCTTTCCGAACAGAGCGTTGGTGTTCTCGCAGATAAAGGTGCCGTACTTAAAGACGCCTATGAGTCCTATCGAGACCACGACGGCAAGCACGAGCCATAGCTTCGATTTTTTCGTTCCCCGGCTCTTTTCGATCCGAAGCGCGAAGATATAATCGGCTAACGCCATTCCGACAAGCAGAAAGACATAAATCGGCTCGCCCCATGCATAAAAAATCAGCGAAAAAACGAGAAGCACTCTGTTTTTCGCCTCGATGTTTTTTGCCGCAAAATAAAAGAACAAATTAAGCGGCAAAAACAGGTAGATAAACAACAAATTTGAAAAAACCATCGACTTTTTAACTCCTTTTTCTCTTCTTCAAAATGCGCCTGTTATCCGGCGCTTTATGTATACATATTATTATGCTACAGTCATTAGTATACACTAATTACCGATAAAGTCAACGATTTTTGAAAAGGCAAAACGCCGATTTTATGTTCGAAAATGTTTCATGTTTTGTGCATTTTTTCCAGTAATTTTTCCGCATTTTTCAAGCGGTCTTTTTTTAGAAAACAGATAAAAGAAAAGGTCTTTGAAAATCACCGATAATTCCGAATCAAAATACAAACAAAGAAATAAATTTTAATATTTTATTTTTCTTCCGGAATTAAAATGTTCATTTTTATTTGTTTATTGTTAATTATGTGTGCTCTTCAACAAAAAACGGTGAAGTGTCGGTTTTTGCTTCCGGGGAAAAGTATGGCTTCCAAAAAAAACAAGCGCCGTGTTTTAATAACAGCGCTTGTTTTTTATACTTTTCTCGTTATCAGACTCTTTCGCCCGTTTTGGCATTAAAAATATTTTTGAACACCGAAACATGAGTCTGAGAAATATATTTATCAATGTGAAGAGAGCCGAAAAACCAGTGATTAAACGAGCAGACCTCGCTCATCTCCTCAAGATAAGTGTTGATGCCCGTTATATTGGCGGTCTTTTTTTCTTTAAGCAGCATAAACTCCTTCAGCTTCGCCGGCGGCTCGTGAGTTATGACAAGATCGATCTTGCCGTTATATTTCTCAAGATTGTCGACACCCTCGACAAGCTCGTCTCTTGAGGGTATCTCGGCGCTCGACCAGGTCTCGTTTTCAAATCTGATGTCGATATCGCTGCTGATTCCGCCGCCCATTGTGAAAACGGTCTGATCCTCTATCTCATATATCTGGCCGCGCATGAGATGAATGACCTTATCGTTGATAAGATGCACCTTGCCGCCGTTCCATTTTGACACCTCATAGGAGTTGAGAAGATCGAAGTTTTCATGTGTTCCGTCAATGAAAAGAGTGGTGAACTTTTTCTTTGAAAGCTTCTTCAGAAACGCGCGTTCCCTTGCTGAATTGTCCCAAATGAAACCAAAATCGCCGCAAACGATAAGATAATCGCCCCTCTTGAGCTTTTTCAGCCTGCTGTCGGCGAACCTATCCTGTTCCCCGTGCATATCTCCAGTAACATAAATCATAGAATCTCTCCAAATAAAATTCAAAAAGGGTTTACAAGCCCCTTCAAAAATTGTTATAATAATATATAATGATTTTCGGTACGCTCCGACCGGGCGCCGGCGGAAACGCCTCTGCCCTCTGCCCATCGGTCATGACGGGTGCTGCGGCGTTCCCGAAAATAGCCTTTGATATTATACCATATGAATGTACTTTTGTAAATGAATTTTAAGGTGACATTATGAAAAAAATTATGAGTTTGCTTCTGGCGGTCGTTTTTCTTTTTCTCCCGCTTTGCCCGATCTATGCCGGCGCAGCGTTCGACTCGCTGATGAAAGAAACCTTGTACTCTAAAATATATATTTTGTCAAATATTGACAACGGGGTTGCCGTTTTGTCGAAAAATGCCGACGAAAAAAGTCAGTGCCCGCCTCTGAACAAAATCATGACGGTTGCGGTCGCTTTGAAAAAAAGTGAGGATATCGACAAAAAGATCAAGATAACACAGAAGATGCTCGACGCCGCCCCGACACGCTACTCGGTCAACATCAATCTCAAAGCGGGCGAAAAAATATCCATGCGGTCTCTGCTTTATGCCGCTATGGTCCAGGGCGCTAACGACGCCTGCGCGGCGATATCCGTCGCTGTCAGCGGAAGCGTTGAAAGCTTCATGAAAGAGGTCAACAGCTATATTTCCTCTCTCGGCTGCAAAAACACCAACCTCGTCAATCCGACCGGCTTTGACGCCGAAGGTCAGTATACAACAGCTTCGGATATAGCGATAATAATGGCCGATGTCGTGAAGATTCCTCTATTTCTGGATATCTTCTCAACAAGATCCTATAAGCTTGCGGAAACCAACATGAGCTCGCAGCGCTCGCTTATCTCAACCAACAAAATGCTGTTTTACACTGTGCCGGATTATTACTACTCCTACACAACGGGCGGAAGAGCCGGCGCAACGGACGCCGCCGGTTATTGCATGATAAGCACGGCGTCAAAGGACGGTTACACATATGTTGCGGTCGCAATGCAGGGCAGCATAAGAGATGTTGTCAGATATAAAAACAAATACAGCGAAAAGAACACGGCGCTGTTTGACTGTAAGACCATGTTTATGTGGGCATTCAGCAATATCAGATTCAAGGTGGTCGCAACCACCGCCCAGGTCGTTTCCGTTGTTGATATCGTTGCGGGCAAGGAATCCGATCATGTTTCGCTCGTTCCGGCTAACGAAGTTTCGTCTCTCGTTCCGTATCTTGCCGACGCCGACGGTGTTCTTATCGAGCCTATTGAAGACACGCTTCCGAAAGAAGTCTATGCCCCCGTTAAAAAAGGCGAAAAGATATGCGAGGCCAGAATTCTTTATGCCGGTGAGGAAATCGGCAGAGTCGATCTCGTTGCGGCGGAGCATATTGGTCTGAGCGTACCGAGGCTTATAGCCGAAAAGATCAAGGATGTTCTCACTTCAAAAATATTCATTGCGGTTGTGATAATCCTCGCGGCGCTCATTGCAATATATATCATATTCGTCGTGTTTGACAACATGAAGTCAAAAAAGAACAAAATTCATATAGTCGGCAGATAAACCGACAGATAAAACAAAAGGTCGTATCTTCAGCGGATACGGCCTTTATATTATTGCTTCGTTTGTCACTTGAAAAGCTTTCTGAATTTATCCTGCCATTTCATCTGATAAACTATAACAAGCTTTGTCAGCGCAAAATCATAAAGCAGGAAAACGACATTCCCCAGAGCCAGAAGTATAAGAGGCCCGTATTTTCCAAGCTCGTTCATATCGTCCATCGGCATTCCGAACACCTTTATCAGAACGAAGTAACACCCGACCATTGCGGCGTTGAAAATCAGGAATTTTATTATTATCTCCGCCCACCGCGGAAGGCGGCTTTCAAGCACGGCCTTTATTATCGGGTAATAGCCGAAAAATACGAGATACATCACGGCGGCCTCCTTATCGGTAGCGATGAGCAGTCCGAGAGCGCTGACGGCTGCATAAACGCCGAAAGCCCACTTCTTGTCGATCTCGATGACGACTATGATAAGTAATATTCCCGCAAATGCGGGAGCTGTATATGTGAGGACGGGTATGACCGTCAGCATCATCACTATGACAGAAAGCGCAGCCACCATTGCGCAGACCGCCGTCTTTGAAGATTGCTTCATTTGTTTCATATGATACACCTCAGCAGCAGGATATCAGATCGCCGCCCATGCACTCGCAGCATGTGTCAGCGCACCAGAGGCCGGTGCAGATCTTGCATAGATCGTTCTCGTCCTTCGTCGTTCCCGGGCTTGTTCTGTAACCGCCCGCGCGGTGCAGGTTAGTGCTTTCATATGCATTTCTGTATTCGGCGTTGCCCGGCTCCATGCTGTAAGCGACGCTGAAATAGGCGGACGCCTTTTCAAGCCAGCCCTTGCGCATCATTATCTGGCCCATAAGAAAATTCCATCTCGCCGTTCTTCTTGAGTTCGGAACATTTTCCAATATATTGAGGGCCTCGTCAAGCTTGCCGCCGTTGATGAGGCTGATGACCTGATTGACATCAAAGCTGTCGCTTCCCGATGAGCCGTAGCTGCCTGTATAGCCGTAATTGTAGCCCGAGTTTTGCTTTTTGAAGCCGCCCTTGCATATGGCGTCATAAGCCTCGTTTATTTCCTGCATCTTCTCGTTTGCCAGATCGGCAAGATCGCTGCCCGCATATTTATCGGGATGATATTTTTTCGCAAGCTTTCTGTATGCCGCTTTGACTTCCTCCTCCGACGCCGAGCGGCTGACGCCCAGCACCTCATAAGGATCCTTCATCGGTTTTCCCTCCTGTTTTTATCGACTTCACAGACTCGTAAAGTCCGTCGTATACTATATTATTTATAACTCCGCCGAAGCTTTTTATTTCAAGCAGTTCGCAGGCCATGGCCGTTTCCGCCGCAGTCATGTTGAGCGACTCAACGGCCTGCTCAGAAGTCATTGACGAGAGCAGAACAGGATTATAGTTCCCACTCTTTTTATCCTTATCCATATCGTCAAGTGCGTCGGCGATATATACCCACCTGCCGACAAGATAACCTATCCTTTTAAGTATCCGCCCGGTGTTCCCCTCAAAGCCGAGCGACAAAAGCTCGCCCATCGCCACGGCTGTCGGATCGGCGGCTTGGTCGATATCCGCCGTTTTCGCCTTTTCGGTCTCCGCCTGCCGCTTCATAGCTCTGCCGATAATACTGTCCGCTTCGGGACAGTATCGTGCGGCCTTTTTATGATATAAGCTGAATAACGGCAATATCAGATACATCAGCAGCTTTCTGAAAAATCCGCCGTCCGCTATATCGTCGAGTATTTTATAATATACCATTATTATAGCGATATCGGCCGTATAATCAAGCTGTTTGTTCTCTTCTTTGCAAAAATTGCATTTCTTCGCCGGATTGAACGGGCATCGCTTTTGCATGAAGCAGATGGGAGTTTCCTGCGTACAAAGGCGCATCACGGCAAAAAAGGTGAAGTCATAGCTCAGAGTCAGAGCAGAAGCTATGCCGTATCTTTTTCTGAGAGTGCGGCAAAGAGAGCAATAAACTCCCCTGTATTCCTCAAAATGTTTAATTTTCAGCTCCGGCTTATAGGCCTTGACATAACCGAACATTCCATTCTCCCCCATTGTAGTTATACATATTATACGACCTTTTTTCCGAATGAATTAACACAGTGTAAATTTTGTCTTTTAAAGTATTACCCGCATTGATTATCGCCGGAATTTGTATTATAATTTAACCAGTAAAAACGAAAGGGAGATTTATATGTCTATCACTGTTAAGGACGCTTATTTCAATTCTTCAACCGGCACCGACAAGATACACTGCGTTATCTGGGAGGACGGCGAAAAAGAAAAGAAGGGCGTGTTTCAGATCGCTCACGGCGTTGCCGAGCACATTATGAGATATGACGATTTTGCCCGTTTTCTCGCCTCAAACGGCTATGTCGTATGCGGCAACGATCATCTCGGCCACGGTCTTTCGGTCAAGAGCATGGACGATCTCGGCTATTTTGCCGATAAGGACGGAGATGTCAGGCTCGTTGACGATATGCACATTCTTCACAATATCATGCAAAAAAGATATCCCGACCTGCCCTATTATCTTTTCGGTCACAGCATGGGCTCGTTCTGCGCCAGAGTTTATGCGGCGGATTTCGGCGAAGAGCTGAGCGGCCTTATACTTTGCGGTACGGGTGAGCTTCCGAGCGCGGCAATACTCGGTGAAGAGCCGATAAAAATGCTGGCCGACAGGATCAATCCGAGAATTCGCATAAATGCGCTTTCGATAATGGGCAGACTGACCGCCGGCAAGGACGGCGGAGTGAACGACTGGCTCAGCTTCAACAAAGAGAATGTTGAAAAATACAATGCCGATCCGCTTTGCGGTTTTTCGCTGACGCTTGCGGGCAACAGGGATATGATATCGCTGATGAACTCCGCCTGCAATCCCGGCTGGGCAAGCAGAGTCCCGCTGGGGCTTCCGATTCTTCTTATATCCGGAGCCAAGGATCCGGTCGGTTTCAACGGAAAGGGCGTTATAAATGTCTGCGACAATCTTGAGCTTGCCGGACATAAGCCGGAGGTAATTCTCTATCCCGGAATGAAGCATGAAATACTCAACGAGGACGAGCACGAAAAGGTATATAAAGATGTGCTTGACTGGCTTAAAAGGATCGCTTCCTGAAAAAGAACATATTAAGAGCGGCGGGCAATGCCCGCCGCTCATCAGTTTGTCGAAAAAAGTAGCAAGCATATAAGCTTTCGGTGGGCGCGGTTCAATACCGTGTCGCCGAAACAGTCTGCGGCTTGTGTTTAAAGAATCAGACATTTTTCGCTTTTTAGATTTATGCTTTCGGGCGCCTTTATCGACAGTCCGGAGCGTCGGCTGTTCCGGCGCTCTTCTTATCTCACTCCGATAAAAAATAAAAATATAAAGCCCAACACTTACTGCAAGCAGACATCTTTCCGGCAAATATTGCGCTGTGCTGTGTCCGGTTTTCTGAGAGGACGGACTGTCTTATCAGCCGTTCCTGTGCGGCACAATATTTTGCCGGAAATTTTATCCGCTTTCAATCAGTGCCGGTATAAAACAACCGAAATTTATCGTATAATGCTTGCCGTTGAAATTGTTCGATCTGCATAATTATGCTAATTTTAGTATAATTATGCAGACTTATATTTTATTTGTGTATTTGAATTATATCTAAGTGCCTGTTTGCAGCTGAAACCTGTAAAGTTAAAATACTTGCGTATGTGGAAAACTATGTTGAAAATGTTGATAACTTAATTTTTATTCTTGTTCAGAATAATTATCACAAAAATTTGTAAAGTTATTCACTTTACTCACATAGTTTTCCACATTGTCATCGTTAATTATTCGTTTTCGGATGAATAATGTATATTCAATTCATATGCAAAAGCATGTGGAAAATGTGGATAAACATTAACTGACAAGTGTCTCATAACTGTTTTGTCAAGAGAATTTTCAAAAAATTTTCCAAAAACAGTGCCAAAAATTGAGCAAAAATTTTATATAAAATGCATAAAAATCAGTTTTTTCGTTTTTTCCTCTTGACAAGCAATTTTCATATCAGGGCAAAAAAATGCGGCAGATATTCTCTGCCGCTGATGAAAAAACTCTGTTATTTCATGTTCTTCTCGTAAGCTTCGATCATTTTTTTATTCGTGTGACCCATACAACTTTCGGTTTGCTCGTCCGTTTCGTTATTGCTGTTTTCCGTGCGAAATCTTAATCTGCTTAGATATTTTTCGGTGCTATCACCGGTAAAAATCCTTATATTGAGTTTCATGCAACAGTCTGTTTCCGGTGTTACAAATATTTTATCTATAAAACTGTCCACAAACTCTCTCGTTATAGTACCGTTTGAGACATCTTTTTCGGCAGCTTTAAGTGCAGCACGAACTTTTTCCATATGCTTGTGAAATTCCTCACCAGACTCTTGTTGATTTTGAAGTTCTATTATTCTGTCTTTAGCACTCTTGATATCTTCATTGCAGCGAGAAGTCATTTCTTTAAAATCGGAGTTAGTTATATTCCCCTCAGTCACCAGTTCTAAAAGCTTATTCTTTTTTCTTGTGGCTGCATTTAGTTTAGTTTCTTCCGATTTAATTTCCTTTTCTATTTTGCCTCCTGCGATAAGAGAGCGATACATATTTTCATATTCTGAAATCATTTCAAAGGAGACATCTTTTGTGCTTTTGAAAGTTTCATAGATTATAGGTATTATTTCGGACTCATATATTGCAAATGAATTACAGCTATCCTTGCCATTTTTTATTTTTCCAGAGCAAACCCATTTGCTGTTCTTATTACCGTTTTTGTCCTTAACCTCTTTTCTATAATAAGGAGCCCCACAGTTTGTGCAGAACAGTTTGCCTGTTAAGAGGTTTGTGTGATTACATATGCCACGCCTATTTTTTACATCATCACTTCGTCTTTGTAAAACCGAGTTTGCCTTATCCCAGAGTTCTTCAGAAACTATGGCCGGAACTATTTCTCCTGTTTCGTCTTTAAACATTACCCATTCTTCTGGCGGCAGGAACTTTTGTTTTTTAGTAAACATATCAACTACCTTTACCTTGTTTCCTACATAGTACCCTTTATACTTTGGGTTGGATATCATATTAGACATAGTAGTATGAGAGATCATATTCCCGTTTAAGTTACGGTATCCTTTATCCCAAAAGATTTTTTCTATTTCTTTCATGGAGTGGTTTCCAGTTGCGTATAATTCAAACAACTCTCTGACCATTGGAGCTTCGGTTTCGTCAATAACAAGTTTTTTATTCATTTTTTTATAGCCAAAAATTCTGTTGTTTCCAAGCACAACATTATTTTTTATTGCTTGTTGATGACCAAACTTAATACGACTTGAAAGTTTCCGAAGTTCTTCCTGCGCTATTGACGACATTATCGACAGTCGCAACTCGGAATCTTCATCAAAGGTGTTAATGTTATCATTTTGAAAAAAGACTCCTACACCGCAGCTCAAAAGCTCTCTTGTGAATTGGATTGAATCGAGAGTGTTTCTCGCAAATCTTGAAATTTCTTTTGTGATTATTAGGTCAAACTTATTTTCGTGAGCATCTTCAATCATCCGATTAAAATTTTCTCTGTGTTTCGTTGAAATACCAGACAGTCCTTCGTCTATATAGCCATCGACAAATGTCCAAGCATTGTTTTTCCTGATTAAATCTTCGTAGTATTGTATCTGATTTCCAAGAGAGTTTAATTGTTCGTCACTTTCAGACGAAACACGGGCATAATAAGTCACCCTTAAAGGGATATTATATATGCTTTTGGTTTTCAACATTTGTCTGATCTCATGTAAGTCCATTTTAACACTTCCTAACTGGTCGTAAAATCATTACTATACTTATTATATATTAAACTGCGAACTTTTGCAAGAGCAGAATAAAAAAATAAGGGGCAGCTGACTAAAATGCTAATCAACTGCCCCTATTGTATTTCAATAACTCCGTCTATTCTTAATCTTTATGCACATAGCATTTCTCTCTTCTTCTGTTATGATGCCTCTTTCAAATAGGCTGTCGTTAAAGTAAAGCAACCATAGTTCCTCAATTTTATGTTTCTCTTCCATCTGATTTTTTGACATATAATTCCCCCAATTATAATATGAAATCAGCAGCTGCCTGTACTTCCAAATCCACCTCTGTCTTTATCACTAAGATGATCAGCTTCTTCAAATTCAATTGTAGGCTGTCTCCCTACTATTCTAAACTGACATATTCTGTCATTTTCATTAATGGTTGTATCTCTGACTGCAAGTACAGGCATACCCCAGATATCGCCATCACCACTGTATGAATTATCAATAACACCCATGTGGTTTGTCTGTATAATTCCCCACTTCTTAAATGTAGAACTTCTGGGTACGATATGAGCTTCATAGCCCTCCGGAAGTTTCATTGATACTCCAAGTGAAATTATTTTAAACTCGCCCGCTTTTAAGCTGACTGTTTCAGCGGCGCGAAGATCAATCCAATCTCCGCCTTTAATTGCCTCAACCTTATCAATATTTTTATTATGATATTTAATTTGAATCTTTTCCATCTGTTTCATACCTTTCTATATATTCGTCATCACCAAGCCACTCAATTGATACTCCTCCTGACAAACTTAAATCTTGATAGTTATATTCGACCATTATTGTCAGTCCGTCAAAATGGACTACGAGATGATATCCATTCTTGATTGCAATTCTTATAAAATCGCCGATATCCTTATACATTTCATCTTCGTCTACATATGTTTTGCTGAAATTTTCTGGATCAGTCTTTTTATAATCTTCACGACAGAAAGAAATTGTATTATACTTACTATCCATTTATTTTCCTTTTAATTATCATTCTCAGAAGTCATTTCCTTTATTTTCTTTAAGTTAATAATTTTACCGTCAACTTTAAACTTATATCCCGCCTTGGACATAGAACTAAGCGAAGAATAATCTGGAATACATGAAATATGTTCGGTTTCCATTACGGGAGAACCCTTATCGTTTACCACCTGAAACTTCATGTCTTTCACCCATTCAGCCACTTTGAAAACACTTCGTTAAAGTTGCCTTTATTTCCGAGCGCCTTCTTGGCTATAGCCATTGCCAATCCGGTTTCTTTTGAATATACATCGCCTGTTTCTTTCTGGCATTTCACAATAGTTTTGCTACCATCACCCCACATTACAATTGTTGCAGGGTCGTTAAAAATTACCTTCTTAATCTCAGGCACACCATAATGATAGATACTGACCGATGTTAAAGCCCCTATTGTGTCAAATAAACTTGTTCCCATATTAATTTCCTTTCTTTTTTTGATAATAAAACTGGTATTTTATTTGCATTTTTCTTTCGATAAATCACCCTACTTTGAGGGTTTATTTTTTGTCCAATCAGATAATAATATATTTTATGGGTTTCGACATGACTTCTTTAGCAACAGAATCTTCACAAACCTCAATATCGTATATGTCAAGCCAGCTTATTAGGTTTTTAAATCTCTCCTTAGCTTCTTTTTTGGTCTTAGCTCTGACATAATAATGTGGTTTGTTCGGATTATTCTTTCTGTAATCAGCGGTAACTTTATATAATTTAGTTTTATTACTCATAATATTTGAACAATCATTCCTGCCCATATTCTATTTTCTGTTCCATATTTCTTATAATATCGTCAATAGTACGGGCAACTGCAATAAAGTCCTTTTCTTTATAGCCCTTTGTGGTCATAGCCGGTGTTCCTATCCTGATTCCGCTTGTCTGCATTGGGCTTCTTTTTTCGTTTGGAACGCAGTTTTTATTGAGCGTTATTCCATATTTGTCAAGTTCGTCTTGCACCATTTTGCCGGTTAGATTTGGATGAGTCCTCGACAAGTCTATTAGAAAAAGATGATTGTCTGTTCCGCCTGTAACGATGTCATAACCGAGTTGAATGAACTCATTACACATAGCTTTGCTATTATCTACAACTTGTTCTATGTAATCTTTATATTCCTGTGTGCAACACTCTTCGGCTGTTACTGCTTTACCGGCCACTATGTTTTGTAAAGCTCCACCTTGGCAACAAGGAAATACTGCGCTATCGACCTTTTTTGCAAGTTCCGGTTTACAGAATATCAAACCACCTCTTGCACCTCTAAGCGTTTTATGAGTTGTTGTAGTGATTATATCGGCATATCCAAATGGTGTAGGGTGAAGGCCAGTAGCCACTAAACCTGCAATGTGCGCCATATCAACCATGAAATATGGACTATAATCATTATTGCCATTCAATCTTATTATTTCCACCGCTTTGTCTATTGATCTTTTAATTCTTTTAAAATCTATAATTCTTGAATATGCACTTGCACCAGCAAGAATTAGCTTAGGTTTATATTTTAAAATCTTGTCATAAATCTCGACATAATCAATAAATCCACTGGGATTTGTACCATATGATACAATATTAAAAATTTTACCACTAAAGTTTACGGGACTTCCATGAGTTAAATGTCCGCCATTACTTAAACTCATTGCTAAAATTGTATCGTTTGGTTGTAGCACGCTCATATAAGCTGCGAAATTAGCGCTCGAACCGCTATGAGGCTGAACATTAACATGATAGTTTGTATTAAAAACCTCCTTCCACTTATCACAACAATATTCTTCAAGTTCATCTATATATTGGCATCCACCATAATACCTATTGCGGTTTCCACTTTTATGATTTGCAGGATAGCCCTCAGAATACTTATTAGTTAGGCAAGAACCAATAGCTTCTAATACATCATCGCTTACGAAGTTTTCACTTGCAATTAACTCAATGAAACTATCCTGCCTTTTCTTTTCTTTTTCAATAATTTCAAATACCTTTGAATTACTTTTGTTGTTTTTCTTTAACATTTTATTCTCCCAAATTATTTTTGTTTTTTGCGTGATGATAATTTATGTCTTTAGCAAGTTTCTAATTGTAATAGAACCAAGAGCATTAAATATTGTAGAAATGGCAACTACTCGCAAACACTGAATAGCGTCATCAATATTTGACACATATAGAACGGAATAAGCCATATTTGCTATACTATGTTCAAATCCGGATAGCAAGAACACCATGACAACAATAATAACGCCGAAAAGCTTCGAATTATCAGAAAATGTCGAGTTATAGTTATCAACTGCAAGAAACATCAAGACACCGCAGAACAATGCCAGTATAGACAATGACGCTATGTCTTTTTGTATTTTTACACTCATTATGTCGGATACCGCATCTTTTATTTCTGGTTTTGAAAGCCTTATAAGCGCCATTGATATGACACATCCGATGAAATTTCCTAACCAGATTAAAGGATACTCCGACCAGTTCGTTTTATTTATATATCCTATTTTACCTGTAAATAGAAACATTTTAGAGTTGCAGATAAAAAACAATCCTATTGAAAATAAGAAGCTTCCTACTATCTGGTTGCTGCAACATAATTTAGCCACAGCCCCAATACCGATCATTACTCCGGCGGCAATAGATTTTTTTAAAATATGCTTTACTTTGCTGTACCTCATTACATGAACACCGTATTTTTTACAAATTCTTGCACATTAATTATCCTTTGATTTGTGCTACCTGCAAATGTAATCTTTTCATTATATAAGTCCTGATTTTCAATTTGAAACTTGCCGTCCACAACAGTATTAACACTGAGAACCGCATCATATCTCGCTCTCCAATAGTTATGTTCTTTAGTGTTTCCCTTTTTGATAATTTCATCGAAGTCGTATCCTGTGTATAGCCAAATATGTTTATCGGGATAATATAATCTTATATCCTGTATTAAAGCAAGGACATCTCTTACATTTTCATCGCATAAGGGCTCACCCCCAAGTATAGAAATTCTTGTTATATATGATTTATTGGCGATATTAATAAACTCTCTTTTTGTTTCGTCTGTCCATTGTTTTCCTCCGCTGAAATCCCACGTTTCAGAGTTAAAGCAACCCGGACAATGGAAATGGCAGCCCTGAACAAATAAAGATATGCCTATTCCCTCGCCATTAGATATATCCATTTCTCTTAATTTTGCATATCGCATTTAGCATCTCCAATTCTAACCTTATGGTTAAGATATGCCACCCAGCAAAGGAGAATGGTGAACACCCCCCTTTGCCGAAGCGATATATTTTAACCTTATGGTTTAAGCACATTCATGTGTACCATAAACATAAATACTTATATTATTTTCATCATAATCTTTGTCATCAATATGAAGCACTCGCTCTTTTATTTCTTGAGTTCTTCCCTGATTCCAGAAATTCGTTCCAATATAACCGCAAGTCCTACGAGCCACGCTCATCTTGCTCTGATCTCTATTTCCACATTTTGGACATTCCCAAATCAGCCTTCCCGTTTTTTTATCTGTTATTATTTTTATCTCTCCATCATACCCACACACAGAACAATAGTCGCTCTTTGTATTCAATTCGGCGTATACAATGTTCTCATATATAAACTGAATAATCTGAATAACAACAGGAATGTTCTTTGTTAGATTAGGAACTTCAACATAGCTGATTGCTCCGCCGGGGCTTAATTTCTGGAACTTCGATTCAAGAGCTAATTTATCAAAAGCATTAATTTCTTCAAATACAGGAACATGATAAGAATTCGTTATATAATTTTTATCAGTTATGCCTTCGATTTCACCAAATCTCTTCTTGAGACATTTAGCGAATTTATATGTAGTGCTTTCTATAGGAGTGCCATAAAGACTGTAATCAATATGCTCGGACTCTTTCCATTTTTTGCATTTATCGTTGAGCTTTTGCATAACCCTTAAGCCGAATTCTTCTCCTATGCCATTATCTGTATGGCTATGTCCCGTCATATACTTTACACATTCATATAGTCCTGCATAACCGAGAGAAATTGTTGAATAACCATTATGCAGGAGCTTATCAATTTTCTCTCCTTTTTTAAGTCTGGCTATTGCTCCATTTTGCCACAATATAGGGGCAACATCCGAAGGCGTTCCTTCTAATCTTTGATGCCTCAGTTGCAATGCTTTATGACAGAGCTCTGTTCTCTTCTCCATCAAATCCCAGAATGTTTCTTCGTCACCACCGGAACTGAGAGCGACATCAACAAGGTTGATTGTTACGACACCTTGATTAACATACGAGTATTACTACCCGCATAGACTATCTCTTAATACATATAAAATGTATTCCTTGCGCTTGGTATAGTGATAAACCCTATACTACTCTACTCGCTTCGTGTAAAATTACCTTATTTTTAACCCCGCTATTAAATTTAGCTCTTATGGATTTATAGCTTTCGATAGTCGTTACACCTTCTCTTTTAACAACGCTGAATCTTTCCTTAAACCATTTTTTATTTTTAATATGTGATAAAGAACTATTTTGAACATGGTGTCCAGTATAATCAATAAAGTCTTTAATTGATGTGAATGTTATTTCCTTTCCTATCCTCTTATCAAATACAGTTATAGAATAGACATGGCCAAGTCTGTGGCCATTTTTTATACAATCCCCAATATTTTCTTCTTGATTTCCCAAATACAAATTGAGATAATTATTATTATCCTTATTATCATCGTGGTGGTTAACTTGTTTATTACTTGGTATTTCTCCTCTCCATACTAAATATACAAGCCTATGTACTTTGATGTGTTTTCCATGTATATCTACACGATGATATCCGTCATGATCAATATTATGTTTTAAAAGACCCCTTTTATATGTTGAATATATATCTCCATCTTGACTCACATAATACATATCGTCATAGGGTCTGAATTCGACATTATTAAATTTCAATCTGCTACCAATAGATTCAGTATTATTTAAAGAGCTTGGCACGGTATTACCCAATTTGGGCTTCACCGTTAGCGCAATACAATAATTGCACACCGCTTTATCGTGCGTTCACAAGGTTTAGGGACACCTTAACTAATGGTCAAGCGTCCATAATATTTTGGATTGCCGTTTTCATCAATATAGGGCGTTAAAAAAGATCTGCACATATTTTGTTCTATATTGCTATAGACACCGACTATATTTTCTATCTTTTGATAGCCTTCCGCTTCGGCTTACGGATGCTTCGTTTCCTAAAACATCGCTGGCGCTTATCTCCAGCCCTACTCCCATACACTCATCAGGGATAGTCTGTACACATTTAATTTAAAATTATAACATGGTATTTACTTCTTATAACAAAATCATTTCCTTTTAAATAGGCTTTACCACTAAGAGTTTTTAATGGTAAATCAAAGTATCTTTCAGCGTTAGCAAAACTTGAGAAGCAAATAGATTTATGGGCATCTAAATCCTCAACAATTATTTCTTTTCGTCTATTAATTTGTTTCTCAATGCTATAGTCTTGGATGTATTCTTCATCAAAATATGAAATCAACCACTCTTTTTTATATAAATATTTCGTTTTATGTAAAACTCTTCTTGTTATGAAACTATGATTAGATTCATTAAAGTGTTTTACGCAATCAACAAAAGTATCAAAAACAAGTTCTTCATAAGTATAAACGTTTTTACATTTAATTTTTTGTGCGTGCGGATTAAGTCTGCCTGTTTTTGTGAGTCTGATTTTTTCTTTAATGGTATCCATTTCTTCTTCTGTTTTATGGCGATAGGTATTGGTATTTTCTCCACCATCAGTAGAATTATAACCATTGTAAACGCTATTATAGAAACTAATCCAATAAGCTTCCTTTTTATTTAGCTCATTTTTTGTTTTTGCTGTATCAATTTTTTCAACTTGAAAACTTTCGACTCCGTATTTTCTGATTGCTGACGCAAATTTAGTTTTTAATCTACCAGAAAGCGCGTCATTACAATGCCTTTTCCATCTTTCCTCTACGGTTTTTGTTGTTTGCCCAATATAGACTTTATTATTAATCTTATTTGTTATTTTATAAATACACATATTATCACCTCAAATACTTAGCACGGATCTCGTCCAGAGCATATTTAATATATGTTGGATCTAACCGTTAGCAAGGCAATAAATAAGCTATTAACTTAAACGCCATGTGAACGTTTGCCTCACACCCACGAGCGTGGTTCAAAAGGTTTTACATGGGCTGCATTTTCACTTACCCATACATGGATAACAGTTACCGTTACCATGATCATCAATTTTAAGTTCTTTCATTTTTTTCTCTGAAATATAATCCGGAACCATCCTTTTAGCAGTACATTTTGCTGCGAGTTCAGTTAAATAATAATATTTACTATTAGGATACACATTATCATCTTCAAGAACATAAAGAAGTTTTGGAAATGCTGGCGTAACCCAGATACCATCCTCATTCTTTACACCCTTAATACGTTGTTTTAAAACCTCTTCTATAATTAGAGCGAGGTCTTTCTTTGTTTGCTCATCTTCTGCCTCATTAAGATACATAAATACGGATAAAAATGGCGCCTGACCGTTAGTCGTCATGAGCGTTACTACCTGATACTGAATTGTCTGAACGCCACGACTTATCTCTTCTTTAAGTCTACTCTCAACAATTTTTTCAATTTCCTCTTTGGGTATATCTATATCCTCAAGTTCTTTTTCAACCTGCTTGCGAATTTTCTGCCTGCTCACCTCTACAAATGGAGCAAGATGTGTGAGCGAAATCGTCTGTCCACCATATTGGCTACTTGCAACTTGTGCAATAATTTGGGTTGCAATATTACAAGCCGTTGCAAAAGAATGT
>JAQXMC010000030.1 GCA_029012445.1 Oscillospiraceae bacterium
AAACCCCTTTAGGGGTACGCCAAAGTGGCAAATACAATAAGGCTTGAACAAAGAGAAAGCCCGCGCCTTGAGACGCGGGTTAGTATCAGGGGCTTTTAGCCCTTGTGCAAACCACCCGTTTGACGGGTGGTTATGATTGTCGGTGAAGCCGCCCGAACGCACAAAGCCGAAAAAGCGAAAATGTCAGGTTATTGTTCCGGCGGCACGGTATAAGACCGTGCCGCCGAAAGCTTATATGCTTAGCCTTTCGGTCTCATAGCACCGTTATACGGCTGCGGACCTTGTGAAAGCCGCAAGACAGATTTTCTTTATCGGAGCCTATAAGCAGTTCAAAAAGAAAAGCAAATAATGTTCCGGGCGGTTAAGATGCTGGCAAACCCTCTGCCGCCGCAAGCGTTTTAACCGGTCTGTGCAAACCATATAATATCGGTCATTAAGATGATACACAGGAGAAGGAGCAACCCATTGTCAGACATAGTCAATTATAAAATATCGCTTCGGCGGGCATAAAAAAAGCAGGCGGCCGGGAAAGCCGCCTGTGTTTTTATAATTCTTATGATCAGTCGTCCTGAGCATCTTTGACTGCCTCATCGAGCCATGTGCCGTCTTCGTCCTTGGCGATTTCGCCGTGCTTAACCTGAGTGATAACGGCGAGACCGAGAGCGAACATCACGGCGCAGAACAGGAACATGAAGTTATAATCTTCGTTGAACAAGCCGATAACAAGACCGCAAAGGATAGGTCCGGTGACAGCGGCTGAGAAAGTTGCAGTGTAATAATAACCGGTGAAGGTGCCGACATATTCGCGCCCGCCGATGGCAAGAACAAGGGGCAGTGTGTTGATATTAACACAGCCGATGCAGGCGCCGCCGACAATAAGAGCGATCCAGAGAATGATCCATGTGAAGGTGTTTGCGGTTCCGTCTGCGTTCTGAGGAAGAATCTGAGAAACCGTGAGATAAACGGCGAACATGGCAACAATGCCGGAAAGACCGATGATGATCGTTTTCTTTCTGCCGATTTTTCTGCCCATCATGCCGGCGGGAATTCCGAAAACAGCCAGAGAAACGGCAAAAACAGCCATCATAAGCGTTGAATAGATCGGGGGAACCTTGAGCGTCACTTCAGCAAAGTTTGTGAAGTTCGGAACAATTGCTTCGGTTGCGTTATTGATCAGGAAAAGCGCAATCAGCATTATGATAAGGCTTCTCTTTTCATCTTTTGTGATGTCAAGATTTTTAATTTTGATTTTTTCTTTCTTGACTTCTTCGTCGCCCTTTTCAAAGCCGACTTCGGCGGAAAGGTCATACTGCTTGTTTTTCTTATAGAATATGATAAGAATTCCGAGACACAGAAGCGCAATAACGGCGGTCACAACAAAAACAGGGGTGTAATTAACATATTGCGGATTGCCCGCAGCGTCAAGAATCAGCTCGCCTGTTTCCTTGTCGACAATCTGACCGAGGCTGTTCTTGGAGGCCTTGAGGTTTTCGCTGAGCGCTGTGAAACCGAAAAGTCCGATAACGGCAGACGCAATCGTTCCGACAACAAAGCCGATCATCTGACCGATTCCGCCCATGATGTTAATAACGGCGTTTGCGTCGCTCTGAAGATGAGACGGTGTAAAGTCAGGCATCAGCGAAACAACGGGTGAACGCCAGATGGACATGGTGAAGTTAAAGAAGATGATGACCGTCATCATCAGAAGAATGCTCAGCGCTGCGCTTTTAACGGTTGCGGCAACGGGAATGAGCGAGAAAAATACGGCGCAAATGGGCAGGCAGATGATTATGTAAGGCATACGCTTGCCGAACTTTGTGTGGGTGTGGTCGCTCTTCTTTCCGAAGAACGGCTGGAAAATAACGCCGAAAATATTATCAATTGTCATGATGGCGTTGACAAGCAGGGGAACTGTGAGCCAGACAAGCCATGAATGACTGCCGATGAAATTGGAAACGGCGCTGCCTTCGGCAAAAATGGTTGAAAGTTTGCCTTTCAGAATAACGGGTACATATGAATTATAAACAGACCACAGAAGCATACAGCTGAGAAAGCCGAAGCCGATCAGGAAAGTTCGCTTATAATTCAGCCCGTCACTTTTCTTTTCTTTCTTTGACATTGAAAAATCTCCTTTTAAAAGTATTGGATCGGGGAGAACCTGAGCTTTATGCGCTTCTCCGCCGACCGCCGGCAGGGTGAGACACCGTCGGCGTTCAGTGCGCCCGTCAAGTGTAACACCTGTCTATTATACAATAAAAGCGCACAATTTTCAACACTTTGCCGCCGCTTTTTGGTGCAAAAAGGCAGGAAAGCCGAAAAATGTACTTACTGCACAAAAATATATGTTTGTTTTTGTTGACAAATCACATAAATAATGTTAATGTTAAACTGTTAAGCGATGGTGGGTAACAAAATTCTGCCATTGCTTTTATTTAACGAAACGGAGAAAGGCAAAGCTTATGTGTTACACGAAGGAAGATATTTTGAGAACAGTCAGGGAAGAGAATGTTAAGTTCATCAGACTTCAGTTCACCGATATTCTGGGTACGCTCAAGAATGTCGCCATAACCTCAAGACAGCTGGAAAAGGCTCTTGATAATTTCTGTATGTTCGACGGCTCCTCGATAGACGGTTTTGTCCGGATCGAAGAAAGCGACATGAAGCTTTATCCCGATTATGACAGCTTTTCCGTTCTGCCCTGGCGCTCGCACTACGGAAAAACGGCCAGACTCATCTGCGATGTCCGCACCGCAGACGACAAGCCCTTTGCGGGCGATCCGAGATTTGTTCTGAAAAGAGCGATAAAGAAGGCCGCCGATATGGGCTACACCTTCAGCGTCGGTCCGGAATGTGAATTTTTCCTTTTCGCAACTGATGAAAACGGAGTGCCGACGACGAACACGGGCGACAAGGGCGGCTATTTTGATATGGGACCGGTCGACAGAGGCGAGGACTGCCGCAGAGACATCTGCCTTGCGCTTGAGGATATGGGCTTTGAGATCGAGGCGTCTCACCACGAGTGCGCTCAGGCTCAGCACGAAATAGATTTCAAATACGCCGACGCTCTGAAAGCGGCCGACAATGTGATGACCTTCAAATACTGCGTCAAGAACCTCGCTCCGCAGCACGGTCTGCACGCAACCTTTATGCCCAAGCCGGTTTATGGCATTGCGGGCTCGGGAATGCACATAAATATGTCGCTTCACAAAAACGGCGAAAATGTTTTCTATGACGCAAACGACGAAAACGGCCTGAGCAAGACGGCCTATTGCTTCATTGCCGGCGTCATGAACCACATCAGAGAGATGACGGCTATAACAAATCCGCTCGTCAATTCATATAAGAGACTCGTTCCGGATTATGAGGCTCCGGTCTATATCGCGTGGTCGGCGAGAAACAGAAGTCCGCTGATCAGAGTGCCCTCGGCGAGGGGAAAATCAACGCGCATCGAGCTGAGAAATCCCGATCCTTCCGCGAATCCCTATCTTGTCATGGCGGCTTGTCTTTTCGCCGGACTTGACGGAATAGAGAAAAACATGACTCCGCCCCCCGCGGTTGACGGCAACATATATTCGATGACTCCCGAGGAGAGAAGCGAGAGGAACATCGGCTCGCTCGCGTCTTCGCTTGAGGAGGCAATAACCGATTTCAAAAACAGCGATTTTATCAGGTACGCGATGGGTGAGCACATATTCAGGAAATACAGCGAGGCAAAGCAAGCCGAGTGGGATGATTACAAGACCAAGGTCACGCCTTGGGAGATAGACAGATATTTTGTCAAATACTGATTTAAATAAACGGTCAGAGAAAAAGCTTCCGACAGCCTGAGCGGCGAAGTCGGGAGCTTTTTTGACAATATAAGCCGAACGGAAGGCGCGACGGAGAAAATCCCGAAAGGGGAGATAGGCGCTATGAATTGAAAAGAGAGAAATCGGTGATCCTGCCCCCCGAATGGGTGAGAAAAACCTGTCTGCGCCGTTCTTTAACGCAGAATGTTTCCCCCGAAATCCTATCGCTTTCAAGCGGTGAATATTATAAAAGCCCGGCCGTTTCCGTTCATGGAAAAAGTCGGGCTATATCGCCGGAAGCGTGAAGCTTATCCCGCGATCACTTTATTTCATCAACATCATAGCCTGCGCCCTTGACGGCGTTGACGAGCGTTTCATCGCTGACATCTTCAACGAAAGAGACGGTCGCCGTCTTGCTTTCAAGGTCAACCGTGACCTCCTGAATTCCGGCCACGCTGCCGAGAGCGTCTTCAATGTGCTTAACGCAGTGCATACACATCATTGAGCTGATTTTCAGCGTCTTTGTCATTTTTTTCGCCTCCGTTTCTGTTTTTTCGGCTGCGGGGGGATCACCCTGCGCGCTTTTGCCGAACTTAAAAAATCTGAGCCTGAGCGCATTCGTGACAACGAACACGGAGCTGAAGCTCATTGCGAGAGCGCCTATCATCGGGTTCAGCTTCAGCCCGAACGGCAGGAAGAACACGCCCGCCGCGATCGGTATTCCGATCGAATTATAGAAAAATGCCCAGAAAAGATTTTGCTTTATATTGCGGATGACCGCCTTGCTGAGCCTGATGGCGGAAACAACATCTGAAATGTCGCTTTTCATCAGAACAATGTCGGCCGAGTCAACGGCTATATCGGTTCCGGCTCCTATCGCTATGCCGACATCAGCCCTTGTCAGAGCCGGAGCGTCGTTGACGCCGTCGCCGACCATTGCGACCGTTTTGCCCTGACTGCGGAAGTGACTGATTATCTTCTCCTTCTCCTGCGGCAGGGCTTCGGCGTAGACGGTATCTATGCCGACCTGATCCCTGACGGCGTCCGCGGTCTTTTTGTTGTCGCCCGTCAGCATAACGGTCTCTATCCGCATTTCGTGAAGAGCCCTTATCGCTTCGGTGCTGCCCGCCTTGACCGGATCAGCAACGCAGATAACGCCCATGAGACTGCCGCCCTTTGAAAAATAAAGCGGAGTTTCTCCCTTTTCGGCTGCGGCTTCTCCGAATGAGAAGGCGCTTTCATCAGTGAGACCGTTTTCTCTCATCAGCTTTTCGTTGCCGCCCGAAATCTCCTCGCCGTTAATCGTGCCCCGTATTCCCCGGCCGGCCGTCTGAACAAAGCCGGCGGCGCTCTCAAGCGCAATGCCCCGGGCTTCGGCCTCTTTGACTATCGCCGCTCCGAGAGGGTGCTCCGACAGCTTTTCTATAGAGGCGGCGGCCGAAAGCAGCTCGTTTTCCGAATATCCGCCGCAGGTGAATATATTGCTCACTTCGGGTGTACCGCTTGTTATTGTTCCCGTTTTGTCAAACACAACGGTTTGTATTTTGTGGGCGGTTTCAAGGCTTTCGGCGCTTTTTATCAGTATTCCGTTTTCGGCGCCCTTGCCTGTTCCGACCATTATTGCCGTCGGCGTCGCAAGCCCCAGCGCGCACGGGCAGGAGATGACCAGAACGCTGATGCCGATGGAGAGCGAGAACTCCGCGCCCTTTCCGAGAAGCAGCCAGACGACGGTCGCAATCAGCGCAATACCCATAACGACAGGCACGAAAACGCCGCTGACCTTGTCGGCCAGCCTCGCTATCGGCGCCTTTGAGCTTGTCGCCTCGTCAACGAGTCTGACTATCTGGGAAAGCGTGGTTTCATCACCGACGCGCAGAGCCTTCATTCTGATATAGCCGGATTTGAGCGTCGTCGCTCCCGTTACCCTGTCGCCGACCGTTTTTTCCGCCGGAACGCTCTCGCCCGTGATCGCCGATTCATCCGCAAAGCAGCTGCCCTCGATTATCTCTCCGTCAACAGGGATCCTCTCTCCGCTTCTGACCGAGAGAATATCGCCGACGGCGACATCGTCTGCGGCGACGGTGTATTCCTTTCCGTCTCTGATGACGGTGGCGGTTTTGGGCGAAAGATCCATCAGCTTCTCGATTGCGCCTGTGGTCTTGCCCTTGGCTCCGGCTTCGAAAAACTTTCCGAGAGTGATGAGAGTGAGAATAACGCCCGCCGACTCAAAATATACATCCATCATAAAGGCATGGGCTGTCTGAAGGTCGTTTCTGCCGAGCGCAGCGCCGATCTTATATATAGCATATATGCCATAGATAACGGCGGCGGAGGAGCCGAGAGCTATCAGCGAATCCATGTTCGGCGAGCGGTGAAGAAGCGCCCTGAAGCCGACCTTATAATATCCGGAGTTGACGAATATGATCGGCAGTAACAGCAAAAACTGGGTGAAAACGAGAGTTATCGCGTTCCCGGCGCCGAGAAAGAATTCCGGCAAGGGCCAGTTCATCATATGCCCCATTGAAAGATAAAACAGCGGAACGGCAAAACACACCGACACGGCGAGCCTCGTTTTCATCTGTTTCAGATCTTCGTCTGCTTTTTTTCTTTCCGGTTTTTCCGCCGTTCTGTTTTTTGCGTCTTTCGGGTACGCCCCGTAGCCGGCGCTTTCGACCGCCCGGATGATCTCGTCCGCACCGAGCTTTTTCTCGTCGAAAATAACGCTCATGCTGTTTTTGAGAAGATTGACGCTGACGGACTGAACGCCGTCAAGCCGTTCGACGCTTTTCTGCACTCTCGCCGAACACGCCGAACAGGTCATTCCCGTCACGCTGAAGTTCTTTTGCATAACGCACCGCACTTTCTTTGGAATATATTCATATTTTGCGGCGAAACACTGCCGATAAACTAAGGGAGAATTTTCTGCCCGCCGCATAGACGCCCAAGCTTCGGCGCGCTTTCGGCTGTTTCGCTTCAATTCGCTCAGACACGAACGCGCGGAAAACTCTTTTCAAAACAAAAACACGGCGGAAGATCCGCCGTGCATTCGTGGTTTGTTTTAAGCAACGAGCGCCGCCGCTGCAGCGGTTGTGGGTTCGGGATCGGGAATCTGCGGAATGTTTTCAACATTGGGGAAGAACACCTTAACGATATATTCGATAAGAAGATTGATCCTGTTGAACAGATCCTTGAAGAAGTTCATCAGCGTGTAGTAGCCTTCATACTCCTCGTCGTCTGCGTCATTGCCGTGGCTGGGTGTGAGAATACCGCCGTCTGTTGTTGTTTCGTCCTCTGCGTAAGCAAGAACGGTAGCCATTGAGAATACCATTGCTATCGCAAGAATGACTGCGATGATTTTTTTCATATCGTCTGCCTCCTTTAAAATTTAAGTTACCTCCGAAAAACAGCGGAGGACTTTGGTTTAAGATACCTCTGCAACCTTAATTATAATTGAAAACGAAGCGTTTGTCAATAAAAATATTTCTGAGTCAAGAACAAATATTAAATTTTCATCGACAAAATCCGCGCCCTTGTCGGACTTGGAAAGGAAAATCGCGTTATTTGCTTTCATTCTGCATCAGGCGGCGTTTTTTATCCTCCTTGTCGCGCGCTCTTTCAATGAGATATTCGGCGCGTTTTTCTTCTCTGCCGAAGCCGATTAGCCCCGTGCGCCTGAACGCTTCAAGAAACATCGCTATGAGAGAGCCGCCGGCGCCGAGAATAAGATCGAGCATTGTGTCAAGCAGACCGTCCTGAGCGAAAGGCAGGGCGTGCTGGAGGTCGAAGCCGTAGAGTCTGTCCATAGTGAACTCATAAAATTCCCAGCCGACCATCAGTGCGACGCCGAAGGAAAAGCCGAATATAGCCTGAACTGCGGGTTTTATCTTTTTTCTGTCGCCCTGCATTATGTCGCAGAGAACAAAACCGAAGCTGCAGGCGAGAAAGCCGGCGAAAATATGCTCGGGGATATCTATTCCCGTGAAGCTCGTGTGTTCGTTCACCGTTGAGCCGACAACGCAGCCGAAGCAGATAAAGACATTGAGATATGTCTGAAGGTACGCCGGAACACGGGTGATAAACGATTTGCCGCCGAAAAGCTGGAACATATCCCAAAGGTGAGTGAAAATTATTGCGAAGACCGCCTGAACGAACTGCGAAGTGTAGCCGTAGAAAAGGTTGACCGTACCCCAGAGCAGGAGAAGAGCCCGGCAGCTCCACCAGATTATCATTGTCGCTTTCGACAGCGGCGTTATGCGGTTGAGTTTTTTCATTATTTCTATCCTTTCAGCCGTTTCTGTTGAGATAACCGACGGCTTGGTTAGTTTGTATAGTTATCTTAACCTGTATATCATGGAGCAAAATCCCGAAAAAGTCAATATAGTTTATTATAAAATTGTTGGAATGAAACAGAAAATTTATAAATTTCACTTGCTAAGTGTTGATTTTTATATTATAATACAGTCGGTATTGTGTGGCTCCCTGCTCAGGCGGGCGATTATCCGCTTCAGGGCGCGCAGCAGCCTCGATATTTTTATTGGAGGACTTAAAATGAAATTTTTCAAATCTCTGAACCCTGTGACGCAAAAAGCTATCGCCGGCGTGCTCGCAGCAGTTTTGATTTTCACCGTCGGTTTCGCCTGTGGCTCCTATTCAAAAATTCTCGCTGTGATCAGCGGCAAATCTCCCGTGGCGGTCAGCAGCGGCGCCGAACAGCAGACTCAGTCCGCTCCGACCTCAACGACCGCAGCTCAGCAGCCTTCATCAACGGCCCCGGCCGCAAATTCTGGCGATGCGGCTGCCGAAAAGCCCGCCGCCGGCAATTCGGCAAACACCCAGTCGGGCAAGCCCGGAACCGTCGATGAAATAGTGGCTTACTACAATGCGGCGGCAAATAAGGTCAAGACGGACGCTGCCTCGGTCACTCTCAACTACACCGACAGAATGAGCAACGACGAATATCTTCAGGTTTCAGATTCACTCAAGTCGATCGCTTCTTTCGCTATGAATAAGTTCCTCACAAAGGACGATAACCCCGTTACCTATACGGGCGACGAAATAAAGCAGAAGTTCCCCGTCAAAGAGCAGGATTATTCGAGCAAGCTCGATGTTTCTCAGGTCAAGAGCGCAACCTGCGACGACAACGGCAGCGAATATGAAATCAGAATCGAGCTCAACAACGATGACACGCCAAACTGCACGGCAGGCAACGGCTACGGCACGGTCATGAACTATCTCAAGGAAGAGGAAATCGCACTTGATTATCCCGGTCTTTCGATCTCCGATGTCAAGCTGACATATCACGACGGCGTTATAGTCGCCAAGGTCGATAAGGCCACCGGAAATCTCGTTGCGGCCAATTACACAATGCCGGTCGTTCTCGCTCTTAACGCCAAGGTACTTGTCTCAACGATGCCCGCTCAGATCGGCATGACCTTCGTCGAGGATTACACGATAACTTATTGATAAGAATGAAAATATAATAAAACAATTACGCTGTGCGCTCCGTTTTCGGGGCGCACAGCTTGTTTCTGAAATGCGGAACGCAGAAATACAATAAAAAGTATTGCCAAGGAAATCCGGTTTAAAAATATGCTGTTCTGTTTATGAACAATGCTGATGACTTATAAGCTATATGCTCTATTTAAAAAATTCTGCCGCACCTTTCCTGAGGAGGGCGCGGCAGAAAGCTTTTTATGTTCGGGATCAATAATTTTCCTTGCGGACTTCAAAGAAGCTCTGCGGGTGAGCGCAGACCGGGCAGACCTCGGGCGCTTTTTTGCCCATGACCAGATGTCCGCAGTTGCGGCACTCCCACATGGTCTCCTCGGACTTTTCGAAAACGGCTTTCATTTCCACGTTATTGAGCAGCGCGCGGTAGCGTTCCTCGTGTGATTTCTCGATCTTTGCGACTGCGCGGAACTGAGCCGCCAGAGCGGCGAAGCCCTCTTCCTCGGCGTCCTTCGCGAAGTTTTCATACATATCGGTCCACTCATAATTTTCACCGTCAGCGGCGGCGGCTAAATTTTTCGCGGTGTCGCCGAGCTCGCCAAGAGCCTTGAACCAAAGCTTTGCGTGCTCCTTTTCGTTGTTGGCTGTGGCCTCAAAAATTGCCGCTATCTGCTGATATCCTTCTTTTTTTGCCACAGAGGCAAAGTATGTGTATTTGTTTCTCGCCTGAGATTCGCCGGCAAAAGCAGCCAGCAGGTTCTGTTCTGTTTTTGTTCCTTTGTAGTTCATGTTCAAAACTCCTTATTATAAAATTTATATTTCCGGTTGCCCGGTTTAATATCCTTTTGTTTCCGCCGCTTTAAAAATTCCCGCAGTTTTTGCAAAGCCCAGAAAAGACAAGGTCATAGTCCGAAGCTTTCAGATCGGGATTATCCCTGTCGTTGATCAGCTCCTTTTCGGCGATAACATAGTCGAATACCCGGCCGCAGGCTTTGCACCTGAAATGAGCGTGAGGATAAACGGCGAAATCATATCTGTCCGGCGCGTTGGCAACCGCCACACGGCGGATCTCACCGCTTTCCGCCAGAAGATTCAGGTTGCGGTAAACCGTGCCCTTGCTGATGCTGGGGCAGACCTTTATCACTTCATCATATATTTCATCGGCTGTCGGGTGATTATGCAAACCCAAAACAGCTTTCAGCACCAAGGATCTCTGTATCGTATTCCGAGTCACCAGTATCCACTCCTTATTAGTATCTATTACTAATATATCACAAATCCTGAATTTGTCAATAGCTTTTTTCAATTTTTCGGAATTTTTTCGGTCGAAATATATTTTTCTTTAAGCGGATTATTTCCTCAAACGCTGTGCTTTCGCCCCCCCTTAAATCAGATGAATAAAATATTTTGTCCAAACGATTGAAAAGGCGTTGACAATTTTTAAAAAACCATGTACAATAAAATAACAAATATTGAATAGAAGGTCCCGTCGGCAGAAAGTCGGCGCGTACCGGAAACATGGAGGGAACAAAATGTCAAAGGTCCTGTCAATCATAATGGCGCTGTTGACTTATCTTATGTCGCTCACAACGGCAATACCCACATTTGTCAATGCGGTCAAGCACAAAAACGATCTCAGCTTTTTAGTAACTGAACCCGTAACGCATGAGGTAAGCTATGAGGAATACGCCGAATATTATAAGGAAAACTTCGTTCCGAGAGCCGGCTATGAGGATCCGACGGGCTATAAGGATGTCACAGAGCAATATCAGAAGCTTCTTGACGAGAACCTTGAAATTGCCAAAAAATGGAGAACAGACCCCGGCTTCGGTCAGATTGAGTTCTATAAATCGGTCAGAGATCACGGCGTCTGGGACTACAAGAGAGATCCCGCTCACGCTGAGCTGGCTGAGGAATGGGGACTCGGTATTCACGAAAGATTTGTCGTCTACGGTGTTGTTATGGACTGGGAAATCGTCGGCAACATTAACTTTGCGTTCACCGGCGCTGCCGCAGGCTTCACGCCTATAACCATCTACACCGGCGGCGGAATAGTCAATATCAAGAACGGCCACGCCGATTGGGAAGAACTGGAGTTCTATTTCGACGAAGAAGATGATAATCACTGGATCTCATTCGGTCTCGGACTCTATGCGCTTTGCGATGATAACTACATAGATCAGTGCGAAATGATTGATTCGCTTCTCACGATCGCCGACACGAGAATCATCGGCTTCGTATATAAGATCTATCTGGATCACGGAAAGACCGATGTTGTTAAAGCAGCGGCCTGAAAATGAAATTTAACCCTGAGGGAGTGCAAAAGCGCTCCCTCGCTATTTATAACCGGATTTTAAAAAGCCGAGACCGCCCTTGCAGGCGGTCTTAGCTTTTGTGGGGTGTGTGAAAGAGAAAGATATGATATCAAAACACTACATATGTAGCATTTCAAACAAATATGGGATATCTTTATAGATATATTTGCGGTTATGTACGCTGAACGACTCTTTCCGCTTCCTTTTTCGGAACAGTGACGATGAAGGTGTAGTTTGCTTCGTCCTCGCTTCGCTTGCAGGTCGCTGAAATTCCGGCGCTTTGCATTGTTTCAACGGCATGGTCGATCGTTTTGATGAATATTTTCACATCTTTAAAAAATATCTTGCGCTTTCTTCCGTGTCTGTTCTCCTGCGCCTGCAGGCTTTCGACCAGTCTTTCGGTCTGTTCGACATTGAGATTCTTTTCTATTATGGTGTCGAGCGCTTTTTTCTGTTGCTGCGCCGTCAGATTCAATAACGCCCGCGCGTGGCGCTGCGTCAGTCCGTTTTTTGTCAGCTCGTTCTGTATTTCGGTCGGCAGCCTCAGAATCCGCAGCAGATTTGACACAGCCGACTGCGTTTTGCCGAGAGCTGCGGCTATCTCCTCCTGCTTCATTCCGTAGAAGGTGTTAAGCACCCGGATCGCCCGCGCCTCCTCGACGAAATTCAGCTGCTGGCGCTGGAGATTTTCTATAAGCGCGAACACCGCCGAGCTTTTATCGTCAATTTCCATCACGATGCAGGGAACAAGTTTCATTTTCGCCATTTTTGCGGCTCTCAGCCGCCGTTCACCTGCTATCAGCTCATAATAATCCCCGGTACGCCGAACTGTGAGCGGCTGGATCATTCCGTTCTCCTTTATGCTGCGTGAGAGGCCCTCGAGCTCCTCCATAGGGAACTCGGCTCTCGGCTGATTTCTGTTAGGGGCTATCCTGTCGGTCTCGATGAGAAGTATCTGGCCGACTGCCCTTGGCCTTGAAGTTGACAGAACCATGATAAACCTCCGAAAAAGCTCCCGATCGGGTAATGTCGGCTTTCGCCTATAAATACATTACCACATGATCGGGAGCCTGTCCAATGTTTTTCATCGCAGAAAACGACGGTCTGTGACTGAATTTAGCCTTATTCAATGGGAAACTTAGACATTTTTGCCGAAGGTCTCGGGTACTTTGTCGGAGTTTGCGAAATCTTTTTTATCAGAATAACGGTTCTTGCGCCTGCGCCGCCGAGCTCAAAGCTGACTTTATCCTCAATCCGGCCGCCGAGAACATGAATAGCCTTTTTCGCCTGCTCAATTTCCTCATCGGCCTTTGCGCTTTTCATCGGAGCGAAAATTCCGCCTTTTTTGACAAACGGGAGGCAATATTCACTCAGATCCCGCAGATTGGATACCGCTCTCGCCGTAGCCAGATCGAACTTTCCCCGATATTCCTCCTGTCTGCCTGCGTCCTCGGCGCGGGAATGAAGAAGCTCGGGTGTGAGAGATGTTTCACGTGAAACCGCTTCGATAAAGCCAAGCCGCTTTTTTGTGCTGTCGAGGAGAGTCATTCTGAGATCGCCTCTGGCTATCATCAGGGGTATTCCCGGAAAGCCCGCCCCTGTTCCGACATCAATGACCTTTGCGTTTTTCGGAATATCCACGGCGGATAAGAGCGAAAGGCTGTCGATAAAGTGTTTTCTGACTATTTCATCGCTGTCGGTTATGGCAGTGAGATTCATGACCTTGTTCCACTCGACAAGCAGACGGGCGTAGGCGTCAAAGCGTTCAACGGCAGCGTCGTCAAGCGCAACGCCGTATTCGGCTGCGCCGTTTATGAGCAATTCTTTTGAAATAAACATCGGTTATCCCTTTCTTTTCGCAAGATAGATCAGAAGAACGGAAATATCAGCCGGTGTGACGCCCGATATTCTCGACGCCTGGCCGACATTCGACGGGCGGACCTTGCTGAGCTTTTCAAGGGCTTCAAGTCTCAGACCGACAACATCGTTATAATCAACATTTTCAAGGCTTTTGACCTCAAGCCGCCGCATTTCGGCTATCTGGGCGAGCTGTCTTTTGATATAGCCCTCATATTTGATTTCTATTTCGACCTGCTCAAACACTTCGCGGGGCAGGTCCGGTCTGTCTTTGTCAAACTCCGTGAGAAGCTCATAATTCAGCTGCGGCCGCTTGAGAAGCTCGGGCATCCGGCAGCCTGTTTTGAGAGGCGCTGTTTCACGTGAAACCAAAAGCGCATTCAGCTTATCGCTGACCGGAACGGAAACTTTTTTGATCCGCTCTCTTTCCCTTGCTATCAGACTGAGCTTGCGCTGATATCGCTCCCATTTTTCATCGCCGACTAAGCCGACTCGCCTGCCGATGTCAGTCAGTCTGATATCCGCGTTATCCTGCCTTAAAATGAGCCTGTATTCGCTTCTGGAGGTCATCATCCGGTAGGGATCGGTGCAGCCCTTTGTCACAAGGTCGTCGATAAGAGTTCCGATATATGACGACGCTCTGTCGAGAATCATCGGTTCCCTGCCCTGAACCTTGAGGGCGGCGTTTATTCCGGCAACGAGTCCCTGAGCCGCAGCCTCTTCATAGCCGCTGGAGCCGTTAAACTGTCCTGCGCCGAAAAGACCTTCAAAATCATGAAATTCGAGCGTACTTTTAAGAGCAAGCGGATCCACGCAGTCATATTCGATAGCGTAAGCGGTGCGCATGACCTGAACATTTTCAAGCCCGGGGATCGTTTTCAGAAATTCCAGCTGAACATCCTCCGGCAGAGAGGAAGAAAGCCCCTGAAGATACATTTCTTCGGTGTTTTCGCCGCAGGGCTCAATAAAGACCTGGTGGCGCTCTTTATTTGAAAAACGGACAATTTTGTCCTCTATGCTCGGGCAATACCTTGGGCCGACGCCGTCGATCTTGCCGCTGTAAAGCGGAGAGCGGGAAAGATTATCGAGAATCACCCTTTTCGTCTCGGCGTTGGTGTAGGTTATATAGCAAAGCTCCTTGTTCTCGGGCGGCTTGTCGCAGTCAAACGAAAAAGGAACGATCCGCTCGTCGCCGGGCTGAGCTTCGAGCGATGAAAAATCAATGCTCCTGCGGTTGACTCGCGACGGAGTGCCGGTTTTGAAGCGCCTTGTCGGAATTCCGAGCTTTTTCAGTGCGGCCGCCAGCTCGTTTGCCGGGAACATTCCGTCCGGTCCGCCCGAATAGCTGACATCGCCAACATATATTTTTCCCGCAAGGAAAGTTCCCGTGGCAATGACAACACATTTTGCCTTATAGACCGCTTCAAGGCGGGTTGTAAGCTCCCACAGACCGTCTTTGTTTTTGAAAATATCCGTCACCTCGGCCTGGCGAAGCTCAAGATTTTTCTGGGATTCGAGCGTGTGCTTCATATAAGCGCTGTAATTTCTTCTGTCTATCTGCGCTCTGAGGGAATGAACAGCCGGACCTTTGCCGAGATTCAGCATCCGGCTCTGAAGGGTGTTTGCGTCTGCAGCCTTGCCCATTTCGCCGCCGAGCGCGTCAATCTCCCGGACAAGATGCCCTTTTGATGTTCCGCCGATCGACGGGTTGCAGGGCATATTGCCAACCCAATCCATATTTATGGTGAACACGGCGGTGCTGCAGCCGAGCCTTGCGCTCGCAAGACCGGCTTCTATTCCGGCGTGACCTGCGCCGATAACGATAACATCATATTGCTTTGCGAAATATTTCATTTTATCATTTCCTTTAAAGGCTGAAAAATATATCACGGAATAAGACCGTATATCAGATTAGTATAGCATATTTTATAATAAAAAAGCAACCGAAACGCCTGCATCGGCGCAAAATATCGTCTGCGTTGTAAATAGATGTGACCCATTTTCGGTAAAAAATAAAGTCTAGATATAGTACAATGTTTTTGAACGCCTTTTGAGTGGAGCGTAGCGGAACGAAAAAGGCGTTCAAAAACGGTGCCGCCTACGC
>JAQXMC010000031.1 GCA_029012445.1 Oscillospiraceae bacterium
GCAGACTCTCGGAAAGCAATTTGAAACGCTGACAATGGAGTTCCTGCGTGAAACCTTTCCCTATTTGCAGAACCTCCGTCCCGGAAACTGGACAATTCTTCAGCTCGGCAATAACAACAAACTGAAAACAAGCGATTTTGCGCAGTACGAGCATCTTGCTTACTTAAATGCGCTTACGACACAGAACGCACAGTTGGCTGCTGCGCTGGGCAACGACTACCTCGTTGCACCTGACGTTGTTGTTTACCGCGATCTCTATGAAGATAGCGAGATCAATGCAGCTCAGCTCATTGTTGATGACGAGATCTGCAAGATGGCAGATATTCGGAAGTCCAATGGCGGCAAGCCCATTCTTCATGCGAGTGTTTCTGCAAAGTACACGATGCGCAGCGACCGCGCACAGAACAGCCGCACAGAGGCATTGAACCTGATCCGCAACCGAAAGGGACATTTGCCGCACATCGTTGTTGTGACGGCTGAGCCTATGCCGAATCGCTTGGCATCTCTTGCGCTCGGCACTGGCGATATTGACTGCGTATATCACTTTGCACTCTATGAACTGATTCGCGCAGTTAAAGAGGCGGGTTCTGAGGATGCGGTGGAAACGCTGGAAACCTTGGTGCAGGGCAAGCGGCTGAAGGATATTTCCGATCTGCCGCTAGATTTGTCTGTGTAATGGCTGATTCTGTTTCCTCTGCCCGCCGTAGTGAGATCATGTCGCACATCAAAAGCAAAGATACCAGTATTGAACTTTTGGTGCGCCGCAAGCTATTTTCTATGGGATACCGCTACCGTGTGAATTACAAGGCGCTGCCCGGAAAACCGGATATTGTATTCACCAGAAAGAAAATTGCTATCTTCATTCATGGGTGCTATTGGCATGGGCAGGATTGCGGCAGTCATTATGCTCACGCCAGTCAATCCAATAAAGCATATTGGGGACCCAAGATAGAGCGAACAAAGCAACGAGATCAGGAGCATATTCAGGCACTTGAGACTGACGGCTGGAAAGTCATTGTGCTGTGGGAATGCACAATAAAGAGAGATTTGGACGGCGTGGTGGACACATTAATAACAGAGTTGTAGAACTAAAGAAAAATAGAGGTAATATGGAGAACCCTACAGTATTTATTTCATATTCGCATGATAATGATGCTCATAAAGCGTGGGTATTAAAGCTCGCAACCGATTTGCGCTCTCATGGTGTAAATGCTATTCTTGACCAATGGGATTTACGAGTTGGCTCTGATCTACGTTTTTTCATGGAGCAAGGTCTTTCAGAAGCCAATCTAGTGCTGTGCATTTGTTCCAAGGCATACGTTGATAAGTTTAATTCTGGGAATGGTGGTTCTGGCTATGAGGGAGCAATCATGACACAACCACTGTTACGGGATGTAAAGACGGACTATATCATATCCGTCGTTAGAAATAACGAATCCGATAAAAAAGTACCTACAGCGCTCGGAAGTAAACTTTATATAGATTTTTCAAACGACGATGAGTATATAGTTCGCTATCAAGAGCTTATCGAAAGAATTTATGGGGAAGACTCGAAAAAGAAGCCACCACTAGGTAAAAGTCCCTTTTCAAATGATATTGGTCAAGAGATAGAGATTAAGATAAAGATAGAATCAGTACAGTATCATTCTCCAATGATGGATGGTAAGGTGAGTTTTCGCTTTGATAATAATAATGGTGTTTATTTGATAGGAAATGGTGACTACCTGTTTGAAACTCGATGGAGTCGTGCAGGAAATGACTCTATACATGCTTATGGATTAATTGGCTATCGGGTTGGAGAATCAGAATTTCCAGCACCAGAATTACTTCCATCTTATGACTTCTCAAGTAGATGCAGAACAATAAGCACAGGGCAAATAGTTGTATTTGAGAATCTCCATCGACACTTTGCAGCAGTTAAGCTCGGCATGGTGAAGAGCAGCAGTCACGGTTATCCATGCGACGAAATGTCATTCGAGTATCACATTTACAATATGACGTAAGTCAATTGTAACGAGGATAGTTGAAGTTGTGGATTTCCGCTATTGATAGCATCCCCTGATAGCTTTTTGATAGCAGAAAGTCGGATACCCCATAGGATTGGGATAATTGGTATCAAATAAAGCCAAATGGGATCAAACAGTCTATACAAAAAAGTTTAGACTCTGTTTCCACTTGGCGAGTGGGAATAATACCGACAGGTTTGCATATTCATAATTAAATAATTAACCGGCGGCGGGGAGCAATCCCTGCCGCTTTTTCGCGCTATCAACGTCCGAATATTGACAAATGCTATATCAGATGTTATAATACCAATAACATCGTAAAGGCGGTATTTTATATGGAATTTTCAGAAAAAGTTAAAGATACACGAAAAAAGGTTAATTTCTCTCAGGAAGATATGGCCCATCAACTTGGTGTTAGTTTTGCTACTGTAAACAGATGGGAAAGTGGAAAAACCAAACCAAGCAAGTTAGCTCTAAAAGCATTTGAAGATTTTTGCAAAGAAAAATCTATTGTTTTTGAGCGCGAGGAAGCGTAGGTAACATATCATGAAGTTTGGAATTAGAAAGCCCAGTCTTAAAAAATCGCTAAAAGCTCGCACAACAGGGAAATTAAAAAGATCTGTGAAAAAGGCTTTGATACCCGGATACGGAAAAAAAGGTATGGGCTGGATAAAGAATCCCAAGAAAGCTGCTTATAACAAAGTCTATAATAAGACGTCAGTAAGTTTATTTCCCGCAGGAACTTCATCGGGAAAAACAAACAGAAAAAGGACTACTAATACAGCAAGTACAAAGAAAAGCACGCTTCAAAATAACCAATTTGAATCTCAAGCTTATTTTTACATAGAAGGAGAAACAGAAGCTATGAAAGTATGTAAATTCTGTGGTGCAGAGAATCAGGATTCTGCAACCGTTTGCTCATCGTGTGGAGGAAACGAATTTAAACACAAGTGCGGAAATTGTGGCACAGTATTTGAAGACGGCAATTTCTGCCCCAAATGTGGCGTTAAAGCAGGGGCCAAAGCTAAAAAATGCCCCAAATGCGGTGCTGAATACTTTTCTGCTGCTTGCCCGGATTGTGGTTATACCAACAAAGCTGGTAGCACTACCGTTGTATATACAAATACAGCCGCCCAACCTGTCAAAAAGAGAAAAACCTGGCTTTGGGTTTTGGGTTGGATTTTCATTTTCCCTATCCCGCTTACAATTCTGATGGTAAGAAATCAGAAACTGAACAAATGGGTAAAGATAGGTATAATTGCTGTCGCTTGGATTCTATATCTCATTATTGCGTTAGCCGGAGGTTCGGGTGATAGTAACAATACGGAAAATCCTGGAAAAGACGTTTCACAGCCTGTTGTTTCGGAGGAGACCGTTCAATCAGAAAAGTCAGATACAACAAGTAGCAATACAGAAAATGAGGTGGCAGAACCCCAAAATATAGTTGATGATGAAGTGGTAAACGGTTTTTTGAGCGAATGTGGATTTGATTATGGGGAGATTGATAAAGGCAATATTAGGACTAAATTTTTCATCCATATAAATGGCTGTAGAACGGAATTATTAAATAGCAATACTAATGAGCTAATTATTACTATAAATGGATATCATATTGACAACATTAATGAAGAAGAAGTGTTGGAAGCATTTAAGATGGTTGCACAAACAATCAACGGAAATGAATATGATACTGAATTAGAAGAAATCATTAATGGATTGTTGGCGCACAATACGGATATTTACGAAGGAAGCATTGGGAATCTCAATTACAAATTCTATCCTTTCGTAGAGTTATCAAAAGGGGTATCTGAAAGTCGAATTGAGATAAGTACCGTAAAGTATAATGTGGAGTAAGCACGAATTAGCTGGCCTTGTTTAGAAACCCAATGATAGATAATACGCTTCTTTGTGTTTATTCCAATACGCCGTTTTTGTGGCAACATATTGGCAACAGAAAATTGGATAGCCCAAGTTTTTGGGATAATACAGATAATACAAATCCTACGAGCTAAATCGTATAAACAAAATTGTTTAGATTAAGAAATCAAGGAGCGAGTGGGAATAAATCGTAAAGCCCGAAAAACCGCATAAACACTGGGTTTTTAGATAGTCGCAGGGCTTCGTGACAACATTTTGACAACACTTTTAGATTATTCATAAATAAAGAGCTAACAGATTTTTGTTAAAGTCTGTTAGCTCTTTTTCTTTTATTTATCCTTTAAGTGATCAGCGAACGCTTTTAACATTGCGTCGTTCATTGCATCCGAAGGAACCTTTGCCCAAGGTTGTGTGGTGTCGTATTTAGGGAAGTTATAACGCCAACGGTCATAATCCTCCTTGCTGATCTTTCCTGCGGCGAGTTTAGCTGACTGTTCTTGCCAAGCAGATAGCATTTCAGAAAGTTCGGCAGAGTTGCTGTTTTCTTTGTTTAATCGCAAGCAGACTTCCCCATAAGTTTCACAGATAGAAAGACCATAGTTGTCCTCAAGGGCGAACAGCGTATGCATCAAACCAATGTAGCTATCAATATCAGGAACAGCAAGGGCCTGTGGAGAAACATCCAACACCTGTGCCAGCGCTGCGGTTAAATCTGCTTTGGGCGAGCGTGTTCCCGTTTCATACTGTGCTAAACGAACATCAGCGCTTTTTTCGGGAAAACCAACTGCCTGACCGAGATACTTCTGTGTCATTCCCCGCAGAAGCCTGAAAAAATGTATTCTTTCACCTATTGCCATAGTTTGTATAGCCTCCTTTATGTAGCTCACAGACAGCATAACATATATGCTTAGTGTTTGTCAAGAGAAAATAAAACAAAAAAGTTTAATATTTTCTCAAAAACCGCTTGACACTAGCAAATAAGCTTAGTATAATGATAGAGCATTAAGCAAATACGCTTAATGCGTCCGTCGCGCATCACGGTAATGGTGCATCCGCCCGGGCAAATCGGAAGGCGGCCAGAAAGTATCCGACGCTAAATAACACAACTGAATACAAATCTAAGATGAAGGAGGTGAAAGAATGGCAAGTACAACCTTTATGCGAGTAGACGATGTCGCAGCAGAATTGGGTATATCAAAGTCGTATGCCTATAAAATTGTTCAGAAGTTAAATGACGAACTGAAAAAGCAAGGGTTTATCACGATTTCCGGTCGTGTAAATAAACAGTATTTTATGGAAAGAGCCTGTTATGGCACAAATAAGAAAGTGAGGAATTAATCAATGGCAGTTTATAAAGAAGAAAAAACAAACACTTGGAAAGTGTACTACCGCTACACAGATTGGCAAGGAAACCGCAAACAGACAACTAAACGTGGCTTTTCTACCAAAAGAGATGCTCAAGCTTGGGAGCGAGAACAGCTCAACAAGGTACAGATGGATTTAGATATGACCTTAGAGAGTTTTAATGAAATCTATACCGCCGATATGAAGAATCGCATTAAGGAAAATACTTGGCATACCAAAGAACACATTATGCAGACGAAAATCCTTCCCTATCTCGGAAAAAGAAAGATGAATGAAATTCTGCCGAAGGATATTATCGCTTGGCAGAATGAGATGATGAAGCTTAAAGGACAGAACGGCAAGAAGTATTCGCCTGTTTATCTCAAGACGATTCACAATCAGCTTTCAGCAGTGTTTAATCACGCCAAAAAATTTTATGGGTTGAGAGAAAACCCGGCGGCAAAGGTTGGAAATATGGGAAAGGCAAAAGGACGTGAAATGTCATTTTGGACACAGGAGGAATACCAGAGGTTCTCTTATGCAATTATGGATAAGCCTATTTCCTTTTACGCATTTGAAATGCTCTACTGGTGTGGAATCCGAGAAGGCGAGCTTCTGGCACTAACACCTGCGGACTTCGACTTTGAACGCAGTACCGTGACCGTTAACAAATCTTATCAGCGTATAAACGGGCGTGATGTAATAACTGATCCCAAAACGCCGAAAAGCAACCGCACGATAAAAATGCCCCAGTTTCTCTGTGAAGAGATACAGGAGTATATCGGTCAGCTATATAGTATTGAGAAAACGGATCGGCTTTTTGAAGTTACCAAAAGCTATCTTCACCACGAAATGGACAGAGGTGCACAAGAGGCAGGAGTCAAGCGTATCAGAATTCACGATCTCAGGCACAGCCATATATCACTTCTTATTGAGATGGGATATTCTGCTGTGGCAATTGCAGATCGTGTCGGACACGAGAGCATCAATATCACTTACAACTACGCTCATCTATTTCCTTCTACACAAATTGATATGGCAGATAAACTTAATGACTTCAGGAAAGGTGGGATGTAATATGTCAGCAAAAAATGTAGACCGCCACAATCGGTTTCGCAACATCACGGTAGGCTTTCGGGTATCACCGGAAGAAAGTGAAGAACTCAATCGTGCGGTGGCTCTATCCGGGATTACAAAGCAAGAATATTGTTACCGCCGCTGTATGGAGCGAGATGTAATCGTTCAGGGCAACCCGAGAGTGTATAAGGCTCTTAAAACACAGATGGACAATATCCTATCCGAGCTTCAGCGGATTGAATCCGGTGGAGCGGATAGTGATGAACTGCTTTGTACTATTGAGCTAATAACCGCAACAATGTGCGGACTGAAAGGAGAAGATGAAAATGGACAATAAAAAAGAAATGGCCGTCCTTGGCACACCTACTGCAATAGGTGAAGGACAGTCATCTCAAATATGTACTACAAATATTATATCGGATGAATCCACTGAATGCAATGGGTTTGAGAAAAATTATGAGGAATGGGAACGAGAAATGCGTCGGATGATGGACCCGTCCTATCTAAAAACAGTATCAATGACCGAACTACTTGACAGTGTGTATCAAAGCAGACCTCCCATCGTGGATGGTCTGCTCCACCGAGGGACTTATCTGTTTGTCGGTGCGCCAAAGCTGGGCAAAAGCTTTTTGATGGCACAGCTTGCGTATCACATTAGCACCGGCACACCGCTGTGGAATTATACTACCCGCAAAGGAACAGTGTTATACCTTGCCTTAGAGGATGACTACCGCCGCTTACAGGAGCGACTGTATCGGATGTTCGGTACCGTAGAGAATGAAAATCTTTTCTTCTCTGTTTCAGCCAGACAGCTTGGCAACGGTCTTGATGAACAGCTTTCCGGATTTATGAGAGAACACCCAGACACGTCACTTATCATCATCGACACCTTGCAGAAGGTGCGAGAGGTAGGTGGTGACAACTACAGTTACGCTAACGACTATCAGATCATCACAAGGCTGAAAAAGTTTGCTGACAGCTACGGTATCTGCCTACTGCTTGTTCATCACACAAGAAAGCAAACTGCGGACGATAAGTTTGATATGATCTCCGGCACAAATGGTTTGCTTGGTGCAGCAGACGGAGCGTTTCTTCTCTCCAAAGAAAAACGCACAAGTAATGCTGCCACGTTGGATATATCGGGCAGGGATCAGCAAGACCAGAGATTACACCTGATACGAAATGAAGATACGCTGGCGTGGAATTTGGAGCGAACCGAAACAGAGCTTTGGAAAGTTCCTCCCGAGCCATTACTTGAAAAGATTTCTAAAATCTTTTTATCGGCCGGTAATACTTGGATGGGTACTCCAACAGAACTATGTACGGCTCTCGACATTGACATTCAGCCCAATGCGCTCACAAGAAAATTGAATGTCAATGCAGGACGGCTGCTGGATGAATATGGCATTCTCTATGAGAACAGCCGCAATGGTCACGAACGCAAAATCAAACTGTCTGAAGCAATGCAGGCGTGACGATATGTGACGGTGTGACGATGTTTTTAGCAGTGGTGGCGGTATCAAAAATACCGTCACAATCGTCACACACCGTCACAAGAAAGTTTCTAAAGGTGTGCAGAGGGAAATCTTTTCAAAGATTTCTCTTTGGTCTCGCCTGTCGGCTCGGTCGGTGCTTCTGCCGACATAAAGCCGGCAGAGGTCGCCACCGGCGACCCGCACCCCTCGGAGAGCGCAAAACCTGTTTACAGGTTGCATTTTTGATGGCTCCGCTGTCAAAAGTGCTTTTGCGTTACTCTTGACAAGAGTAACAGAACCCGCCGCCAAGCGGCGAAAGGAAAGGAAGTGATATAAATGCTAAGAACGATTAGTGCAATGGTAGGAAAAGGCTCCGTTAACCACAACAGTCGTAAGTTTAAAACGGAAAATGTAGACGGCAATCGCACCTACCTGAATATAGATTATTGTAACGAGCCGATAAAGAAGGTGTACCACGAACTCTTTGACGATGCCCTCCGAAGATATAATGAGAAGCAGTCCAGAGCGGACAGACGCATCGAAGATTACTACGAAAAAATACGCTGCGGCAAACAAGAAAAACCGTTCCACGAACTCATTTTACAGATTGGTGATAAAGAAAATATGTCTGCTGAAAGTGAGAATGGAGCGCTGGCAAGAAAGGTTTTAGATGAATACTTTCAAACTTTTCAGGAGCGTAATCCTAACCTCAGAGTGTTCTCCGCTCATCTTCATATGGATGAGGCAACACCCCATCTGCACATTGATTTCGTCCCCTTCACCACCGGTAGCAAGCGAGGATTAGACACTCGTGTATCTCTAAAACAGGCGTTAGCTACCCAAGGTTTTAAGGGTGGCACCAAAGGCGATACCGAGTGGAATCAGTGGGTCAGTGCAGAAAAATCTGCCCTTGCTTACTATATGGAAATGAATGGACTAAAGTGGGAAAAGAAAGGCACACACGAGCAACATTTGTCTGTGATGGATTTCAAAAAGCAGGAGCGTGAGAAGGAAGTTCGGGAGCTTGATACAAAACTTGCCGACAAAAAAGATGAATTTCATTTGCTGGTTGAGCGCTTCAATAGCCTCGATAAAGCGGCTGAGTCCTATGATGAATTGGGTGATGCATTAGAGAAAAATCCCGAACTACTGCTACCTGAACCGCAAAATTTTATGTCTGTAAAATCATATAAAACCAAGTTTGTGGAACCTCTGATAGAGAGATTAAAGGACTTCGCAAAGAAGGTTTTAATTCACTATTTTGTCGTAAAAGACGAGAATAATTAGCTCGATTATCGTAATCGACAGCTCTCCCGAGAAAACGGAAGTCTATCGAATACGGTGGCAAAGCTGTCTGACGAAGTCCAATATTTGCGGTCAGAAAATAACCGCTATAAGCAGCAAACTAATGATTATAAGCTGCTCCGAAAGGTGTTTGGTAGTAAGCAGATCGACAGCCTTATCGAACAGGCAAAGCAGTCTAAACAGCGTGATAAACGCTTTAGAAATAACAATTATGAAAGGTAGGAACGCACAATGAAAAAGAGAATCTACGATGAAAAGAATGGTCTTTGGTATGAGCTTCAGGGGGATTATTACATCCCTTGCTTGGCTCTACCAGAGGGCGAGGACAAGCCCATAGGGATATGGGGGCAGCGGCATAAGCGCTATCTAAAGGAGCATAGGAAAGCCACTTACGCAGCGTTGCTGTCAGATGGCAAATTGATCACTCACCTCGCCGAAATTGATGAGCAGGCCGAAGAAATGTTTTCTCGGTTGGTAAAAGACCTTGCCGAAAAGGAAAATGTGACGGAAAAACTCAAGGCGGAAAATCAAATGTTGTGGATACAGAGAATGAACAATATCCGCAACAGAGCAACGGAAATCGCAAATGCAGAATTGATTTTTGCATAGCACAAAGTAAGGGCGGAGATACCGATTTGAATATCTCCGTCCATTATTTTTTAGGAAAAGTAGTCTTTGTTCTGCGGAGGTGGTGTGGCAAAATATCCCACCACCTCTATATTGGTTTCCTTAACAATCAGTATCACTTGACAAAAACAGTTGGATTTAGTATAATAAGTTATACAAATCACACTTTTTAGGAGGCGCTGCTATGAAAAAACCAAAGGGTAAATATGCGTGGACAGCAACAGTAGGCGAAAAAGGGCAGATTGTTATTCCAAAACAGGCAAGGGACGTGTTTGATATCCATCCGGGAGATACACTGGTGATTTTGGGCGACGAAAAACGTGGGCTGGCGATCCCTCCGAAAAGCACATTCACTGAGTTTATGCACGCTGTTTTTGAAACCGAGGAGGAAGAATTATGACGCTTTGCGATATTCGGGGTTTAAGCAAAACATATCCGGAATTCAAATTGGATAATCTGTCTTTTACGCTCTCTGCCGGACGTATTACTGGCTTTATTGGAAGAAATGGTGCGGGAAAAACAACCACAATCAAGTCGATTTTAGGGCTTGTACATCCCGACTGCGGGGAGATTTCCTACTTCGGTTTGCCATTCGGCAAAAACGAACAGGCTATCAAACAGCGCATCGGCTACTCCACCGGGGCTGTCAACTATTACCCCAAAAAGAAAATCAAAGATATTGTGGCGGTGACGAAAACCTTTTATGACACTTGGGACGAAGCCGCTTATCAGGAGTATCTCGAACTGTTTTCTCTGAACGAAAACAAAATGCCCTGCGAATTATCGGAGGGCATGAAGGTGAAGTTCAATCTGCTTCTGGCCCTTTCCCACAAAGCCGAAATCCTCATTCTCGATGAGCCGACCAGCGGGCTTGACCCGTTTTCCAGAGACGAGCTGCTGGATCTGTTCACGGAACTGAAAAACCGTGGTGTGGCGATTTTGTTCTCTACGCATATTACTTCCGACCTTGAAAAGTGTGCCGATGACATCCTCTATATCAAGAACGGCAGGTTGGTTGCATCCTGCTCAAAAGATGAGTTTGGTGCGCAATATGGCGAAGCCGGAGAAACGCTCGAAGAAACCATTCTACGCATGGAGAGGAGCAAGGACGTATGAAAAAGCTGCTGCAAAAGGAACTGAAGCTATCGGCATCCGTCCTTTCCTACCTGTTCATCGCCTTCGGGCTGATGGCGTTCATCCCGGGCTATCCCATCCTCGTAGGTTCGTTTTTTGTGTGCCTGGGAATGTTCCAGTCCTTTCAATGTACGAGGGAGGCAAACGACATCACATATACCGCCCTTTTGCCTGTGGCGAAAAGCGATGTGGTACGGGCAAAATACGCTTTCTGCATCTTTATCGAACTATGCTATTTCGTTTTAACAGCCGCCGTGACGCTGATTCGCATGGTGTTTCTTTCCGATGCGGCTGTCTATCGGCAGAACGCACTGATGAACGCCAATTTCACCTATCTAGCCTTTGTGCTGGTGATTTTAGGCTTGTTCAACATCATCTTCGTGGGCGGATTTTTCAAGACTGCCTACAAATTCGGCAAGCCCTTTGTGATGTTTATTGTGGCCGCATTCTTGGTGGTGGGACTCGGCGAAACACTGTTTCACATTCCGGGGCTGTCTGCTCAAAACGCTTTTGGCTTTACGCACATGGGCTTGCAAGCCGGAATGCTCGCCGCAGGGATTGCTTTATATGTAGCTATGACGGTCGTTTCTCAAAATCGGTCTGTGCGGAATTTTGAGAAGATTGATTTGTAAACAGAAGCATACAACAACGACCCGGCCTATAATTCTGATACCGAAATTAACTTGGACTCGGAGGAAATACGATGAAATTTAACAGCCCTATGATTGTTGTTACCGACATGGAAAGATCACTGGCATTTTATAAGCAGGTTCTCGGACTTGATGTGATACTGGACTTTGGTGCAAATAAGACGCTGACGGGCGGACTTGCCTTGCAGACCATAGAGAGCTATCAGGGGTTTATCGGAACATCTGATATTTCCTTTGGCGGCAACTGCTTTGAATTATATTTTGAAGAGGATGATTTTGATACGTTTGCAGACACACTCGGCAAATGTGGCATTGAGTATGTCCATCCCATCAAAGAACATAGCTGGGGACAGCGTGTCGTGAGATTTTACGATCCGGATAGGCATATTATCGAAGTCGGCGAAAATATGGGCGCAGTGTGCAGGCGATTCTTGGGCAGCGGAATGACAGTTGAGCAGGTTGCCGAGCGCATGGATGTGCCGATTGATTATGTGGTCAGCAATATAAAGTTGGATAAGTAAATTGGGGTTTATGGAGGTAGCGATTATGAAATGCTTATATTGTGAAAAGGAAATGGAAAAAGGAGTTGTATCGTTTATGGCGGTGCAAGGCGTAGGGTCAATGATTCGCACGTTTACTTCGGATGATGAAATGAAAAAGAGCTTTTTTAAAAGAAAAACACAGTCCACCATCATACTGCCGAGCTCTGAGGAAGAAGCGTATCACTGCTCAAGCTGCAAAGTAACCATCACAATTACAAAAGAAAACTAAATTCCAATTTTGGGGCGGATTAGAATCAGAATGATGTATGAGCAAATCCTTTTAAGTGCCGATGGTGACATCTCTCTCTATGAGATTGCCATGACCCTGTATGAAAAGCTGGATGCTTCCGCTTCTCGTTATTTTTCTGTGCTGTGTTCTGCCCAATTTTCTAAGGAGCATTGAAACAAGCGATCCTGTCTCTATAGTGTTCGCTATTATCTTTGGTGCCTTGGTAGGATTGTACATTTATCTCCTCATTTATTGTGTGGTAAAGCTGAAAAAATTAAGAGAAAAGTATCGAAAGAAATGGTAAAAACCTGGCTTTTAAATTTATGCTACAATTTGTAAGCAAAATATGAATTTTGAAACTGAGATGAGACACTTCTCCAGTTTTTATTGTAGACACGAATAAATAAGCGTACTACTTGAATATCTCGTCTGAGTCTGCTATAATACAATCGTTGGCATGACAACACGATGACAACAAAAATTTTGATAGTCCATAATTTATGGATAATCTAAAGAATCCTGATAACTGAAGCTAAATAACATATACAAAATTGTTTAAGTTACAGTTTCAAGGAGCGAGTGGGAATAATAACAATATCTCCGGAATGCCTTTATTACAAGGCTTCCGGAGATGATTTTTAGTGTATAATGCTGAAAATGATATTGAAATCCACGAAGTATTATTATTTTGATAAAATTTGTAGTAAGTCTTGCCGTTTATGTTATTTATCAATGATATGTTATAAAATCATAATGCCTCTCCGGCGATACTTTACACTGTCAAAATCCTAAAGCGCTCTTTTCTTTTGATATTTCTCTTGAATTTAGGACCGTCGTCATGTTAATTTTGATTTGATATATTTTTGCATGGGGAAATAAAGAAAGTATAAATTACCGTTTAAAAAACTTAATGAATTTTTTATGAATTATATATTGATTTTTATGTTAAGTGTGTGTTAAAATACAATCAAAGATAAACGATAAAGGAGGTGTATTTGAATGGGAGTAGATAAGATTTTTGCAAAGATTCTTGAGGTCTTACAGAAAGTTTTCGCACTTTTATTCGGCGGACCCGCTTCAACATACGGTGAATAATTATTTTATTACCTAATAATCCAGCAAAAGAGACAGGCGGTTTTGCCTGTCTCTTTTCTCAACATAGAAACTTAAAAGTCATGGATTACTTTGAAAAACTAATAAATGATTTCTGAATTATTGAGTATTAATTTTTACTGCCATTCGATAAAGATGAATATAATATAATTGCATGAATGAGCGTAGAACTCTGTTCATATTTTCTTTTGCGCTTTAGATATGGAAAAAACAAAAAATATGCAGGCTTGCTGATCTCGCCTGCGTATTTTTATTCTAATTGAAAATAAGCGGCTTTAATTCATCCGTATCTAATCCGGCAAATCTCATAAACTGTTAAGCGGATTATCTCTTTTGATAACAAATTCAATAACATCATCGTCTCTGAAACACCGATTAGTATTTTTTACACATTAAAATACGGAATTACAAAATCTTATCAGTTCTGTAAATTATCATCAGATGCGGATTTTCTTCGTTTCTGACCGTGACGATTTTTTTGTCCTTTCCGGTGTCGTTTTTTGCCGTTTTCTCAATTATCTTTTCCGCCGTTTCAAGCTGCCACTTGATTCCGTCGTGGTTGATTGCCGATTTTCCATGACCGCCGTATAGCTCGCAGCCGTTGCAAAGAGGCAGAAAGCCTTTGACGGAATCGTGCCATTCGCTCAGGCTTGAAGTGTGTGAATATTTGAGGTTAAGGCAGGGGATGAGCGTATCGCCGACAAAAACAAAGTTTTCATCTTCGAGTCTGAAGCAGACAGAACCCGTTGTGTGACCGGGCGTGAGATACGCTTTAACAACTCTGCCGCCGAGATCAAATTCATGGCCGTCGGCGAAGGGCTTGAGGGTGAGATAGGGCTTTTGCTTCGGCAAATTCTTGCAGTCGAGCGAAAATTTTTCTGTTGACGGATGTTCCCGAAGGTACTTACGCCTAAGAAAACCGGCTGACTGATAGGGCGCGACAATGATATCCTTATAGTGAGCATATATTTTGCCGAACTGCCATGCAGCGCCGACATGATCGACATGGGCGTGAGTTGCCGCAAGAATAACCGGCATTTTTGTTAATGAGCCGACGACGCTTTTTATATCTCCCGCGCCGACTCCGCAGTCGATCAGCAGCGCTTTTTCGTTTCCTAATATCAGATAGCTGTTGCTGATATTGAATTCATTGATTTTATATATTCCCCGTTTAATCTCCTCAACCGTATAATCAGTTCTGCCTTTATTCATTTGCTGCAAGTCTCCTCGTCGGTTGCCTTGAGGCTCTCAAAAAATCCGTTGTATGCTTTTGCCCATTTCGCTATTGCTTCGCTGTCATATTTATTCGGAAAATAATTTTCAACGACCTTGTATCTGGCTATCCATTTAGCGAGCTGAGCAATGGTTTTTCTGATATCCGGATTACTGAGCACCTTTTTGGTTTTGTCGTTTATCTTGCTGAGGCTCAGTGAGCGCAGCATTGTTATTACGCTCGCTTCACTGCCAAATAGCGTCAGGTCCTCGCTTGAAACTACTTTTTCGTTGAAAGCATATTCAACATCTTCTTCCCTGAGAGTCGGGAATTTGTTTTTAAGTACGCCGAGTATGCACGAGCCGAAGCCTATTTCTTTGAAATAATCTTTCTCATATTTCCAAAGAGTTTCCCTGTTGAAAAGTCCGTTTTTATCCTCGATCATACAATCTGCGAGCATTTTTCCCGCTCTCATGGAATATCCTATGCCGGAGCCTTTGATGGGAACGGTCATAAAGGCGCTGTCTCCGACCGCTGCGTAACCGTCTGCGACCAAAACGGCGAGCGGCTGCCTTGCCGGTATCTCGGTGATTTTTCCGCCCTCGATAAGCTCGTCGGAAAGATTCGGGTTATCCCGTCTGTAAATATCAAGATAGGGTCTGACATCATCTTCTGTCAGGTCTTTGAACGAGCCGATGAGAATATCAATGCAGTCAGGCTCGTTGATAAACCATGATATGCCGGTGAAGCTGTCAAGAAGCATTGTAACTCTGTATTTTAAGGGACTATCCGGCATTCCGTCGATTTTCTTGAATGTCGCTCTGTATGCGGTCATGATATCCAGACGGCCGGGCTCCTGCTGAATATTCATAAAGTCGGGGAGCTGACTTCTGACAGGGGAGCGAACGCCGCAGGCGTCGATTATCATATCACCGTAAAAATCGCCCATAGATGTTTTCAGACCGACTATTCTGCTGCCGTGTCTGAGCGGAGCTTCGACCTCGCAGCCGTAAATGATTTTTACTCCTGTGTTAAGCGCGAACGATAGAAGATAATTATATAGTTCGCGGCGGTCAATGCAGATATTCATAAGATTTTCGTCATCAGCCTGGCTGACCGGTTCAACTTTGTTTTCAGGCAGACAGAACGATATGGGCGTTCTTTTTTTCAGATATTTTTCTGGAATGGGTATCCCTGATTTTTCAAATCCGTCGAGATGAATGAAGTCGGATTGCTCATGACCGAGCTTGCCCTCGGCGCACTTTTCATAGATTGTTACATCAAAGCCTTCCTTTGCGAGATAATATGCGGCGACGATACCACCGTGACCGGCGCCGGCAACTAAAACCGTACTTTTCATATTATTTTCCTCTTTTCGTTATTTTTTCACTGCTTCCTTTGCGGCAATGCAGTCTCTGAAAAATCTTATAACAGTGTCGATTGCGAGCTTTCCGGCCTTGCTTTCGGGCTCAAGAACGCTGAAAACATGAGGCAGATCTTTCCCGTCGAACTTATCGAAATCAATGAGCTTGACAGGTATGTTTTTCGATTTGAGCAGACTTGCGGTTTTTCTGGTTTGCTTTAACGCCAGAAAGTCGCCGCTGCTTGTGACAAGACAGGTCGGCGGAAGAACGCCGAAATCTATTATATCACTGAAATTCATATAAGGATATGTCGGTTTTTCTTTGTAATCCTCGCCCCACATCGCCTTTGTGTATACACTGATGGGGCCGGCAACATTCATATCTGTGACAGGCGAGGTGAGCGCCAGAGCAGTGAGTTTGAGACCGCAGTCAGCGGCGCGGAAAATTTCTCTCAGCTCGGAGCTTGTCATGAGTATCGCCGAGAATGAAGCGAGCTGACCGCCCGCAGAATCCCCGGTGAGCATTATCTCATCTTTGACGCATGGATAGTCTTTCATGTTTTCACTTATCCATCTGAGAGCCAGAGCAACATCCTGAAGCTGTTCGTTGACCGTTACTGTCGGAACAAGACGGTAGCTGATATTGAAAACGACGAAGCCTCTTTTAGCGAGATTGAGGCAATACATTTTGTTCAGATCTTTGTCGCCGTACATCCAGCCGCCGCCGTGAATGTCGATTATAACGGGGAGCTTTTCCGAAGTGCCCTCTGGATAATAAACATCGAGTAGATGATAGCGGTCGCCGTCGCCGGCATAATCAATGTCGCATATGCGTTCAATTCCCTCGGGTTCGGTCTGCGAGGCATGGAGCTTGTTGTCGCTTTTTTCGCACATTTTCCAGAACTTGTCAGCTAATTTCAGAAATACTTCTCTCATAATATCAACCCTGTCCTAAAAATTTTTATCGGCCGGTGTTTTAATGCAATATTTTTCCGGTAAGCCATAATGAGCGTGTACCTGGGGACAAAAGCGATGCCGGCCGAAATACAGTTTAAGCACTTTGTATTATATAATATTCAGGATAGCATTGCAATAAAAATTAATACAAAATTTATTGATTATCTTCTGAACATAAGATATAATACATTGGTTTGTGAATAAAACTTAAATTCGGAGGATATGGCTATGAAAACTGACATTGTGATAATCGGAGCTGGACCCGCAGGTATTTTCACGGCTCTTGAAATGATAAGAAAAGGCTCAAAGCAAAAGATAATTCTGGTTGAAAAAGGTCAGCCTGTTGAAAAGAGAGCCTGCCCCAAGGCTAAGACAAAGCAGTGCGTCAACTGCAAGCCGTATTGCCACATAACGACCGGATTTTCCGGCGCAGGCGCTTTTTCGGACGGTAAGCTGTCGCTTTCTTATGAGGTCGGCGGCGATCTGCCGACGCTTATCGGAGCCGATCTTGCTCAGGAAACCATTGATTACACGGACAGAATTTATCTTGAGTTCGGCGCCGACACGCATGTTGAGGGCGTAGGCAACTATGAAGAGGTCAAGGATATCAGAAAGAGAGCTATCCAGGCGGGATTAAGGCTGGTTGACTGCCCGATCCGCCACATGGGAACCGAAAAGGCTCAGAATATATATCTCGGAATAGAAAAATATCTCGGCAACAACGGCGTTGAAATGATGTTCGGCTATGAATGCACAAATGTATTGCTTCATGACGGAGTCTGCGAGGGAGTCGTTATCAACAACGGCAAGACTGAGCTGACGATCGAAGCGAAACACACCGTTATAGCGACAGGCAGAAGGGGAGCGGAGTGGCTCGAAAAAATCTGCGCCGAAAACAATATAGCTCATCAGCCCGGAACTGTCGATATCGGCGTCAGAGTCGAGGTCAGAAACGAGATCATGGAGAAAGTCAACAAGGTCCTTTATGAATCAAAGTTGATCGGATATCCGAAGCCCTTCAAAAACAAGGTCCGCACCTTCTGTCAGAATCCCGGCGGCTTTGTCAGCCAGGAAAACTATGATAACGATCTCGCCGTCGTCAACGGTCATTCATATAAGGAGCTGAAGTCGCCGAACACTAATCTTGCGATACTTTGCTCTCATAACTTCAATGTGCCGTTCAATCAGCCTATTGAATACGCTCAGAAGGTGGGCGAGCTGACCAATATGCTGGGAGCGGGCCATATTCTTGTTCAGCGCTACGGCGATATTCTCGACGGAAAGAGAACATGGGCTAAGGAGCTCGCTCAGTCGAACATCAAGCCGACCTTGCCGGACGCAGTCGCAGGCGATATAACCGCCGCAATGCCTTACAGAGCGATGATAAATATAATCAATTTCATTCAGGCTGTCGATCATGTCGTTCCCGGTTTCGCTTCGATAGAAACTCTCCTTTATTCGCCGGAGCTTAAATTCTATTCAAACAGAGTCAAGATGGACGAAAAGTTCAACACGAGCGTCAGGGGACTTCATTGTCTCGGCGACTCAAGCGGCTGGACAAGAGGCCTGATGATGGCTTCCGTGATGGGCGTTCTTATGGGAAGAACGATTGTTGAGGAAGAAAAAAACGCATAAATTAAAGCTGCACCCGAGAGTCTTGCGACTTCCGGGTGCTTTAATATAGGTGAAAATAAGATTTCTGATATCCAAAAAACGGATCGGTCGCACTATGTGCATAACAACGAAAAATAAGATAAAAAGCCCGCAGCGGGATAAATCGCTGCGGGCATAAGCTTATCAGTAGGTGAGCTTTGAGTTTATATCTCTGAGCATATCTTCGTCAAGCTTAACAAATTCGCGGTCATAGGTGAGCATTCCGTTCAGCTCAAATTCAACATCGCTGACCTGAGTGTAAACCGTTGCGCACAGTCCCTTTTCGATAAGGGGAATGACCTGCTTCTCGTGGAGCTTTCTGTATGCAGCCGAGAGCTTCTCCTTATTTTTGAATTTAAGATAAAGTCCGAAGGTTTTGCCGTCGTCCCAGACATGACCGGGAACGCTGTTCTGATATCCGCCGTATTCGCTGATAACAAACGGTCTTCCGTCAAGCTTCGGCATTCTGATTCTGAATACATATTTGTGCATACTCTTAAAATCGAGGCCGCCCTGGTCATACCAGCCGCTTGCGTGATCGACAAATCTTGAAGGATCATATTCTTTGATTCCGGCAGCAATCCTTTTTGCGTCGAACTGGCCCCAGCCCTCGTTGAACGGAACCCAGCAGCAGATTGAGGGTACATTATAGAGCTGATCAAGGACTTCATGAAGCTCAGCCTCATAGTTGTCTCTCCACTCTTTTTTCTCTCTTGAGAATTTTCTGTATTGTTTTTCACCCGTATCCTTGACGCCGATGCCGAGATTGGGATAAATTCCTGCGAGAATGTCGCCTATATATGCGCCGCCGCTGACCATGTCCTGCCAAACGAGCATACCGATCTTGTCACAGTAGTAATACCAGCGGTCGGACTCGACCTTGATATGCTTGCGAAGCATATTGAAGCCGAGATCTTTCATCTTCTGAATATCGTATTTCATAGCCTCATCGACAGGGGGAGTGAGAATACCGTCCGGCCAATAGCCCTGATCGAGAAGACCTTTCTGGAAATAAGGCTTGTTGTTGAGCATGAGTCTTGCAATGCCGTTCTTGTCCTTGCCGATGCTGAACTTGCGCATTCCGAAATAGCCCTTGACGCTGTCTGAGACTGTTCCGCCGTTTGAAAGCTCAAGAACGAAATCATAAAGGAAGGGAGTTTCCGGACTCCAGAGCTTAGCGTCGGGTACGCTAACCTCGGCGTCGGCCGGAATATTTTCCTCGGCAACGACGCTGTCGCCGTCAAGAATCTTTATTTTCAGCTCGCCTGAGCCGACAACATCGGTTTTAAGGGCGATAACACCCTTGTCGATGTCGGGAACGAGCTTATAGCCCTTAATATAATTTTCGCTTACCGCTTCAAGCCATACTGTCTTCCAGATACCCGTTGTCGGCGTATACCAGAAGCCGTGAGACACGCTGTCCTGCTTGCCTCTGTTCTGCCAGCCCTTTTCGGTGGGATCGTAAACCCAGACGACAAGCTCGTTTTCGCCGTCGGTCAGAGCGTCCGTGATATCATAGCTTATCCGGCAATAGCCGCCGAAGTGCTCGCCCATAAGCTTGCGGTTGACATAAACTCTGCACTGCCAGTCGACGGAATCAAGGTGAAGAATAACTCTCTTTCCCTTGAAGCTTTCGGGCAGTGTGAAGCTCTTTCTATACCAAAGTCTTTCTTTTTCGGTGATTTTTTTGCCCACGCCGGAAAGCACGGACTCGATAGAAAACGGAACGAGGATCTGACCTTCCGCTTTGCTTATCCATTCGGCTTTTTCATCGGTTATCGCATAGTCGAATTTTCCGTTAAGATTGATCCAGTTTTCTCTGACCATCTGAGGTCTGGGATATTCCGGTAACGGCTGCCCGCAAACAGCTTCTTCGGCCCAGCGGGTAACAATATTTGTTCTCATATTTTTACCTCCGTTAATTTTTATCTTTTACAGTTTATAACAATTTTGGCTGTTTGTCCAGTGTTTTTCAAATATTTGCCTTTGCTGCGGTGCTTCCGGCAGTCAATTTTCCGCTTCACCCGCAGCAGACTGCTTAATCTGAAAAAACGCAGGGAGAAAGTTTATTGCTGTAACACTGTACTTTATGAAAAATATATGATATAATAAAAAGCGGAAATTATGTCCGCTCATTTTTAATCTGGGGGTAAATTATGAAAGTCGTAATTCTTGACGGATACACTGAAAATCCCGGTGATCTCAGCTGGGACTGGATAAAGGAAATGGGCTGTTCGCTCGACTGTTATGAGCTGACCGGGCCCGACAAGATAATCGAAAGAGCGAAAGACGCAGATATACTTGTGACGAATAAATGCGTTATCAGCGGGGATATAATCAAAGCTTTGCCAAAGCTTAAATATATTCAGGTCATCGCAACGGGTTATAATGTCATCGACTGCAAGGCGGCAAGAGACAGAAATATTGTTGTTTGCAATATCCCGTCATACAGCACCAACGGCGTCGCTCAGCTCGTTTTTTCTCTGCTGCTTGAAATGACGCAGCAGGTCGGCGTACACAACGAAAGCGTTAAAAACGGGGACTGGGTGAGCTGCCCGCATTTCTGCTATCATAAAACATATCTGACGGAGCTTGCCGGCAAAACCATGGGAATTATCGGCTTCGGCAAGATAGGCAGCGCCGTTGCTCAGATAGCTAACGCTTTCTGCATGAAGGTGATCGTCTATGCGCCCAGACCGAAAGAATATTCGGGCTTCGGTACTGTGGAATTTGTTTCTCTTGACAGGCTTAACCGCGAGAGCGATGTTATCACGCTTCACTGTCCGCTCACGCCCGAGACAGATAAGCTCATCAACGCCGGATTTTTATCAAGGTGCAAAAAGAGCGCCTATATTATCAACACGGCGAGGGGCGGAGTCGTTGACGAAGCAGCGCTTGCGAAGGCGCTGGATGACGGCGACATTGCGGGCTTCGGCGCCGATGTTCTTTCATGCGAGCCGCCTAAAGCCGACAATCCGCTTCTCAGGTGCAAAAACAGCTTTATAACTCCCCACATAGCCTGGGCAAATATTGAAGCGAGAACAAGGCTGATGAATATTTTCAAAGAAAATCTTGCGGCGTTTATGAGCGGAAAGCCGATAAATGTCGTCAACTGATGCGGAGGACTCGGCATGGCGGGACAGTATAACAGCAAGAAAAAGCTATTGCTTATAATGGATTATCTCATGAAGTATTCCGATGAGGATAACCCGGTCTCGACCGGCGAACTTATTGAAATGCTCAAAAGAAACGGCATAGTCTGCGAAAGAAAATCGGTTTACAGCGACATTGAGGCACTTTCGGACTTCGGCTTTGATATCGTCAAGACGAGGCTCGGAAAGGGCGGATATTTCATCGCTTCGAGACAGTTTGAAGAGGTTGAAATCAGACTGCTTATTGACGCTGTTCAGTCCGCAAGCTTCATAACACCGGGAAAGAGCAAAAAGCTGATTAAAAACATAGCTTCACTTTGCAGCGAGGAGCAAATGAAAAAGCTGTCGAGCCGCGTTTATATTGACAATCGGGTTAAAAGCGACAATGAGACTATATATTATAGCATTGACGAGATAGGCCGGGCTATCGACTCGGGCAGACAGATCGAGTGCGATTACGCAAAATGCCGGACCGTTTCAAAGCTCAAAAACGGCGCCTGTGTTGAAAAGCATCTGAAATTGAATCCTTACGCAATGATATGGTCAGCCGATCATTATTATCTCGTTGCAAACAATCCGAAATATGATAACCTTATGCATCTGCGGATAGACAGAATGAGAAATGTCAGCATCGTTGAGGGCTCGGCTGTCCGTCCGTTTTCCGAAGTCAGCGATTACACCGACTTTTTCGATGTTGCCGACTATTCGCGCCGCATTTTCAATATGTATTCAGGCGAGACCGAGGATATTGAGCTTCACTGCCGCATGAGCGTCCTTGAGCAGATAATCGACCGTTTCGGCAGCGACGCTCCGCTGAGAGAAGACTTTGACAATGAGGATTTCTTCTTTGTCAGAACAAAAGCCGCAATAAGCGACGGACTGATATCGTGGATAATGCAGTTTGAGGATAATGTCGAGGTCGTCTCGCCGCCTGGACTGCGTGAAAAGCTCAGGGAGAAAGCCTGTCGGATTGCCTCTCTTTGCGGCTGACCGTCAGCCTGTGAATTCCGGAATGGTCGAATATTCCTCAAATTCGCGCTGTGTTGCCGGAATCTTCGTCGTCTCTGTCGGAACAAGCTCGTTGAAAAAGACCGAGAATTTGCTGCCGGCATCAACGCTTATAAATTTTAATGTATAATTGTGCGTTTGATATGAGCTTCTCGAAAATCCGCCGTTCGTTGCGGTCATCTCGGAGACAAGCCTCGAAATATTATTTTCATTCATATCCGTAAGGCTCTCAACCATGAGTCTTACGGTATTTTTATATTCATCGTCCGGCTGTTTTTCCGTCACTGCGTCAGCCGAAGTGATTTTCATTGTTTCACCGTCGGAATGAAGGGCAATAGTCGCGTCTCCAATTTTAAAGCAATGGCAGATCCCGCCGTTCTCTTCGAAGGCGGTGATATCTTCTTTTGTTATCTGACTACCGGAATTTTCACTGAAAGCTTCAAGAAAGCTGTCGATATTTATAAGCGTTGAGTGCGCGCAGGCGCAAAAAAGAAAAAGAAATGCGACACTTGTTGTAATAAATGCCAAAATTCTTCTGTTAATAAAGATCACCTCAATAAATAAATATTCAAAATATTAGAGATATATTAAATTTTCCGAATATATTTGATTATTTTAAAGTTATGTTGTAAAATTGACAAGTCTAATCATAATTATTAAGAGACAAATAACCTTAGGGAATCAGATAGAAAAAGAGGTATAAAGCTATGAAAAAAAGAGGCAGAGGCGAGAAAAAGAAGCTCACGAAAAACGATGTGAACGAGCTTGTCACTATCTATGACAAGTGTGGGGTTGTTGATAAATTCAAGGCGCTTTCCAAAAAGAAGCAGATAGCTGTTCTGGTTTCGGCTGTTTGCGTTCTGGTTGCGATTATAGTTGCTATCGTGGTTGCCGCCAGGCCGAAATACACGGCCGAAGTCGGACTTGTCGAAGTAACGACAGGCAATGTCACCGAAACTATATCATCAACGGGAACAGTCGTTTCGACTTCAAAGGACAGCTTCAAGATTTTCGATGGTGTTAAAGTCAAAAAGCTGAACTTCAAGCTCGGCGATCAGGTCAAAAAAGGCGATGTTATAGCCACCTTTGACTGCTCAGCGGCCGCCAAGCTCGTCAGTGAGAAAAAGGACGCCTATGAGCAGGCAAAAAGCGCATATGAGGACACAATGAACGCCGCGAAAACGGCTAAAACAACTCTGCCGCAGGTCGAAAAGAAGCTCGAGCAGCTCAAAAAAGAGATCGATGCTTTGCAGAAAGAAGAGGAAAGCAAGCAGCAGGAGAGCACTCAGGCAACAACTCAGTCAAGCGGCGGACTGCTGACAAGGCTTGAAAAGCTGGTTGAGAATCTCTCAAAGCTCGGCGGCAGCTTTGATATGTCCTCCGTTATGGGCTCGAGCTCAAGCGGAATTCAGCTTCAGATGGAATATGTTGAGCTTCTGACTCAGAAAGCGACTCTTGAGGCGCAGTCCAACGAAGCCACTCAGGAATTTTATAAGCTGTTGATGGATAGCTCAAAAAAGACATATGAAGAATATAAAGATGTTTATTCAAAGCTCGAAAAGGGCTGGACTGTCGAGCAGGACGGCATAATAACAACGCTCAATATAAAAGAGGGGGAAAAGTTTGATTCTCAGAAAGCCCCCACCTCAACGCAGTCGATAGATCTTTCAACCGTCGTTTCCGCTCTTAACGGCGGAGTCGATGTCGATCAGCTTGTTTCATCTTTGACTCAGTCGGCTGTCGCAACGGCGGCGGTCGTTGATAATTATGCGGATTTTGAAATTGAGTTTGAGATCAGCAAATACGATATACCTAAGGTTAAGCTCAATCAGAAGGCGACTATAACCGCTCTTAATGATGAATTTGAGGGCTATGTTTCATATATCAGCCCGACTGTTGAAACCTCGTCCTCATCGCTTGACATCAGCTCTATTGCCGGATCGCTCACCGGCGGCTCATCATCGGCGGGGCTCAAGGCTAAGCTCAAGGTCAAGAACCCGGGCGCCTCGGTTATTATCGGCCTGACAGTTGATATAGTCATTGAAACAAATTACGCCGAAAATGTTACAGTGGTTCCCCTTGAGGGCATTGAGATCGACGGCAAGGACTATTACGCTTATGTCTATGACGCCAAAACAAAGGAGATAGAAAAAAGACAGCTTGAAGTCGGAATTTCATCGGATACGCTTTATGAGATCAAATCGGGCTGCAGCGTCGGCGATAAGCTTGTCAAAAATCCGACGAACGCCCTTATCGACGGCTCAAAGGTAAAGGTCACTAAGTAACGGAGGGGCGCAAATTGGATATATTTGAAAATATAAGGATAGCAATTTTCAGTATTCGCACCAATCTAATGCGTTCCATCCTGACAATGCTCGGAATAATCATCGGCGTTTCGTCCGTCATTGCGATAATCACCGTCGGTCAGGGCGGCAGAGATTATATCGTCGGAATGATAAAGGATATGGGCGCCAGCTGCGTTCAGTTTTCCGTCGACACAAGCTCGGCGAGCAAGACCGAATATGTAACCGACAAGGATATTGAGGCAATAAGGGGACTGGACTCGGTTTCCTATGTTTCACCGTTCAACATGAGCGTCGGCACCTTGCAGTCAAGAAATCAATCGGGAGTCGGTGCTGTCATAGGCGGCACAAACGAGCTTGCGTCGATGTTCAATATGACTCCGACATACGGCAGAATTCCGACCGCAGAGGAATGTGAAAACGGAAAGCAGGTTGCGGTTATAGATCCGATGACGGCTTACACTTTCTTCGGATATGATAATGTAGTCGGTGAGAATATTTCATTCACTGTCATAGGCGGCCAGACGCTCACATTCAAGATAGTCGGCGTCGTCGATATGGCGGTACTGATGAAAAACAGCGGCACAGATATGACTGAGATGATGGAGCAGTTCGGCAATATGACGACCGTGACCGGAGGTATGATATTTGTTCCAGCGACAATTATCGCCGACCTTAACGGAAACGCCGGCAGCTATGAGGCTCTTTATATCAGCGCAAGCAATGAAAGCGAGCTTGAAAGCGTCGGCGAATCGACGGTCAAGCTGATGAAGGTCAGACACAATAACGCTGACAGAGACATCTATAAATATGTCAACCTCGCAACTTATATCGACCTTCTCAACACGGTCATAAATGTTTTCACTCTGTTTATTGCGGCGGTCAGCGCTATTTCTCTGATCGTCGGCGGAATCGGAGTCATGAATATAATGCTTGTTTCGGTCACTGAAAGAACAAGAGAGATAGGCATAAGAAAGGCGCTCGGCGCGAAAACGAGAACGATAATGTTCCAGTTCCTGACGGAATCGGTCATTCTGTGTCTTATCGGCGGACTTGTCGGAATGGTTCTGGGAATCGGCGGAGCAATGCTTGTCGCCAAGGTAATGAAAATTCAGATATCAGTTCGGTTCAGCACGATAGCAATAGCTGTCGGTTTCTCGAGCGCAATAGGTATATTCTTTGGTATAAATCCGGCAAGAAGAGCGGCTAAGATGTTGCCTATCGAGGCTCTCAGAAGAGAATAAAGCTTATTATAACGGGCGGACGCTCTCGGCGTCCGCCCGATGTTTGCCCGATTTTATCGGGGAGAAAGATATATCCGCCACGCAGACGGGATTTTCCGGCAGTTTTTGCAAGCGGACAGTAAAACGCTTATTATATTGACATTTCCTGTATTTACAAGTAAAATATTACTGCAAACAACCTTAACCGAAAGGAGACAGTCATGAAACATATCTGGGAGGATCCTCACATTATAAAGGAAAACAAAGAGGACGGCCATGTTATCGCATACGCTTATTCAAACAAGGAGGCCGCGGCTGAAAGAAAACCGTCGCCAAACAAAATATCGCTTAACGGTCAATGGAAGTTTCTCTGGAAGAAAGGCGAGTTCACCGTCGATGAAAGTCTGACTTCGCCCGACTGCGACACTTCCGGGTGGGAGGATATAACCGTTCCGGGCGTCTGGCAGTTTCAGAAGGATTACACCAAGCCGTGGTACTATGCCAATTCATTTCCTAACTGCATCAGCGTTGAGAGAAAGAAGATCCCGACAATAGATCACAGCGATCAGGAGACGGGAATCCATAAGACCGAATTTACCGTTCCCTCCGACTGGAAAAACAGAGAGATTTTTCTCTTTTTCGGTGCGGCGAAGTCCGGTCTCGAAGTCTATGTGAACGGCAAATATGTCGGATATTCGCAGGGCCCCAACACTCCGCATGAATTTGATATAACTGAATTTGTCAAGCCGGGGCGCAATGAGCTGACCGCCGTCGTCTACCGCTATACCGACGGAACATATCTTGAGGATCAGGATATGTGGTCTCTATGCGGAATATACCGCGAGGTATGCATTTACAGCGAGCCGAAGATTGCCCTTCGCGATATCCACGCCGTGACTGAGCTTGTGAACGACTATAAGGACGCAGAACTTTCAACCGAACTGTTTATAAAAAATTATACCGATAAAGCCGAAAAAATAAAGGCCGAGGTCTCTCTAGTCAGAGACGGAAAAACAGTTAAGGTCGGTTCCGATGAAATTGAAGCCGTACCCGGTGAAAACAGAATCAGAATAGAAAAGTTTATCGAGAAGCCCGAGCTTTGGTCAAGTGAGAAACCGAATCTTTATACGCTGCTGGTCCGAATAGCTCAGGGCAGAAAATCAACCTATAAGGCTATCAGGATAGGCTTCAGACAGGTTGAGATCGTCGGCGAAAAGATACTTGTCAACGGAATGCCGCTGACGATAAGAGGCGTCAACCGCCACGACTTTGATCCCGATCACGGCTGGGCGGTACCCTATGAGAGATATATTCAGGATCTTGACATAATGAAGCGGAACAACATAAATTCCATCAGAACAAGCCATTATCCGAACGATCCGACGCTCTATGAGCTTTGCGACGAATACGGCTTCTGGGTTATGGATGAGTGCGACCTTGAAAGCCACGGAGTCAGAAGAAAGGGCGTTCCCGGCAGCAACCCGATGTGGACAGAAGCCGTTGTTGACAGAATGGAAAGAATGGTTCTCCGCGACAGAAACCACCCCTGCGTTTTCATGTGGAGCTTAGGCAACGAGTCGGGCGACGGCGATAACTTCATGAAAATGAAGGAAGCGGCGCTGAAGCTGGACAACACCAGACAGTTCCACTATGAGGGCGATTTTGATTTCACAAAGAGCGATGTTATCAGCCGTATGTATCCGTCAGAGGAGGTCGTCGAAAAGCTCGGCAACAGAGAGCCTATCGAGATATCGGCGTTTGACAATGTTGCCAACGCTCTCGCGGCTGACAACAAGCCCATAAAAAAGGAGCACTACACAAAGCCGGTCGTTTTCTGTGAATATGCCCACGCAATGGAAAACAGCCTCGGCAACTTCGCCGAATATATTGAAGCTTTTGAGAAATACGACAATCTTTGCGGTGGATATATATGGGATTTTGTCGATCAGGCTATTCACAAAAAATCTCCCGACGGCGGGGATATGTGGCTTTACGGAACGGACTATAACGAAAAAGCCGACTGGTATAATCCGCCGTATAACACCAGCGCCATTGTCGGAAGCAACACATATTTTAACGCTAACGGAATAATAGCCGCCGACCGCAAGGTGCATCCGTCCATTTATGAGGTCAAAAAGCTCTATGCGGAAATGCAGGTCGTTGCGCGTGACGCGGAAAAAGGAGAATTCAGCGTCAGAAACAAACAGCTGTTTTCCGATCTTTCGGATTTTGATCTCGTTTATAACATCACAGCCGACGGTGAGGTCATCAAAAAAGGCAGAGTCAACAGAAACAGCTACGCTCACATCAAGCCGCTGTCGTCAGGTGATTTCAAAATTAAATATGATTTCAATAAAGATGACGAGCGAGAAATAATGATTGCTTTTTCGTTCCTCAGAAGAGAGAAATGCCGGTTTGCCGATAAGGGTTATGAGCAGGCATGGGATCAGTTCCTGATAAAAGAAGCGGCCGAAAAGAAAGAGAAAGAGCCCGAGGGCAATATAAGCGTCAGCGGAGACGATACATACACCGTCGTCAAGGGTGACGGATTCCGATACACCTTCAGAGAAGGTCAGCTTATGTCCATGATAAAGAACGGCACAGAATATCTTATGGATGAGTTCAAGCCTAACTTTTTCAGAGCGCTGACAGATAACGATATCGACTATCTCAACTTCGTTCCTCCTCTTATTCCGATGAATCCCCTTTATTTTTGGAAAAAGTCCACAGATACCGCCAAAACAAAGAAGTTCACCGTCTGTCAATACAGAGCTAAGGTGTACATAGAGACAACGGTTTCGGCTCTCGGAATGAAAGATCTGAAAACAGAATACACGGTTTATGCCGACGGAAGCATTGATGTTGCCCAGGAGGGCACGCCGATTCCGGATATGCTCAGATTCGGTCTGACTTTCGTTATGCCCAGACGCTTCGAAAATGTCAGGTGGTACGGCAGAGGAGAGCAGGAGACATATCTCGACAGAAAGACGGGAGGCAAGTTCGGCATATACGAAAAGAGCGTATCCGACCTTGAGCACCACTATATGAGACCGCAGGAAAACGGCCAGAGAACCGATGTCAGAAGTATGCAGATAACCGATGAAAACGGCAGGGGACTCAGCTTCACGATGAACGGCAGAACTCCGTTCTGCTTCGCCTGCTATCATTACACAATAAATGATCTTGACAAGGCAACGCATATCCACACACTTCTTCACAAGGATATGACTACGGTGTGCATTGACCTTATGCAAAGAGGAGTCGGAGGCGATCAGCCGGGCAGCGCAAGCCTCAGAGATAAATACAAGATGCACGGCGGAACGAGATTTGAATATTCGTTCAGAATAAAGCCGATATGATATTTCTTGTCGGGACGGCTCTGCCGTCCCGACAGACTGTCGATAGAAAGAAAAATATCAAAATATTTGTGAGTTGGCGGGATAGCAGCTGCGGGCGCGGCTCGCCGCGAAGCGGCGTAAGTGCCCGCAACTTCAAGCGAGGCGGAAAATGCTTTTCCGGCTCGCCCGATGCAGCGACTATATTGTATACAAGAATTTTCAAGCAGATGTTATGCGGATTTTTGATATTGATACAGGCTGAAGCATAAGCTATAATATTATAAAAAGAAGAACGGAGGATTGAACATGAAAGTCAAATTTAATCCCGATAAACAGATAGTTGAGCTTGTGAAAGAAGGCCTCAAAAAAAACGGAGGCTACTGCCCCTGCAGAAGTGAGCGGACAGAAGATTATAAATGTATATGCAAAGAATTCCGTGAGCAGATAAACGATCCGGATTTTGAGGGCTACTGTCACTGTATGCTTTATTATAAATCAAAGGACTGACGGCCGGTTCATATAATTAACATCAAAAAAGCTATTTGAGATAACAATTTGTTCACAATTTGCTTTTTTCCTTGCTCTATAATAAAAAGGTATTTTGCGCTTAGCATGGAGTTGATATAAATGGAAAATGAAAATAAAGACATATTAAAAAATGAAGTTCTCGGATGTGAAGAATCAGCGGAAGAAAAAAACGCCGAAACTGTGAAATGCACCGATGACGGAGCCGATAAAAGCGAAAAAAAGCCGACGGCCGGCGAAAAAGCTGTTGCGAATTTATATGATTTTGCCTCCGTCATGGTTGCTGCAATCGTCACAATAGCGATAATATTCACATTTTTCTTCAGATTTGTCGGAGTTGTCGGCAGTTCAATGGTCCCGACTCTCTACAACGGTCAGTGGCTTCTGGTCTCGGCTTATGATTCAAAGCCCGAATACGGTCAGGTCGTTATCGTCACACAGCCAAACGCATTCAATGAGCCGATAGTCAAGAGAGTTATTGCAACCGGCGGCCAGACGATAGACATTGACTTTTCAAACGGAGATGTGACCGTCGACGGAAAGCTTCTGAACGAGCCTTACATAAATGCGCCGACAACGACACCGTCAGATTGGGAATATCCGCTTGTGATCCCCGAAGGCTATGTTTTTGTCATGGGCGACAACCGCCAGAACTCAACCGACAGCCGAAGCGAAATGGTCGGCCTTATCAAAGAGGACTATATACTCGGCGTTGTTAAATATAAAATTCTTGAAACCAAGGAGACCTCAAACGGCGGCAAGAAGACGACGCTGATCTCACCGTCGCAGTGGAAGGTCAGCTGAGCGTAGGAGATACGGATAAACTGCTGTACTTGCTTACACTGATAATGAGTATGGCATTGAGCGTTATAGTCGGATAAGAGAAATATCAGCCGAGATGGTCAGTGAAATATCGGATATTCCGACCGACTGACCGCACAAAGCCTTGGCTGAGGAAAAATCCAACCGTGAACAGATAGAGATGTGTTTCAGAGCATTTTATGATAAAAGCCGGTCGGTGCAATTCGACTGATAACCGATATATACAATTGAACGAAGCGCGCAGTAATACTGTGCGCTTTTTGCGTTAACGCAACATTTTGCTTTCCGGTTTATGATTTATTGCACAAAATTCGACTTTTTCCGATGTGGCAACTGCCATATCGGAAAAAGATGTGCCACGAAAGTTGTTGAATTATATAATAAAAGTGTCGGGCAATATTTTTTCGCTGTGCCCGACGAAGCGGCGATCAGCTCGTCTGACTTGAAGCATTTTTTCTGAATAGCTCAGACCAAATCGCGTTAGTTTATAACAGGGAGGATTTTGAAATGAAGACAAGAAAAACCATGAATGTTCTGCTGTCGGTATTTTTAGCTTTCACAGCCGTCATATGTATCGGTGCGTTTTCTTTTAAAGCGCAGGCGGCCGAGGAGAAAACATCGGGACTTTATAAATATGTCCTGCTGGACGACGGAACAGCTGAAATAACAAGATACATGGGATATATGGTAACGAATGTTTCGATTCCGTCAAAAATCGACGGAAAGACAGTAACGAGCATCGGCGACGGCGCTTTCCGTTCCACCGGTGGAACAAAGGAGATCACAGTACCCGATACGGTCAGAAAAATTGATGACAGAGCTTTTGAATACTGCAGCAGTCTGACAAAAATTTCACTGCCGTCGGGCCTGACAAGAATAGGCGAAGAAGCCTTTAACGGCTGTTCTTCACTTGCTAAGCTCACCATACCCGGCAGCGTTACGAGCTTAGGCAATAATATTCTCAGCTCAACTGCATTTTCAGAAACAAAGTCAAACTGGACAAATAACGCACTGTATCTCGGAACATGGCTTATAAGCTTTGACGAAAGCTCGGCGGGAAAGTTTGCGGTTAAAGACGGAACTGTCGGAATAGCTGAAAATATTTTTGATTATTGCAATGATCTGACAAGCATTTCAATTCCGGCGAGCGTCAAATATATCGGCAGCAGTGGTGTTGCCAATAACAGTCCGGAATTAAAGTCGATTGAAGTCGCCGCAGCAAACAAGAACTATTGCTCGGTTGACGGGGTACTTTTCAATAAAGACAAGACGCTGCTTATCAAATATCCTGCCAAGAAAGACGGAGCGAGCTATTCAGTTCCGTCAACTGTCAGGACAATCGGCGCTTTTGCGTTCAACGGCTGTGAAGCTCTCACTTCCGTGACGATTCCGTCAAGCGTTACTGCGATTCAGAAATATGCTTTTTGGTACTGCTCAAATATTGCAAGCCTGACAATTCCGCAAAGCGTTAAGTCCATCGGTGAAGGCGCCTTTTCATGTTGCTTCTCACTTGAAAAGCTGACGCTTTCCGCAGAAATTAAAACGCTTGAATACAGAACCTTCCATTGTTGCAGTGAGCTTTCAACCGTTAATATTCCGAACACGGTGACAAAGATAGGCGCCGAGGTTTTCTCGGAATGCAGCGAACTGAAGTCGGTCAGCATACCGGAAAGCGTTTCTTATATCGGAGAAGGTACTTTTGAATCATGCATAAGTCTCACCGGTGTTAAGCTGCCGGGCGGACTTAAAATAATAAGCAACAATCTCTTCAACGGCTGTGAGGCTCTCACTTCAATCAACTTTCCCGCAGGTCTGACGGAGATCGGCGACTCCGCATTTAAAAACTCAGGACTTGAAACTGCCGATATTCCGGATACGGTCAAAACGATAGGCGACTATGCGTTCAGCTATTCAAGCCTTAAAAAGGTCAAGCTGCCCAATGGGATTACCGATATCGGATTCTGCACATTTGAACGCACCGCCATTGAAGAGCTGACTATCCCGAACACGGTCAAAACGATCGGTGTCAGCGCATTCGAGCATTGCAATATTACCGAGCTGACAATTCCGGACAGCGTGACGGAAATTCATCAGAAAGCGTTCAAGGACATAGCGAATCTTAAAAAGATCACAATGGGAGACGGTGTGACAAAGCTCAATGATATGGTCTTTGAAAACTGCCCGAACCTCACCGATGTCCGCCTTTCAAACAATCTCAGGAATATTCCGTGGTCAGCTTTCGGATATTGCGAGAGTCTGCAAAAGATAGTTATTCCCGACAGCGTTACGGAAATAGGCGGTAATGCGTTTGCCGGTTGCTATAAACTTTCCGATGTAACACTCCCGAAGAATCTCAAAAAACTCGGCGACTCTGCGTTTTATGAGTGCAAAAAGCTTTCTTCGATAGATATTCCGGGCACGCTCACCGAAATAGGTCAACTTGTGTTCTACAAAACAGCAATTTCTGAGGCAGACTGCCCTGAAAGCCTTAAATCGGTCGGCTACAATCCGTTTGAACTGACACCATTTTCAAAAAAACAGACGGATGGCGGAATTTATTGGGGCAACTGGCTCATTGCATGGAACGACCATATTGAAGTTGATGAGAACGGAGAAGCAATCAGCTACCCCGAAGACTGCCCTGATAACGAAACGATAATAATAAAGGACGGCACTGTCGGCATTGCGGCTCAGGTATTCTGTCCGACTTCCAAAGTTTACGGCGAAAATTTAAGCTATATGCACAACGCACATCATGTTGATAAGATAACAATTCCGAATACCGTCAAGTATATCGGTTTCGGAGCGTTTTCAAATTGTCAGTTTGAAGCGCTGACCATTCCGGACAGCGTTATAGAGATCGGCGAATTTTGCTTCCAATACTGTGATAAGCTTAAAACTGTCAAGCTTTCAAATAATATCAAGGCTCTTAACGACTATACTTTTGCCTATTGTTCCTCACTTGAAAGCATCAAAATTCCCGATAGCGTTGAAAGAGTCGGGGTGATGGTATTTTATAAAACGGCGATGTATGAAAGTCAGAAGAACAACATTGTGCAGTACGCCGACAACTGGATCGTTGCCGCGCCGAATATCTATGGCAAGGATAAGTACACGGTCAAGGACGGCACGGTCGGTATCTGTGAAAACGCTTTCATCGGCTCGCCGACCGGTGAGATCACCATTCCAAAGAGCGTCAAGCATATTTCACCGCACGCATTCGGTTATTTTACAGTGGGAAGCTTTTATAATCAGATAAGGTATTTTGTCGTTAAATGCTATCCTGATTCTGCGGCTCTTGATTACGCAAAAAGCAACGGTCTTACATATGAGGTTATATGCAATCACAGCTATAAGCTGAAGTCGACGCGGGCGGCGACCTGTTCTGCGGCGGGTGTCAAAACTTATGAATGCACAATATGCGGAAAGACATACACGCAGTCTGTCGCAAAGAAATCGCACAGCTTCAAAACGACCGTAACGAAGGCGACAATGGAGAAAAACGGCAAGATAGTCAAAAAATGCACTGCCTGCGGCGCAACAGTTACGACGACCATATCGAAAGTCTCAAAGATTACGCTTTCATCAACAAAATTCACATATAACGGAAAGACACTCAAAAACGGGACCGACTATAAGCTCAGCTATTCAAAGGGCAGAAAATATGTCGGAAAATACTCCGTAAAGATCACCTTTATGGGTAATTACAGCGGCTCAAAAACGCTTTATTTCACTGTAGTGCCGAAGTCTGTCAAGGTCAAGGATGTTGACAGCGGCAAGAAAAAGATGACAGTCAAATGGAGCGCCGAGAAAAAACAGACGACAGGTTATGAGATACAGTACAGCACCTCGTCTAGCTTTAAGTCCGGAAATAAGACAGTGAAAATTACGAATAATAAGACGGTTTCAAAAAAAGTCAGCGGGCTGAAATCCGGAAAGAAATATTATGTTCGGGTCCGCACCTATAAAACGGTCGACGGAAAGAAATACTATTCCGACTGGTCAAAGAAGGTTTCCGTTAAAATAAAATAATGCCTTTTGAATAAATTTGCACACGCATCTGAAGAACAGTTCCGCTTTTTGCGGAACTGTTCTTTTTGAGACGGTTTTCATCAGCCTGCGGACGGTTTATCTTGAATAAGCGTGTTCAGCGGTGTGGCGGGGGCAAAGCGTTTTCCCGTAGGGAAAACGGCGCCGCTCGCGGCGCGCTTCTTCGCCTGCGGCGAAGAAGACTTTGCCCCCGCCGGCCGTGCAGTCGCTTGCCCGGAAAGTCACAATTCCGACGACTTTCAGACTCGGTATTCAGCTTGAAAATCGCATATTTTCAGCTATTTATCGAGGAGTATTTATTGTGACAAATTTCTTCTGACTGCAATTGTATAATATATTGACAATCAAAGCAGGGGAGGAATATGTATGAAAAATCAAACCGTTTTGCAAAGGAAAGAGCAGGCGGAAGAAATCAGTTTCAAAATTAAGGACAAGTCCGTCGCTCTGAAATCGGCGCTGTTTCTTATCGGAGGGTTTATAACTGCGCTTTTGCCCGAGGAATATCAGATATCTCCGTTCTGTCCGGCAGCTGTCGGGGCTTCGCCGACAGAATACGCTTTTATGACATTTATCGGCGGAAGCGTTGGATATATAGTGACAAGAGGACTCAGAGACAGCTTTTTTTATATTGTGATGCTCGGGTTGATCTTAGCTTCAAAATCGGTTTTTGAGCGTCGCTTCAAAACTATAAGCCGCGAGACGGTCGATCTGGTATTTTCCGGTGTGTTCGTTCTCGCCGCCGATATCATCCGTATGCTTTTGACTGAGGTGAGCGTTTTTAACATTTGTATCAGTGCAGCCGATACGCTTATCTGCGTTGCCGCAGTTTATTTTTTCAGCCGCAGTCTGTCAGTTCCTGCTTTCCGCCTCGGACTTCGCAGAATATCCGGCGTTGACGCTGCCTGCATTGTCATAAGCGGAGCTGCGCTTCTCGGCTGCGTTTCGGGGGTGAACATTGCCGGAATTTATCCGGCCAGGATATTTGCCTGCCTGCTTATTCTTTTCTGCGCGTCATATAGGGGAGTTGCCGGAGGTGCCGCCGTCGGGGTTACTCTCGGCACCGTTTTGTGTCTTAACGGCAATTTTCATGTTTTTTTCATGTACGCTTTCGGCTCGCTGATATGCTCGGTCTTTTCACCGCTGGGGCAATATGCGACGGCGGCCTCATTTGCCGTTGCAAGCTCGGCGGCGGCAATAGTTTACGGCATAGACGCTGTTTCGGTATACACGGTCGTTGAGTGCGCGGTAGCGTCAATAGCGTTTATAGCCGTTCCCTCAAAGCTGATAAATTCAGCGCAGGATATGCTGACAAAAAGCGGACTTTCCGAGGATAATGAGGTCAACAGGCAGGTCGCGCTTGACCTCAAAGCCGCCGCGAAAACGGTGGACGAGGTGACAGACATAGTTACCCAGGTCACAAGAAGAATGGACAGCATAATAAATCCGGAGCTTAGCCGTGTTTATGCCAGAATTCAGCACGGCGTATGCGCAGACTGCGGAAACAAAAGCGTTTGCTGGAATGAAAAATTTGACCGGACGGTAAAGGATATCGAATATATAGCTCATGAACGCCTTGAAAAGAAAAAGCGTTCGGACAAGCTGCCAAACGGCCTTGAGAAAAGATGTGAAAAGCTCGGCGCACTTTCAGACGAGATAGACGCCGACTACAAGAACTACCTTTCAGAGACTGACGCAAGAATAAAGATTGAAGAAATGCGGAATGTGGTTTCGGATCAGTTTTCTTTTGTTTCTCAGCTTCTTGAGGATATTTCGTCAAAGATTATAGGCGAGAAAAAATATGATCTGAATAAATCGAGGGCTATAAAAACAGCTTTATTGGAAAGCAGAATACCCGCTCAAAGCGTGTCCTATTATGAAAACTCCTTCTCGAGGGCGGTTGCAGAAATAACTCTTTATGAAGAGCCAAACAAGGTCGACCATGTCAAAATACAGAAGATACTGTCGCATATTGTGTCAAAGGAATTTAAGTCCGCCGATATATCGGTCATGGATCTGAGCACGGTGCTGACATATTGGCAAAAGAGCGAATATGAGATAGAAAACGGATTTGCGCAGATCCCGTTCGGCGAAAACCGCGTCTGCGGCGACAAGGTCGAGGTTCTTGACGATGTGAACGGAAACAGCATTTCAATAATCAGCGACGGCATGGGAACAGGAAGCAGAGCGGCAATAGACGGAACGATGACCTGTTCGCTTATGCATAAGCTTATAGGCTCGGGCTTCACCTTTGACAGCGCTCTGAAGCTTGTCAACTCAGCGCTCATCATCAAAAGCAGAGATGAATCTCTCGCCACTGTCGACGCTGTCAGCGTGAACACATATAACGGCGCCTGCTGCTTTTATAAGGCCGGAGCCGCCCAGTCCTATGTACGCTCGGGCGACGGTGTTCAGATAATAAGTCACAGCTCTCTGCCCGTCGGGATACTGAGAAATATCGAATTTGCCAAAGAGGAGCTGACGCTGAAGCGGGGAGACATAATCCTGATGATATCTGACGGAATATGCGGTGAGGACGACTCCTGGATTGAGGACGAACTGCTTTCCTGGAGCACCGACAACATGCATGAGCTTGCCGTTCATATAGCAAACACGGCCAGAAAAAAGAACGGCATCAGGTTTGAGGACGATATTTCGGTCGTTGCTATGAAGCTTAAACGCCGTTCAAGATAGAAAAAGGTTATACTAAACACTGATTGAAAGCGGATAAATTTCAAAGGGAATATTGTGATGAGCAATGCCGGCGCTCGTCATTAAGTCGGCGCAGCAAAAAGCAATATTTTCCGGAGAGAACTCTGCTGATAATCAGTGTTTATTATTAACAAAAATGATGAAAAGCGGTTTTCTTGTGTTATCAAACTTCGATTCTGAACTGACTAAAGGCGTACTTTCATCAGATTGACCAAAAACAGCTGATCAAATTTGTGCAATTTTTATATCGGGAACAAAGCTTTTTTTATCTCAGCAGTTGCGAAATTTTTTTGTTAGTGATAGAATAACTATTTGGTTTGAAAAAAGATCATTATGTTGAAATTGGGTGAAATAATGGATAAGAGAAACGATATCAGAAACATCGCTATTATAGCTCATGTTGACCACGGAAAAACCACACTGGTCGATGAGATGCTCAAACAGAGCGGTACTTTCAGAATAAACGAACAGGTTCAGGAAAGAGTCATGGACTCTAATGACCTTGAAAGAGAGAGAGGAATAACGATCCTTTCAAAAAACACAGCGGTTCACTATAAAGGAACAAAAATAAATATTGTCGACACCCCGGGCCACGCTGATTTCGGCGGTGAGGTCGAGCGTATCCTTATGATGGTCGACGGCGTTCTTCTTCTTGTTGACGCATTTGAAGGCTGCATGCCTCAGACGAGATTTGTTCTGAAAAAGGCTCTTGCGCTTAAAAAGAAAGTCATAGTTGTCGTCAATAAAATAGACAGACCGGGCGCAAGACCCGCTGAAGTTATCGACGAAGTACTCGATCTTTTCATCGAACTCGGAGCAGATGAGGATCAGCTTGACTTCCCAATTGTTTACGCTTCGGCTAAGGACGGATATTCTTCGCTTGACAGCAGCGTCAGAGAGGGAGATATGAGACCTCTTCTTGATTCCATAATTGAGAATATTGATCCTCCCGAGGGCGACATGAACGGCCCGCTGCAAATCAGATTTTCTTCTCTCGACTATGACGATTACATCGGCAGAATCGGCATCGGCAGAGTCGAAAGAGGCAAGGTTAAGCACGGACAGCAGGTTGTACTTTGTCACATGGACGGCTCAAAAAACAATGTCAGAATAGCCAAGCTCTATCAGTTCGAGGGCTTGAAGAGAGTTGAAACAGACGAGGCAAAGCTCGGCGATATAATCTGCGTTTCCGGTATTGCCGACATAAATATCGGCGCAACAGCCTGCGATCCCGACTGCATAGAGCCGCTTCCGTTCGTTAAGATAGACGAGCCGACAATATCAATGAACTTTATGGTCAACGACAGTCCGTTTGCCGGTCAGGAGGGCAAGTTCGTTACATCAAGAAATATCAGAGACAGACTTTTCAAGGAAGTCGAAACAAATGTCAGCATGCGAGTTGAGGAAACGGAGAGCACTGACACATTCAAGGTCAGCGGCAGAGGCGAGCTTCACCTTTCCATTCTTATTGAGACTATGCGCCGCCAGGGATATGAATTTCAGGTCTCAAGGCCGAAGGTCATTCTAAAAAAAGAAAACGGCAAGGTTCTTGAACCTATGGAGTTGCTGATAGTCGAGGTTCCCGAAAATTATGTCGGCGCCGTCATGGAAAAAATCGGCTCGCGAAAAGGTGAACTTGAAAACATGGGAGCAAGAGACGGAGGAACGACTCATCTTGAATTCAAGATACCCGCGAGAGGTCTTATCGGTTACAGAAGCGAGTTTCTGACAGACACTAACGGCAACGGCATAATGAATCAGGTCTTTGCCGGCTATGAAGAATATAAGGGCGATATTCAGACAAGAGACAGGGGATCTATCATAAGCCACGAGACGGGTGAAAGCACCGCATACGGCTTATTCAACGCTCAGGACAGAGGACGGCTCTTCATCGGACCGGGCGTTCCGGTTTATGAGGGAATGATCGTCGGCGAATGCGCAAAGAGTGAGGATGTCACCTGCAATGTTTGCAAGAAAAAGCAGATGACGAACACCCGTGCCGCCGGTTCCGACGACGCTCTCAGACTTGTTCCTCATTCTGTTCTTTCGCTTGAACAGTCAATGGAATTCATCAAAGACGACGAGCTTCTTGAGGTAACGCCCGTTTCACTCAGACTGAGAAAGAAGATACTTTCAAAAGAATTAAGAATGAAACAGCAGTTCAAGAAAAAATAAAAACAGACAGCAGACTGTCATTTTACGGCGGAGGTTCTTAACCTCCGCCGCTCAGCTTGTCGAAAAAGTACTTTTCGACAA
>JAQXMC010000032.1 GCA_029012445.1 Oscillospiraceae bacterium
ATATATGCGGGATAAAATTCAAGCTTTTACAAACTTTTGATTTGAACTTTTGGGTTTGTCGGGCATTGTCATTTTCAATTTACCTTCAGCAACAAGCGGTGCTACAATCTGCGACATAACATAATTTTTGGACTTGCCTACAAAAGCGACTATTTCAGCTCTTGTTCGAGGCGTGGAACAAAACTCTACAAGAGAATCACCGATGGGCATTGTCTCTGCAAACAATCCGTTTTTCATAACAACCTTAAATTCACCGTGAACAACGGAAAACAGCGGTGCGGGGAGTCCTGCATTTGCAAACTCACTACGCATAGTAGGGATTCCCGAATATCTATTTTCAGTAACGTTCAAGAGTTCGAGCATATTGGCAAGTGCGGCATTTCTTGTTTCAGGGCGAACTTTACCAAGTGCGTCAATGGAAATTTTACCATATAAACCGCCACTGTTGATAATCTCCATACGGTCACGGTACATTTCAATGCGAATAGGTACATTTTCTGTATGAACACTGTAATCACGATGTACCAATGCGTTAAGAATTGCTTCACGAACAGCCTTTATCGGATATTCCGGCTTGTCTGCTCTATGCCCGTTATCGTCAATAATCGTTTTCGTGCGGCTGTTTTTACGCACAAATTCAACCGCTTCTTCAAGCATATCGGGAATTGCACCGGTAATACGCTTATTATCTATAAATCTCTCGCCGTCATTACCGACTGTTCCTTGTTCTGTTCCGGGAAGTGAAACTGCGGTGATGCAAAGCTGAGGAAAGTACGCTTGAGGATATTTTGAGAAAGTCATAAGTCCTGCAAGTGTAGGAATGCCATCGTTGGTAATTCCCATCAGCTCCAAAATTTCTTCCTCAGTAACATTATCGGCAAGATTTTTTCTCTCGTTTTTAACTGCGTTCAGATAATCTGCCATCCGATTTTCATTAATCATAGTGAGCTTGGCGTTCTCTACGGTGCGAATGTCATCACGAGTTCTTTTACGAAACGCTTCATAACTATAAATCTCGTATTCGCTCATTGGTTCGTCGGATTCGCCGACACGAACGTAAGAACCTTTGATACGACCTACACCCTTATAGAAAACAGGGCGTTCGGAAATATCTACACCGGGAATTTCGGCAGAAACAATCGCTTTGCCGTCAATCTCACAAACTGTAAACAATGCACGAACAGACGGTTCCATTTGTTTGCATTGCTCGGTTACTTTCTTTTGAAGATCCTGAGCATCATAAACACCCTTAATCGCATAGTTGTCTTTTTCATCAACACCGAAAATAATAATTCCGCCTTCGTCTTGATTAGAAAAAGACGAAAGTGTATCAAATAATCTTGTAGGGCAACCTTGTATAGCGGCTTTCAGTTCAATAGTTTGGGTTTCTGTTTTCAAGGCTTTTATATCTAAAACGATTTTTTTGAGAGCTTCCGTTTGCATTAACGCTTCCTCCTTGAAGATGATAATTTTATTATAATCTATTCTTGCTCTAAAATCAATAATTAACTGTAAAAATATAAGAATTAACGATATTTCAAAAGAATTAACGGTATCGTTAATTCTAATCGTTAATTCTCGGCTGAATTTATTGTACCTATTCGTATGTTTTGAAAAGACTTATTCGCACCTGCAACTATAAATCAAACTGTCGCTCACATCTAAATAACAGCGGTAACGCCAACAGACAATTATCAATTATGGTAGGTGTCTTTTTTATGCTCTATGCAGCAAAGGGTTTTAGGGATTTCTCTAACGAGGTATTTGGAAACTGTGGTTATCCAAATACACTGCTCGCTAATTCTGTGCAGAATCAAAATTCACTTGCCGTTTTATTTCCCAAAATCAATAAATTTTCAAATTCGGAAAATTGATTTGCGATAATTTTGTTTCCGCACGACACCTTACAATTTAATATTTTTTCAATCACCTTCTCCTCTCGGTTCGATGAATCAAGGGGAGATTTTTTATTTTATATATTTTTTTCAAAAAACACCCCCCAATTTTGCTCTGCCATTTCAAACAAGTAGAGGGATATTTTACAAAAACAAGGTGAACGCTTGCTTGTTCTCGGTGCGAATTAGTGAGAGAATTAAAAATTTTTGAAGAAAATACCCTGACTTTTTCTTCTCCCAGTTCAAACAAGTGAGGGGTTAAATTTTTTAAAGTATTTTTTGCAAAAGTGGTCAAAAAGGGTGTGCATTTCGGCACTGCTTGTGCAAATGAGTGAAGGGGTAAATTTTTTCAAAGAAATTTTTGCAAAACCGTTCAAAAAGGGTGTGCATTTTGGTGTTGCTTGTCCAAATAAGTGAAGGGGAAAATTTTCAGAGAATTTTTGAGAAAAGCAGAAAAATGGGTGTCCATTTCATACCCCTTTGTCCAAATGAGTGAAGGGATAAAAATTTTTTAGTGAATTTTTCTGGAAAAGCAGCAAAACGGGTGTCGGTTTTGCACACCTTTGTGCAAATAAGTGAAAGGAGTTTTTATTATGCCAAGATTATCAAAGAAATCTAAACAGGAGTGGGCGTTCTTCATTCATCCGAAAACGAACCGCCGCACCTACAACGAAATCTGCCGCAGTTGCACCCGTGACTGTAAGCAGAGTTTTCGGGCGAAGCTCATCGAGTGCCGCTGTTACGAGAGCAAAAGGGCAGTAAATTATGCGCGTAAAAATGCACCTAAACACAACAAAAAACGAGGTATCGGGGAATTACGAGAAACATACCACCCACCATAGAAAAGTCGTTCACAGAGGAGAAAAACCGCAAAATACGCACCATTTTAATACAAAAAATCGGTGTATCTTCCCACGAAAGGAGTGAGAGCGTTTGAATAAAAATTACAAAGAAAAAGAAGCAGAAAAATTTGCTTTTTTACGAGTTCCGAAAGTGCTTATATCGCATACGGCATACAAAAAGCTATCGGCTGATGCGGTCCTGCTCTATGGCATACTGTTTGACCGAATGTGTTTATCCGTCAAAAACAGGGACAGATTTACAGACCGCTACGGAGATGTGTTCGTGTACTGCACCTTAAAGGAAATATGCGAAACCTTTAACTGCGGACACGATAAAGCCACAAAAATGCTGAAAGAATTAGAACTTTACGGACTCATCAGCCGCCTACAACAAGGCAAAGGCAGACCCGCCCGTATCTATGTTCACAAGTTTATAACCGAGCTATAGGGTGCGTTTTTTTCGCATTAAAGACTGCGACTTTATAGCAAGAAATAATACTTAGGTTAATAACACTTTTACCATCTGAAGAAGAATATATTATCTACTACTTATATTAAAGATTATATAAGGACAGCGGTAATTTAAAACGGTGCCGTGTTCTGACGAATCCCGTTTCTTTTTCAGCCGGTAAAAAACAAACTGTATAGATGCAACAAAATCGAGGAAAAATATGGAATGAACGGAGGTAATGCTGAATGGTTTTGGAAGTCTATGAGGACAAAAAATTTGCGTGTTATTGGTTTACACGAGAAGATTTAGAGGACAAAGCGTTGCTGGAGTCCTTAATACCCGAACAAAAGGAATGGAATAAAAAAGGCTACCGAGTGTGCGAATATCATTCCGGCACGGGCGATATCGTAGAACTCACAAAAGAACTACTTATTCACAACAAAAAAGTTATTGCAGAACAAAATGTGAAGAAGAAAAAATCACAAGACAGAGAAAGATAATTCTTCTGTCTTCGGCAGATTAACATCTGCCGGCTTACATCAAAAAGACTTCCAAAATCAGTTATTTCCTCGAAAACTGTTGCGATTTGTAAAACGATATGTTACAATGTTATTCGTAAAGAGAATATATAAAAATACAACATTGGAAGTGAGGTATTATGTCAAAGAAGATTGCCGCATATATGCGTATCTCTGTTGATACCGAAAAAGACAGAGATAATACATCTATAGAAAACCAAAGAAGAATTATAAAGGCTTACATTAAACAAACATTTCCCGATGCAGAGGTAGATTTTTACGAGGATCGTGACCGAAGCGGTTATACATTTGAACAACGAGAAAATTATCAGCGTATGCGTCCCCTTTTAATGAACGGACACTACGATATTCTGATGATAAAGGACTTCTCTCGTTTCTCCCGCCGTAACAGCAGAGGTCTTGTTGAACTCGAAGATTTACGAGACGCAGGGGTTCGTATTATCTCCATAGGCGACGGTATCGACTACCCGACCTATGACGATTGGAACAACATTCAAGTACGCTTTCTGCTAAATGAAATGCCGGTTACCGACGCTTCCAAAAAGGTAAAAAGGGTTGTTGAGAGCCGCCAAAATGAAGGTAATTGGATTTGTGCCGTACCTTACGGATATTACTTTGTAAACACCAAAGAAATGATTTTTGAAGTGGATGAAGCGGCGGCGGAGGTTGTCCGTGAAATCTTTGACCTATACATTAAAGGGTGGGGTTACAAGAAGATTGCGAACTACCTTACCGAAAAAAATATTCCTACACCTCGTATGGTGGAAAAGGAAAGAAAAGAAGCTGAAGCCGCTAAAAATAAAAGCAAGGAAGAAATAAAAATTAAGGCAAGTTCCGTGTGGGCAATACCTACTGTCAGCGGTATTTTGCAGAACGATTTTTATATCGGCACACTCCGTCAGCGTAAATATGCCCGCAAAAATATCAACGGTGCAGACAAAAAATTGGATGTGGAAGAAAATAAAGTGTTTGAAAACCACCACCCTGCGATTGTCGATGTGAAAACCTTTATGAAGGCACAACAACAGTTGAAACAAAGGTCAATATCACATTACAGAGGTGTCAAGAAATATGAAAACGAGTATTCGGGTTTTCTTTTCTGCGGTGATTGCGGCAGCCCTATGTTCTCGATGAGCCGTCCCGATTTAGCGCCTGCATACACTTGTGGTACATACCACAAACGAGGATTAAAAGGGTGTACTTCCCACCACATCCGCCTTGATACGCTTGACGATTTGCTGAAAAACTATGTAGAGCGGGTGATGAAGAACTCCGAAAAAATGATTGCCGAACTCGAAAAAGCAATCAAGGACGAACCGCAGATGATGAAAAGTTCTGCTTCGACCATCGCAAAATTAGAGGTGGAATTGGCAAAGGCAAGGGAGAGTTATAAGGCTACTCAGAAGCAGAAAATCCGTGAACTTATGAAAGCGGATGGCGATAATCGGGAAATCATAGAGGAAACCTATGAGGAAATCGAAACCGAGCTTTTGCAGAAAATTGACGGTCTTGAAAAGCAACTTGAAATGACGGTAGAACACCGCAACACACGGATTGAGGTTAACCGAATTGCAAAAACGGCATTAGATATTTTCCGTGATTTTCTTGAAAAGGACAAGCTTGATAAAGGCGATTTAAGTTTAATTATTGATAAAATCATCGTGTTTGAAAACAAAGAAGAAGGCACGAACAAGATAGAAATTAAACTTAAAGCCGATATTCAGATGTTACTCGAAACAGGTACGCTTACCGAAGAAGAACTTGAAGAATCCGGTTACAGAGGTAAAGTCGTAAATTTTAATTGGGACATCGAGAGCAACTTATCAGCCCAAATAGTCCAAAAGGTACGCAACCAAAGGGACAAGGCTTTCGGTGTCAATGTTATATGTGAGGGCGACCCGCTGGAGATCTACACTGATTCGAACGGCAAGGTCATATTCAAAAAATATTCGCCCATCGGTGAACTCGGCCCATACACCAAGCAATACGCCGAGGTGCTCAACAGAACGACGGGGCTGCCCGTTGTGATATGCGACAGGGACCATGTTATCGCCGTTTCGGGTATTCCGAAAAAGGACGCAGTCGAAAAGCGGATTTCCCCGTTTATGGAAAGCTATATGGAGGGGCGCAGAAATTTTGTCTGGGAGCAAAACGGCGATACCTTCCCGCCTGCCGAGGGAATTGAGCAGAATGTGGCGGTGATGTCGCCTATAATAGGCTCGGGAGATGTTCTGGGCTCGGTCGCAATACTCATGGATGACAAAAATTCAGTCCCGAGTCAGACCAACATCAAGCTTGTTCAGGTGGCGGCTTCGTTTTTGGGCAAGCAGATGGAGGAATAATTCCTTCGGCGCCGATAGGATAATACAGAGATTAAAAAGATTGCGCATTATGCGCACTTTCTGAGCTTAAGCTGCATCAGAATAGCAAAAGAAAAAGCCCGCACTTAAAAGTGCGGGCCGATTGCCGTATTAAATTGATTATTTAACAGCGTCTTTAAAGCCCTGACCTGCCTTGAAAGAGGGAACCTTTGAAGCGTCGACCTTAATCGTCTCGCCGGTTCTGGGGTTACGGCATTCTCTTGCTGCTCTTTCTTTTGCTTCGAATGTACCGAAACCGATAAGCTGAACCTTATCGCCTGCTGCTACCGCTTCTTTGATAGCGTCAAAAACGGCTGCGACCGCTTTGTCAGCGTCCTTCTTCGTGAGCTCGCTCTTGAGAGCAACTGCATTAACTAATTCAGTTTTATTCATTGTGTATGTTCCTCCAATAATATATTTCCATAAGGCTTTCGGCCTTATTGGTTTCCTTCTTCTTTTCCCGGATATTTCCTGAGCTTGTCCGAACTTCGGCCGAGAGGATTTCGTCAGCCTTTGTTTGCAAGCTTTTCGGCTTTTTCAAATCGGTCTATGAATCTGTCCGTTGAATCGGTCAGCGCTTCTTCCGGATCGGCGCCGACAAGTCCGGCAACTCTCACAACGGAAAAGAGCAGATCGCCGAGTCTTGCGGCTATCTCGTTCTTATCCTCGCCGCCTGCGGCTTTCCTGAGCTGCTGAGTTTCTTCGTCAATCTTATCAAAAGCTCCCGACAAGTCAGCGCTGTCAATGTCAACGCCCTTGGCCTTTTTCCGAACCTTTTCGGCCCGCATAAGCGCCGGCAGTTCTCTCGGAACCGATCTCATCACCGATGTCTGCGTTTCCTGACTCTTGGTCTTTTTCTTTATCTCGTCCCATTTAACGAGAACATCGTCCGATGTCTTGGCTTCACCGTCTGCAAAAACATGAGGATGCCTTATTATCAGCTTTTTGCACACGCCGTCGCATACATCGTCGAAATCGAAGCTCCCTTTTTCCGATTCAATCTGAGCGTGAAAGACGACCTGCATCATCACATCGCCGAGCTCCTCGCAAAGCAGGACCGCATCGTTTTTGTTTATCGCTTCAATGACCTCATAGGTCTCCTCGATAAAGTTCTTTTTAATGCTTTGGTGATCCTGTTCTCTGTCCCACGGGCAGCCCTCGGGAGTTCTGAGAATACGCATTATTTCAACAAGATCGTCTGCACCGTATTTTTCTTTGAATTTGAAATCTTTTATCATTTCGGCACCCCGTGACGGGCTGACGCATAATGCGCCGGCTGCATCGTCTTAGATATTTTACCCTAATAGTTTCAGTTTTTCAAGTACTTTTGCAATTTTTTCCCCTTTAGGCAACATTTCTATATCGGTTTTCGCAAATCCCTTTATCAAAAGCAGAACAGCAAAATATATAATGCCTCCGACCGCTATTGAAACAAAGGTTGAAAGAGTGTTGCCTCTGCCAAGCGTATTAGTCATCAGACTGTATGTCAGATAGGCCGCACCGCCGCATATTGCGCCGGATATCAGCGGCTTCAGGAAGGTCGAAACGAAGTCCGGCTTGACCTTTGTCTCCCTGATCAGAGCAACAAGGTTATATATAACGATTATAGCGTAGCAGGCAAGAGAGCTGTAGGGCGCGCCTTTGATATTTATATTCGGATTGCCGACAAGAACAAAGTTGAGAACGATCTTGGCAACAGAGCCCAATATCATCGACTTTATGGGAACATCCATCCTGTTGACCGCATGGAGCATATTTGTCAGCGGAGTCGAAACGGCATAGAACGCCATCGGCAGGGCATAGGCAAAGAGTATCGGGCCCGCTATCGGAACGATGGACGGCTTTTTGATTCCGTAAAGAAGCTGCATGACGGGAGTCGAAAGAGCGGCAAGTCCGAAGCCCGCCGGCATTCCGATCAGCATTGTTATTCTGAAAACCGAGTCTATGTTTTGCTTGACTGCTTTTTTATCCCTGCTGAACCAGGCCGCCGAAAGCATAGGAATAACGCTGACGCCGAGAGTCATGGTGATCGTCGGGATAAGATTCTTGACATCTATCGCAAGGCCGTAAACGCCGTAAAGATATGTAGGAATATCTTTATCGAGCACCTGAGCGGTGTCGAGCGACCAGGCGTACATCTGCTTTATCGTTGAGGCTCCGATCTCCATTGCGTGGGCAAGTCTGTTCTTGACAGTGACGGAATCTATGAAGTTGCTCACGCTCAGAACGACCGAGCTTATTGCAACGGGAATAGCTATGCTGATGATTTTTTTTGCCGTCTCTCTGCCGTTCATCGGAGCGGGAGAATTGATGAGCTCTTCCCTTGTGAAAGCGCCGCCCGTGACCTTGTTTCTTATCATCAGATAGAGCATTCCGCAAAGAGAACCGACAGTGACGCCGAACACCGCCGCAGCGGCAGCATAAGGATATATGGCTGAAAGCGCCTCCTGCTCTGTTGAAACAAGAGTTCCGAAGACCTCGACCGACTGTCCGTTCGCGTTCGCAAATGTTTTGAGGCCGTACTGCATTACCCCGTACGCCATGGCAAGGCCCAGAATTAGCTTTCCGGAGGCTTCTATTACCTGTGAAATGCCCGTCGGATACATATTTCTCGTGCCCTCGTAGTAGCCTCTGTATGACGACATCATGCAGCAGAAAAAGATGCAGGGCGCTATTGCGAGAATGCTGACGAAGTTTTCGGGCGTTTTGATCAAGAACTTCGAATATGGGTACGCTATGGCTATAAGCAGAAGGGTACCGAAGGCGCCGACGGCAAGAAACAGCTTCTGAGCGACCTTGAAGATCTGCTGAGCCTGTCTGAACTTGTTTTCAGATATACTCTCTGAAACAAGCCTTGAAATAGCAACAGGCAAACCCGCCATTGAAATAGTGTAAAACGGCATATAGATATCATATGCCTGCTGGAAATAGCCCTTGCCAGTTTCGCCGATTATCCAGACAAGCGGAATCTTGTATATCATTCCGATGACCTTGACAATAACGGTCGAAACGACAAGAACGCTGGCGGCGTTAATCAGGTTTTGTTTTTTTCTTGTTGACATATTCACTTTCCTTTCTTCGGTCAGCCCAAAAACTCATGCAGAAGCGAGTTGTCGGGAACGCGGCTCTTCTCAAGAGACTGAAGCTTATTGAGCTTTTCGATATAGGTCTGAGCTTCGTTATAATAAACGCTGTCGCTCTTTATGTGACCGAGTAAGTCGGTCGCAAGCTCCTTATAAACGCAAAGCTCATACGGATGAATGGAATCTATCTTTATATCGGCTCTGTCTCTGAACGGGAAAAGATATCTGTCCTCTCCGGTTCTGACGCCTTTCCACAGATAGAAGGTGAAATCGACCGGACTGCTTCTGAACTGATAATCTCTTATCATTCTTCTGATAAATCTTATGTCCCTTTTTGTGAAATAAGCCTTTCCGTCCTTATAAACTCTTGAAGAAACGCTGACATAAAGCTTTATCATATCCTCGTTTTCGAGCCCGTCGGTTATAAGAGGATTAAGAGCGTGAAGTCCCTCGACAATAACAATGTCGTTATCCCCTATCTCGACCTTTTTGGCGTTGTCTCTCGGCGTTCTCGTCTTGAAATCGAATTCCGGCAGACTTGCGCTTCCGGTTCTGATAAGAGTTTCGAGGCTCTCGTCAATCTTTTCAATATCAAGGGCGTGAACGGTTTCAAAGTCGGGCGAGCCGTCGTCAAATTTCGGAGCGTATCTCTGATCCTTATAGAAATCGTCAAGCGATATCGTTATCGCGTTTCGCCCGCTCTGAGCGACAAGCGAGCGGATAAGTCCGGCGGTGGTCGTTTTCCCCGAGGAGCTCGGGCCCGCAAGCATGACGAGTTTCCGGCCCGAAGACGAAATTATTTTATCTCTGACTTTTTCGAGACTTTTTCTGTATGCGTTCTCGCAATCATCTATAAAAGCGTCGGCGTTTTCATTGATCCTGTCGTTGATACCGTCAACAGTGAATTTAGGCACAAAAGTCACCCCTTGCGTATTTTTGAGTAAAACTCTGTTATCTGTTCTTTTCGTTTTATTATCTCTTGAAATTTATTTATATATTCATAAGGATATTTGAAGTTGAACACCCTTTCGATCTCGTTTCCGCGAGGAGATTTCAGCTTGCTGACGCCGCCCGCGCCCAAAGCTATAACGGTGTGGCACTCCTCCATCATATAGACATTATAGAGGCACTCGAAGCCCTTTTTCGCCCAGCCGACATTTTCAAAATTGCCGAGGCATTTCGACTGGCGATACATATAATAAGGCGCATAATCGCCGGCGGTGAGCTTTTCGCCCGCCGAAGAAAGCATTTTTCCGACAAGTTCAGCGTCGTTTGTCTCAAGATGCTCGGTCGATATTGACGAAGCTCTCTTTTTCGACAGCGTATGCACGGTTATGCTTTCGGGAGAAAGTGACAGCGCAGTGTCAAGGGTGTTATTGAAGCTTTCGAGCGTGTCTGTCGGGAGCCCCGCTATCAGATCCATATTTATATTGTCAAAGCCGTTTTCTCTCGCAAGCTCCATAGCTTTCAGCGTTTGGGCGCTCGTGTGCTTTCTTCCTATCTGCTCGAGGACGGAGTCGTTGAAGGTCTGCGGATTAACGCTTATCCTTGTGCAGCCGCTTTTCTTCAGCGCTTTCAGTTTTTCATCCGTCACCGTGTCCGGTCGGCCGGCTTCGACAGTGTATTCGCTGACAGTTGACAAATCAAAGCTTTCGGCGAGAGCTGAGCTTATTCTTTCATATTGCCCGGCCGAAAGCGTGGTCGGGGTACCTCCGCCGTAATAGACCGTTTCAAGCTTCAGCCCGAGTCCGCCGATTATTTCACCCGTGAGGCTTATCTCCTCGCAAAGCTTATCGACATATTGCGGAATAAGCTTTTTCGCCTGTTCGTTTGAGTGAGAAACAAACGAGCAATAGCTGCATCTCGTCGGGCAGAACGGAATTGATATATAAAGGGAAAAGGAATTTTCACCGCTTCTTTTTATAATCGGAGCTTCGTTTTCAGCCACGGTCAGCGCAAGCCTCGCTTTTTCTTCACTGACCGAAAGCTCGTTTTCAAAATACTCAAGGGCGCCTTTTTCGCCAAGCTGCGAAACACGCCCGGTCATAAGCTTCGCCGGACGGACTCCCGTGAGTATTCCCCACGGAGGAACATATCCCGTCAGCTCCGACAGAGCGCTGAAAAGAAGCTGCGCCATTTTTCTTTCGCAGGCGGCGTCAAACCCGTCGCAAAGAGCGACAAAGCACTCTCTTTCCGATACCTTCGAAAAATAAACGGCTCTCACATAAATTATATCGCCGTTTTCCCGCTTTATTCTTTTAGTCGTGATGTAATTTCCGCTTTCGTTTGCTTCGTGGAAAACCGTCACATCGTCGGGGAAAAAGATCCTCGACAGTTTTTCCATTTCGTAATGAAACGGGTGATCTATAATATTCAGTTTCATATGATCTTCTCCAAAAAGCGGTTATGTTTAAGCTCCTGCGACAAGGTTGTCTCCTCGCCGTGACCGCAAAGCACACGGTAGTCGCCGCCGAGAGACGCAAGCTTTCTGAGAGACTGAACGAGCAGAAACACATTGCTGTTTTCAAAATCCGACCGGCCGATAGCGCCTTTGAAAAGAACATCGCCCGTGAACAGCAGATCGTCGATTATGTAGCAGACCTCACCCATTGTGTGGCCCGGGGTGTGAAGCACCTTTATTTCATGAGAAGCGAAATCTATCACATCTCCGTCGCAGACGGTAATATCGGCCTTGGTTTTTCTGAAAGCCCTCTCATAATCCTCTGCACCGTCGAGAAAACGGTATTCCTCAAGAAAAGGAGCGTCCTTTTCGCCGATAACGATTTTTCCGCCGAAATTTTCTTTGACATAGGCGGCGCCGCAGATATGATCCATATGACCGTGAGTCAGAAGTATATATTCAAGCTGCCCGACTTCGTTTTCTTTAAGGAAGCGTTCGAGCTTTCCGGAATAAAAGCCCGGATCAACAATAAGGAACTTTCCGCTTTCATCGTCTTTCAGAAGATAGCAGTTCGCATTATAGGAGCCAAGCTCTGTCGTTTTAAGAGTCATTCTTTCAGCCTCTTTTCTTTTTCCATTCATCCGTGTTGAAAAGTATAGTGACGGGGCCGTCGTTCAGAAGCTCGACAGCCATATGAGCGCCGAATTCGCCCGTCTGAACATTTTTGACGCCGAGCGCTTTCAGCTCTCTGCAAAATTTGATATAAAGGTCGTTTGCGGCCTCGGGCTTAGCCGAGCCGGTGAAAGAAGGCCTTCTTCCGTGAGAAACATCGGCGCAAAGCGTGAACTGGGAAACGACCAGCGCCTCGCCGCCGACATCAAGCAGCGAAAGGTTCATTTTATCGTTTTCATCTCTGAAAATGCGAAGCTCCGCCGTCTTTTTCGCAAGCAGCCGCATTTCCTCCTCTGTGTCGCCCTCAACGACTCCGAGCAGAATAAGATAGCCGGACTTTATCTCGCCCGTCACTCTTCCGTCAACCGTCACTCTTGCGTGACTCACTCTCTGGATTACAGCTTTCATTTTATACTCCTCTCTTAAAGTCCCGATCTTTCGACATTCAGAACGCCGTCGATCTTTTTCAGCTTCGCCATAACATTGTTCAGATGTTCGGCGCCGTTGACCGTTATCGTCATAAACATTTCGCTTCTGCCGTCGTTTGTGTCCTTTGCGACCACATTGTGGATCATGACATGTATTCCGGCTAAGGCCACAGTCAGATCGGCCAGCATTCCCACCCGGGAAATGCAGGTTATCAGAAGCGTCGCCTTATATTCGTTTTTGGTGTCCTTATCCCAATAAGCCTTAACCCAGCGCTCGGGCTCGCTGGCCGCCGAAATGTTCTTCGGAACATTAGGGCAGTCCCTTGTGTGTATGGACACGCCGTGTCCTCTTGTTATAAAGCCGATGATATTGTCGCCCGGGAGCGGATTGCAGCATTTTGAGAACTTGACAAGGCAGTTGTCTATGCCCTCGACGATTATTCCGTCGGTGCTTTTTGTCCGGTGGCTCGGCTTGATAACAAGCTCATCGGCGGGCTGTTTGGCTTCAAGCTCCTTCATCAGCTTGTTATATTCGTCTCTGATCTTAGGCATCAGCTTGACAACCGATATTCCGCCGTAGCCTATCGCGGCGTAGAAATCATCAATGCTCTTGCAGTGCTGCCTTTCGGCAATCTTCGCCAGAAAGTCCTGCATCTGAGCGTCGGTGAGATTTATCCTGTTATGCTTGAATTCTCTTTCGACTTCATCCTTGCCCTGAGCTATATTTTCGTCGCGCCTCTCCTTTTTGAACCAGTTTTTGATTTTTGTTCTCGCGGCGCTTGTGTGGGCAAATTTCAGCCAGTCGCGGCTCGGTCCCTTGTTCTGAGCCGATGTTGTGAGAATTTCGATTATTTCGCCCGTGTTAACAACATAGTCGAGAGTTTTGATTTTTCCGTCAACCTTGGCGCCGACCATTTTGTTGCCGACGGCAGAATGTATGGCGTAAGCAAAATCAACGATAGTCGCCCCCATCGGCAGATTGATGACATCGCCCTTAGGCGTAAAAACAAAGACCTCTTCGGGCACAAGGTCGCTCTTTATCGTCCGCACGATGTCTTCAACATCTTCGGCGTCCTTCTGCTCTTCAAGAAGCTGTCTTATCCACGCCAGGCGCTCTTCAAATTTCGCCTTGCCGTTAATGCCGAGCTTATATTTCCAGTGAGCCGCGATACCGTATTCGGCTGTCTGGTGCATTTCCCATGTTCTTATCTGCACCTCGAACGGTATTCCCTCCTTGCCGATGACCGTCGTGTGAAGCGACTGATACATATTTGGTTTCGGCGTGGAGATATAATCCTTGAATCTTCCGGGTATCGGGGTGTACATATCATGGATTATTCCAAGGCAGTTATAGCAGTCATAGACAGTGTCGACTATCAGTCTGACGGCGTAGATATCATATATCTCGTCGAGACTTTTGTTCTGCATATACATTTTTCTGTAAATGCCGTGGACGCTCTTGATGCGCCCCTCAATATGAGCGTTGGGAACGGTCTTGATGACGCGCTGATATATTTTATCCTGAATTTCCTGAAGATATTTGTTTCTTGATTTTCCGGCAAGCTCCAGCGACTTCTTGATATCGCTGTAAGCCACGGGATCGAGATATCTGATTGCCAGATCCTCAAGCTCCTCCTTGAAGCCTCTGATACCGAGGCGGTGAGCTATCGGAGCGTAGATCTCAAGCGTTTCAAGCGACTTGTCGCGCCGCTTCTGGTCGCTCATATATTCGAGAGTCCTCATGTTGTGGACTCTGTCCGCAAGCTTTATTATTATAACACGGATATCCTGATTCATTGCTATGAGCATTTTTCTCAGGTTTTCCGCCTGTCTTTCCTCTTTGGTCTTGAGTGAAACAAGCCCCAATTTCGTTACGCCGTCAACTAAGTTCGCAACACTGAGTCCGAATTTTTCCTTGACCTCTTCATATGTGACCTTAGTGTCCTCGACAACATCGTGCAGCAGTGCGGCGCATATGCTGTCGCAGTCCATTCCCATATCAATCAGTATCTGAGCGACCGATATCGGATGGATAATATAAGGCTCGCCCGAAAGACGCAGCTGGCCCGCATGAGATGAGGAAGCGAGCTCATAGGCTCTTTCGACCTTTTCGACTTCCTCCGGACTGTAAGCCTCAACGACCGATTTATGCAATTTTTCATATAAGGTTTTTACTTCGTCCGTCATGTCATCACCTGTCCGCATCAAATGTTCCGAGCTTTTTTAATATCGGCGCGCAGCTCAGATCAACCTTTTTCTGCTCGGGCGTCAGTCTCAAAAGGCCTCCGCCCGTTTTTTCGACCAGCCCGAGCTCACACAAAGCCTCGGCCGAAACGAGAAATTTGCAGTAATTTTCTCCGTCGTCGCCGAGCCTGTAACAAAGAAGCTCCATATCATCGGGTATTGCCGAATTCTGTTTTATATATTTATATACCCTGACAACATCGCTTCTTTCCGCCGCAGCGGCAAGGAGCTCTTCGTTCTTCAGCACTTCGCCGCGCATCAGCTTTTCAAATATCCGTCTGCCGCCGAGGCATTTGTCGTCGTCGGTCCTTGAATCCTTGATATCTCTGATATGTACGCTGACTCTTGTCTCGCCGAGATATTCGTTCTTCTCAAGTCTGACCGCCGCGTCTATCTCGTCGCCCTTTTTATATGGAAATTCGTTCGGCGAAGTTGAGAACTTCATAGCTGTCAGAGTCGATCTGCCGTTTGACAGCGTCAGTCTAAGGTGTTTTCCTCCGCCGACCGCCGTTATGTTTTCTATGCGCATATTGCAAAGCGCGAAAAGAGGCTGAGGATTGCCCGCTCCGAACGGCTCAAGCAGATCGAACATATCGAGAATATCGACCGATATGCAGTCGGGATTGAGCCGGAAATCCGTTCTGACCGCCGGAAAAGGCATATCGACCGTCTTAGCGTAATCATTGACTGTCCTTCTGAATTTTTCAATGTCCTTATGCTTCAGGCCGAAGCCGGCCGCAAGAACATGACCGCCGAAATGAGTGAGCATATGGCTCGCCGAATTTATTGCGTCATAAAGAGAAAAGCCCTCAATGCTTCTGCCTGAGCCTTTGGCGTCTTCTCCGTCGCTTGTTATGACAATGCACGGCTTGCCGAATTTGTCGACAAACCTTGACGCTACTATGCCGATAACGCCTCCGTGCCAGTTCATTCCGTCGAACACAAGCACTCTGTCATAAAGCATTTTCGGATTTTCTTCAAGCTGCTTCAAAGCCTCAAGCGTTATCTCGTTTTCCGCTTTTTGCCTTGCCATGTTGCACTCCTGAAGCCTTGAAGCTATCCGGAGCGCCTGATCATAATCGTCGCAGGTCAGAAGCTCGACCGCGAGAGAGGAGTGTTCCATTCTTCCGACAGCGTTGATGCGCGGAACAACGGAAAAAGCTATATTAGATGAATTTAATGTTTTTTCGCCTATACCGGCCGTATTCTTGAGAGCCGCAAGTCCGGCTCTTTGCGTTTCGTTTATCTTCTCAACGCCGCATCTGACGATAGCCCGGTTTTCGCCTGTCAGAGTGACGACATCGGCGACAGTACCGATAGTCACAAGATCCGCAAACTCATCAAGAAGCATTTCGGTGTCCTGCGGATCAGAAAGCGCGCAGACAAGCTTGAACGCAACGCCGGCTCCCGACCACTCGTCAAACAGCAGATGCTCGTCCGGCCGATGGGGATCGACTATTGCCTCGGCTCTCGGCAGCTTTTCGGGGACCTTATGGTGGTCGGTAACAACAAGCTTCATTCCGAGAGAATATATTTTCTCGCTTTCCCTCAAAGCCGAAATTCCGTTATCAACGGTGACTATCAGCTTTGTTCCTCTTTCGGCTATCTCGCCGACTGCGTTCATATTTATGCCGTAGCCCTCTGTGTTTCTGTCGGGGATATAATAATCGACCTGAGCTCCCTGAGCCTCAAGGAATAAATAAAGTATTGCGGTCGAGGTGACGCCGTCGGCGTCATAGTCGCCGTATATGGTTATCTTTTCGCCGTTTTGGATGGCGGAGCCGATCGCTTCGACGGCTTTATCCATATCTTTTATTTCAAAGGGATCGGAGAGAACGGTTTCACGCGAGCAGAAATCCTTTATCATTTCGTCGGTAGCCATTCCTCTCGAAATAAGAAGCGACGCCGCAATCGGATCTATATCGTATTTTTCAGCTATTTCCATAGCTCTTTTTTTGTCAATTTTCGGTATTATCCACTTTTTTCTGCTCATTCTCTCTCACCCCTTTCTTTCGTTTTTCTATACCGGCTTCACTGAGTCAGTCTCACCGGTGAAGGCTTGGCTTTTCTTATCAAAGCCCCCTCCTCCGCCTCGGTCGGGCAGTCAAACGAAAACTTCATCATTGCGTGATTTGTGCTTTCGATCGCGCAGTCGTTTTCGTCTCTGAGTCCGCTCACCTTAACCCGGAAAGGCTTTTTTCCTCTTTCGAGGATCTCGACCTCATCGCCCTCAAAGAACCTGTTTCTCTGTGTGCAGAAAGCAACGCCGTCTTTCCAGCTGTCAACGACCGCAACAACATCCCACTCGCGCTTATATCCGCCCTCATAGCTTATATTTGCGTTCTCTCTCGGGCTGCCGAAATAAAATCCCGTGCAGTAGTCGCGGTAGCTGACCTTCTTCATTTCGTCTATCACCCACTGCTCCGGTCTGTAATCCTTTGACGGATTTTCAAAATAGTCGTCTATCGCTTTTCTGTATGCGTTGGTGACTACCGCAACATAGTAAGCGGATTTGGCTCTGCCCTCTATCTTGAAGCTGGTTATGCCCGCCTCTGTCATTTCCGGGATATGCTCTATCATGCACATATCCTTTGAGTTCATTATATATGTGCCGCCGTCCTCCTCGCAAACGGGGAAGTATTCGCCCGGTCTTGTTTCCTCAACAAGGCGGTATTTCCACCGGCAGGGCTGGGCGCAGTCGCCCCTGTTGGAATCCCGGCCGGCCAGATAATTTGAAATAAGGCATCTGCCCGAAAACGACATACACATTGCGCCGTGTACAAAACATTCGATATCCATATCGTCGCCAAGGTGCTCTCTCATCTGTTTTATCTCTTTGAGTGACAGCTCTCTTGCGGTGACTATCCTCTTGGCGCCGAGACGGCGAAACGCTTCGGCCGCCGCATAATTGACAACGCCCGCCTGAGTCGAAATATGTATTTCGACATCCGGAGCATATTTTTTTGCGTATTCGAGAACGCCGAGATCGGAGATTATCAGCGCGTCAACGCCGCATCCGGCGGCATTTTTAAGAAAGCCCGGCAGCTCGCCAAGCTCGTCGTTCCGGGGCAGAACATTGCAGGTCAGATAAAGCTTCACTCCGTTTTCATGGCAAAAATCAACCGCCTGTCTGAGCTGTCCGTCGGTGAAATTTGCCGGCGACGAGCGCATACCGAAGGTCTTTCCGCCAAGATAAACCGCGTCTGCGCCGAATCTGACGGCGGCTATGAGTCTCTCCATATCTCCGGCAGGAGCTAAAAGTTCAGGCTTTTTCATCTGTTTCCCTTTCGTTTTCCGTTGAAATATGCCGTCCCGAGCCAAAAAAATCAGCCTTTCGGCAAACCGAAAATCAGCCCCGGTTTAGCACAATTCGTAATTCCCCCGAAATCGGAGGAATTACGAACCGGTGTTATTTTGATTTTAATTCATTTTCAGTCTCCGCCGCCGTTGTTGTCGTTTATGACCTTCAGCGAATCCTTCTGGAACTGATCATAAGTGCTTGAAAGATATATCTTGCCCTTGTTGTTGTGGCAGAAGAAATAATAATTCGTGTCGTTAGGATTGAGAGCCGCCACGATAGCGTCAAGACCGGGGTTGCATATCGGTCCCGGCGGCAAGCCTTCAATTTTATAGGTGTTGTAGGATTCGGCGTAGATCTGAGCGTGACTTGAATCGACATGGGGTTTGACATGATTTGTGATATAGTCTGATGTCGAGTCGCACTGAAGATTGGGATAGGTCGACGACTTCAGTCTGTTGTGAATGACCGAAGAAATATCCGCCATCTGGCTCTGGTTGGCCGCTTCTTTCTGAATAATTGAAGCGATTATCAATATCTCATCTCTCGTGTAGCCGAGCTTTTTGGCCTTGCTTTCATATTTTTTCTTCCACTTCTTATCCGAGTTGTCGAACAGCTTTTTGAGAACTGAGACCGCATTTTCGTTTTTATAGAACTCATAGGTATCCGGGAAAAGATAGCCCTCGACAACGAGATATCTCGCTTCTCTCTTAGGAATAGAATAATAGAAATCATATTGCTTCGCGACCGTCTCGATATTGGCATAAAGCTTGCTTGCGGAGCAAACGCCTTTTTTCTCGAGCCTGTCGAATATCTGGGTGATGGTCCAGCCCTCGGGGAAGGTAACGCTGACCGTCTCGGCTCCGCTGCCGCTGCTTTCCTTAACGGTGTTTAACATTCCCTCAAGTCCCTGTTTAGGCTCAAGATCATAAATTCCCGAAAGATAGGTGACCTTCTGATAGTTGCCGTCTCTGTCGGTGTAACCGTCAAAATGTCTGTATTTAGCGAACATTGTGCAGAGAAATTTCTGCTTTATAAGTCCGGCGTCGTGAAGAACATCGATAACATCGTTCATATCGGGGTCAGCCGGTATTTCGACTCTGACAAACTCCTCGGATCTGTTGATTGCAAGGATATCGCCGATAGCCGACATTGACATGGCGGTGAATGTTACGGTCAGCACCGCGACAACGGCAAGAAACAGAACAAGCGTTGAAAATCTCGACTTTGCCGAGGTCGTTCTCATTCTGACCTGACGCTTTTCAACCGGCTGACCGGCGTTTTGAGCCCGGCCCGGCGCCGGAGCCTGAGCCGGCTTTCTGATGTTGTTTGATCTTGAAACCGTCGCGTAATTTTTTCCGCCCGACGCTGCCGCCCTATTGTCGGCCGTGTTCGCCGTGTTGCGTTTTGATAAGGGATCGGCTTGCTGCGGCGGTCTTCTGACCGTTTCGCCGCGGTTCACCAGCGGTCTCGCTTCTTTCTCCATCTCGTCGAACTTATGATACATGGCTTCTTTTCTCCTGCGCTCGGCTGCTCTGTCGCTTGCGCTTGAAAAAGCCTCGAAATCATAGTCAAAGCTATCCGCTGTGTCCTCGTCGATGTGTACAACGAACTTGGATTTGCTGCGGTCAGCCGCCTCCTTATCCGAAAGTTTGCTGCTTATATCGTCGTCTCCGGACATGGGTGTAAAAATATCCGACGGATCGAAATCAAAGTGGCCTTTAAATTCCTTATCGTCCATGCAAACACCTCCTGTTTTTTACATTTTCTCTTTGTTTGCTTATTCGCACTGGATTGACTCAAGGATTGACTGCGCTTTTTGAACGCCGACGAATTTTGAAGCTATCGCAGCTGCAAATTTAAATGAAACTCCCGCGCCCCTCGCAGTAATATAGTTGCCGTCGCAGACGACGTATGAGTCGGATAACACGGCTTCGCCAAGCTCGCCCTGGAATGTGGGGTAAGCCGTGGCTTTGCGGCTTCTGAGAAGCCCCTTGTGGCCGAGAACAGACGGGGCGGCGCATATAGCGCAGATGTATTTTTCGTTTGCCGCGCAGTAATCAATGAACGACTGAACCTCTGATGATTTTTCAAGATTCGGCGTTCCGGGGATACCTCCCGGAAGAACTATCGCTTCAAGGCCGTTGGTGACGGCTTCGCTTATTTCAATATCGGCCGTGACCGGAATCTTATGGGAGCCGACAACCGTCTTGCCCGTTACTCCGACTGTTATGACCTCAACTCCCGCTCTTCTGAGCAGGTCGACCGGAGCCAGAGCTTCGATTTCCTCAAATCCGTCCGCCAAAAAAACATATATCATTTTTCTTTATCTCCTTTTATTTCAGATTTTTCATAACGCAGTCGAACACATCTCGGCTTATGTCGTCAATGCTCCTTGCGCTGTCGCCGTCAAAGCATCTGACCGTTTCCCAGCCGCACCTTTCAGCCGCGTACTTAGCGGAATTATAGCATTTCTTCAGATATTCAACATCTCTTTCGTGAACATCTTTTTTGTTTTCGTCGCCGCCGTATCTCTGCGTCATCAGCTTCTGCGATATTTCAACGGGCATATCGAGAAATATAACGCAGTCCGGTTCCGGTATTCCCAGCAGATTATATTCAAAGTCGAACAGCCAGTCAAGATAAGCGTCCCACCGGTATTTCGGCAGCTTTGTCATCTGATGAACAGCGTTGGACGTCGTGTATCTGTCGGCAAGAATAAGTCCGCCGCGATATTCCTTCTGCCAGTGCTTTTTATAGCTTGCGTATCTGTCGACCGCATAAAATGTTGACGCCGCATAAGCGTTGACATCTTCGGGCTTGTCGCCGAACTGACCGTCGAGATACATTCTGACCAAGGTGCTCGAATCGTCCGAATAATTCGGCAGCTTTATCTGATAAACGCTGATATTCTCTTTTTCAAGCTTTTCTTTAAGAAGGGCCGCCTGCGTGCTCTTTCCGCTGCCGTCAAGCCCCTCGACCACTATCATTTTGCCCTTCATTCTGCCACCTTATCAATAAGTCAATATAACGGCGAATATCTTCAGCGTTTTGTCGCTTCTGTTTGCTATTGAATGAGTCTGGCCCGAAAGGCAGACGCTACTGTCGCCGGCGTTGAGAATGACCGTTTCGCCGTTGTCAAGGTAAGTAGCCTGCCCCTCAATAATATAGAAGATCTCCTCCTCATTCTCGTGAACATGAGGGCCGATAGAGCAGCCCGGCTCAAGAACGATAGTCGCGACAAGTCTTGAATGTCCGTTATACTCTCCCTTTGAAAGAACGGGAGTAACGACCGCCTGACCGTCGCCGTCACGCATATGGACCTTTATTTCGCTGACCATTTCTTCTTTTCTTTTTATCATGACCGTTACCTCTTTCGCAACAATATAAAATAAAATTACCCATAGTAAAGTACAGTATATTATACCATTTTTTTTGCTTTAATCAATAGGTAACATGATATTTTTGTGACTTTTTCATTACTTTATGTTGACTTTATCGGCGATATATCTTAAAATTAAATACAATATATTGATAAAAGGAGCGCGAAAGATATGATAGATGTCAAGAGACCGGGCGCATATGTTATCGGCCTGAGCAGCACAAACGAGGAGATATGCGCCGCAAGCGGAAGAATATCGACTCAGAAAGGCAGCGCTCTCGAGATATTCGAAAAATCTCACGACGCTGAAAAAAACGCTTCTCTTATCGGAAAGGTCACCCGTTCCGGTCACACCTCGACGCTCGAGCACTGTTATTATAACCTCGCTTTCTCAAATGTGTCCGTCGTCGTTGAGCAATTCATGATCGAGTTCAGACTGGCCTCATTCACCGTTCAGTCAAGGCGTTATGTGGATTTCAGCGATTGCGGATATTATGTGCCCGATTTCAGAAGCGACGCCCTCAGGGAAAAATATGTTGAGCACATGGACGGCCTTTTTGCGCTTTATCAGAAGCTGACCGAGGCCGGAATACCCAAAGAGGACGCGCGATTTGTTCTCCCCTATTGCTTCAGGAGCAATTTTTTCTGTTCGCTGAACGCAAGAGAGCTTTTAAATGTGCTCAAAAGCATGATATACGGCAGAGGGAGCAAATATCCGGAGCTTAAAGCTCTCGGTGTTCAGCTTTATGAGCAATGCCGAAAACTCACTCCCGGCGTTTTCACTGACTTTGAAAAGAAAAACGAAAACACGGTTGATAAATTGGATCTGTCTTTTGTCAAAGCCGGAAAAACCTGCGGAAAAAGAAAGACCGTTCTGATTTCGTCCACGCCGGAGCCGGAAAAGGTCATCGCAAGAGCGGCGCTTCTTGAAAACACCGGTTTCGGACTTGCTGAGACGGAAAATATCATTTCTGACGAGGAGACGGTCGCCCGTATTCTCGATGAGGTGTTCAGATCTTCAAGGCCGAGAGCGCTTGAGCAGGCGCAGTTCAGCTTTCTGCTGACAGGAATGAGCCTTGCCTGCCTGACGCATCTGACACGCCACCGCATGCAGTCGCTTCTTGTACCCGAAATTAAAAGCTGTGACAGAACAAATTTCATAATACCGGAATCGCTCAAGGCCGACGCCGGACTTCTCGCGGAATACACCTCGGCTTTTGAAAGAACCGCAAAGCTTTATGATGAGCTTCTGTCGGCCGGCGCCGCCGAAAACGATCTTGTCTATGTTCTTCTCGCCGGCAACACGATTGATGTTGTCTCCGCAATGAACGCAAGGGAGCTTCTTCTGTTCTTCAGGCTGCGTTCCTGCACCAGAGCTCAGTGGGAGATCCGCGAATACGCAAACGAAATGCTCGCCGAGCTGAAAAAGGTCTCGCCCGTTCTTTTCAGCCATTACGGCCCGAGCTGTTTCGTTTCGGGCGTTTGCCCCGAGGGCAGGTTCAGCTGCGGCAAGGTCAATGAAATGAAAGAAAAGTATTCACGATAATATGTCTGATATCGGCTGGGTTGTCCCTTCCGAAAAACTGACAAACTGCCGAAAATTACTTTATCGACAAACTGAGCGGACGCAATGCGTCCGCTCTTGTTGTTATATTCATGATTATTGAAGCTTAAATCAAAAACCGCACCGCAGCAAAAGAGCAGCGGTGCGGCGCAATTACTGCGTCAGCAGCCTATCAGTCCGAATAATCCGTAGCTTAGCGCCGACATTATGATACCGGCGATCAGCACTCCCAGCGCAATTATCGGAAGCGACTTTTTCATTCTTATATCAAGCAGGTCGGCTATGAGCGCTCCCGTCCATCCGCCGGTTCCCGGCAAAGGAACGGCAACAAAAAAAAGAAGCCCCCATTCGCGGTACTTTTTCACCTTTTCCCCTTTTCTTATCGAGCGGATCTCAAGCTTTGTTATCAGCTTCTCAATGTGCCTGTTCTTTTTGAGCGCATTGAAAATATATCTGATGAATTTCAATATAAACGGAATTGGGAGCATATTGCCCGCATAGCAGATCAAAAAGGCCTTCCGGAACGGCAGCTCCATCAGCTTTGCGGCTATCAGACCGCCCCGAAGCTCGAGCACCGGCAGCATAGATATAATAAAAACAATAATTTCTTCCGGAACTTTTCCGCCGAGAGTTTCAACGAAATAATTAGCTATCTGTTCCGACACGGAAATCACCTCTAAATATTGTTTTTTTCAATATACTCTTTCGCCTTTATCAGGATATTCCTGTCGTTTTCAAATTTCAGCATTCTCATTGCGGCGTTGAAGTCGACCCAGATGAACTCGTCAATCTCCTCCTCCTGCTTGACAACATTGTTATTTCTTGCCTTAGCCAGAAAGATAACAACCGCTTTTTCGACCTTGCCCTGGATTGTGTATTCGCTTTTGCAGCTGAAGCCGTCAATAATATCAATATCCAGACCGGTCTCCTCTTTTGTTTCTCTGACAGCGGTCTCTTTTTCGCTTTCCCCGGCTTCAATGTGGCCCTTCGGGAAGCCCCAGTGAGCGCTTCTCTTGTTTTTGATAAGCAGTATTTTTTTGTCGCTTTCTGTTTCGTCAAGTACGACCGCACCGCACGAACGCTCAAACAGGCACTCGATATCATATGTTCCGCTCTTCTCGGCAAAAGCTATCGCCTGCTTAACATCGTTGACGATAAACCTCGTGCTTTTCGGAGCGACAACCCAAACGACGCCCCTGCCGGCATATCTTCTGATAATGGCTATAACACGGCCGTCAAAATTTCTGACCGGATGGTCAACGCCCATTATATACGCTCCTCTGACGCCCGACCTGATGCGGTTGCAGCCCTCGATCATGCCGTAATTCAGCTCATACTCGTAGCCGAAGCGTTTGTTGGTTGAGTGCATAGGCGCAGTTACCTTAACTCTCACAAATTTTCCAAGCATTATATTATTCACCTTTTCCAAAAACGCGGCGTTATATACATATGCAAAGTCTGCATAAGGCGCAAAAAAGAAAGATATATCAGAAAAGAAGTCCTTCTTTCCGCTCAGGGCGCAGAGCGCTTTCCTGTTAATACGCAAAAGTGCGCATTGCAACCTCAACACGCTTTTGTCAGTCCGCCGGCGCCCGCCGCAAAACAAATTATGCTGTTATTATACAAACAAAGTCCCGCAATTACAAGCATATTTTAAAAAAATTATTATCTTTGCCGCAAAAGAGTTCTGCCGCGTGATAAAATATTAGTAAATTTTAATTAAAGTGTAAAATTTTATCAAAACTATTTCTATACAGTTGTCTATTTTGCTCTTTTGTATTATAATAGGCATAAAATATAAAAAGTCGGTGAGATCATGTCAAAGCTTTTCAGGCACTATGTTCTTTCTTATAAGCTGAATTCAGACTGCGAATATATGTCTTTGGTGTCGGATCTTTATAATTCCGAACAGGTCCAGAGCCTCGGTCAGTATGAGCAGCATCTCGATATAAACAGACTTCAGCATGTCACAAGTGTTTCTTATCTCAGCTATAAGATCGCTAAAAGACTCGGCTGGGATTACAGAATAACAGCCAGAGGAGCTTTGCTTCACGATCTGTTCTATTATGACTGGCGCGATCCGAGCGGATATTGGCACAGGCCTCACGGTTACAGGCACCCGAAATATGCCTGTCACAATGCCGCCGAACTGAATAAAGACATAACCGACAAGGAAAAAGACATGATAATTCATCATATGTTTCCTCTGACGGTCGCCCCGCCGAAATATAAAGAGAGCTACATTCTCATTTTCACCGACAAATACTGCGCCTGGCGCGAGCTGTATTATTCGCTGAATAAAAGATACAGAACGAAATTCGACAAACTGACAAAGGATTGAGGCAATGCTGACTTTTTTCACTTATGTATTGTATTTTTTCTTTTACAGTGCGGTCGGCTGGCTTTTTGAAAGCACCTACTGCTCTATCGGAGAAAAAAAGCTTATAAACAGAGGCTTTTTGTTCGGCCCCATGTGTCCGATATACGGCACGGGTGCGCTGGTCATGGCCGTCCTGCTCTATAACCCGTTCCGCGACAAGCCGCTTGCGGTGTTTTTTCTCGGAATGCTGTTTTGCGACATAGTCGAATATATAACCAGTGTTCTCATGGAAAAGCTGTTCAACGCAAGATGGTGGGACTATAAAAACGAGCTGTTCAATATCAACGGCAGAATATGCTTCAAGCATACGCTCTATTGGGGAATTGCCGCAATATTTTTTGTCAAGACGGTTCACCCCATTGTCCTGCGCCTGTTCGCCCAGATACCGCAAAACTATATTATACCTATAGCTGTCGCTGTTCTCGCCGTTTTCATAGTTGATGTTGTTTTTTCGGCGATCAAGGCGGTCGGCTTCATCAAGCTCAGGAATAAGATGACGGAGCTCAAAAAGCTCATCACCGAAAACGCAAGCGAAGCTAAAAGTCAGCTCGGCGACGCATATTCCGCAATCAAGGCCGCAATGGAGGAAAAATACGACAACCTGGTTTATACCATCGGCGACAAATATGATGAGATCAGCAGAAAAATCGACGACGAAAACGACAAGTTCAACTGCAAGCGCGACGATATAATCATTCAGGCTCAGCTTCTTTTAAAGCAATTTGAATCAAGGCTCAAGCCCTATTGGAAATCAAGTCAGAACAAGAAAAAGGAAGAAAGAAAATTTCTCAACGAATACGAAAAGAAATTTAAAAAGCCTGATATCAAGTCCGTTTCTGCGGAGATCAAGCGCATATCGGACGAAGTGAAAAAGAAAATATCCAAATAAAAACAGGTCAATTAAAACAGGTCAATTAAACCGGAGGAAAAAATATGAAAGATCAAACTGCAAGGAAGCCCGACATCAGAGTTCAGAAAACATTTTCAAGGCTTCTTGACACATTTTTCCAGCTCATGCACGAACAGCCATACGACAGCATTACGGTGCTCGATATCTGCAATGAGGCTGGGGTGCACAGAGCAACATTTTATAAGCATTTCATCGACAAGCAGGATTTCGTCAACTTCTGCTTTGAGAAGAAGATTGAGTCGCTAAATCTTGACAGAGAGAGTTTTCTGCTCGGAAACTCCGAAAACACAAAAGCGGACTACATAGAGCTTTTTAAGAGAGTCGTCAATTTTGTCTATGATAACAGAGATATTATAACAAATTTCAATGACAACACGACTTCTTCCGCCTTTGCAACGGCGCTGACAAGCTCCATAGCCGACGCGTTCGAGAAAAGGCTCAGCAGAGACGAGGCCGCCGGCGCTCATCTGATGTCCCCCGTTCCCATGCTCGCCCACTACTATGCGGGCGCAATAGTTGAAATTCTCAAGTGGTGGGCCATCGACGGCGGTCAGTACACACGCGACGATATCATCAAATTTGTCACTATCAGGTTCAGCGAGGCGCAGTTCTCCTATAAACACAGCAATCTCGTTTTTAATCAGTGATTTTTTAACGGGTACGCTCCGGTCTGAGCAAAAAGCTGAAGCGCAGTCGGAAAAGAATTTTTTGCCGGCGGAAAAAGCTTGACAAATCAAAAAGAAGATAGTAAAATCAGAAAAAAATAAACAGAGTAGGCATGAGCGCGTTAAGTTCCGCCTGAACGGGGAGTTGTCAGGCGGCCGAAAAACCGGAGTTTGCGATGCTTCTGCCGCATCCCGCTGTATAACCAAGAAAGACCGGGCGCACCGTGTTCAAGCGTCCGTCCTCCCTTATGCAGTGGGCATAAAGGAGGATTTTTTATGCCCGAAAAAAACACAAACAGAAGAAAAAAACAGCGTCCGCTCTATGAGCTAGTCAGTCTCGCCATGCTGACGGCTTTGTATGTGGTCATAAACCGCTTTTTGTCCGTCTCGGCGTGGAACATCAATATCGGCTTTGCGTTCGCCGCAACGGTGACCGCCGCCGCTATGTTCGGTATTCACGGCGGAATGATAGTCGGAGGCCTCGGAGATTTCGTCGGAGCCATGCTTTTTCCGAAAGGGGCCTATTTCCCCGGTTTCACTCTTTCGGCGGCGCTCGTCGGTCTTATCTACGGTCTTTGCCTTAAAAAGAGCAACAGCATCGGCTATGTTTTCATCGGTGCGCTTGCGTCTCAGGTCATCAGCAGTCTCATTCTCAATTCGCTGTGGGTAACCGTAATTTCCGGCGCTGAATTCAAGGCGGTTCTTATATCAAGACTTCCGCAGTTTTTCGCTATAACGGCAATTCAGCTCATCATTTCGCCGATTATAGTCAAGGTCTCTCAGACGGTGAAAAAAGAGATAGGAATAAAAGCCGCATCATAAAACCGCCCGCGACGCGGGCGGGCGAAAGGGCGGGGCTCGATGCCCCGCCCTTTCGCAAACGGATAAGCAGAATTTCAGGCGGCGGGCGCGGCAGTCGCTTTGCGGCGAAAGTGCCCGCCGTGAAGCGCTGATTGGACTTGACGGTTTCTGATGCTAACGGAAAATTTTCGCTCAGCGTCACAAAATACACGCTTTATCCACATTTGCAAAATTTCAGAAATGTTCTTGAAATACCTTTAGAAAATATTCGTGTTCATTAACGGTTTCAGCGTTATCAATCCGAAAACTCACATCCGCATTTTTTAGGCTTTGTTATAAATGTCTGCTTGATTTTCAGACTGAGTTCTTCATATGCCGCCTGCGCTTCCCTCTCGCTTTCAAAAATTCCGAAAACCGACGGACCGCTTCCGCTCATGCAGGCGGCTTTAGCGCCGTGCCGTCTCATGGTGCCCTTTATATATGCCCTGTCGCAGACCTCAATCGCCTGCTCGAAAACATTGTCGCAGTGAGCGCATATTCCGTCAAGATCGCTTTCGGCGACCGCCTCGAGCATTCCGAAATTGTCGGGGTGTCTGACTCTTGAAGCCATTTCGTCGTACGCCTTATAGGCTTCGCTTGTGGGAACTGCCTGTTCCGGTTTGCAGATAACTATAAAACAATCGGGCATTTCCGGCAGCTCCGACATGATATCGCCGTATCTCTGAGCAAGTCTTGTTGAGCCGAAAAGACAAAACGGAACATCGGCTCCGACTTTCAGTCCGAGCTTCACAAGCTCCGAATAGCTCAAAGCCGTCCCGTATATTTCGTTTAAGGCGAAAATAACGGCGGCTCCGTCAGCGCTGCCACCCGCAAGACCGGCGGCGTGAGGAATACGCTTGGTAAGCTTTATCCTGAGCCCTGAGCATTTTATATTTGTCTGAATGAAAAATTTTTGCGCCGCTTTATAGGCGATATTCCTTTCATCAAGCGGCACTCCCGGCTCTTCGCACTCGATTGTGATCTTTCCGCTGACATCGGTCTCAACCTCGACGGTGTCGTGAAGATCGACAGACTGCATTATCATGAACAGGTTGTGATATCCGTTTTCAGCCTTTGAAATTATGTCAAGTATCAGATTGATTTTCGCATATGCGTTTACCTTTTTTATCATTTGACGCTCCCGTAAATAAAAAACTTATGTGATAATGATACCACATAAGTCCTCATATTTCCACTGTTTCAGCTAAAATTATATTCGTCGAGAGCCTTAAACTCATATCCCTCGCTTCTGGCTTTGTCAATTATCTCTCCGAGAGCGTCGGCGTTATCCTGTGAAACGCTGTGAAGAAGTATCACGGCTCCCGGGTGAAGTCTCGCCATGACCGTCTTGACGGCATAGTCCTTGCCCTTGGGCGACTTCACATCCCAGTCGGCATAGGCAACCGACCAGAAAATGCTCTTATATCCCATTGAATTTATCTCATCGAGAGCACTGTCGTTATACTCTCCGGCGGGGAACCTGAAGAATTTTGCGGCGTAACCGAAATTTTCGCGAAGATAATTTTCACATTCCTCTATCTCTCTGACCATTTTCGTTCTGTTTATCTCGGCAAAAGACGGGTGATTTGTCGAATGATTGCCGACTATGTGACCTTCGTTGATCATTCTCGCTATCAGCTCAGGCTGATCCTTTATATGGTGCAGAGTGCAGAAAAACGCCGCAGGAACGCCTTTTTCTTTCAGAATATCAAGTATCTTTGAAGAAAGGTTATTATATTCATATCCGCAGTCGAAGGTCAGATAGAGAACCTTTCCGTCGCTCTTGGTGTCGAGAGTCAGAGCGCTGTATTTATCGAATTTTTTCTGAAATTCAACAACCGTCTGATGCGGTTTTCCGCCTGAGGCAGGACCGTGAGAGTGGGAGCATTTTTTTGTTGAAAGCCCCACTGAATTGTTCGGATCCTTGACTTCATAGGTTACCTTTTCAAGCGGTCTGAGCTTCGTCAGAGTGTCGGCGGTCGGGTCGCTCTCACCTTTTATGACAAGCGATGTTTCCTTGCTGACAGGCTCCTGCGTCGGAGCGACTATATCATCAGACACAGGCTCTGGCTGAGCGGTCTGTGTGTTTTCGGTCGAAGAATTGCTTCTGCCGTTATCGCCTGCGCTGCCGTTTCCGACATTTCCGCAGGCGCACAGCAATAAAGAAAGCGCAGAAAATGCGCATATTAACCTTATTATTCTCATATTCTTTTTCATTTGAAACACTCCTTTATGTATCGGGCAGAGCCCGACGCTCATTTGAACATATACTGGATATCGTCCATGAAAGATTCCATTGTTTTAAAGGTCTTTGCGGCCTTCTTTTTAAGCGTTTTCTTTGTGTTTCCGCTCATCATAGTGCTGCCGATAAATGCGCCCGTTCCGCCGATAGCAAGTCCGATGCCCATTCCGGTCATGATACCTGATAATTTTTTCATGTTGCCACTCCGTTCAAAAAAATTTATATCAGCTTAGCTGTATAGGTCTATTTTCTCCGCAAAAGCCGGATATATTACAGTGAAAAAGCCGATATTGAAATTTTTTTATAACTGTGATATACTCTCCCGGATATCTCAAAAGAAAGAAATGATCTTATGGCAAAACTCAATATAGTTCTGGTCGAGCCGGAAATTCCTCAGAACACCGGCAATATCGCAAGAACCTGCGCCGCAACCGGAGCGGCTCTTCATATTGTCAGACCGATGGGCTTCAGCGTTGACGACAAATATCTGAAACGGGCCGGTCTTGATTACTGGCATCTTCTCGATCTGACTTATTATGATTCTCTTGATGACTTTTTCTCATCTGTCAAAGGCGAATTTTTTTATTTCACGACAAAAGCACTCCAAAAACACACCGATGTGAAATATCCCGAAAACTGCTATCTTTTCTTCGGGAAAGAAACCAAGGGACTGCCCGAAAAGCTGCTGAAAGAAAACCGCGACCGCTGTGTACGCATACCCATGATCGACGAGGCAAGGAGTCTGAACCTTTCGAATTCGGCGGCGATCGGCGTTTATGAGGTTCTGAGACAATGGGATTATCCGCAGCTTCTTTGCAAGGGTGAGCTGCACGATCTGAAATGGTGAACATTTGTTCGAAAAAGTATTGACAATCATTATTTCTTCAACTATAATATAAATGTGGGCAGTGCCGGCCCGCTTAAATAACTTGACGATGACCGATAGTCGAGAAAACAGCTTTCTTGCGCTTCTGAGCGTGAGGAAGCTGTTAATTATTTTACCGTATCGAACAGATGAAAGGAGAAAACATGAAATATAATTTAGACATTTCTTCACTTGAGACTCAGACCGTCGAGGTCAGACAGTTCGAGCACAATGTCACGACCGTTAACGCCGACTTCACACCGGAGGATATACATGAGGATCTTCAGGATCTCACGCCGTGCGTTCTGCTTTCCGTCGGTGACACGGTCACCCCCGAAAACGGACTCAGTTATATAATTACAGCTGAAAAAACGGCTATAAGCTGGGAAATCTCGCAGGAGCACACACAAAGAGCGGGAACATTTTTCGCTCAGTTCGGCTTTATCGCTCAGGACGGAACTATGAAGGCTTACACCGAAAAATTTGTTTTCAGGGTGCTGCCGTCAGTCGACTGGCAGAAAGCCGCCTTTGAATATAAGCCGGGTTTTATTGAGGCTTTCTGGAATAAAGTTGTCGCAAAAATAACCCAGAGCATTCCGACAAAGCTCAGCGAGCTTGAAAACGACGCGGCGTTTGTCAGCACACCCGACGGTTTGGCGGAATATGCTAAAACAGCGGAGGTTAACACGGCTCTCGCCGATTACGCCAAGACAACGGAGGTCAGCGCCGCCCTCACCGATTACGCTAAGACAACGGAGGTCAGCGCCGCTCTCACCGATTACGCAAAGACAACGGAGGTCAGCGCCGCTCTCGCCGACTACGCCAAGACGGCCGACATTGAAACAATGATAGAAGAAAACAGCGCCGGAAAATGGATTCATGTCATTGACGGCTTTTTCCCCGAATCCGCGGCGACAAAATCATATAACAATATGAGATTTGCCCCGGACTCAACAAGCACATATTCAAAAGCGGCTCTGCTTTATAAATATTCCGACGGCAGCTCCGTTGCTCTGACCGATTTCTGTCTTATGATAACCTGCGCCGCCGATTGCCCCGTCAACGCCGATATTGAAATATCCATAAACGCCGCTTCGCCCTCCCTTGACGGCGAGACAGTTCTCAACGCTCAGGAGCTTCTCGTTTCTGGCGAAAAGGCCTTCGCCGTGATAACCGTTGAAAAGCTTTGCGGCGCCTATAAGGTCAGCTATTCAAAAACGCTCTCATCAACTTCTGTCGAGCCGGTTCAAGAAAAGACCTTCTTCACTAAGAGCATAAATTCCGAATATATTTCAAGCGTCAAGCTCGCAATAAATGTCGATTCGAACACGGCGGCAACAACAAATTTCACTCAATATATCAACGCCGAGCTCTGGGGCGTGAAATACACTCAGCCGCAGGAGGCAGCGTCATGACGGATTTTATAAAATCAAGGCCGTGGCTCTACAGAGCGCTAAGAACCTTCTTTCAGGCTTTTCTGAGCACAATGGCCGGTCAGCTCATGCTCGTTCGGGAAACCGGACTCGACGAAAAGCTGATAATGTCGGTTCTCGTGTCGTCAATGGCGGCGGGACTTTCGGCGGTAATGAACTTGAATGAAGAAAACACACAGTCTCAATGAAATTAACAAAACATTATAAAGAAGGGAGATATTATGTCAGTTAAAAAATATTCGCTGAAAAAAGACGGTAATATATTTCTTTCGGACCATTTTCAGGTCAGAGAGTTCAGAAGCAAGGACGGCTCGGACAAGGTCTATATCGAATCGGGACTTATAACCTGCCTCGAAAGAGTCTTCAGGCATTTTGACTGCTCAAAAATAAACATAGTTTCAGCTTATCGGACGGCAAGCCACGACAAGGCTGTCGGAGGCCGGGGCGCGGGCAATCATGTCAGCGGCAAAGCGGCAGACTTCGTCGCGTACGACAAAGAGGGCGAAAAAATTCCGTCAAAGGAGATTGTTCTGTATCTTGAAGATATCGGAATAAAAGGAATAGGCTATCGCTCCGGCGGCAGTGAAACGAGCACTCACATTGATGTGAATTACCGAAGCAAGAAGTGGTTCGGCGACGAGAAAAAAAGCATGACCGCTTCAATCGGGTCAAGCTTTTATGACTATTTTAATATAAAATACACCGAAAACATGGCAATCGCCACGGTCAACATCAGAAAAGAGCCGTCGCTTTCGGGAACGATCGTCGGTCTGCTCAGAATCGGCGAGAAGATAGATGTCACAAATTGCCGGAAGATCAACAGAGACGGCTATATCTGGTGCAAGGTCGGTTTCGGCCCGACGCACTGCTGGATAGCCGACAGATATCTCAAGGAGGTCAGCAAATGAGCGAGACCGTGATCGTTGCGATGATCTCTCTTATCGGCACTGTTTTCGGCTCCGGGATAGGTATTCTCGCCTCGAATAAGCTGACTGCATACCGCATTGAACAGCTTGAAAAAAAGGTTGACAAGCATAACAGCGTTGTTGAAAGGACCTATCAGCTCGAAGAAAAGATGAAAGCCGCCGATCACCGCATCGAGGATCTTGAAAAAAAGGTTTTCTAAAAGGCTGCCGAGCAAGTGCAGGTATTGTATGCGCCGGGTGAGGGGCGCGCGGTTCAGTGCGCCCCGAAGGTCCGCTCAGCAGTAACAAAAAGGGCAGGGCTTTGCCCTGCCCGCAGCTTGTCGAAAAAGCACTTTTCGACAAGCTGCGAGACTGCCGAGAAAGGATGACCGATGACATTTTCTTCGGTCGACAGGCGTACAAAGGTACTCCGAGACCGAAAAAATGCCAAGCATATAAGCTTTCAGCGGCACAGTTCGGATACTGTGTCGCTGAATCAGTTTGCGTTTATGTTTGAAATAATCAGACATTTTTATCTTTCTATTTTAGCTTATATGCGTTCGGGCGCCTTTATCGACAGTCTGAGGGCAGGGCTTTGCCCTGCCCGGACTATCTTAAAGCCGCAAAACGCAGTAATTGCGTTTTGCGGCTTCTTGTTTGGCTTATTATTTATCTGAGAACCTCGATCATTCTGTCAGGGAAGTTGCCGATAAGTCCGTCGACGCCCATTGACGCCAGCCTTCTGATGTCCTCATATTCGTTGACCGTCCATGTGTTGACCTCGCGGCCTGCGTCCTTCATCTCCTTGTAGTGCTCATCTGTGAGATTGCAGAATATCGGGTGCACGCAGTCAACATCGTGAGAAGCGGTATAAGCTCCCATGCCGATAACCCAGCTTTCGATAAGAAAGCCTGTCTTTATCTCGGGCGCTATCTCCTTGCAGCGCATTATCGTGAAATGATTGAAAGAAGAAAGGATTATTCTGTCCTCGAGTACGAATTCACGGATCATGTCGATGACCGCTTTTTCAATGCCGGGATATTCAAAAATACCCGTCTTGAGTTCAATGTTCGTTATAAAACCGTCAACGCCCTTGACAAGCTCGAAATATTCTCTGAGAGTTGGTATCTTCTGAAAAGGATATTTGCCCTCAAAGTTTCCGTATGCGTTGAATTTGCAAAGCTCCTCATAGGTATAGTCCTTGACATAGCCTGTTCCGTCGGTTGTTCTGTCGATTTTCTCATCGTGAATTATCACAAGCTCCTTATCCTTGGTGAAATGCACATCAAGCTCAATGCCGTCGCAGCCGAGTTCGACTGCCTTTTCAAAGGCAAGCATCGTGTTTTCGGGATATTTTCCGCTGAAGCCTCTGTGAGCGAAAATCTTTGACATTTTAAATGACCTCTTTTCTATAAATAAGCCGATCACTCGGCGTCTTTGACAGCTTTTTTAAGTTCCTCGGCCTTGTCGGTCTTTTCCCACTCAACGCCGAGCTCTTCTCTGCCTATATGACCGTAAGCCGCAAGCTGACGGTATATCGGTCTGCGAAGCTTAAGCTTGTCTATTATGGCAGCGGGGCGAAGATCAAAGACCTTTTTAACGGCTTTTTCAAGCGTTTCGTCGCTGACCTTGCCTGTGCCGAAGGTGTCGACCATTATTGAGACGGGCTTTGCAACGCCGATAGCGTAGGCGAGCTGGATCTCGCATTTGTCGGCAAGCCCAGCCGCAACGATATTCTTGGCGACATATCTCGCCGCATATGCTGCGGAACGGTCGACCTTGGTCGGATCCTTGCCGCTGAAAGCTCCGCCGCCGTGGCGGGAATATCCGCCGTAGGTGTCAACGATTATCTTTCTGCCGGTCAGGCCGCTGTCGCCGTGAGGGCCGCCTGTCACAAAACGGCCGGTCGGGTTGACATATATCTTTGTGTCGTCTCCGATAAGCTCCTTCGGAACTATCGGATCAACAACATATCTGACGATATCTTCTCTTATTTTTTCAAGAGGAACATCGGCGCTGTGCTGAGACGAAACGACTATCGTTTCAACACTGACGGGCTTGTCGTCATCATATTCTATCGTTACCTGGGTTTTGCCGTCCGGTCTGAGATAATCGAGCGTGCCGTCCTTTCTGACCTTGGTCAGCTGCTTTGCGAGCCTGTGGGCAAGCGATATCGGCAAAGGCATAAGCTCAGGCGTTTCGTTGCAGGCGAAACCGAACATCATTCCCTGGTCGCCGGCGCCGTTGAGATTATATTCATCGTTTTCTCCGCCTTTAAGCTCAAACGATCTGTCAACACCCATTGCTATATCGCCCGACTGCTCGTCGAGAGCGACTAAAACATTGCATTCGTTTCCGTCAAATCCCTTCGCTCCGTCGTCGTACCCGATATCGCATACCACGCCCCGGGCTATCTTGGCGATATCGGCCTTATGCGTCGAGCTGATTTCGCCCATAACCATGATCATTCCCGTTGTGGCCGCTGTTTCGCAGGCAACTCTCGCCTGGGGATCGTGAGCAAGAAACTCATCGAGGATTGCGTCTGAGATCTGGTCGCATATCTTGTCGGGATGTCCCTCAGTGACCGACTCTGATGTAAAAAGTCTTTTTGCCATAATATTTCTTCCTTTCGTTTTCCTTGCCAAGAGTTCTCGCAAAAAAATATGCGGTCAGCTTCCGACCGCATACCAATGCCACTATGACACCTTATCTTTCGGTCATACCGCAGGACTTAGCACCTTGCTTAACGCAGGTTGCCGAGCTTCAATGGGCCTGTTCCCTCAGCTACTCTTAATAAGGAATATTCAATTAACCCCGACATTATATATCAGGTACAACCGATAGTCAATACATAAATTCAAGTTTTAATAAAAATTCACAGACGGACATTTTATTTGAATTCTTTCATGTTATCGAGCAGAAGTCTTTTTCTCAGAATATCGACCGCTGTTCTTTCACCGTAAAGCTCAATTATTTTTTCGGAAAACAGCGACGGATTTATGTTGACCGAGCTGCCCGCCGGCAAAACGAGGTTGCATATAATATCGCCGCCGTCTCGCCTGACAAACGAGTGCTTAATATACTCCTTGAGGTTGATCTGTTTCATTATCTTCTGTCTGCCCTTTTTGGCTGGCTTTTCAACAATAAAGCTATCGGCGGCGAGGCTGTCGTTTATCAGCTTTTCGAGCCTGTCGGGATCAGAAGTGCCCCTGAAGGTCAGATAAAAATCGCCGAAGGCTATCTTCTTCGGATCGTAGACGGGCTCGGTTACCCTTTTGATATTTATTCCCGACGTCATGACATCTTTCAGCCTTTCAAATATCTCTTCGTCGGTAATATCCCCCTCGACGCGGATATCCACGCTTTCGCAGACGCTCTGCATACCAAGAGAAAGCGGCAGCGCAAACTGCATATACGGGCGCGGATTATATCCCTCAGTGTACCACAGAGGTATTCCGGCGCGGCGGATCGCTCTTGTGAAGCAGCGCATCAGATCAAGGTGAGAAATATATTTCACATCGCCGACCTTATCAAACCATATCCTTACACAGCGCATCGCATTTTCCTCCGTTCAGCCTGTTTGTTCCGCAGCCGGCGCACTTTATGCGGCAGTGCGGCGTTGTTTCGCTTCGTCTCGCTTTCTCGCTCTCGTCGATGAGAAACTGCTTTCTGATGCCGTAATCAAGATGATCCCAAGGCAGTACCTCGTCATATGAGCGGCGCCTGTTGGCATAGAAAGCGGGATCGACTCCGCACTTTTTAAACGCCTCCAGCCATGTTTCAAAGTGAAACTGCTCGTCCCAGCCGTCAAATTTGCAGCCGTTTTTCCAAGCCTCCTCTATAACAGCGCCGAGTCGCCGGTCTCCCCTTGCGAACACGCCCTCAAGGAAGCTGGTGTTGACATGATGATAGCTGACGCCGATCTTTTTCGAGGTGACGCATTTCAGAAGATAATGCTGCTTTTCCGTCAGCTGCTCCATTGTGTCCTGCGGATCCCACTGAAACGGCGTGAACGGCTTCGGGACAAACGATGAAACGCTGATGTTGACGCTCACTCCCCTGCCCTTGACCCTATCCGGTGTTTTATAGAACTCATCGACCACCTTTTGAGCCAGAGCCGGTATTCCCGCAACATCTTCAAGAGTTTCGGTCGGCAGTCCGAGCATAAAATAAAGCTTGACCGCCGTCCAGCCGCCCTCAAACGACATTCTCGCCGTTTTGAGGACTTCCTCCTCAGTGACATTTTTGTTGATTGCGTCTCTGAGCCTCTGCGTTCCCGCTTCGGGAGCAAAGGTGAGCCCGCTTTTTCTGACTTTTTTGAGCTTTTCCATAAGCTCGTCCGAGAAATTATCAACTCTCAGCGACGGCAAGGCTATATTAACATTTTCGTCAACCGTCCACGCAAGCATTTCGTCAAGAAGCTGAGAAAGATAGGTGTAGTCGCTCGTGCTGAGTGATGAAAGCGATATTTCGTCGTAGCCCGTCGCGTCGCAAAGCGCCCTCGCCTGGCAGTTTATCGTGTCCGGCTTTTTCTGCCTTATCGGGCGGTAAAGAAAGCCCGCCTGACAAAAGCGGCAGCCCCTTATGCAGCCTCGGAGTATCTCATGAACCACTCTGTCGTGAACGACCTCAATGAACGGAACAACAAACGATTTGGGATAATAGACCTTATCAAGGTCTGATATTATCCTTTTTGTCACCTTTTTAGGTGCGCCGTCCTTAGCGGTGACCGCTTTGATGGTTCCGTCAGCCTTATAGGTCACATCATAAAGCGACGGAACATAAACGCCGCCGATATGGCTCGCTTTTTTCAGAAATTCCCGCTTGCTGTCGCCGTTTTTCTTGCACTCCTTGAGAAGATCCAGAACCTCGTTGTTCACTTCCTCGCCCTCGCCGAGAACGAAAAGATCAATATAATCGGCCATTGGCTCGGGATTGCAGGCGCAGGGACCTCCGGCAAAAACTATCGGAGTCAGAGAGTGTCTGTCCTCACTTCTGACGGGTATCCCCGCAAGATCGAGCATATTGAGAACATTTGTATAGCTTAGCTCATATTGAAGAGTGAAGCCTATTATATCAAAATCCTTTATATAATCCCCGCTTTCAAGAGCATAGAGAGGGATTGAGTTTTTTCTCATCTGCTCCTCCATATCAACCCAGGGAGCGAACACCCTTTCGCACCAGCAGTCCTCCCTCTCGTTGGCGATGGAATAAAGTATTTTCAGTCCGAGATGAGACATTCCGATTTCGTAGCTGTCGGGGAAACAGAACGCATATCTCAGATTGACCTTATTCTTATCTTTTATAACGCTGTTAAGCTCGCCGCCGGTGTACCTCGCCGGTTTCTGCACCAAAGGCAGCACCTTTTCAACCTTTTTATTGACCATATTCCGACTCCGTTCAAAATTATATAATAAATATATTCATACATTTGCACCCGATAAGCTGTATTCTACCGGGTGCAATCATATTCACATTATCCGAATTGAATTCATCTGACGCTTCCGACAAGGTCAATATATTCACTGACCAGAGTTGAAGCCGTCGCCTTGCCCATTGAGACGGTCAGACACCAAGAATCGTCCGCGAGCTTGCCCGTATTGGGATCGAATTTATAGCCGACGACGGAATATGTGCTGTCGGGGCAGATATAACCCGCCGCGTCGTTCATCAGATCGAACAGTATAACATCCTCGCCGAAAAGCTCACGAAGCGATTTGTAGCCGAAATTCTTCAGTCCGCTGCCGCCGACAAGTATCTCGCTGTATGTCTCGCCCGGACACATCAGTATTCTGACGCAGGAGCCGAGCTCCATATAGCCGATCTCGCTGATAGTATAATATTTTTTCTCGCTCTTGTTATAGATAAGGGTATTATCCGCAAGTCCGAGCTTTATGAGTATCTGCGCCGTGCTGTTTTCGACCTCAAACCTGACCTGCTTCATGCGGACATTCATTGCGGCTTCGACTCTTTTTCCCTCAACGGTCTCAAGTCCGTCATACCAAGGGGTATAATCTTCATTTCCGGAATACTTTTCGACTCCGAGCATATCGCCGGTTTCTGAGTTGAGTTCTTTCCTTGTCTGCTCATCGTCCGTCATGGTCAGGCAGATATATGCCATCTCATAGCCGTATCTTATGACCTTATCATGCTGTTCGAGCTTCAGTCCGTCGTTGGAATTTTCCATTACAGCAGAATTGACGCCGACATTGCCCTGAATGAATATAAAGTTCTTTCCGGCCTTGTTTATCAGCTTTTCCATGTAATAGACGAAATCGGCGGAAAGATCCGTTTTCAGTTCGTTGTCATAGCTTGTCGCCTCCGGATGGCAGCCGAAAGAAGCCACCACCGTTCCCTTTGAGCCGTCAAGTGGAGTGAAAAGCAGTCTGTACATATCCGTGTCGCACGCATAGGGCGCAGTTCTGCCGTGAACATAGTCTTCGATATCGGTTTTTGCGTAATCGAGAGTGCCGTCCTTCATGTCGGAATAAGCGTCTTCAATGCTCTGCTTTGTGCGTTCTATTATCGTTTTGAGAAAGTCCTCGCTGACACCCGACTTGACCGTTGTCAGCTTTGTCACTGATAGAAGATTATTCATCGAGGTCAAGAGCGGGGCATTCCAGACACCCTGAGAATCAATGCTCATATGGGTGTGAATAGCCGAAACATTGACCGCAATGATGTTTTTCTCCTTTGCGTATGCGTCAACGGCTTCTCTGATTTTCATGACATCGGCGTTTGAAATGCCGATGCAGTCAACGGAGCAGAACACAGCCGAGCCTCTGCCCGTGTTATCATCGAGAATGATTGTTCTGACCTTCAGGTCCTCGCTGTTTCCGTCGTCGTCCTTATACATTTTTCGCGCGTAACCCCATGGGGCGTAGCTGCCTCTTGCGTATTTGAAGCAAGCGCCGAAATCATCGGGCAGGATAGACCTTGAGCCGTATCCGACCTTCCAGACATATTTGTCGCTGTCGGTGTCGATAAAGCTTTCGCTGCCCTTATAGAAGGTGCCGTAAGGCTCGCCGATATCGCCGTCGTTTAGAACAAACGACAGATTCGGAATAAGCTTGCTGATAAATTTCAGAAGAACATCATTGACGAGAAATTGCAGAATATCGCTTATCGTTCTGGCTTTCTTCTCCATTTTCTCAACATATTCCTGCGAAAACTCCGGCTCCTCCCCTGTCTCGCCGCTTCCTGCAAGAGCGGGAAGCCCGAGCGAAAAGAGCATTGCAAAACAAAGAATGACAGCAATGCTTTTTTTCAATGTTTTATTCATAAAATCCCCTCCGTTTTCATGTTTCCCGTCCGAAGCAAGCCGAAGCGTACATCGGATTCAACACAAATATATCATAATTATAGCATATATACCCGCAAAAACAATAAAAATTTAATTATTTCTTATATACTTATCAAATCTGTTATGATAAGATAATATCTGATATATGTTTTTGCGGTCTTTCGCCGCATATCCAATGTTTCCCGAAAGGACTGATGTTATGAGATTACTCAATGCAGAGGAAATGAGACAGGTCGAACAGCACGCCGCAAAGTTCGGTCTGAGCTATCAGCGAATGATGGAAAACGCCGGCGCCGCCAGCGCACGGAACATCAGAAATGTTCTTGAAAAGGGGCAGAACAAAAGAAGAAATGTCTGCGTTGTCTGCGGAAAGGGCAACAACGGCGGCGACGGCTTCGTTGTCGCAAGAAAGCTCAACGAAAACGGCTATGCCGTCACTCTCGTTCTCGCTAACGGCTATCCGCAGTCGCCCGAATCGGTCTATATGTATAAAACGGCTCTTGAAATGTCGATTCAGACAGTCTGGTATGACGCGGACAAGGTCAAAAGTATTCAGACAATCAGAAATTCGGATGTCATCGTTGACTGCATTTTTGGTTTCGGCTTCTACGGAACTGTCAGCGACGAGCTTGCTATGCTCTTTGACGAGATAAACCGTTCGCCCGCCGTTAAATTTTCGGTCGATGTTCCGAGCGGCGTTTACTGCGACAGCGGACTTCGCGCCGATCACGCAGTGAAAGCGGACTACACAATAGCGATATCCTCGCTCAAGCCCGCTCATGTTATGTATCCGGCAGCCGAAAACTGCGGAAACATAATCGTTGTCAACATAGGAATACCCGATGAAAGCTTCGGCTTTGTCGAAAACACGCTTTACACATACAGTCCGAAAGAGATAAAAGGGCTTTTCCCCGAAAGAAGCATCACCGGAAACAAAGGGACCTTCGGCCATGTTATGTGCATCTGCGGCAGCAGAAACATGGTCGGCGCGGCATATCTAAGCACCGAGGCGGCTCTCAAAAGCGGCGCAGGTCTCGTGACGGCAGCTTTCCCGGAATGTATGTATATTCCCCTTTCAAGCAAGCTGACCGAAAGTCTTATGCTGCCCCTTGAAGCAAATCCGCAGGGCACTCTCAGCGCAAAATGTATCCCCACACTGCTTGAAAAGTGCGAGGACTGCGACGCAATACTTATCGGCTGCGGACTTGGCGTGAACGACGACACGGTGAAGATAGTCGAAGCTGTCATTTCAAGCGCAAAATGTCCCGTAATAATTGACGCCGACGGTATAAACGCAGTCTCGACCGACATAAATATGTTAAGGAAAGCGGCAGTACCCATAGTGCTCACACCTCATCCGGGTGAAATGTCGAGACTTATCAAGGTCTCGGTCGACAATATTCAGGCGGACAGAGTCGCAGTCGCCAGGAATTTCGCCGAAAGCTATCTTGTCACGCTCGCTCTCAAAGGTTCCAATACGGTCGTTGCGACAGGCGGAAGCGACAAGATATTTGTCAATTCCACAGGCAACACCGGACTGTCAAAGGGAGGCAGCGGAGATCTTCTCGCCGGTCTCATTGCGGGCTTCATCGCTCAGGGCATGACTCCCGTTAAAGCCACGAGCGCCGCTGTCTATATTCACGGCTATCTCGGTGAAACCGTCAGCGCGCAGGAAAGCGTCCGCGGAATGCTGCCGAGCGATATGCTATACAGCCTCCCGAAGGTACTCGCCGACTTTGAATAAGCGATATTTTCGCTGCGTTTAGGGTGATATTATGCTAAAACAGTCGGTTAAATCAAAAGCTTTTATTTCCGTTCTTCTCATCTCCGTTCTTCTTGCGGCGGTTTTTTGCGGCTGCAAGGCTCCGCAAGCGGGAGAATCGCCGCTGATTATAAAGAGCTTTGAATGTGATATGAAGGTCGTTTCAAGAAGCAGGAACTATTATTGTCATTTCAAAAGGACTGATGAAAGCTCAATTCTGACGGTTAAAGAGCCGGCGGAGCTTGACGGACTTGAGCTTGAATACAGCAGCGGTGTTTATTCCGTCTCGTTCAAGGGTCTGACAATGAGTCTTGACGACAGCAAAACCCAGTTGACAAAGCACTTTGCGGATGCTGTTATGAACATTCTTGACAAGACATTTTCACTTGAAAGCGTCACTTCGAGGCGGAAAGACGGAGTCATGATATATGAGGGCGATACCAGCTACGGAAAATTTGAGATGAGAGTTGACCGTGACGGAAAAATACTCGGCATCAGTATTCCTAAGCTTGACACCGAGATCACCGTTGAGAATTTTGAGGAAATAAAATGAGCTGATAATAAACACAGATCAGTATAACAGAACAGCGCTTTGGGCAAGCACGCATAAAAAACGGACTGCCGGGAAAATGCCTGGCATATAAGCTTTCAGCGACACAGTTCGAGACTGTGTCGCTGAATCAGTTAGCGGTTGTGTTTGAAATAATCAGTCATTTTTTATGCGTTCGGGCGCCTTTATCAACAGTCTGACAGACGGATTTTCCGTCTGTTTTTTCTTTATTTCAGCTCAAGCTGTTCGCCTGCGTCCTCGGCGCTGAGCAAAGCTCCGGCCGACGGCAGATTTTTGGTCTTATATCTGTAAGGCTTTGCAAATTCTCCCTCAACATATTCTCTTGCGGAAACCACACGGTGTCCCTTTTTGAGAGTCATTACCGCAACGCCGATTGTGTCCTTTGTCGTTTTGGGTGATATTGCTCCGGTGTTGAACAGCAGCAATCTTCCCGCCGACGATCTGAGAACGATATCCGTATCCTCTTCAATGTACATTATATCGGCCAGGGGCGATTTATCGGAATAAGCCTTGATCAGCTTTTTGCGGTTTGTCTTTGTCGCATAGGAGGAAAGCTCGACCTTGGCTACCTTTCCGTTTTCAAAAAAGAACAGAATATAGCCCTTATAGTCGCCGGTGACGGCCATATAAAGCATTTTTTCATCCTGATCGGCTCCGAGCTTGCCCGCGACATATTCGCCGAGAACGCTCGCCTTCGTGTCGGCAAATTCCGACACTTTAGACTTATAGACCTGGCATTTATCCGTGAAAAACAGCAGTTCTTTGTTGTTCGTCGTTTCAACGGTCTGAACTATTCTGTCGCCCTCTTTGAGCTTATGCTCGCCGCTCATTCTCAGCGACTGGGGGGTTATCTTTTTGAAATAGCCCTCCTTGGTGAAAAACAGCGTCACGGCATAGTCGGGAACAGCTTCGGCTTCGGGCTCATCATCGGCTTCGGCGGAGTAACAGATCTCGCTGCGCCTGTCCTGACCGTATTTTTCGATGACCTCCTTCAGCTCGTTGATAATTATTCTTTTGATCTTCGACTTGCTTGAAAGCACCTCCTGCATTTCGGCTATCTGAGATGTCAGGCTCTCGATATCGTTGAGGCGCTTGAGTATATATTCCCTGTTGAGATGGCGAAGCTTTATCTCGGCGACATATTCGGCCTGTGTTTTGTCAATTCCGAAGCCGATCATAAGGTTCGGAACGACCTCGCTTTCCTCAACGGTGTTTCTGACGATTCTGACCGCCTTGTCGATATCCAGAAGTATTTTTTCAAGTCCCTTTAAAAGGTGCAGTCTTTCGCTCGCCTTGTTAAGGTCAAAGCTTACGCGTCTGTAAACGCAGTTGGCTCTGAAAACTATCCACTCGCTCAGAAGCTCTTTGACCCCGCAGACTCTCGGCATTCCGTCGATAAGCACATTGAAGTTGCATGGGAAGGAATCCTCAAGCGGAGTCATTTTATAGAGCCTTTGCATCAGCTTATCGGGATCGACTCCCCTCTTGAGATCTATTGTTATCTTCAAGCCGGACTTGTCCGTTTCATCACGGATATCCGATATCTCCTTGACGGCTCCCGTCTTGACCTTTTCGATTATTTTGTCGATTATAGCTTCAGAGGTTGTCGTCGGCGGTATTTCGGTTATGTCGATGCAGTTATATTCTTTGTCATATTTATATCTCGCTCTGACTTTTATTCCGCCCCTGCCGGTCTTGTATATCTCCTCAATAGCGGCTCTGTCATAAAGTATTATTCCTCCGCCGATAAAGTCGGGCGCAAGCAGGGTATCGGCGACTTCATGCTCCGGATTTTTTATGATCTCGATAGTCGTTTCGCAGACCTCTCTCAGGTTAAACGAGCATATTGAGCTCGCCATTCCGACAGCTATGCCTGTGTTGGCGTTGACAAGAACAGACGGAAAAGTGACCGGAAAAAGAGTCGGTTCGGTCGTCGTGCTGTCATAATTATCGACAAAATCAACCGTGTCTCTGTCAATATCTCTGAACAGCTCGGCGCATATCGGCGCAAGCTTTGCTTCGGTGTAACGGGAAGCCGCGTACTGCATATCGCGGGAATAGCCCTTGCCGAAGTTTCCCTTTGAGTCGATATATGGGTGCAGCAGCACCTCGTGTCCCTTTGAAAGGCGCACCATTGTTTCATATATTGCCGCGTCGCCGTGAGGATTCAGTCTCATCGTCTGACCGACTATATTGGCGGACTTTGTCCTTCCTCCGGTCAGAAGTCCCATTTTATACATTGTGTATAAAAGCTTTCTGTGTGATGGCTTGAAGCCGTCGATCTCGGGAATCGCTCTTGAGAGAATGACGCTCATCGCATAAGGCATATAGTTGACCTCAAGAGTCTGAGTTATCGGCTGTTCAACGACTTCTCCCGCACCGAGAATATGGGTGCTTTTCAGAAGCTCCTCATCAATTCCGCCGTCTTTTTCTTTTTTCGGAGTTTTTTTCTTAGCCAAATCGTTGCCCTCCTTTCTCAGCTGACATCTGTCAGATCAATATATAAGTGACCGTTTTTAGCTATGTGATCCTTTCGGCCAGTGAGATTATCGCCCAGAAGCAGGTCAAATTTTTCCGCAGTGGCGGCGGCGTCATCGGGATCTATCCTGATAAGCCGCCTGGTGTCCGGGTGCATCGTCGTCAGCGACATCATGTCGGCGTCGTTTTCACCGAGTCCCTTTGAGCGCTGGATCGTATATTTTGCGCTGCCTATCTCCTCAAGCGCCGCCGTTTTTTCTTTTTCGGTGTAGGCAAACCATGTCTGCCCCTTGCTCGTTATCTCATAAAGAGGAGATTCGGCGATATAGACCTTGCCCTCGCTGATAAGCGTCGGAGCGAGGCGGTATATCATAGTCAGTATCAGCGTTCTTATCTGGAAGCCGTCAACATCGGCATCGGTGCATATAATTATTTTGTTCCAGCGCAGAGAATCAAGGTTAAATGTGGAAACATCTTTTTTCGCACTCTTCGCCTTGACTTCGACTCCGCAGCCGAGCACCTTTATGAGATCCATGATAATGTCGCTTTTGAATATTTTGTCATAATCGCATTTAAGGCAGTTCAGAATCTTGCCTCTGACGGGCATTATAGCCTGAAATTCCGAATCTCTCGCCTGTTTGCAGGAGCCGAGAGCCGAATCGCCCTCAACTATGAAAAGCTCGCGGCGGCTGACATCCTTGCTTCGGCAGTCGACGAATTTCTGCACTCTGTTAGCCATGTCTATCGACGCCGTTAAGTTCTTTTTGATGTTGAGTCTTGTGGTTTCCGCTCTGACCCTTGAGCGCATATTGATAAGCACCTGATCGGCTATCTTATCCGCATCGGCTTTATTTTCGATAAAATAGACCTCTAAATTGTGTCTGAGAAAGTCGATCATCGCTTCCTTGATAAATTTATTGGTTATCGCTTTTTTCGTCTGATTCATATATGAGGTTTCGGTCGAGAAAGAGGACGAAACCAGAACGAGGCAGTCGGCAATATCCTGAAATTTTATCTTTGAATCGCTTTTGGTGTATTTTCCCGACTGCTTTATATAGGCGTCAATCTGATAGACAAAGGCGTTTCTGACCGCATCGTCGGGTGAGCCGCCGAATTCGAGCCAGCTTGAATTATGATAATATTCGATAAGCTGAACCTTATTTGAAAAGGTCAGAGCGAAATTCATTTTCACTCTGTAATCGGGCAGATCCTCTCTGTCTCTGCCTGTCCTTTCTCCCGACCAGAAGCAGACCGAGGTCATGGCGTTATCTCCGACCGTTTCTTTGACATAGTCGGTGATACCGTCCTCATAATAATATTCATATGTCTCAAAGCCGCCCTTGACCTGATTTTTGATCTCAAAACGGACGCCCTTATTAACAATAGCCTGTCTTTTGATTATCTCCTGATAATATTCAAGAGGAATGTCGATCTCAGTGAACACCTCAAGATCGGGCTTCCATCTTATCTTTGTTCCCGTGTCGCCCTTTTTGCCGTAGGGTTCCTGTTTCAGTCCGCCGATATTGTAGCCCTTTTCAAATCTGAGTGTGTATTTATATCCGTCGCGCTTGACCTCGGCGTCCATATATTCCGAAGCAAATTGAGTGGCGCAAAGTCCCAGACCGTTAAGTCCGAGCGAAAACTCATATGTTCCGCCCGAGTTGGTGTTGTACTTACCGCCGGCATACATCTGACAGAAAAGAAGCTCCCAGTTATATTTTTCCTCTTTTTTGTTATAATCGACGGGTATTCCACGCCCGAAATCCTGGACCTCGATCGAGCCGTCGAGAAAACGGGTAACGATTATTCTGTTTCCGTAGCCCTCTCTCGCTTCGTCAATCGCATTTGACAGAATCTCAAACACCGAATGCTCGCAGCCGTCAAGGCCGTTTGAGCCGAATATGACCGCAGGACGAAGGCGCACCTGATCGGGGCCTTTCAGCGCAACAATATCGTCATTGCTGTAAGTTTTCTTTTTTGCCATGTTACTCTCCCTGACTGTTGAGCCGGCGGAAGAATTTTCGGTTTTCCGCCGAGACTTGATATTTAAACATAATTTTCCATATTATCATGTATTATACACTAAATGAGCATTAAAATCAAGGGGAAAAATACTATATATAGGTGGCTTTTGCGGACGGAAAGAAAATCTTTCCGTCCGCAAAAGCCTGAGAGCGGGCACTGAACCGCGCCCGCTCTCCCTGCGCCGTCGGCAGTCGCTGCCAAAGGGCAAAAGGTTTCCCCTTTGGGGAAACGGCGCGGCCGCCTGCGGCCGCGCGCTTCTGCGCAAAGCGCAGAAGCTTTTGCCCCCCGCTGACCTTGACCGCGCACTTGAATATGCGCAGATCGGCGCGCCGAAGATTTCTTCGGCGCGCCGCTATATCACATATCCCTTATTTATGAAACCTGATATGTTTTTGCACTTTCGATAGCGCGGAATTTTTCAAAAAGCTTTATGCCGTCGGTGAAGCCGTTTGAGCCATATAGTCTGAGTATCGCCCGGCTGATATATTCGGCTATCTTTCTTAATACCGGAATGATCGGAGATTCGGCTTTTTTGGGTTTGAAAGCTCCGAGCTTCTGCATTATGTTCTCAAGCCTTGTCTGCGCCGCATCTATATCCGACTGAGCCGCAACGGTTTTGTCAAGCGCTGCTTCGGCCTGAGCTATTGCCGCTTCAAGCTCCTCTGCGTCCTCCGGCGAAAGAGATGAAATATCTATATTCTTTGCGTCGGGCAGCCGCCAGCGGCGAAGTGTTTTATCATCTTCGCTGCCGTTGAACATGGGATATTTCTCGTTATATGAGTTTGTCCTGACCTTTTCCGGAGTGACTATGATTGCCTTGGCAAGATTCAGCACCACGCTGTTGTTGCCGACCTCATGATGCTGATAATCAAACACCCATGTGTTATCGGGAAGCGCAGAGGTTGAAAGATCGACCGTCTTTTTGTCGTTGACATATTTTCCGCTCGCATCAAGTGTGGTTCCGGGTGCAGCTCCGGTGGCCCCCATTCCCGCAGAATAAAGCGGCACTATTCCGTCTGAGTTGACCGTTTCAGCCGACTCGACAATGTTGAAAAATGAATAGGCTTTTTCGCCGTAGCAAAGATCGGCTCCGCATATATTGTCGATGCGTACACCGTTTTCGACAGCATTGAGGACATTTTCTCTCAAATTGAGCTGCGCTTCATGATATCTGTCAAGCTTCGCTTTAAGCTCAGCCTTCACGCCGCCGCTGAAATATTCAGCCGCAACCTCGTTATATCTTGCGCTCGGAACACACGCCCATATCTGAGGGCAGTTTATCATCAGATCTTCAAGAAGCGCATCCATAACACGGGTGACGGTGGTCTGAAATACCGACTTCGGGATAATGCGCAAAGCCACATTCAGCAGATAGCCGTAGGCAATGTCGCCAAAGTTTTCTTCCGCAACCATTGACAGATATTTATGATAGAAATATTCATCTTCGAGGTTGAATTTTCTCGCCATCAGGTCCGCAACGATGTCGGTTCCGTCAAGAGCCGCAACAATATTCACGACCTGATGCAGGTCTTCATAACCGTATTCGTCAAGATAAGCGGTGAACACGCTTCCGCCGAGGCTTATGTTCATCAGCGTTACCTTATCCTTGCCCGTGGCTTTTTTTACCATATGTATATATTCATCAAGCTCCCGGGCGGAATCCATGATATTGCCGAAAAGATTGAATGTGAAAAAGTAGACGGAGTCCTCCCCTATCTCGGCCGTAAGCTTCTGCATGGGAACCATGCGGTATACCCATTCTTTGTCCTCCTGAGTCATCTGAGAAATGGGATAATTATATTTCTTTGTGACTATTTTATTGATGTTGTTCCCATTTTCATCGGTTGCCTGAACAGAAAATATCTTTTTGCAAAGCTCATATACCTTATCGGTGAAGCCGTTGTCTTTCTGAGTCAGCAACATTCTGAACAGCGGAAATATCAAATCCGGCAGTTGCTTTTTTATTTCGTCGGTATCAAAATAGACCAAAGGACCGCCGATTTCTTCTCCCTTGGAGTTCTTCTTTATGTTGCCGTTTTCGTCGCAGAGATAGGTCACGGAGTGATTGATTCCGGGAACGATCACCACAGGATATTCGTCATCGGCTTCGGCTTTTGTTTCGCCGCCGTTCGAAAGAGCGAAATTCGCTCCGGATCTCACATTTCCGGTTTGGTTTTCTGATCCGACCTTGCCGACGGCGCCGGATGAAGAAAATGTCATCACGACCGACAGCAAAAAAGCGATAACAGACTTAAACGCCTTAGTCAACGCAAGGCTTTCAAGCATATATATCAGTCCCTTCATATTTTGTATTTTTATTTTATCACAAGAAAAAAGCCAAATCAAGGCGGTTATGTGAAATTACGGCCGGCAAACCGCGCCCGCCGAAGCCCGCCCTGCGGGCGGGCAAGAGGGGGAGCGGCTGCGCCGCTCCCCCTCTCTTTTTCTCATTTTTGTTTTTTCATTTCTCTTTTATTCTTCAAAATATCCTGCGGTCAAGCTTTTTGAATTTCGCAGCGCCTATAATCAGGCTGGCTCCACTGATTGCTTTAATATATCAGTAGCTGTATCTGTTGCTGCTGCTTTTTCCGAATACTTCGGCGCTCTCTTTATTGACATTGTGCTTTGAAATATATTTTGTGACCTGTGTTCCGTCGTCAAAGAAGAACTCAACAATATAATTATCATAAAGATTGGCGGCTGAGAGTCTTGAATTTGAAAGCATATCTTCAAGCGTTTTCTGATCGGTGACAAAGCCGCTGCCGCCGAAATAGGCGTTTTGGGCTAACTTTTCCATATTCGGATTATCCCTGCCGAAGCCGTTTGTGACTGCGGAAATGAATGTCGTGTTTTTCAGGGTGTAATCATAATGGGAGCTTTCATCGCGCATGACGCCTCTAGCCTTGACGAGCTTTGCGCCGCCGGTGCTCTGCTTATAAAGACCGTTGTCTTTGAGCCATTTGACCGTGTTAACCATATCTTTTGTGACAACCGTTTTGAAAGTGCTGTTGACATCGTTAAGCCTGTCATCGTTGCAGAAGCCCGCTGAAAAATACAGGTCTCTCGCTTCTTTCTTGTGTTTGAGATAGCTTTCTCTTTCAACCGGATAAACATAATCACTATTATCGTTGTCGCCGTATTTGTCTGGCTCGGTAATTGAATCGACGCTTTCACCCCATGCATAGTTCCAGGAATCCTGATCGTCCGGTTTAGTCTTCTTATAGTAGTTTACCGCCTCGTGCGCATTGGCTATTGAGAATTCATCGGTGGTCACGATGAGCATTCCTATCTCGTCAGACGCCGAATGGAAATATCTCTGATCGACCGTCTGATTTTCGAGATCCTTTTTGAGCGCCTCTTTTAACTGCGGATCCTTTGAAAGGTCAATCTCCAGGCTTCCGACATAAAGATTGTTTTTGTCGCTGAAACCGGCAAATACGGTCGGATCACCGGCAAAAATATAAGACTTTACCGTACTCTCCATGTCGTCAAGCGTGAAGCTTTCAGTCATAATATCAAAGAATTTGCTCTTTGAGTTGGAGTAGTATTCATTGTAATCATCAGTCTCGACATCTTCCTGCGTTTTGTTGTTTATATCATTTTTAAACAGCTTTTCCGTAAAACTGCGGCCCTTGTCGGTATTCATAAAGCCGAGAATCTTCTTATAGGTCTCAGCGCTTTCAAAGCTGTATTTTCTTGCAACGCCGGAGCCGTCCTTGAGGTTATATTTTATGATGATATCGGCGTCTGCGCCGTTGTCTTCGCACCTGCTGTGATAGCCGTATTCAATAAGGTCCTTATGGATATCGGTTATCCATTCGATATCGCTGTCGCTTTCAAGCGTGACATAGCTGCAATCGCCTCCGTCGTTTGTATAATAAGCCGTTGTGTCACCTCTGTTGAAGGTGCAGTTATATGCGTTGCGAAAGACCGCCAGCTCTGGATTGACGCCGACTTCAACTGATTTTATGCTCGACCTTTCGGGAGTCGAGGAGCCGTAGCCGATGAAGCAGACAACGCAGAACACGCAAAGCGAAGCGGCAAGCGTTATTGCGGTTTTTGTCGGTATCTTTCTTGTGAAGATAAGCGTTCCGATGATGCACACGCCCAGAGCTATCAGTATGGCAAGATCAGCCTTCAGATATCTGTTGCCTATTCTGATTCCCGTTGCCAGAGTAAACGAAATGACGGCGGCAAGAACGAACAGTATTCTGTAAAGGTTATAGCTCTTTAACACAGTTCCGCTTATCTCGCTCGTTCTCTTTTTAAACATGACGCAGGCAAGAACGGCGATAAGAATAAACGCCGCAAGGCTGACGAAAATGCCTCTGCAGTCCGGCAGAGAAAAATCTTCTATGCTGGCAATGCGTGAAACATCGGTAATTATCTTTCTTTCGGTCATCGAGCCGAAAATATCAAGAAACCAGTTCTTGTTATAGAAATCACTGCTAAAAAAATACGCTGCGCTTTTATATGCCGAGCCGTAGACCAGGTCTCCGTAGGCTTTTTCGCTCAATGAAGTGAAGACCGTGGGGAACAGCCCGAACAGCACGGTGAAAACAATTCCCTCAACGACATTTCCGGCATTGACGAAAGAAAGCACCGTCACGCTGAATGCGCACATTGAAATAACAAAAATATATGCAAAGCAGTAAAGCCAGAGCAAAATCGTCGGGCCGTTCAGCACTGATTTTCCCGAAAGCAGATTAAATATAAGCTCCAGAAAGCAAACGCCGAAGTTCATCAGCGCAAGCGAGGCTCCCGCACCTAGATACCTTGACCAAAAAAGCTTGTTCTTGGTTATGCCGAGAGACAAATAAACATTGCACTCCCGCTTATTAGTCAAAAATCTGAATGCTATAAGTCCGAAAAGGCATGAATAGATTATCAGAAGCCCGTAGAAAAGTCCGCCCATTCCGAAGAAAACCGAATCATAAGCGACAGTGCCGACAACATTTTCTCTGTAAGGATCTATTAGATTTCCGTAATTTATTAAATTGTCTATAATCTTAAAAATTATAGCAACAACCTCTATGGCGGCCGGGATAATCGAAAGCGGCAGACACTGCTTGAAAAGCCGCTTGAAAGTGAATAAAAATGCGTTATGAGAAGAGCTCTTTGAAGTCATAGTCCTTATCCTCCATTTCTTCTAAAAATACTTCCTCTAATGTCAGCGGTATTTTATCGAACAGCAGCGGCGAAAGCTCTTCGAGCTTTTTCTCACATTCCTTGATGTCGCCGTTCATCTTTGCGCTTATGATCTTTCCGTCTCTGCGGATCTTTGATAAGCCGCAGGCTTCAAGCGTTTCATCGCTGACATCATCCTTGAAAGCAACTCTGATCTTGAATCTCTGTTCGGCCATATCGTCAACCGAAATATCAAAGCTGATTTTGTTGCCGTTCATCAGCGCTATATGGTCGCACATATCGGCAAGCTCCCTGAGATTATGCGATGAGATTACAACCGACGAGCTTGTTTCGGATATAAATTCCATCAACAGCTTCTTCATCAGATTTCTCTTTGCCGGATCAAGTCCGTCGAAGGACTCGTCAAGCAGAATAAGATCCGGCTTTGACGCAAGCGCAAATATGATCTCGGCCTGTCTCTGCATACCCTTTGAAAAGCCGCCCATCTTTGCTTTCACATCAAGAGAGAACATCTCTGCAATTCGGTTAAATGTATTCATATCGAATTTCGGGTAGTAGCCGCTGTAAAACTCAGCCATTTTCTTCATGCTCGCACCCGTCATAAAGAACAAATCGTCCGGCACATAGAAAATTTTTGATTTGGCGCGCTCGTTGTCGTGTACCTCTTCGCCTCTCAACAGCACCTCTCCGCCGTCCTTTTCATAAACATCGGTGATAACCTTGAAAAGCGTCGTCTTGCCCGCTCCGTTGTAGCCGACAAGGCCGTAGATTGACATATCGCCCACATTGAGGCAGACATTATCAAGAACCTTTTTCTTGCCGAATGATTTGCTGACATTTTTTATCTCAAGCATTATTCATCATCCTCCTCGTAAATTCTATTGATAAGTTTTAACATCTCTTCTTTCTTCACGCCCTTATGTTTAGCCGATCTTATCTGCTCTTCGATAGAGTCCAACGCTTTTTCGGCTGCAGAATTGCTGTCGAGAGCGGTCGGAGAAACAAAGCTGCCCTTGCCGGCGACGGTATAGATAACGCCATCCATTTCAAGCTCCTGGAACGCCCGCTTGACAGTGTTGACATTCGCGCCGATCTCAAGCGCCACGCTTCTTATCGACGGCAGCTTGGCGTCAGGCTCCAATATGCCCACTCTGATGAAGTTCAGGATCTGATCCTTCAGCTGCTCATAAATAGGAATACGGCTTCTCGTATCCACATCAAACATATGGCTCCCCCCTTTTCTGATCGGCTGTGATAAGTGTGATATCTGTAATATCACGCTTGCATTATATAGTGTTCCCTTTGTCTTGTCAACAGTTTTTTGAAAATTTTTTTGAATTTTGTTGATAGGTACGCTTCAAGCTTGTTCGCAAAGGGAGTTTTCACGGACTGTCAATAACGATCGCTGATAAAAAACGATAAGATTTTCGGGAAAAATATTGCACTGCTCTTGCTTTAATGGCTGTCGGCGCTTGGTTTTCTTTCGGAGATAAGCCGCTTTCAAAAATATAATGCGTTCAGGAAATAATAATTGCTGCCGAATAAAGTTACCGCTCAATATTCATGATAAAGTTACCGCTCAATATTCATGAAACGGTTGACAAAAAACTAAAGATGAGATATAATTTCAAAGCCATAAAAACGGCAGTTCAAGCGAGCATAACGAAGCGCAGCGGTCAAAATTTTTCGGCGCTCCAAGCCGCAAAAAATTTTGGGCACCGCAAGAGGGCGACCGAAGCATTGACGGCCGGAAACAAAAACTTAATATTATTTCAATCTATCGGGGTGTAGCGCAGTTGGCAGCGCGCCTGCTTTGGGAGCAGGATGTCGCAAGTTCGAATCTTGTCACTCCGACCACAAATTCTCTGAAGCTCCGGTTTCAGAGAATTTTTTATTCTGTTAAAGCTGTTCTTTTGTCAGTTCAACATAAATTTTGACAGTGTTACTTTCCGTTCACCCCCTCATGGTTCTTTTCCGCCTCTGTTTGCGGCTTGACAACTGCTCCGTTTACAATTCACCTTGCTAACAGACGAAAAAGAAAAGTCTGCGAATAAACGCAGACCTTTAAACCCTTATTCAGTTAAACAGTTCCGAATGACTGCCGACACGGTAAAGCATCAAAACAAGAACATCATCCATAATCTCATAAACAAGCAGCCAATCCGGTTCAATGTGACACTCACGGCAGCCTTTATAGTTTCCGGACAAATCGTGATCCCGATACTTTGCTTCAAGCGGCTCACCGTTCGCAAGCTTCTCGACAACGCCAAATAGCTTATCAATGTTTTGCCCTTGTTTTTTTGCAAGCTTCAAATCCCTTTTGAATTGCGTTGTGAATTTTACTTCATACTTCATTCCGAAAGCGCCGCCTTCAGATCGGCAATATTGCTATAGCCCTTTATTGTTTTGTCGTAGGCAAGCTTGCGGCCTTCACTGATTGCCGCTGAAGTTACTGCATTCGGAGAATCCAGGCGCAATTCAAACGGGATACCGTTTTCCCGGATCGTCTGGCGCAGAAAAATATTGACGGCGGTAGTCATATTCAGCCCAAGCTCCTCAAAAATTCTCTCCGCAGCCGCTTTAACTTCCTTGTCGGTACGAATATTCAGGTTCGTGGTCTCCATATCGTTCACCTCTTTTTTATTCTTCGATGATTATATCACAATTATGCGCACATTGTCAACATATTGTGCGCATATATTAACAATATGTCTTTGCAAAATTGGTTGATAACATTTTTGATTCGGCTATAATAACACTAAATTTTCAGTCAGCCTATAGGCTTTCAATGTTTTTAATAAAATTCTGAGTGGCATATGCGTTTCATGCGGTGTGGTTTCCCTTATGGCAGACTTTGAACATTCTTAGGTGAAGACAAAGCCATTACCATAAACTATCTGTAAATAGAAAATCTATTAAAACACTTTTGAAATATTCACATTATACCTATATATATTCGATTATGCTTTTTCATATCTCTCTGATTTTCAGTAAACACACTCAATGGCATTATAAGATAAATGCTTTTCGGCAGTGACGATTGATATTAAATCTATAATCTCATGATAAGCCCGAGCAACTGCATATGATCTTCCGTTTCGTACGCTCATATTCCGAAAAAGCCGATAAGTATTTGTTCAAATTGTTTGGCACTTTATAGTAGTTTAATTGTGATTATCGTCCTTTGTTTTGTTCTAATTTTCATCGGCAGTTGCGTTTTTTGAAGAAATATGTTATACTTGTGCGCCGGACGGCAAGTCAGAAGAATTTTGCCAGTAATTGCGTTTTGATACAAAGCACCATACCGACTTGTACATCAAATTATCATTGCCACGGATTATCCACAGCGGAAATTCCGGAAATCGGTTTAAAAATTTGTCAATTTTAATTGTAAATCAGTAGACAAACAATAATTTTAAAAGCTAAAATATTTTGTGTTTTCAAAGCCTTTAAGCTTCGGAGCCTTGGTTTTCGCTTAAAAGAATCAAAGTCTTTATGCAATCTTAATGCGAGAGCAAAAGCTCTAATGTAATCTTAAAACTCGGCTTTGTATAATAAATCGACAGTGAAATGAAGAAGGAGCAGCATTATGGCTGAACTTGTAAAAAAGAAGGGAAAACTGAACCCGTTCCAGTTTATCATTTTGGGATTTGCGACCGTTATACTGATCGGAGCATTGCTTCTGACGCTTCCCATATCTTCAAAAAGCGGTCAGATCACACCATTTAACGAAGCACTGTTCACCTCAACCTCCGCCGTTTGCGTGACCGGTCTTGTCGTCCGGGACACCGCAAGCTATTGGTCTGCATTCGGTCAGGCTGTAATTCTTGTTATGATACAGATAGGCGGATTGGGCGTCGTAACCGTAGCGGCGTCGTTCGCTTTGCTGTCAGGCAGGAAAATATCCCTTATTCAGCGCAGCACTATGCAGGAGGCTATTTCAGCCCCTAAAATGGGCGGAATAGTCAGGCTTACCGGGTTTATTCTGAGAATGACATTCTTTCTTGAAGCCGCCGGTGCGCTGCTGATGATGCCTGTATTCTGCAAAGAATTCGGTTTCGGCGGAATCTGGAAGTCGATCTTTCACTCCGTATCCGCATTTTGCAACGCCGGATTCGATGTTATGGGCACAAAAGAGGCGCCGTTCGCTTCGCTGACTTCATATATCGGAAATCCTCTGATCAACGCTGTTGTGATATTGCTTATCATTATCGGCGGTATCGGTTTTCTCACCTGGGACGATATCAGAGAAAAAAAGTTTCATTTCAGGCGTTACAGAATGCAAAGCAAGGTCATTTTAGTGACAAGCTTTGTTTTGACAGTATTTCCGGCACTGTATTTCTTTTTCGGCGAATTTTCGGATCTGTCAATAGGAAAGCGGATCTTGTCTTCACTGTTCCAGGCGGTCACGCCGAGAACGGCCGGCTTTAACACAGCGGATCTGACTCAGATGAGCGGAGCCGGAAAAGTGATTATAATTATTCTTATGCTGATCGGAGGCTCCCCCGGCTCGACTGCCGGCGGTATGAAAACCACAACCGTTGCCGTGTTGTTCGCCAACACAATAGCGGTTTTCCGCCGGAAAGAGGATTCCAATTTCTTCGGGAGGCGGCTTGACGGCTCGGCAATCCGCAACGCCTCAACGATCCTTATGATGTATTTAACTCTTTTCCTCAGCGGAGGAATGATCATCAGCATTGCAGAGGGACTGCCTATCGGGACCTGCTTGTTTGAAACGGCGTCCGCTATCGGCACTGTCGGTCTGTCGCTCGGAATAACGACACAGCTCGGCATACTCTCACAGTTGATACTTATACTTTTAATGTTTTTCGGACGGGTAGGCGGTTTGACGCTGATTTATGCGGCGCTTTCCGGAGTCAATAAAACACATTCAAAATTACCGCAGGAAAGAATAACGGTAGGTTAAGGAGATAATAAAATGAAATCAATTTTACTGATCGGATTGGGGCGCTTCGGAGAGCATGTTGCTCTTGAACTTAATCGCCTCGGACACCAGGTAATGGCTGTTGACGACAAGGAAGAAAGAGTCAATGAAATGCTGCCCTATGTCACAAACGCGCAGATCGGCGACAGCACTAATCCGGAGTTTCTCGAATCGCTCGGCGTCGGAAACTTCGATGTCTGCTTTGTCGCTATCGGAAAAGATTTTCAGAGCTCTCTTGAAACAACATCATATCTCAAGGATCTCGGCGCAAGGCTTGTCGTTTCCCGCGCAGCAAGTGAGGTACACGCCAAATTTCTTCTTCGCAACGGCGCTGACGAAATTATATATCCGGAAAAGCAGGTCGCAAAATGGGCTTCAATTCGCTACACAGCCGACCATATTCTGGATTATATTGAGCTTGACGATTCTCATGCAATTCTCGAAGTCAATATTCCGAGATCGTGGGTCGGCATGAGCATAGGCCAGCTTGACATAAGAAAGAAATACAACATAAATATTATGGGCTTGAAGCAGAACGGCAGAATAGATGTTTCAATAACGCCGGATACCGTTCTGACGGAAGACAAGACAATGCTTGTATTAGGCGAATATAAAGCTCTTCAGAAGTGTTTCCGAATATAATGCCGGCGTTATAACGGCAAATTTATATCGGCGGGGAGGCAAGCGGAATGGGCAAAGCTTTATTGATTGCAGCAGGCTTGATCGTTGTTTTTATCCTATGCTTTTTTCCGATAAGAAAGCTGGATAATTTTCTTGACGAAAGCCGCAGATCAGCAGAAAAAGAATCAGAGAAAAAAGAGCCTGCCTGTGTTATGCTTGCCGATGATATGAGCGAACAGGATATCATAAAGGAGATCCGCCGCTTCAAAGACCAGCACGGTGAAATAGGAATCCTGATTTTTGATCCGTCAGACACGCAGCTGTCGGAAGCAATAGACAAACAAATCAATGATAAAACACAGAAATAACGGTCCTCTTAGCCGGGGCAAAGCGTTTGAACAGAATAATCAATCAGGCAACCGCAATTTAAGCGGCTGCCTGATTTTTGTTATAATTTTGATAGCGCCTATGTTTTAAAAAGTTTATAAAAAAGAGCAGGTTTTGCCCTGCTCAAAAATTATTCAAAAGAATACGCTTTGCGTTTGGCATGATATGCTTGTCTGTCGACATATTAAAGCCTTACTTTGCTTTTTTCTTTATCTTATTAAGGTCGGCGTTGATACTGAGTATCATTTCTTTTGTGAAGGTAGTTCCCGCCATCATAAACAGACGCTTGAGAGTAAAGCCTTTTGCTGTGTCAATAAGGTTTTTATTGATTTTAACGCTTGAAAGATCCATTCCGGCGACCTCTCCCTTCTTTTCACCGTCTGATGATGAGCCGCCTTTAATCTTCTTTAGCAGAGATAAGCCTGTTTTAAGAAGGAACATCTTGCCTCTGAAGCTTGAGAGAATATCGCCGACGGTGTCATTTATTGAATAATAACCGGGAGGTGTTGAAATTTCAAACCAGTTTATAACTGAATTTGTGTCTTTCATCACATAGTCTTCGTTTGCTTTATCGACCTTGCGTATAAGGCTCTCATCTGAAATTTCGCCGCATCTTGCCACAAGCCGTGTTTCGGCGGAAAGCTTAACTTCAAATTCAAAAAACGGGAACTCCCCTTTTTTCTGCTTAGCGACAAGCTCACCGTTTGCGAAAAGCTCGACATACGGCGTATTGGCGCAAACCTTAACCTTTGTTATATCTTCACAGCGGTCAACATATCTCTTTGAGCAGATATGAATAACCTTTTCATCTGAAAGCCACGCTTTATAGGCATAAAAGGCATCTTTTTTATATTTTCTGTCAAAAGAGACAAGGCCCTTATGATTCATTCCGTTTTCACCGCCCTCGCTTCTTGCGTCTGCGGCAAAATCAAACATATTCCAGACATGCGTCGCCCATATATAAGGCCTTTTGGCTATCTGCTTTATAAGCTCTTCGTGATAGAAAAGCTGATATTCTTCTGAGTAGTCACCCTGCTCGGGCTTTGAAGAATGCCAGTTAAGGCCTTCTGCGCCGTATTCGCTCAGACCGACGCATCTGTCAGGGTATTTTTTGTGAAAATCATCAAACCATGTTCCGTTCATAGAAGTCGTTCCGCCGTACCAGCCGAAATAATGGTTATATGAAATAACATCGGGAATGAATGTATATTCTTCTTTCGGTGAGCACATCGAAAGAATAGCCGAAGTTGTTAATCTCGTTTTATCCAGTTTATGACAAAGATCGTTCAGCTGACGGTGGTTATCAATCAGGCTGCTATCGTTTGCGCCCGCCATAGTGATTTCGTTTGAAAGCCCCCAGACCACAATGCACGGGTGGTTGTAGTTCTGAGTGATAAGCTCTTTCATCTGTGAAAGGGTGTTTTCGGTGCCGTTTTTTAGATGCTGTGAGATATAGGGAATTTCCGCCCAGACAACCAGTCCTCTTTCATCGCAGAGATCATAGAAGTCCTGCGAATGCTGATAGTGGGCGAGTCTGACTGTATTTGCTCCGACTTCACAGATAAGGTCGATATCCTCCTTATGATGCTCATATGTCAGAGCGTTTCCGATATGAGGTCTGTCCTGATGGCGTGAAACTCCGTGAAGAGGATAGCTTTCGCCGTTCAGGATAAAGCCCTTATCAGGGTCAATTCTGAATGAGCGGCAGCCGAAACGCACCGAAACCTTGTCGCACTCTTCGTTTTCATCTGTTATAACTGCTTCGGCAGTGTATAAATAAGGATCTTTTCTTCCGTTCCACAGATGCGCGTTTTCAATATTGAAAACAGCCTCGGCTTTATCGGAAGAAACCTCCTTTTCCGCAACGCATACGCCGTCGGATAAAATTCTGATTGTCACACCGCAAGCTTTATCGCATTTTGTGTAGCACTCAACGGTAACCTCGGCATTTTTGCCATTGACAACAGGCGTTACCTTTATGCCCGGCGTTCCGTAATAGTCAAGCGCAAAGTGATTTTTTGAGACTGAAATAAGCTTGACATCACGATAAATTCCGCCGTAGAATGTGAAGTCCGCCATCTGAGGATAGACAAAATCATTCGGACTGTTATCGGCAAAAACAACAAGAAGGTTATTTTCTTTTATATCTTTGATTTCAACACGGAATATTGAATAACCGCCGTGATGAACGCTGAGCTTTTCACCGTTCCAATATACCTCTGCCGTGGAATTAACAGCGCCGAATTCAATAAAGTTCACTTCGCCTTCAAAAGCCGAAGCGGGAAGCTCCTTGATAAAGCAGCATTTTCCTCTGTAATAGTCATTGCCGCCGTCCTGACCGTCTTCGCCGTTCCATGTGTAGGGCAGGTTAAGTTTTTCGCAGTCCGCCGGAACGGACGCCGGAACAGATTTTATATTTTTTGAAAAATACCAGTTTTCATTTATTGTTTTTACTTTTCTCATCTTGTTTCCTCCATTGCGTTATCGTTGAGTTTGTATAAGAAATACATACTGACAAAGGCTATAACTGCGCCGATAAGAGGCATAAGACCTGTCAATGTGTAGAGCTTTTCGGGAACGCCCGCCGCCTGTGATGACGCGTCAAGTTTAACATTATAAGCCGATATCTTCAAAACAAAAGTTACGATAAGCGAACAAGCGCCCTGAGCAACCTTTCTGAAGAATGAATAAGTCGCATATATCGAGCTTTCTTCCCTCCTGCCGCTTTGCTGCTCCTGATAGTCGATGCAGTCGGCGACAAGCGCCCACATAAGAACGGTGAAGAAGCTTGTACCCATCATTGTCAGACCTATGAATATCATCCAGACATAAGGATTTGATATTTTGACGAAAGCGGCAACGGCTGCACCGATGATTGACAGAATAAACGGATATGTGCATAATTGCTTCTTGGAAAATCTCTTGATTGCGGGTCTGAGAAGCACAACTCCTATGGCGACGGGTACGCCGGCAATAACGGCGGCAATCGAAATAAGCTTTGTGTTGCTGAAATAACACATGAAAACATACTGCATTGTGTTTGTCACCGACATAATGAACGCCAGCTGCGCAAACGACGCAATTGTGACCGCAAGAATGTTTTTGTTCTTGAAGAAAGACTTTATTGTGTTGAGATAGTTGAATTTCTCCGGCTGAACCGCTTCGGGCTGAATTCTCTCCGTTGTCATTTTCCGGCAGAGATAAAAGCCTATCAGTCCGAGAACGCCCATGACCGCAACGCAATAAATAAACCTTGATCCTATCGGGTTATCGTTTTCATCAAATATGATAAGCGGGATAATGACCATAATCGGAGCCTGAGCCAGCATGGCGCCTATGCTTCTCCATGTTGAAAGCTGAGCGCGCTCGCTCGGCTCTTTTGTTATAACCGACTGCATTGAGCCGTATGGTACATTTACGCTTGTGTATGCAACGCTCCATAAGCAGTAGAGGCCAAGACACATTGCAATTTTGACTCCCATCGGAGCGTTCGGAACATAGATGAACATAAGCACACTGCACACAAGAAGCGGTATGCTTGCCCATTTTATCCATGTTTTGAATTTGCCGTCCTTGCCGGGTTTTGAAGAATCAACCAGACCGCCGATAATTGGATCGTTGATCGCGTCGAATACCTTGCCTATAAAAATCAGAAAACCGCACAACAAGGGATCCATTTTCATACATATTGCAAAAAATGTGATTATGTTATTGCTTATGAACGAAAAGCTCATATTGCAGCCGAAATCGCCCATTGCGTAGCCTATTTTGTCCCTCATTCCGAATGGCCTGAGAGCGTTATCCTGTTTTTCACTCATATCTTTTCTCCTTTTCTTTCATCTGTCAGCTGCCGCTTCTTGCTTCTTTGATACGCTCAACAAAAATCCTGCCTGTTTCCGTAATTTTTTTATAGTCGCCTGCTTTTGCGCCGGCGGTCAGCGAAGAGCCTGCTCCGACAGCAAAAGCTCCGGCATTTATCCAGTCCTTGACATTATTTATGTCAACTCCGCCCGAGGGCATCATTATTGCGTTCGGAATAGGTCCGTGAACATCTTTGATAAATCTTGCTCCGAGAATATCACCGGGGAATACCTTGAGAACATCTGCGCCGGCCTCCATTGCGCGAACAGCCTCCGTGACAGAACCGATACCCGGCATTGAGGGTATTGCGTAACGGTTGCAGCAACGCACAGTTGCCTCGTCAAAATAAGGCGCAACAATATATTCTGCGCCCGAGAGAATAGCAATTCTCGCCGTTGCTTCATCCATAACCGTGCCTGCGCCGATAATAATTTCACCCGAAGAATACTTTGCTCTCATAGCTTCAATAAGCTTGTCCGCTCTCGGAACGGTGAATGTCAGCTCGATAGCGGCCACTCCGCCCTCAATGCACGCATCGGTTATTCTTTCAGCCTGTTCAATGCTTGTTGCTCTGACAACAGCAACGATACCGGCTTCGTGAATTCTGTTGAGTGTTTCAATTTTATTTGACATGGTATTTCCCCTTTCTTATCTTTGTACTCTTGCGCCTGCTCCGCCGACCTTCGCTTCAACCTCTTTGAGAGAAGCCATTGAGGTGTCGCCGGGTGTTGTCATGGCAAGCGCCCCGTGAACAACGCCGTAATCGACAGCCTTCTGTGCGTCCTCAAAAGTCATAAGGCCGTAGATAAGGCCAGACGCAAAGCTGTCGCCGCCGCCGACTCTGTCAAGAATTTCAAGGCCCGGATATTCTATTGAATTATAGATTTTCCCGTCAGCCCAGCAGATAGCTTTCCAGTCGTTGACGGTTGCCGTTCTGACTGTTCTGAGAGTTGTTGCAATTACCTTGAAATTCGGATAAGCCTTTGTTGCGGTTTCAATCATCTTGTAATATCCGCTCATATTAAGCTCCTTGAGGTCAGCGTCGTTGCCCTCGACCTCAAGGCCCAGACAGGCGGTGAAGTCCTCTTCATTGCCGATCATTACATCAACATATTTTGCGATTTCTTTATTGACCTGCTGCGCTTTGGCCTGACCACCTACACCCTTCCACAGCGAGGGGCGATAGTTGAGGTCATAAGAGACGACAGTGCCGTATTTCTTGGCTGCCTTAACGGCTTCAATAACAGTCTGAGCCGAGGTTTCACTAAGCGCGGCATAAATTCCGCCTGTGTGAAGCCATCTGACGCCGAGCGTACCGAAAATATAATCCCAGTCTATATCGCCCGGCTTGAGCTGTGAAGCGGCTGTGTTGCCTCTGTCCGACGCACCGACAGCGCCGCGAATGCCAAAGCCTCTTTCGGTGAAGTTCAGCCCGTTTCTGACATTTCTGCCGATACCGTCATAAGGTACCCACTTAATAAGCGAAGTGTCAACGCCGCCCTGAAGAACAAGATCTTCAAGAAGATAGCCGATTTCATTTTCGGCGAATGCGGTGACAACTGCGGTTTTCAACCCGAAACATCTGCGCAGGCCTCTGGCGACATTATATTCTCCTCCGCCCTCCCAGACTCTGAACGAACGGGCAGTCCTGATCCTCCCTTCACCCGGATCAAGCCTGAGCATAATTTCGCCCAGCGATATTTCGTCAAAAGCGCAGTCTTTTTTGTCCTTGATATTCAGATTCATAATATTTCACCCGTTTAAAAATTAAAGTATTTCACTGCATTGTTATAGCAGATTCCTTCTATTATTTCTTTGATTATATCCTTGTCGTCCGAAATCATGCCTCTGTTAATCCAATCGCCGACAACAGAGCAAAGTATGCGCCTGAAATAATCATGGCGGGCATAGGAAGTAAAGGAGCGGGAGTCTGTTTCCATTCCGATGAATTTTCCTAAAACGCCGACGCTTGCGAGCGTTTTCATCTGGGCCGTCATGCCGTCAATTGTGTCAAGATACCACCATGCAGGACCGAACTGAATTTTACACTCAGCATCGGAGGACTGGAAATTGCCTGTTGTCGCAGCAAGGACGAGATTATCCTTTGAATTTAGATTGAACAGTACGCACTTAGGCAGAATTCCGGCAGTGTTAAGACTGTCAAGAAGCCCTGAAAGCGGCTGAGCAACCTCTTTGTCGTTCATACTGTCAAAGCCTGAATCAGGTCCGACCTTGTTGAACATAGAAGTGTTATTGTTTCTGAGCGCTCCGATATGTATTTCACAGCACCAGTCAAGCTCTTTATATTTTTTGCAAAGAGCGGTGAAAACATATGTCTTATATGCCTGCACTTCTTCAAAAGACGGTAATGCACCGCTCAATGCCTTTGTGAAAATGCTGTTGCACACATTCTTATCAGCCGGAATAAAGGGAACAACGCCGAAAGAATGGTCGCTGACCCGGCAGCCGACCGAGCTGAAAAAGTCTGCTCTTGAATATAACGCTCCGACAAGAGCATCAATATCATTTATCTCTGCGCCGCAGACATCTGAGAGCTTTTTGATATACTGAGGGAAATCAGCCTTGTCAATGTCAAGAGCCCTGTCCGGTCTGAAGGTAGGATAGACCTTAAAGCTTATATCCTCCTTATGCAAAAGAAGATGATATTCAAGTGAGTCTGTCGGGTCATCGGTTGTGCAGATATATTTCACATTGCTTTTCTGAATAAGAGTTTGCGGTCTGAAATCACCGCAAAGAATTTTTTCGTTTGCCTTTTCATAGATTTCTCCGGCTGTTTTTATGTTAAGCGGAGTCGTAATTCCAAAATATTTTTTAAGCTCAAGGTGAGCCCAGTGATAGAGCGGATTACCTATTGCATACTGAAGAGAGCAGGCAAACTTAACGAACTTTTCTTTGTCTTCGCCGCTGCCTGTGATAAACTCTTCATCAATACCGCAGGCTCTCATAATGCGCCATTTATAATGATCGCCCGAAAGCCACAGCTCTGTTATGTTTTTCGGAGACTTGTTTTCATAAATTTCTTTCGGTGAAAGATGACAGTGATAGTCACAAATGGGCATATCTTTAGCAAAGTCGTTATAAATCTGCTTTGCCTCTTCTGTTTCAAGAAGAAAATCTTCGCCTATAAAATCTTTCATAGCTTATACTCCCGAATATGCGTTAAAGCCGCCGTCAACAGGAATACTGACGCCTGTGACAAAACCGCTGTATTCCTCATCGCAAAGGAAAAGAAGCGTTCCGTCAAGCTCATGGGCCTCACCGAATCTCTTCATTGGGGTAGCGGCTAAAATCTTGCCTGTTCTTTCGGTGGGTGAGCCGTCAGGGTTCCACAAAAGCGAGGCGTTCTGTTTTGTTGAAAAAAATCCGGGGGCAATTGCATTGACTCTGATTCCAACCGGCGCAAAGTGAACAGCCATCCATTCGGTGAAGTTTTTGACTGCCGCTTTTGCCGCTGAGTACGCGGGAATTCTTGTCAGAGGACGGAAAGCATTCATTGAAGTGATCATGACGATACATGCGTGCTCCTTTTCGACCATATCTCTTGCAAAAATCTGAGTCGGAATAAGCGTACCGAGAAAATTAAGGTTAAAAACAAAGCTTATTCCTTCGGGGTCAAGGTCAAAGAAAGTCTTGACTCCCTCCTCTTTCTGAAGAAGGTCAAGCTGTTCAAGGGTATCCTTTGTTGTTGTGCCCTTGGGGTTATTTCCTCCTGCGCCGTTGAGAAGAATATCGCATGTTCCGAGTTTTTCGGCAATAATATCTCTGGCGTCTTTCATTGACTGCGCGTCAAGAACATTGCAGCAGACAGCTATGGCTTCTCCGCCTTCGGCAACGATTTCACCGGCAGTTTTCTGAGCGGCTTCTTCATTGAGGTCGAGAACCGCAACCTTGCAGCCTTGTTTTGCAAGCGTTTTTGAGAACTCCGAGCATAAAACTCCGCCGCCGCCCGTGACAACGGCAACTCTGCCTTTTAAATTTTCATGTGTCATAATCAAGCTTCCTTTCTGCTTTTTTCTATTGCTTCCCATAGACCGTTTATATAACTGACTCCGAGCGCTCTGTCAAAGAGTCCGTAGCCCGGTCTTGCCTTTTCGCCCCATATCATTCTGCCGTGATCGGGGCGTATATATCCGTCAAAGCCGTTTTCCTGAAGAGCCTTGACTATCGCGTACATATCGAGAGAGCCTGAGCTGCTTTCATGAGCTGTTTCGTTGAACCAGCGGTCGTTAATTCTGACATTGCGAAGATGCGCAAAATAGATTCTCGGGGCAATAACAGGGTCATTTATTATGTCAACAATATCATTTGACGGGCTTGCGCCGAGCGAGCCCGTACAAAGCGTTATTCCGTTATATTTGTTGTCAACACTTGTCAGAAGTCTCTTGATTGCCGCCTTATCCTTGATAATTCTCGGAAGGCCGAAAATACCCCAGGGCGGATCGTCCGGATGAATAGCCATTTTGACATCGCACTCTTCACAGACAGGCATAATCCGGTTAAGAAAGTAAATAAGATTCTCCCAGAGCTTTTCTTCCGTGACTCCCTTGTATTTTTCAAACAGCTCCTTTATTTCGCCCATTCTTTCGCTGTCCCAGCCGGGCATCGCGTAGCCGTTTGAATTTGAGTCGATTTCCCTGAACATATCCTCAGGGCTTTTGCCTTCGACCTGTTTGCCGTCATAGCAAAGGCAGGTTGAGCCGTCGTCCATAGGCATATAAAGATCGGTTCTTGTCCAATCGAAAACGGGCATGAAATTATAGCATATACATTTAACGCCGAATTCAGAGAGATTGCGGATTGACTCAATATAATTATCAATATATTTGTCTCTTGACGGCAGACCGATTTTTATATCCTCATGAACATTGACGCTTTCAATACATTCCATTGAAAAGCCGGCCTTTGTTATGTCATCATACATACCTTTTATCATTTCTTCCGTCCACAGCTCACCTGCGGGCAAACCGTGAAGAGCAGCAACAATACCTTCAACACCGGGTATCTGTTTTATCTGTTCCAGCGAAACAGAGTCTCTGTCAGCGCCGAACCAGCGGAATGTCATTTGCATTTTTATACCTCCTGAAGCTAAAATTAACGAAAATAAACAAAACGCCCCTATTGTCAATTATTATATAACATGTTACAAACAATTTCAATAATTATAATTTAATTTAAAAGTATTTTCCTAAGGGAGTAATTGCTATAATTTAAAATCTGAAATATATTTCATTTAATTTGTATTGACAAAAGTATTCTTCGGTATAACTTTTGAAAGTGGAAAATGTCAACGGCGTTTTTAAGTTAATATTAAGACAGTAATAAGTAACAATCCCGTCCGCAAAAGCGAACGGGATTGTTTGGGCTTGCTGCGCCTTCTCGAACTCCGTATTTTAACCTACCTAATATTCCATTGCGATATAATGAAATATTGGTACGCTCATAATAAAATTCGCCAATCACATTTGCAAGCAAATATTTCATGTGTCAGCTATTTCACATCCGCAGGATATTTCACTCGCCGTAGGCAAATTTCATTTTCAATAATATATCGCTGTGCGATATGATATATTTGCGTTGCAAATATGATATAATATCCGTTCTGCATATACCGTGGCATATATCATCGCACAACATGCGATATCATATCGAAGATATATCACCCGTTCCAACAGAACGGATATCATTGAAAGAAACCACTTTTGTCTGCCAGACAAAAGTGGTTTCTTTCATGGCGCCCCAGATAGGACTCGATTCGCGGCGCGCAGCGCGCCTTGGTCGCTCGCGGTCACAACAGTCCACCGGACTGTTGCTC
>JAQXMC010000033.1 GCA_029012445.1 Oscillospiraceae bacterium
TTTTGCCGCTACCGGGAGAGGACATGAGATTCAGCAAGTAAATGCCTTTCTCTTTCAGCTCCTGACGCAGTTTATCGGCCTGCACATCGTTGTTGGCAAAAACACTTTGTTTGACCTCTAAAATTCTAACAGTTTCCAAACGCATTGCTCCTTTCTATTCATACCAGGAAAACGGTATTTTCTACTGATTATATTTTAATATTTCTTTTGATAATTGTCAATTCATTGCTGGAAATTCTATGTTTTGTCGTAAAAATATGTATGTGTTAAAATGATGTGACCCAAAAAGAAAGAGAAGTAACTTCAAAATATGGTATAATGAAATTGCTACAAACAATTAACCAAGAAAGAAGAACTTCTCATGAACATTTTAACACAAGAAGCAAGAAAAAAGCAAGAGATAGTCAAGCAAGCAATAAAAAGCGGAAAAAGCTATACAAGTAGGAAATATGGAGTAAGTTTGTCAACGTTGAAGCGTTGGTGCAAGAAATATGACGGAACATGGTAGTCAATGTTAGAAAAGTCCCATAGACCGCACAGCCACCCGAACAGGCACACCCCAAAAGAAGAAAAACAAATTAAAAATTCATTTAAAAAGTGCTATGCCCGTTACGGATGGGATGGAGTATATGATGATCTGCTTCGTAAAGGCTATACAAGAAGCTTTTCTGTAAATCCGGTATTTATGCGACTTTTTCGGACAAAAAATTTAGTCCTTTCGTGCGTCCCGTTCTTGCTGGATGGCGAGGTTTTCTCGTTTTGTCCATATATTTCAACGGGTAGTGGTAGGACTTAAACCCTCATTTTCGGTCGATTTTTCCGTTAATGAGGGTTGTTTTGTATCAAATATGGTAGTTGTAAAGCAGGTCACAAAAATGGCTATCGCTAAACAACCGTAAATCGTTAAAAGGCTGATAAACACTGGGAAAATCAAAATGCAACGCTCGGTTTGGTAGTGTTGCATTGTATCAAAATAGCACTGTATTTTCAGATACGAATATCCGTGAAGCCTTAAAAATAGGCCTTACGGATATTTTTTTGTTCTTTCGGCGCATTTGATCGGTTATATGACATGATGTCACAGAAAAATCGCTCAAAAAATCGCTGCTCGCCGCATGGCTCTTCAATTCAAAATTTCTTAATTGAATCAAGGCACTTCCCATTTTTAGTGAAGTGCCTTGATTATTTTTTAGGCTTATAGGTTACTCCCGGCATTTATTGCAGTGCTTTTTATTTTTGACGATTTCATTAAAATATTTGAAATATTTATAAACAGATGGTATAATATGTAAAAAATTGTTGAAAAGGAAATCTATTATGTTAAAAGCATTACCCAAAACAAAAATGTATCGTTATTGCCTGGCCGATATTGCCAAGGGCCTTTTTAACGGTATGATAGGAAACTATTTGCTTTACTTTTTTCAGCCGACAGTCAAAAGCGGCTTGCCTAATCTTCTGCCCCAAAGCAAATTATTCGGATTTATCACGGTTATGGCTTTAATCACGGGCATCGGTAAGATTGTTGATGCAGTTACAGATCCGTTAGTTGCGTCTCTATCCGACAAATGCAACCATAAGGACGGCAGGCGTATGCCGTTTTTGCGATACGCGGCGCTTCCCTATGCGCTTTCATTGCTGCTGGTTTTCTATGCGCCGTTTAAAGAAAATTCTGTGGCGAATGCAATCTGGGTTGGTTTCTTCCTTGTTGCATATTATGTATCATATACATTTTTCTTCATTCCCCGCAACGCTCTTGTGCCGGAAATTATTCCCGACGCTAATGTGCGTGTCGGTTACTACACTGTCAGCACAGTATTCTTTATGGGCTCAAGCGCCTTTATGTACGCCGCAACCTTGTTTGTGAATTTGCTGAAAAATGCGGGCTTGTCTCCGTTGTGGGCATGGCGGACAGTTTTCACCATTTTTGTTGCAATCGGTATTATTTGCCTTTTGCTAAGTGCATACGCCTTCGACGAAAAAGACTATGTTCAGAACAGCACAAAGCCTAAGGACTCCGTTATTAAATCTTTTGGCTTAGTTTTAAGAAACCGTAATTTTGTGATTTTCAGTCTGGGAGATTTGTTCAGCTTTATTTCCCTGTGCTTCTTTGAAACAGCAATGCTTTACTACATAACTATGCTGTTGAATATTGAAGAAAGTCAAGTGTTTTATGTTCTGCTCGCAGCAATCGCAACCGCGATTTGCCTGTTCCCCGTTATTGTAAAGATTTCGAGAAAATATAACAAAAAAATCCCCCTGCTCATAGCAAGTGCTGTCTTTACCGTAGTATTTGCGTTGATTTATATCGGTGATAAAGTTGCCGCAATGTTCGTCGGCCACGAATTAGTTCTCGGTATCATATTCGGAATATTGGTTGCTTACCCCTTTGCCGCTATCAATATTCTTCCGCAGTCCGTTATTTCCGATATCATTCAATTGGATTGTCTGGAGAGCGGAGTGAACAGAGAGGGAATATTCTCAGCAGTTAAAACGTTTCTTGAAAAAATAGCCGTCAGTGTTGCCATGATAATCGTGTCGAGCGTATTGGCAATCGGCGCTGTAAGCGGCGAGTCCGTCGGCATGCAGGGTGTTAAACTCACCGGTGCGTGTGCCGGTGTATTCAGTCTCCTGTCTTTAATTATGTTTATTGTTTATGACGATAAAAAGGTTACCGAAGGCATTAAAAAGTATAATAACAGAGGCGATAATTAATGAAAAAACATATTTTAGCACCGGAAGAAAACAGAAAAAATGTTTCGGCTGAATTGCTTGAGAGTTATACCGATACACTGTCACAAATGATTAATTGTAAAACAGTGTTTACTCATGACAACAATAACCGGGCAGAATTTGAAAAGTTTTATAAAATTATTGAAGAGCGCTTTCCCGTTCTTACAGAAAAGGCCGAGCGTCTGACTTTCGGCAGTGGATGCTTTGTATACATAATACACGGCAAGAATGCTCAAAAAAACATTATGCTCATGTCGCATCACGATGTTGTTGACGGCGGTGATGATTGGAATACAGATCCGTTTTGCGCAACCATCAAGGACGGCGCTATGTATGGCAGAGGTACCATTGACACAAAAACGCCGTTATTCGCGGAGCTTCAGGCGTGTGAGGAATTATTAAAAGAGGGTTATTCCTTTGACGGTATAAATCTTTATATAGGCTCCTCCAATAATGAGGAACTTTGTGGCGACGGAATGGTGCTTGCAACGCAGTATTTTAAAGAAAACGGTATTCATTTTGAGGCCGTTTTTGATGAGGGCGGCGCAATCACTACCGGTATGGTTCCGAGCGTTAAAGAAAAAAGCGCTATGGTTGCCGTTCACGAAAAGAGCAGACATGTGTACCGTTGTATTGCCAAGAAAGTCCGGAAAGGACACGGAGGCTTAAATCAGACAAGCACTAACACAATTTCGCAAATGACCGCTTTTATTCAAGAGGTTGAGAACAGCAAAATCTACAAGAGTGATTTATCAAGCGAAGTCCGGGGCACATTTGAAACTCACGCACCATATATGCAATTCCCCCTGAACATTGTGATGGGTAATATAAAATTATTTGCTCCCGTAATTAAAAAGGTAATGCAAAAAATTCCGCAGGCAAAGCCCATGCTCTCAACAAGCATTGCTTTTACAACAATTTCGGGCGGTTCCGAAGTTGACCCGCAAATTGCGGCGCAAGAGGTCACGGCAACAATGTTCCTGCGTTGTGTCAGAGAGGATGACCTCTATAAAGGCCTTGAAAAAATAAAGAAAATTGCTTCAAAACACGGTATAGAAATTGAAGAAGTTGAACGTGATTATTGCCGCCCGACAGATTATAAAACCCCACAATTCAGACTGCTTGAAAGCGTTATCGATGATGTTTTTCCCGATGTAATTGTTGCGCCGTTCCTTTTGGTGGCAGGAACTGACGCAAGGCGCTTCACAGATGTTGCGGACAATATATTCCGCTTTGCGCCGATTGATCTGGATACAGCGCAATATGCGTCTGTTCACGGAGCAAACGAGCATATTAAAATTCAGAATGTCGGACAATGTGTCTGCTTTTATAAAGAATTAATAAAGAAAATATCAGATTAAAGATGGGGTAAAAAATGAGTATTAAAAACGAACCGAAAATTAAAACACCGATAACTGTTACAATCAGAGAACTGCTTGAGCACAGAGCTTTATGGATGTATTTTCTTTGCGACGAGGCGAATAAAAAAGGGCTCTCACCAACCGATTACGCTCCTGATGCAATTAAGCGCTGCGGACTGTATCAAGGTGCGCTGCTGCGTGAAAAGGGCAAGAAGGGCGATTCCTTAAAAGGGTTAAAGAAATCACTTTTTTCAATTTTTGCACAAGCGGTTTTTGAAATGAAAATCAAACAATGCGATGATGACCATTTATTTATTGATTTCCATTATTGCCCGCTTGTAAAGGCCTGGCAAAAGCAGGGCTGTACCGATGAAGAAATCAGAGTGCTTTGCGACCATGCCATGTGTGGCGACAGAGGAATTGCTGAAAGCTTTGGCTGTGTGCTTGATTTGCCCAAAACAATTGCTCGCGGTGATGATATTTGTGAAATTCGTTTCCACCGCCCCGGTAAATAATTCACACGAGACTTTAAGAACAGCCTGAAACTGAATTTTAAACTTAACATGACATAAAATTCAGTTCCTATAATTTCAGCAATTCAAGTCTCGTATTAACACTCGCACTTTAATAACGGATATAGCTTAAAAACAGTTATATCCGTTTTTATTATCTATAATAATTTCCATTGCGCCGCCCTGTTGATAATATAGGCAATATCCTTGACCGAATCGGAAAAATATGCTATTATTTTATTGCATTTAGAACAAAATTATATTTAAGGAGAAAGTTTATGTTTAGAAGGATCATTTCGTTTCTCGCTTCCGTAATAATGCTTATCGGCGTTTCACCGTGCGCAGCAAAGGAGATAATCGTATCTTCTGAGAGAGAACTCATCTTCACTGAAAAACCGACGGAAAGCTGCCACGCTTCAACCGTTTTGCCACTTGACAACGGAACTGTCGTCGCCGCCTGGTTTGCAGGTACCAAGGAGAAAGCCGATGATGTCGTCATTCTGACTTCAGTGCGAACCGAAAACGGCTGGAGCGAGCCTGTTAAAGTTTCTGCCGAAGAAAACACAGCTCACTGGAATCCCGTTTTGTTCGAGCTTTCCGACGGCACTGTTGCGCTTTATTTCAAGGTCGGCAAAGAAATTGCTTCATGGAAGACCTATGTTTGCTATTCGTCCGACGCAATGGCATGGAGCGAGCCTGAAGAGCTTGTTCCCGGCGACACGAGCGGCGGAAGAGGTCCTGTTAAAAACAAACCTTTGAGACTGAACAGCGGAGCTATCCTTGCGCCTGCGTCAGATGAAAGCGGAAAAACATGGCGCGCCTTTGTCGACATCTCAAACGATGACGGAAAAACATGGGAAAGAACCGACTTTATTGAAGCGAAGCTCGGTGTGATAGATATTCCGATGATCCAGCCGACACTCTGGCAGTCAAAGGACGGTTCCGTTCATATGTTCACAAGAACTAAGGCGGGAAAAATATATCGCAGTGATTCGTTTGATGAAGGCAAAACCTGGTCAGAAGCGTATCCGACCGCGATTGGGAACAACAACAGCGGAATTGATCTTGACACCGACAGTGATGGCAGAATTTTCCTTGTCTGCAATCCTCATTCAGCCCAGGGAATACGCACTCCCCTTTCGCTTCTGGTTTCGACCGACGACGGAAAAAGCTTCAAACGGATAATGAACCTTGAAGCCGGCCTCGGAGAGTATTCCTATCCGGCAATCGTGATAAGGGGCGACACGATACACATAACATATACATATGAGCGGGATTACATTGTTTATCGTCAGATAAAGATAAAGTGAAGCCTTTAAAATTTCTCAGCAAAAATCAGGTACGCGCCGACTTACTGCGTACCTGATTTTTTATCAAAAAATTTTTTGAAAAAACATCGTAAAAATCAAAAATTCTATTGACTTGCAGCTGAAAATAGTGTATCATACATCGGTAATGTGAATGACACATGGGGGTATAGCTCAGCTGGGAGAGCGCTTGAATGGCATTCAAGAGGTCAGCGGTTCGATCCCGCTTATCTCCACCAGATTATCCGCAAAGGTCTTATTTCAAGACTTTGCGGATATTTTCATATTATGCCTTTAGGCAGAAATAAAACCCGCAAGCCTATATCACAAGGCTTTGCGGGTTAAAATTATTCTTTTTTCTTTTCTGCTTTATGTATGTCTGCTTCAATATGGACTTTCGGCAAACTCCATTTAAAGTGCGTAGCTAACATTCTGATAACAAAAGTGACAAGCATTGCGGCAATTATCGAATACATATTCTTCGCGCCGTAATGAATCATCACATAATATGTGCACGAGCCGAGTATCGACGCCAGAGCATATATATGCTTTCTGAAAATCAGCGGCGTGCTCATGCTCATAATGTCACGAAGAACTCCCCCGCCGACGCCGGTCAGCGTACCTAAAAAGATACATAAAAACGCATTATCACTGTGCCCCGCGCCCATCGCTATGCTGACGCCCAAAACCGAAAATACGCCAAGGCCGATAGCATCGAATATGTTGTTGATAAAATTTATCAGCTCAAGATTAAGACTGAATTTTTCTTTTGCAACATAAGCCACAGTGAATATTCCAAGCGATGTCAAGGCCGCAAGCAGAACATATTCATAGCTGTAAAACATGCTCGGCGGCAAGGAACCGATAAGTATATCTCTGATAACTCCACCGCCAAGCGCCGTGGTTATGCCCATAATTGTCACGCCGAAAACATCAAGGTCGCGCTTTATTGCGGTTATTGAGCCTGTGACCGCAAAAGCAAAAACTCCGATCAGCTCAAGCGCATAAAATATTGTTCCACCGACATCCATTAGCCACACTCCGTTGGATTTTCTATTCTTCTTCCTTTTTGATCTTAAATATCATTCTTAAAACGCCCTTTAACAGCTTGGGACTTCTCACAACAACGACTTTCATATAACAAACCTCCGAAATTCTGCCGTTTCAGCTTTCTGCGTTTATGTTGCTCTATCTTGTTACGATGATGCCAAGAGCTATAAGCGCAACAGCCAAAACGAATATAAGAAATTTTGTCGGAAAGCACAGCCCGAGCAACAAGCCGACTCCGAAAGCCGCAAACGCAATTCCTGCGCATTTGCCCTTTGAGCACACATATAACACCTCTTTTCTGCACTTTCTGTTACATTATATGCATTGAGGTGAAAATGTGATAAAAAGCGTTATAATTGCCAGTGCTTTATATCTTTTATCTCATTATATATTGCCGCATAGCTTGCGTGTCTTGATTCGGATATTTCTCCGCTCCTGACTTTTTCAAGCACCTTGCAGCCCTTTTCGTTGACATGCGAACAGTCAACGAACATACATTTTCCGATGCAGTCTTCAAATTCTCTGAAGCAGTATTGAAGCTCGTCTTTCATGATAATTTCGTTGCTTATGAGGTCAATTGAAGAAAAGCCCGGTGTGTCTATCACATATCCGCCGAAAAGAGGAAAAAGCTCAGCCTGCCGCGTTGTGTGTCTGCCTCTGCCGAGCTTATCGCTTATTTCGCCCGTTGCGAGCTTTAGCTCCGGCGCAAGCCTGTTTATCAGCGTTGATTTCCCGACGCCGGTGTTTCCGGCCAGAACGGTGACCTTGTCTTTCAGAAGCAGCTTAATTTCTTCAATATCGCCGCTGTTCCTACCGACAGCAAAAGTCCTGAAACCTGCGTTCCGATATATTCTGACATAGCTTTCGCTGTCAGAAAGGTCGGACTTTGAAAAAACGATAATAGGCTCGATCTTCTTCTTTTCGGCAATAGCTATCATCTTATCAAGAACCAAAGTGTTCACTTTCGGTTCAACGACAGATGAAACGAGCAGCATATTATCAACATTTGCGACCTGCGGTCTGACAAGCGAGTTCTTTCGTTCTTCGATAACATCTATCGTGTTTTCACCGTTTTCGCGGATTGTTATCTCAACATGATCGCCCGCAAGCGGCGTTATACGCTTTTTTCTGAAAATACCTTTGGCTTTACATTCATATACGGCGCGATCGGCGGCCTCTACATAATAGAAGCCTCCGATGCCTTTAATGATAATTCCGTTTAATTGCATAAGTTCTGTCCGCCGTTTATTGCGCCGAGTCTGAGGGATCGGTCGTGTCATGATCGACCGTCTGTCTTTCTGTTGTCGACTTGGTCGTGTCGGGCGTTGGCTGGGTGCTTGCGCTTGTCGTCGGTGCGCTCGACGGCTCGCTCGTGGGAGCGGCGGTTGACGCTGACGGCGCCTGAGTCGTAGTGTAAGAATAAGTCTTTATATCTGATAAAATGTCGACTCCGGAAAGAACATCGTTAGCAAAGTCCGCCTTAGCCGAATAGACCTTCTGACCGTCGATATATATTTTGATTGTGTTGGAGGAACCGGAGCCGCCGACAGTCACGGTGTATGCGCTGCCGTCAAGAGTAACTGTCTCTTTGCTGTAGCTGATTCCGTTGAGCTTGACTTCAAGCTTTCCTTTTTCGCCGCCGACATTAGGCAGGTCAATATTGATATCAACATGTCCCTGCTGACCGGTGCTTATATATACGGCGATCTTGGTGCCCTTGGGAACCTCTTGCTCGGCAAATGCGTTTCCGATGATCTGACCCTTTGGCCTGTCGCTGTCTCTGTTTGTCGAGCCGCTGATGTCAAGAATAAGACCGAGATCCTCAAGTATTTTCTTCGCAGACGACAATGTTTCGCCCGCAAGAACGGGAACGGTGACAGTGTCGCCCGTACCGTTCGGAGACGGGATATAGATTATGACTGTCGAGCCCTGAGCGGCGAGATCACCTCTCGCGGGAGAAGTTCTGATAACAACGCCTTCTTCGCCGTCCGACTCGGTGTCATATTCGACCTGAGTGATGAAGCCCTCGCTTCTTATCATATTCTGAGCGATCGCAAGCTGGTTGCCGTAAACATCAGGAACAGCTATCTTGGAGTTATTCGAAGCAATTTCAAGAAGTATCTTCTTGCCTTCAGATATTTTCTTGCCCTTAGCCGGAGACTGGCTGATGACCATTCCGTCGTCAACCGTTGAGTCAACGACAAATTTTGTCTCAATATAGTCCCAGTATTCGGAATATTCCTGATTAGCGAGAATATCCTCAGCGTAGTTCAGGCCGACAAAGTTCGGAACAGTCAGCTTTTTTGAAGATCCGGAGGCAAAAATTGCAACCATTATTATGATGAACAGCACAAGACCGCCCAGAACTCCTGAAAGAATGCCTATTGTCTTTTTCTTTTGTGCAGCCGCTCTGGCTTCTTCATCTTCCAGCGCTTTCTGCTCCTCGTCGTGCTTTTGTTCTTCTTCGTCGAGCTTTTTCTTGATTTCGTTTGACGGAATATATTTTGTCGGCTGGCTGTCGACAAAGAAATTATAGTCAAATTTGATATTAGGATTTCTGCTGAATTCACTGAGATCCACGAGCATTTCGGCCGCAGACTGATATCTGTCGGCTGCATTTTTTTGCATCGCTTTCATGACTATCTGCTCAAGACCGATGGGAATATCGGGATTCAGCTCTCTCGGTCTTTTCGGCTCCTGCTGAAGCTGCATAAGCGCAACTGAGACCGCATTTTCCGACTGGAACGGGAGCGAGCCTGTCAGCATCTCATAGAGAACGACGCCGACCGAATAAATATCCGACTTCGCGTCAGTGACGCTGCCCTTCGCCTGCTCGGGGCTTATATAATGCACAGAGCCGATGGCGGTACCTGTCATTGTCTTGGTTTCATCTCTTGAGAATGTCGCAATTCCGAAGTCGGTGACCTTGAGAGTTCCGTTCGATATAAGCATTATATTCTGCGGCTTTATATCTCTGTGAACTATTCCTTTATCATGAGCGTGCTGCAGTGCGCGCAGTATCTGCATGGTGAAATAGAGCGCTTCTCTTATCTTGACTTTGCCCTGCTGCTCGATATATTCCTTGAGGGTTATTCCCTCAACATACTCCATAACAATATACTGAAGTCTGTCTCCGAAGCTGACATCAAGGACTTTGACGATATTCGGGTGCGAAAGGACGGCAATAGCCTTTGATTCATTTTTAAAACGGCGTTTAAATTCTTCGTTGGTCAGAAATTCATCTTTTAGTATTTTGACCGCAACAATCTTCTGGTCGATATTATCATAAGCCTTATAAACGACAGCCATGCCGCCGACACCGATTATTTCCTGTATTTCGTATCTTCCGTCAAGTCTTTTTCCAACATAATTATCCATATATTTTTCCGCCTCCTTAATAAGAAACCGCCGCAACGGAAATATTGTCTCCGCCGCCGTTGGCATTGGCTCTGTCAACCAAAGCGTCAGCTACCTTATCGGCCTCGGTGCTGTTTATTATCTGATATATTTCGTCCGCGTCAACATAGTTTGATAAACCGTCCGAACAGAGAAGAAGCGTTTCGTCTTCGCCGAGATAGTCCGTGTTAAAGTCGATCTCGATCTCCTCCTCAACACCCAAGGCTCTCGTGATAAGATTTTTATTCGGGTGATTTTTGAGCTGATCTATTGATATTTCGCCCTTGTCATACATCTGCTGAACGAAAGAATGATCCCTCGTCAGCTGTCTTATTCCGGATCTCGATACGATATACGCCCGGCTGTCGCCGGCATGGCCGACGCATATCTGACCGGCGATAACAACGGCGCATATAACGGTCGTCCCCATGCCTTTCAGCGAAGAATCGCCGCCGGCAGCGTCATAGATTGAGACATTTGCCGTAGTTATTGCGGAAAGAAGCATATTTTCTATTGACGATATTGTCATTCCGTCTCTGTAACACATCTCGATCTTCTGCGCTATCATTTCGCAAGCCATCTTGCTCGCCACCTGGCCGGCGTTAGCTCCGCCCATTCCGTCGCAAAGCACGGCGAAGGCGGCGTTTTCACCAAGCTCATGGGTTAAAACGCAGTCCTCGTTATTGCTTCTTTTTAGACCGATATCGCTTTTTGATACTAAGTGCATTATTCTCTCCCCTTTTTCACATCTCCCTTTGCTTTCTGCGAAGCTGACCGCAAGATGCATTTATATCAGAACCGAGAGTTCTTCTAACCGTAGTGTTTATGCCGCAGGAAGTCAGAATCGCCGTGAAACGCCTGATTCTTTCTTCGCCGCTCTTTTTATAGCCCGTTTCTCTGACCTCGTTGACGGGAATAAGATTGACATGAGCTAACATTCCTTTTAGTCTTCCGGCAAGCTCACGGGCGCACTCGTCGCTGTCGTTGACTCCGCTTATCATAGCGTATTCAAAAGAAATCCGTCTTGATGTCGCCTTTGTGTATTCCCTGCAAGCTTTGAGCAGCTCGTCAATATTCCACCTTTTGTTCACGGGCATTGTTTTTGACCTTATCTCGTCGTTCGGAGCGTGAAGCGAAACGGAAAGAGTGAGCTGAAGTCTTTTTTCAAGAAGCCTGTATATTCCGTCCACAACGCCGCAGGTTGAAAGCGAGATATTTCTCATGCTGAGGTTAAGCCCATTTTCGTCAGTCACAAGCTCAAGAAAGCGCATGACATTATCAAAATTATCAAGAGGCTCTCCGACGCCCATAAGAACGATATGTGAAATTCTGATTCCGAGATCGCGCTGCGCAGCGCCGACCTGCGAAAGGATTTCAGATGGGCTCAGATTCCGGACAAAGCCGGCGATAGTCGATGCGCAGAAGGTGCAGCCCATTTTACAGCCGACCTGACTCGATACGCATATCGTGTATCCGTATTTATACTTCATAACAACGGATTCAATATATTCGCCGTCGTGAAGCCGGAAAAGATATTTAGCTGTGTCATCATACACCGAAACTAACTTTTTTTCAATAGCGCAAGAGTAAATTTCATAATTATCTTTTAATTTTTCACGCAAATTTTTTGAAATATTCGTCATTTCGTCAAAATCTTCCACCTGATACTTCTGAAGCCATGAATATATCTGTCCGGCTCTGAACCTTGGCTCGCCCATCGAAAGTATCTCGTTTTCGAGCTCACCGTAATTCATGGACTTGATATCTTTTTTCATTTTACTCCTCCGATTTTGAAAACACGGCGATGAAGAAGCCGTCGCACCCATTGATATGCGGCATCAGTGTGTAATATCTATCGCCGAAGGTTTTTATTTTAAGCGGCTGTATGCACTCAAATTCGGGATGCTCACAAAGAAATTTGTCGCACACTGCGTCGTTTTCCTTTTTATTCAGCGTGCAGGTCGAATAGACAAGTCTGCCGCCTTTTTTAACATATGCCGCAGCGTTCGACAAAATACCGTACTGTATTTCGGGAAGATGCTTGAAATCATCGAGAGGTTTATATTTTATCTCCGGCTTATGTCTTATAACGCCGAGCCCCGAACACGGAACATCGCAAAGCACCCTGTCGGCTTTTTTGACGCTCGGATAATATTTTCCTCCGTCAGAGACGCAGGTAGTCACACAGGTTATTCCGAGCCTGTCGGCGCCGTCGTCGATAAGCTTTGTCCTTGACGGATAAATATCGCAGGCGAGAATGTCGCCGTTATTATTCATCATTTCCGCCGCCGTGAAGCACTTTCCGCCGGGAGCCGAACACATATCTATAACTCTGTCGCCCTCTTTTGCTCCGAGGGCTTCGGCGCAATACTGCGAAGCGAGATCCTGAACATGAAACAGTCCTTTTTTATAGCTTTCAAGGCTTTCAATATTACCGCCGAGTCTTTGAATAACAAGCGCATTTTTATTGTCAGGTACGCAGACTGCCTGCGTATTCTCACATTCAAGCTCTGAAATAAGCTTTTCCGCAGTCGTTTTCAAGGTATTCACTCTCAAAGTGACCGGCGGTTTTTCGAGCGAAGAACTCAGAAGACCGATCGTGTTTTCTTCGCCGTAGGCTTTTTTCCACATTGAGATAAGCTCCGGCGGGCATGAATACTTTATGCTTAAATACTCAGTGCCGTTTTTCTCACCGTCCGGCAGAATAAGACCGTTTTCCGCTATCCTGCGCAGCACGGCGTTTATCATTCCCGCCGCGTACCCGATATTATTTTCGTGAGCCGATCTGACGGTCTCGTTGACAGCCGCCGAATTCGGTATCCTGTCAAGAAAAAGTATCTGATACGCTCCCATTCTCAAAAGTATATGTACATTTCTTTTAAGCTTGCCGAGCGGTTTTGAAAGATATCTTTCAAGCTGATAGTCGAGCGTCAGCTTCCGCTCCGTCGTTCCGTATATCAGAGCGGAAACAAGAGCCCTGTCCTTTTGACCGAGAGACGAAGAAGCGAGGGCGTTATCAACAGCAAGATTTGAAAACGCACTCTCTTTTTCGATTTTCAGAAGTATCTCATAGGCGGTCTGTCTTGCACTTTTCATTGCCTATCTCCTGCGGTCATTGACTCTCATGAACAGCCGCATAAACTGAGCCAGCGCCACAACGAGCGCAGCAACATAAGTCATGGCGGCGGCGCCGAGCATCTTTTTAACTCCGGGCAGGTCGCTCTGCTCGACCATGTTCGTTTCGTTGATGACCTTAACGGCTCTTGACGACGCGTTAAATTCAACGGGCAGCGTCACCAGCTGGAAAATAACGATAAAGAAATAAAGCAGAAGCCCGATCGAGACAAGAGGCTCAAAGCTGAATATAACGCCTATCAGCGTGAGGATAATACCTGCGGTCGAGCCGAAATTCGTCATCGGTATTATCGCCGATCTTATCTTAACCGGTAAGTACCCTTCGGCGTATTGAGCGGCGTGACCGGCTTCATGGCAGGCTATGCCGACTGCGGCAATTGTTCTGCCCGAATAAACCTCGGGCGAAAGCCTTATAACATTGACTCTCGGATCAAAGTGATCGGAAAGCTTTCCGGCGACCGTTTCAATTTTAACATCGTTTATGCCGTAAAATCTCAGCACTCTTTCAGCGGCTTCAGCCCCAGTCAATCCTCTGGGGTTGCCAATTCTCGAATATTTAGCATATGCTCTTTTGACTCCCGCTTGCGTTATAAGCGCGAGAATAAACGCGGGAACGCAGAGCAGAAAATAATATTTATCCCAATATAAAAATCCCATAAGATCACCCTTGCTGCCCCAAGACCGTTCCCTCCGGTATTTTTCTTCCCCTCAGGAAGTCTTCGGCACTCATTCTTTTTTTACCTTCGAGCTGAACCTCAACTAGCTCGACGCACTTGTTGTCACCGCAGCAGACTATAAATTTTCTGTCGCTTTCAACAACGCTGCCGGGAATATTATTACCCTTTTTATCGGATAATCTCGCTTTGTGAAGCTTCAAAGTTTTACCGTCTAAAACTGTCGACGCGCCCGGCCACGAATAAAGTCCTCTGATTCTGTTGTGAACCTCACGGGCCGAAAGACTCCAGTCGATATTGCTCATTTCTTTTGACAGCATTCCGACATATGTTGCCCGGCTTTCATCCTGCTTAACAGGCTCAAGTTCGCCTTTTTCAAGCTTTGCGAGCGTTTCTTCAAGCGCATCTGCTCCAAGAACGGAAAGCTTTTCGAACAAGCCCTCAGCCGTCTCGTTTTCGTCGACGGGGATCTTCTTCACAAGAAGCATGTCGCCCGTGTCAACTCCGGCGTCCATCTGCATTGAGGTCACTCCGGCTTCACTGTCGCCGTTTATAACCGCCCACTGAACCGGTGAAGCACCCCTGTATTTCGGCAGTATCGAGCCGTGAATATTTATGCATCCGTATTTCGGATAATCAAGAAAATCCTTTGGCAATATCTTTCCGTAGGCCGTGACAACAACAAGCTCCGGCTCAAGCTTTCTGAGAATTTCAACACCGGCGCCGTTTTTAAGCGTGACCGGCTGAAATACCGGAATACCGTGTCTGACGGCAAGCTCCTTCACCGGCGGAGCGGTGAGCGTTTGCGCTCTGCCCTTAGGCTTATCCGGCTGGCAGAAAACGCCGACAACATCATATTTTAAGCTTATCAGCCTCTCAAGACACGGGACTGCAAAGTCCGGCGTACCCATGAAAACAATTCTCAATCAGTTCTCCTCCTTCGGCTCCTGAACAAGTCTCTGTGTGAATAATATTCCGTCAAGGTGGTCTATCTCATGGCAGAAACATCTCGCTTCGAGTCCCTCGCCCGAATAGACGCACCATTTTCCGTTCCTGTTCTGCGCTTTGACCTTAACTTTCTGAGGTCTGACAGTCGTTCCGTATTCACCCGGCAGCGAGAGACAACCCTCCCGGCCCTCTTGCTCGCCCTCCTCAAAAGTGATAACGGGGTTTATAAGCTCAAGATATCTTTCGCCGCAGTCTATGACAACAGCCCTTTTGAGAACGCCGACCTGAACTGCGGCAAGTCCTACGCCGTCAGCCTTTATCATGGTTTCTTTCATATCGTCCAAAAGTGTGAAAAGCCGCTGGTCAAATTTCACGACCTCTCTGCTTTTCTTTCCGAGGATCGGATCGCCGACCTTGACTATATTTCTGAGCGCCATATATTTTCCTCCTTACGCCAGGCTTTCCGGATTTATGTCGATAGTCACCGACACATTTTTGTTTTCCTTATTCCTTGAAAACAAAATAAGCAAGTCGGATATCATACTCCGGAAATAATTATTGTTATGGCATTTAATTATTATTCTGTATCTGTATTTTCCGCCGAGCTTGAAAATTTTCGGCGGCATGGGGCCTAAAACTATCAGCTTCTGTTCGCTGTATTTTTCTTCAATTCCTTTTTTTATTCCGTATATAAAGCCTCTTGCGGCCGCCAATGCCTTCATCTCGTCCTCACAGGCGAAAACTATTGAGCAAATATCGCAGTAAGGCGGATAGACCATCATTTTTCTGATATATATTTCATTTTCATAAAAGGCCTCATAGTCCTGCTTCTGAGCCATGTGTATAACCGAGCTTTCGGGCGTGAGCGTCTGTATGACCGCTTTGCCCCTGGCGTCGCCTCTGCCGGCTCTGCCGATAACCTGAGTGAGAAGATCAAAAGCTCTCTCGCTGCTCATATAGTCGCCGCCGTTCAGCTCATCATCAGCCGAAAGCACCCCAACAAGGGTTACCTTTTCAAAATCAAGTCCCTTTGCGACCATCTGGGTGCCAAGCAGGATATCATATTCGCCGTTTGAAAACGCATTCAGTTTGTCCTCATGGGCGTATCTGTAAAGCGTTGAATCGGTGTCCATTCTGACAACTCTTGCTTTCGGCAGCAGCTCTTTAAGCTCATCCTCGATCTTCTGGGTTCCTCTGCCCGAAAACCTGACTGCTTTTTTCCCGCATTCGGGGCATCTGTTATCCATTATTTCAGAATAGCCGCAATAGTGACACATGAGCCGTCCGTTATCCGAGTGGTACGACAGGGACACGCTGCAGGAGGGACAAACTCTCACCTTTCCGCATTCGTCGCAGGAGGCAAATGTATTATAGCCCCGGCGGTTTATCAGCAGTATCGACTGATTGCCCTCGTTCAGGTTTTCCTCAAGCTCCTCAAGCAAAAAGCTGCTGATCGAATACTTGTTACCGGTCTTTAGCTCTTTTCTCATGTCAACAACGGTTACTTTCGGGAGAACAGCGTTGCCGTATCTTTTATTCAGCTTTTCAAGAGAATATCTGCCTTTAACGGCCAGAGAATATGATTCAACGCTCGGTGTAGCGGAAGCCAGCACAAGTAAGGCGTGATTATAAGCCGCTCTGAATTTGGCAACATCTCTTGCGTGGAATCTCGGGCTTTGCTCTGATTTATAGGTGTGTTCCTGCTCCTCGTCCATGATAATAAGTCCGACGCTGTCAAACGGCGCAAAAACAGCCGATCTTGTTCCGACGACTATTTGTGCGTCGCCGCTTTTAACTCTTTTCCATTCGTCATAGCGTTCGCCGACGGAAAGTCCGCTGTGAAAAACCGCAACTTTGTCGCCGTAACGCTGTCTGAATGTTGAAAAAAGTGCAGGAGTCAGGGATATTTCGGGAACCATAACTATAATTCCCTTTCCGTCCGGTAAGACTTCGTCAATAAGCTTGATATAGACAGAAGTTTTTCCGCTGCCCGTTACGCCGTAAAGCAGGCTGCAGCCGCCGCTTTTATATTTTTCTTTCAGATGTTCAAAAGCCGTCTGCTGCTCATCGGTCAGAGAAATGACTTTCTCCGGCTTTTTGATATCAAGCCTGACCTTCGGTTTTCTGAAGGTTTCAACGCTGAAGATTTCGGCAATACCTTTGGCGACGAGATTTTTTATGACCGCTTCCGTGACTCCCGTGAAGTAGCAGACCTCCTTGACAGAGGCGGCGCCTATATCATAAAGAAGCTCTATGACAGAACGCTGCTTCGGCGTCAGATTTTTGAAGCTGTTTTCAATTTCCTCTTTATCGAGGGCGAGTCTGACCATTCTCGCGGTTGCGTCGCCTATCCGCTTGACGGTATCATAGTTTCGCAGAATAAATCCTTTTTCCGCCATCTCGTCAAGTATTTTCGCCTTTCGGTCAAGGCCGAAAACCGATATCAGCTCATCTCTGTCTGCGTATTCTTGTCTTTCTTCAAGAAAGTCATATATCTGCTTTTCTTTATCAGACAGCTCGGACGACTTTTCTTTCATTGACCCAATCGAAACATATCGGGTCCGGATTTTCAGATCTATTCCTGTCGGAAGCTGCACTTTTGCCGCGTCATAATAAGTGCAGAAGGTCTTATCATGAAGACGGCGGGCAATGAGAAGCGCCTCATTGTTAAGAAGCGGCGCCTTATCGAGCACCGCTTTCACTTTCTTTAAGCGGGAAACATCGTCCTCCTGCGATAGTGAAAACACGACGCCCTGCCTTTTATTGTTTTTTCCGAAGCCAAACGGCACAATGACGCGGCAGCCGGCCTTTATCAAGCTAACAAGCTCCGCAGGCACGGCGTAAGAATACAGCGTATCAAAGCTGTATGCCGTATTTTCAACTGCAACCTGCGCCACCGTATAACTCATATTTTACCCCTAAGCTTTATCAGATATTTCTAATTTCTTCAGGCTCAACTATCGTGTATTTGCCCTCGATAAGCTCGTTCAATGCATATGTAACGGGCTTTTCGGTTCCGAGCTTTTCAGCCATGTCCTTGTCTTCCGAGATTTCTCTCGCTCGCTTGGCAACGGCAGTCACAAGAGAATAACGGCTTGTTTTGCCCTTCAAGATCTTATTAAGGTTAGGATTCATCATTTTTTCATTACCTCACTTATAAAATTCATCATTTTACATTTTTTTAATTTTTCGGCAGCCTGTTCGTCTCTGCTTTCGCAGTGCTGTTCATATTTACATATTGTCACGATATCGTCTACTGCGTCGTCGAGCTTATCGTTGACAATAATATAATCATATTCATCGGCCCTTGAAATCTCATCTTTTGCTATTTCAAGGCGGACTCTCATCGTTTCTTCATCTTCCGTGCCTCTTGAGCGAAGTCTGCTTTCGAGAATCTCCATCGACGGCGGAAGAACAAAAACGCTTTTAGCCTCCGGGCATCTTTTTCTGACTAATGCGGCTCCTTTGACCTCGATGACAAGAAAAACTATCTTTCCTTCTTCAAGCCATCTTTCGATAGGCTCGATCGGCGTCCCGTAATAATTTTCCCCGTACTTTGCAAATTCAAGCATCTTATTGCTTTTTATGTTTTCTTCAAATTTTTCTTCGCTGACAAAGAAATAATCAACACCGTCAGTCTCGCCGCATCTCGGGCTTCTCGTTGTCATCGACACCGAAAGCACCGCTTCGTCGGGGTATCTTTCAATAACCTTAGAGACTATCGTGTCCTTTCCCGTTGCCGACGCTCCGGAAACGATCATGAGCCTGCCCCGCTTATTCATCTTCATATTCCTCCTCGTCATCGTCATATTCGCTGCTAAGGCGATTGGCGACCGTCTCGGACTGGAGATATGTCAGGATAACATGGTCGTTGTCGGTTATAAGAACTGCTCTCGTTCTTCTGCCGTGGGTTGCGTCTATCAGCGTTCCCTTTTCCTTGCTTTCCTGAATTATCCTTTTAATAGGCGCAGACTCCGGACTGACTATGGCCAGCAGCTTGTTGGCGTTGACCATGTTTCCGAATCCAATGTTGACTAACTTCATCAATATTTCCTCCAAGCGAAAACTTATTCAATATTCTGAACCTGTTCTCTTATCTTTTCAACCTCGGCCTTAATAGCGATAACCTGTCTTGCTATCTCAACATCCTGAGCCTTTGAGCCTATCGTGTTGGCCTCGCGGTTTATTTCCTGAACAAGAAAGTCGGTCTTTCTTCCTATCGCTTCTTCGCTCTCCATGAAATTGCGAAGCTGTTCAATGTGGCTTCTGAGTCTGACGGTTTCTTCGGCAACGGCAACCTTATCGGCATATATGGCGGCCTCGGTCAGAATTCTCTGCTCATCAACGTGAACATCAGAGAGCACCTCCTGAATTCTTGCGAGAAGCTTGTCGTTATATTCCTTGACCGTCTGCGGAGAACGCTCCTCGACAAACGAAACACACCCGAGAATTATATCGCATCTTGAAAGTATATCTTCCTTCAGCTTTTTGCCCTCGGCCTGACGCATTTCAACGAAAGCGTCAACAGCTCCCGAAAAAACTTCAAGCACTGCGGACCATATTTTTTCCTCGTCGGCTTCAGCTTTATGAACGGAGAAAATATCGCTGAATCTGGACAGCAGAGAAACGGAAATATCATTTTTAAGATCATATCTTTCGGCAAGCTCCTTGAAAGCGTTGTAATAGCCTGAAGCGAGCGAATGATTCACCTCAACGATGCAGTCCTCAGCCTCAAGAGCCTCGATCTGAACGCAACATTCAATCTTTCCTCTTGCGACTCTTGACTGAACATAGCTTTTGAGCTTTTCTTCAAGAAAGCCGTAGGCTCTGGGAACTCTTGATGTAAAGTCAAAATATCTGTGATTAACGCTTTTTATTTCAACGGTTATGTTCATTCCGTCGATAGTTTTTTGCTGTCTGCCGTAGCCGGTCATGCTCCTGATCATAGCGCTTCCCCTTCTGTTTTTGATAACCTTAATATTATATACTATTATCCGTCATTTGTCAAATCCGCACGAACCCATCAGCAGCGTCGGAATATCGTTTGAATATGCCCTGCCGTCGAAAATAAAATTCATGCTTTCAGCCGCCTCGGTGCAGCTTTTATCCGTCAGCTTTCCGATATAAGCGTTTTTGTTTGCCCCGCAGTTATAGCAGGCGCGCAAAAGGCCAATGCATATATATAGCTTGTCCTTCGGATATTCGACCGAAAAGACATCGCAGTAAAGAGAGTCAATATTCATTTTCGCTCTGCCGACCTTTTCGCCGTTTTCATAGGCGTAAAACATATCGGTGCAGTTATTATCTTTAAGTATATTCTCATTTTCTTCAGGTTTGAAAATAATCATATCATTTCCTCTTTTTCGGTCTGTCCATGGCGGCGCTGACCATCAGCTTGTGAACTTCTTCATCTTTAAGCTCTCTCCACTTGCCCTGCGAGAGCATGCCGAGCTTCACTGAGCCGACCGCCGTTCTTTTGAGTCTGGCGACCTCAAGACCGAGAGCCTCACACATTTTTCTTATCTGTCTGTTTCTGCCCTCATAGAGAATTATTTCGAGAACTACTCTGCCCTCTTCCTTCGTCAGTACGCGGACTTCGGCGGGAGCCGTCATTCTGTCGTCTATCATAATTCCTTTCGTCAGGGCAGTCAGCTGATCTTCCGTTATCGAAGGTCTGACTGTGACGCGGTAGGTTTTCGGAACATGCTTTGTCGGGTGAGTCATCGCATTGGCGAATTCACCGTCGTTTGTCATCAGAAGCAAGCCCTCCGATTCACGGTCGAGCCGTCCGACGGGATATACTCTTTCTCCGACATCTTTGACAAGCTCTGCAACGCACTTTCTGCCCATTTCGTCGCTCATCGTCGTGATATAGCCTCTCGGCTTGTGAAGCATTATATAGGTGTAGTTTTTACTTCTGACGATTTTCCTGCCGCTGACCGTTATGTCGTCCTTTTTCGGGTCGACCTTATCGCCGATCTGAGCTACTTTGCCGTTGACACGGACCTTGCCCTGCGCGATAAGCTCCTCGCTTTTTCTTCTTGAAGCAACGCCGCAGTCGGCCAGATATTTTTGAAGTCTCAAGCTGTTGTCTGCCATTTCCGTCTCCTAAATATATTGAAAATTTTGTCTTTAAATCTGTCAAATCCGCTCTTTTGCCCGATAATTCTTTCAACACTTTCGGATGCCGTCAGCTCTCTTGCCGCAACACATATTCCGTCGAGATAAAATCTGACCTCTCCCACTCTTTCACCCGTACTGACGGGAGCATAGATAAATTTATCGATGAGTGTCTTTGAGCTGAGCTGTTCACCGTCCGCGGCGGCTATTTCGGGCACGCTCTGTATTTTGGCGATAATTCCGGTCTTATCTCCGCCGGCAACTTTTATAAATGTGTCGAATTTGTTCTCAAGCGACAGCTTTTTAAGCTTCGGGATACACTCGTCATACAAAGCGATATGGTCATTCCAGTCGTCGGGCGAATTGAGCGTGACCGCCACAAGAAACGCACCGTCCTTTTCGACCGCAGTCACAAGACAGCGTCCGCTCTTTTTCGTGAAGCCGGTCTTGATCCCGCATGCTCCCTCATACATCGTCAGAAAGCGATTGTGGTTGCGATATGTGTATTCTCCTTTTGGATAAACATAGCTGACTTTTCCGTAATATTCGGAAACTATCTGACGAAAAACCGGGTTTTTCATAGCATATGAGCCAAGCAGAGCCATGTCATAAGCCGTCGTGTAGTGCTCCTCATCGTCAAGTCCGGACGGAGTGACAAAATTTGTGTTCTTCATTCCGAGCTGCTTCGCCTTTTCATTCATTTTCTCGGCGAATTTTTCCGATGAGCCGCTCAGAAATGTCGCAACGGCGTTAGCGGCGTCATTGCCCGAAAGAAGCATCATTCCCTTGACAATGTTGCCGAGAGTGAGAATGTCGCCCTTGCGAAGGCCCATTGAAGTGCCCTCGACAGCCGTCATTTTTTCCGTCACTTCAACTAACTGCTCCATTCTCCCGCTTTCAACGGCAAGAACAGCGGTCATTATTTTCGTCGTGCTGGCCATTGAGAGCTTTGCGTCGGGATTCAACTCATACAAGACCTTATTCGTGTCCGATTTCATGACAACCGCCGACGAAGCTGAGATTGCGCGCGTTTTAATGCCGAGTCCCGCTGTCAACAGCAAAAGCAATATAAAGAACAGAACTGTTTTTTTACGCAACAATGCAACCACCTGCCGAAAAAGCTCTTTTGATCCGCCGAACGGCGCTCATAAAAGTATAATATGCAGATGGTTGCAAAATTAGTATTATCTTTCTCAGTCGGCTGCTCCCTCGTCGACCGGTTTATTCTCTTTTTTGACCTTATCCATAAGTCCGGTGACTTTGTCGAACATCTCGGGAACGAGATTGACGACTCTTTCGGCCGCATTGTCATATGCAGTGATGTGTTTGAGTGAAACCTCGCCGTTGCTGATAACAAGGAATGCAACAGGTGTGATCGTTACGCCGGCTCCGCCGCCGCCGCCGAAAAGTTCCGTGTTATTCTTTGTCGGGAAATCGGAACCGCCGGATGCAAAGCCGTATGTAACCTTAGAAACGGGAATTATGGTAACATCAGTGCCCGTCTTTATCGGCTCGCCGATTATAGTGCTGGTGTCCACAAGGTCTCTGATCTTGTCGATCGTTGTTGCCAGGATTGCGCCCGCTGATTGTTCTTTCATATAGGATCGTCCTTTCTTAAAGCACGGCATCGGCGTTTTGCCCGCCCTGCTGTGTACTTTCTTTTTTGTCGGTTTTCTTTTTATTTCCAAGCAGTAATTTTAATACCACTTTGAACACAAGTTCAAACGCAACGATAATAATTGCGTTAATCAGCTTTCGAGGAACCAGATAAAATTCGGCTCCGAATTCGCCGCTGCTGTGATTTGCCAGAAAATCCGGCTCAACATTCACATTATAAGTTCTGACCTTCATCGTTGAGCAGACAAGACCGCAAACCGGAAAAACAGTGTTGCAGGTCTTTCCGTATTCAACGGCGGTCTTAGCTGCGTCTCCTTTTCCGACCTTGATGTCAATATCAAAATTTTCTATCGTGAAAGCCTTGAAAATCCGTCTGAACATACCTTTCAAAGCTTTACCGAGGTTTGATATTATCTCCATCATGCCGTCGAAGCCCTTGGCTTTAACCATTGATATAATCGGATTCTCTCCGCTTTTTTCTTTCTTTTCTTCCTTTTTAGGCTCTTTTTCTTTCTTTGGCTTTTTCTCTTTTTTCGGTTTCTTTTCTTTTTCTTCAACAGGCAGCAGCTTTATCTTAACGAACAGCCACCGAACCGTCAGATAAACATATTCTCTGTAATCAAACGAAACATGGAGCGGTATTGAAAACAGCAAAAAGAAAAAGGCGATTATCCCGAGGATTATGTATAATGCCGTCACATTACCCCTCCTTTATAAAAGTTCGCCGCTTTTCGGCATATATTGTGCTCAGTTAGTTTTTGATATTCAACATATAAGTATATGTTACATTAAAAATTGTTTTTCGTCAACCTTTTATCAAAATTCTTAATCTGTTTCGGAAAAATTTTCATCTTCGGTTTCTTCTTTTGCCTCATTACCTATTGTTTCTTCCATAGTCACCTGCGGATCGTCCGACGGGAGTGACGGAAGCTCGTCCAGCGATGAAATACAGAAGCAGCGCAGAAACTCCGGAGTCGTACCGTATATAAGCGGCCGGCCGGGAAGATCGAGCCTGCCTTTTTCTTCAATGAGCGATTTCTGGCAAAGTGACGCCATTACGCCCGAGCAGTCAACGCCTCTTATCTGTTCGACAAACGATTTTGTCACCGGCTGGTTATAAGCAATAATAGCGAGAACCTCGAACGCCGCATTTGAAAGTGGCGCATTTTTCTTTATCTCAAGCACTTTTCTTATGTCGGCGGCAAACTCGCTTCTGGTGCATAGCTGATATTTGTCGTCGAGCTTTAGAAGACACAGTCCGCTGTTTCTTTCTTCAAGACTTGCGCTCAGATTTGCGAGCACAGATGAAAGTGTTTCTTCATCGACCTCAAGCGACTGCGATAATCTTGAAATTTCAATCGGCTCACCCACAGCAAATAATACCGCCTCAAGCATTGCCTGCAGTTTCTTTATGTTCAATTTTCTTCTCCTTTGATCATAGTTACCGTCATTTCGTTATCGTCACCGTCAATGCGGATCTTTTTGCTTTTGACAAGCTCAAGAATCGCAAGAAAAGTTGCGACCAAATCGGAGCGCGTCTGTGCGTCATCATAGAAACTGAGATATCTGACGCGCGCCTTGTTTTTGAGCTTGGTAAAAATAAGAGATATCTTCGAGCTGACCGAAACTATCTTTTTGGTTACTATTGCCTTGAAAGAATCAAGCGGAGGCGGCAGCTTTCTTCTGCCTTTTCCGACCGCCGCAATATAAGCTCTGAAAAGCTCTTCTCCCTCGTGAAGCCTTGTGTAGGTATGATCCTGCTCAAGTTCTTCAGGTTCTCGGCAAAAATAATCAAAACCGTTAGCGGTCGCGGCGAGCTTGCCAGCCATGATCTTGCAGTCGCGGTATTCTATCAGCTCACCTGTCAGCTCTTTTTTCAGCTGTTCGGCCTCTTCATAGACAGGCAGAAGCGACACCGTCTTTATATAGACAAGTCTCGCCGCCATCTCCAGAAATTCGCTGGCAACATCCATATCCGCCTCCTGCATCCGTCTGACATAGTCGGTGTACTGCTCAACGAGCTCAAGAATCGGAATATCGTTAATATTAAGTTTATGCTTGCTTATCAGATGCAAAAGCAGATCCATGGGACCTTCAAAAACATCTAATTTATAAGATATTTTTTCCATTTCCACACCTTAGAAAAACTTGAACGGGAACGAAGCTATCGTGTTAAGGAATCTGAACATCCCCGTGCTGAGATAAGACAGCGGAATATCTAAAAAGCCGAGCAGGATTATTGCCATAAAAACATATGCGATATATCTTTCATATTTCATTATCTGATAATAGTACTTGTCGGGTATTGCGAGAGTTATCAGCCTTGAGCCGTCAAGCGGAGGTATCGGTATCAGGTTGAACACGGCCAGAGTGACATTAAGCTGAGCGGCGGTAAAAAGAAAAGTATAGATAACCTTCATTATATCGGTCGCCGGTGAAAAGGCCGCAACGCCGTTCATCAGGAGCATAAAGAACAGTGCCATCAAAACATTTGAAAGCGGGCCGGCAAAAGCAACAACAGCCATTCCGAGCTTCTTGTTTTTGTTCTTGAGGTTATACATATTGACAGGTACGGGCTTTGCCCAGCCGACGCCCGCAAAAATCATCATCAGAGCGCCCAACGGATCAATATGAGCTATCGGAGACAGAGTGAGTCTGCCCGAAAGTCTCGCGGTTTCGTCACCGAGCTTCTGCGCAGCAAGAGCATGAGCATACTCATGCACCGGCAAAACGCAAAAAATGACAAACACCCTGACGCAAAGGTTCACGACGGTTTCCGCCGAAAAGCCGTTTCTTATCATATCAAGTAACATTTCAAGTCTCCTTAAAGTTTTTTGCCGACAGAGCCGATAACGATTCTCTGAACATCGGAAAAGTCGTTAAGAACTTCGATCTGCTCACAGTGAGGCATAAACATTGCCGATATATCGTCAGCCTGATTCTCGCCGCACTCAACGGCAATATATCCGCCCTCGTTAATATAGGGCAGCCATTTTTCGGCGAGACAGCGGTAAAAATCAAGTCCGTCTTTTCCGCCGTCAAGCGCCATTCTCGGCTCATGCTTAACTTCTTCCTGCAAACTGTCAAGCTCATCTGAGCATATATAAGGCGGATTTGATAATATCACATCAGGCTTAGGCAGAGAAGAAAAGCCCTCATATCCCAAGGTAATATCTCCCTTTATGACGCAGGCCAGCTGTGAAAGGCCGAGGGCGTCGCGGTTTTCGTTCAGATATTTCAAAGCTTCATCGCTCTTTTCTATCATGAACACTCTCGCCGACGGCAGAAGCTTCTTCACGCTAAGGCCCACGCATCCGCTCCCCGAGCAAAGATCATAAACAACAGGGCGATAAACGCCCTCAAGCTTTTTCTCTGTGTATTCAACAAGCATCTCGGTTTCAGGTCTCGGAATCAGAACTCCTTCGCCGACCTTAAAGGTGAAGCCCATAAAATCCCATTCGCCGATGATATATTGAAGCGGAACACCCTTTGACCTTTGTTCAAGCATGGCGTCGAGAATATCGATAAGCCGCTCGTCGTATTTCATGTCCGGATCAGCTATTATGTCGGCGTACTTCACGCCAAAAACAGTCTCGAAGATTATCTTAGCGTCATAAGCCGCATTTTCCGTTCCGGCTTCGTTCAGTCTTTCTATTGCGTATCGGTAGACATCGCCTATCTTTCTCAAAGCGCATCATCCTCCGGGTTGTCGGTTATGACCGCCTTGAACGCCGAAATGCCGACTTCAATCATGCTGTCGTCCGGTTCCTTGGTTGTCAGCCTTTGCATCCACAGACCGGGAGCCGAAAGAATTTTCACCAGAAGATTGTCATGTCTGCCGGCATACTTTATAAATTCATAGCCCAAGCCCATGACAAGAGGCAGAAGGCAAATCTTAACGACAAGCCATAGCGCGGTAACATCGCGAAGATGAGGAAAAATAACGGAAACCAGCGACGAAAGCAAAACGCTGAGAATTATCATGACAAACATAAAGCTTGTTCCGCAGCGTGGGTGAAAGCGGCTTTGTTTTCTGACATTTTCAACAGTCAGCTCCTCGCCGTGTTCATAGCAGAATATCGTCTTATGCTCGGCTCCGTGGTACATAAAAGTTCTTTTTATATCATTCATTTGCGAAACAGCCGCCATATAAGCGATAAATATAACAAGGCGCATCAGTCCCTCGATAAGCGCCCGGTAATTGGCAATGTTTGCGCCGGAGTGAGCGCTGATCAGATTGACTATCACCGTCGGGAGCCAGAAGAAAAGGAAAAACGCCAGGGCAACGCCGAGAACGGAAGCAATGCCCGTTATGATGTTCATTGCTTTTTTGCCCCAGTGATCGCTTATCCATCTATCGAGCTTCGACATATTTTCTTCTTCCGCGTCCATGTCGGCGAGGCCCGATTTTTCAGCCGACTCCATAAGACACTTATAACCGAAGATCATCGTTTCGATAAAGTTGACAAAGCCTCTGATAACAGGCACGCCCAAAATTTTCACTTTATCTCTGATATGTTTGACTTCTTTATATTCAAGGTCGATTGAACCGTCTGGAACACGAACAGCCATTGCCGCGCCCTTGGGCCCCTGCATCAGTATGCCCTCGATCAGAGCCTGACCGCCGACCGATGTTTTATGTTGAACTTTTTCATTTTTTTTGCTCATATAAGCACCTCTCTTTCCGATTCATCTATATATTGTGATAATAATACCCCATTTAATTTATTTATTTTAGCACAGTATTTATAAATAATCAAGTGAAAACATAATTAAAGTGTATGAAATAAAAGCGAGTATATTTATCAGAATCAAACACAGTCACGCGGACGAGCTTTCCGGTATTTATAATCAGAAGCGAAGATGTCATAAAGGGGCCTGCGAACTCACATTTACCGTTCTGCGCAGCGGTTTTCAGAAACAAAAAGCAGGCGCTCAGCGCCCGCCGTTATTTTCTGTTTTTTGAGCTTTCAGATTTTTTGCAAGCTTCATCAGCTTCATCAGCTTGTTGTTGACGACCGATCTTGTTACGGGCGGATCAAAACACTCGCCGAGCTCTCTCAGGCTCATATCCGGGTTTTCCTTTCTGAGATAAGCTGTTTGTCTCAGATCCGCAGGCAAAAGCGCCATATCAGCGTTTTTCTCAATATATTCTATCGCTTCAATCTGGTCGAGCGAAGCTGCGACGGTTCTCGTTATGTTAGCCGTCTCAAAATTTGTTCTTCTGTTGACTCTGTTTCTGACATCTTTATAGACCTTGACGCTCATAAGCTCAAGCGACGATGTCATTGCGCCCATAAGCGTGAGAATATCTTCAATATTAGTGCTGTCTTTATAATATACCACCCGCACTCCGCGTCTTTGCGTGACCTTCGGGGGCAGTCCCATCTCGCCAAGCAGCGCCTTCATATCCTCGCTGAGCTTCAGATATTGAACCACAAACTCAAGCGCATACATTTTATTTGGATCGCAGACCGTTCCGCACGAAAGAAACGCACCGCGCACGAACGCCGAAAAGCAGCAGCTGTTTTCATCGTCCGACTCGTTGGTGAGTATCGCCCTGTTTATTCTCAGCGCATATTCCCTGCCCGTCATGCCGTAGCAGTCAAGGATCTTCTCGCGGTCGCTTTTTTCGGTGACGGATAAAACAAACTTGCCGGACGGGGTTTCGCTCAGGTCAACCGTCACACCGGTGGCGGCCTTCACCGCTTTTCGGTATGCTTCGGCGACTTCGGCATTGTCAGTCATCATCGAAATAGAATGATGGTTAAAGGACCGGCCGAACAGAAGCATACCGTAGGCAAGTGATTTTATGCAGCATGGGCTTTCGGTCTCGACAGACATAAGCTCCTTTTTTACATTCGCCGAAAATGACATTTTCCGTCCTCCGTTATTTGAGCAGGTCCCTGTGGCTAATGCTCATTCTGTATCCTTTTTCTTTGAGATGTTCATACATAAGCCGCGCAAAAGTCACCGATCTGTGGTGGCCTCCCGTGCAGCCGAACGCTATTATGAGCTGACTTCTCCCCTCCTTGCGATAGAGAGGCAGGGTGAAATCCATCAGATCATATAGCTTCTGCGCCAGCTGTTTTGACTCATCGAACTTCATAACATAGTCAAAAACAGGCGCGTCCATTCCCGTCATTCCTTTAAGCTCCGGAACATAGAACGGATTCGGCAGACATCTGACATCAAAAACAAGGTCAGCGTCATTCGGAACTCCGTGTTTATATCCGAAAGAGACGCAGTGAATACTCATCGTGTCGCTGTCGGCGACCGAAAACATATCCGAAACCCGAACGCGGCACTGAATAGCCGAAAGTCCGGTGGTGTCAAAGACTATGTCGGCTCTTTCCCTTGCTTTTGTCATCATCAGCCGCTCAAGCCTGACAGCGTCCTCAACCGTGAAAACGCTTTCGCTCAGAAGCGGGTGCCTGCGCCTTGTTTCCTTATATCTGTTGACAAGAACATCATCGTCCGCATCGATAAACATAAGCTTATAGGAGAAATCCATTTCCGATATATCGTCGAGTGCGTCAAACAGCAGATCAAAGCTTTTGCCCGTTCTTGCGTCCGTGACGAGAGCGACTTTTTCATATTCGTTTTTTGAAAACAGACTGACGAAAGTCGTTATCAGCTCCGGCGGCATATTATCAACGCAAAAATATCCGATATCCTCAAGAGCATTGACAACGCTCGATTTTCCCGCGCCCGACATTCCGGTTATGATTATCAGCTCCATGTTATTCTCCTATCTGATTGCTTTTATCTCCGTTTCAAGCCTGACGCCCTTTTCTTTAAATACGGTGTCCTGACAGAGCCTGATAAGTTCTGTCACATCCTTGCATGTCGCATTACCCTTGTTGATAATGAAGCCTGCGTGTTTCTCGCTGACCTGAGCGTCGCCTATCGACCTGCCTTTGAGTCCGCACTGCTCGATAAGTGCGCCGGCGAAATAGCCTTCGGGGCGTTTGAATACGCTTCCGGCGCTCGGATATTCAAGCGGTTGCTTAGCTTTGCGTCTTGTCATGTAATCCGTCATAGCGGCTCTGATCTCGCTTTTGTCGCCTTTCTTCAGGCCGATATAAACAGCGGTTATTATATATGAGTTTTCGCTGAATACGCTGTGTCTGTAAGAAAGCTTCATTTCTTCACGGGAACACTCTTTGAGGCTTCCGTCCGGGTCAAGATATTCGGCTTTCACAACATAGTCCTTCATCTCAGTGCCGTAAGCGCCGGCGTTCATATAAAGACCGCCGCCGACCGAGCCGGGAATACCGAAAGAAGCCTCCATTCCCGTCAGCGAATTTTCAAGCGCAAATTTGCAGACCCTTGAAAGCAGCGCACCCGCCTGACACCTTATCGTCGTTTCGTCCTCAAGCGAAATATCGCTCATTTTATCTCCGATATAAATGAATGCGCCGTCCACGCCTGCGTCGTCAACGAGCATATTGCTGCCGTTTCCGATGATATAAACCTTTTCGCCGAAAGTGCGGGCGTACTTCAGAACGGCGGCGATCTCTTTCTCATCTTCCGGAATTATGAAATATTTTGCGTTTCCGCCGATTTTGAAGGTTGTGTGCTTTTTAAGCGGTTCGTCTCTGATTATTTCTGTTCCGCTTTCTCTGACTGAATCGTAAAAGCTGCTCAATCTCATCTCTCCAGTTCATTCGTTAAGAAGGGCCGCTCCGATTATTCCCGCGTCGTTTCCTAGTATTGCGCGGCATATAACCGTCTGCTTGTCTGAATAACGGCTGTAACGCTCTTTTCTGACATATTCTCTTATCGGCTCAAGCAGAGTGTCGCCCTCGTTGCATATTCCGCCGCCGAAGCAAAGCATCTCCGGCTGCAGTGCGTTGACTATGTTGACCGTTCCGACGGCAACATATTTGATATATCTGTCAACAACATCTTTTGCTGTCTTATCTTTCATTCTCATTGCGTCAAAGGCTGTTCTGCCGTTGACATTTTCGATATTGCCGCCGGCAAGCTGCCACATAACGCTGTCTTTGTCGTTGAGCATAGCTTCTTTCGTCTGCCTTATCAGGGCCGTTGCCGAAGCGTAAGCCTCCCAGCAGCCGTTTCTTCCGCAGGTGCAGCTTTCGCCGTCAACCTGAAGGACCATATGGCCGCATTCTCCGCCGGCGTCGTTGCAGCCTGTGACGATCTTTCCGTCGATTATAACGCCGCTGCCGACACCGGTTCCGAGAGTTATTGCGACAAAATTCTTTTTTCCGTTGCCTGCGCCCGCTATCGCTTCGCCCAGGGCAGCGCAGTTAGCGTCGTTATCGAGAAAAACATCAACATCAAAATATTTCTGAAGCAAAGCTCTTGCCGGCACATGGTGAAAATAAATATTGTTGGCAAAAACAATAACCCCGTTTGCTTTGTCGACTGTTCCGGGTGCGCCGATTCCGATGCTTTTAACGCTGTCAATCTTAATACCGGCGTCGCTCATTGCTTCATCAACGGCCTTTGCCATGTCGGCAAATATCTCCTCCGGCGATCTTTTCGCCTTTGTTTTGACCTTGCCTCTGCCGACAATCCTGTTTTTCTCATCGACAACGCCGACCGATATATTGGTTCCGCCTAAATCTACGCCAATTTTAAACATTTTTTCTATCCCCTTCAATTAAAATTATGCCAAACCTGAACTTCACTCTTTGCCTCGGGCAGATCTTCAGTCATTCCGAGATTTTCAAGCAACTCTCTTGCGCCGTTGTAGCCCATTTTTTTCTGTCTGTTATTCATCGCCGCGACCTCAATAATAATAGCGATATTTCGGCCGGGTTTAACCGGTACCGTCGATTTCGGTATCTTTATTCCCAGAACCTCGGCGTATTCGGTGTCAAGTCCCATTCTGTCATAGTTTTTCTCACTGTCCCAGTTTTCGAGCTTGACTATCATGTCGATCTTCTCGCTTATCTTGACCGCGCCCAGTCCGAAGATGCGCCTGGCGTTGATAACGCCGACACCTCTGACCTCGATAAAATGTCTTATGTTATCAGGAGCGGAGCCGACCAGCGTTCTGGCGGAGGTCTTTCTGATTTCGACCGCGTCATCAGCAATGAGTCTGTGCCCTCGCTTTATAAGTTCAATCGCCGCTTCGCTTTTTCCGACGCCGCTGTCGCCGAGAATAAGCACACCCTCGCCGTATACCTCGACAAGAACGCCGTGCCGCGTTATTCTTTCCGCAAGCTCGATATTAAGATAAGCTATTATTGAAGCCATGCATCTTGAGGTCGTGTCCGTCGTCAAAAGAATCGGAACGCCGTATTTGGGCGCAAGCTCACGGATATCCTCCGGACATTCAAGCCCTCTCGTGACAACAATAGCAACAGGCTTTTTCTGCATATATCTGTCAATTCTGCATCTTCTGACAGGCTGCGATATCTGATTTAAAAATTCTATTTCGCTTCTTCCGAGAAACTGCATTCTATGAGGATCAAAAAAATCCTCATATCCGGAAAAAATAAGACCGGGTCTGTTGACATCGGGAGAAGTTATCAGGATCTCGCTTGCGTCCTTCGGAAGATATAACGGCTCAAAGCCGTGATCGTCTATGATTTTTTTCAGTGTGACCGAATATTTTGACATATCAAACCTCCTGTATTTTAACTCATGCTGCAAAACATACACGAATATTATACTTCAAAGCAAAATGCTTTACAACCGATTTTCAGAAAATTATGTTTTTTTATATATCAAAAAGTCAAAATGTATCTGAGTCATCATTTTTTCACATTCGGCCGCGCGGCGGCTGCCCTCAACTCCGGTTTTCCAGTAATACGGCGTCATTAAAAACAGATTTTCAATCTGTCTGTTGCCGTCGATTGTTATTTTGCCTTTAACGGGGACTCTCTCGATAAAATCGAAACCGGCATATTCAGTGTGTTTCATTTCGTTGACATAAGGCTCGTCATATATCAGAGTTTTCATCTCCCACAGATGATATTCGCCCGGAACGGCAATAATAAGTACGCCTCCCGGCCTGAGTATGCGCAGAAACTCTTTTTCGACTATCGGAGCGAAAATATTCGTGACAATGTCGGCTTTTCCGTCCGGAAGCGGCATATCAAAAACGCTCGCAACAGCGTATTCTATATCCTTGCAGCTCTTTGCCGCGAGTCTGACGGCGGCTCTTGATATATCGACACCCGCAATATCGGCTCTGACAGCGTTGTTTCTGAGATGAAAATATATGCTTTCGGTGTAGTATCCTTCACCGCACCCTGCGTCAACTATATTGCAGCCGTCAGAGGCGTATCTCAGAACAAGCTCGCCGAGCTTATCGGCAAAGGGCCTATAATAACCTGCTCTCAGAAAATCGCGGCGCGCGTTCACCATCTCCTTTGTGTCTCCCGGAACTTTTGAATGCATTTTATTCGACGGCAGAAGGTGAACATACCCCTCTTTGGCAATGTCAAAGCAGTGACCGTTTTCACAAAAAAGGCTGTTATTCTCTTTTTTTAGTGATTTTTTACAAATCGGACAAACGAAGGCTGACAAAAATCTCACCCGCTTAATATTGATTAAATCGTTATCAACCATTATAATACATTGTGACCGTTTTTCCAAGAGGTGGATATTATAAATGTCAAAATTAATTTACCGCTATCTTAAGCTTTACAAAAAAGAGGCAGTTATCGGCCCGATTGCAAAGCTGACGGAGGCCGTTTTCGAGCTTATCGTCCCGATAGTTATGTCAAAGATAATCGACATCGGCATTGCCGGCGCCGACATAAAATATGTTCTGAAGATGGGCGGAGTCCTGCTTTTGCTCGGCGTTCTCGGTCTTTGCTTCGCTCTGATATGCCAATACTTCGCTTCAAAGGCGTCGCAGGGCGTCGGGACCGCTTTGAGAAACGATCTTTTCAGACATATAAACTCACTGTCAGCGGCCGAAATTGACAAAATAGGCGCTTCAACGCTGATAACAAGAATAAATTCAGATGTCAATCAGGTCCAGCTTTCTGTCGCAATGCTTATAAGGCTTGCCGTCAGAGCACCGTTTCTGATCATCGGCTCGACTGTTGCCGCAATTATCATAGATCCGAAGCTATCCCTCATATTTTTGGCGGCAACGCCCCTGCTTGCCGCTGTTTTATTCCTTGTCACGAAATATTCAACGCCGTTTTATAAGTCAATTCAGAAAAAGCTTGACAGAGTAACGCTCATAACTAAAGAAAATCTGTCGGGTGCAAGAGTAATCAGGGCCTTTTCAAAGCAGAAAGATGAAGAACAGCGCTTTGAAAACGCGGCGAGCGAGCTTGCCGATGTGTCAATGTCGGTCGGAAAGATATCGGCTCTTTTGAGTCCGCTGACATTTATCATAATGAACACGGCTATTATTTTTATAATCTGGTTCGGCGGAAAACGCGTTTATGTCGGCGACTTCACCCAGGGAGAAATAATCGCATTTGTCAATTATATAACTCAGATAATGCTTGCAATGGTCGTTCTCGCCAATGTAATAGTCATTATAACAAAAGCGTCGGCCAGTGCGGCGAGAATTGAAGAGATTTTCAGTGCAAAGCCGGGCATAGTCCAGGGAACTGACGAAAATATATCTCTGAATAGAAATAATCCGGCTGTTGAATTTAAAAATGTCTCATTTTCATATAATAAAGGAAAGGAAAAGTCGGTTCTTGAAAACATAAGCTTCACCGTTGAACCCGGTCAGCGAGTCGGCATTATAGGCGGAACCGGCAGCGGAAAAAGCACGCTCGTCAATCTCATTCCGCGGTTTTATGACGCTGATGAGGGTTCTGTCACGGTTTTCGGAAACAATGTCAAAGATTATCCGTTCAAACGGCTTCGTTCGGTCGTTTCGGTCGTTCCGCAAAAATCTGTCTTGTTTTCGGGCACAGTCAGAGACAACATGAAGCTCGGAAACAAAGAGATAAGCGATGAAGATATTCTCCGCGCTCTCGATATTGCTCAGGCGAGAGAATTTGTCGAAAAGCTTGAAAACGGCCTTGACTACATTATTGAAAGAGGCGGAGCCAATCTTTCGGGCGGGCAGAAACAGCGGCTTGCAATAGCCCGTGCCGTCGCCGCAAAGCCTGACATTCTGATTCTTGACGACAGCTCAAGCGCACTCGATTTCGCAACCGAGGCAAAGCTGAGGCACGGTCTTGCCTCTTTGAGCGACACGGCGGTAATAACGACGACTCAAAGAGTCAGCTGCGTCATGCACTGCGACAAAATAATTGTTATCGACGACGGAAAGATCGTCGGAATGGGAACTCACGGCGAGCTTATAAAAAGCTGCGGAGTGTATAAGGAAATCTGCGCTTCTCAGTTCAAGGAAACGGAGGCGGCAATATGAAAACTTCCGGTATACTTAAAAGAATTCTGAAATTCACAAATCACAATATAAAATATTTTGTGTTTGCTCTGATATCGTCGTTCATTGGCGTTTCTTTGCAGCTATTGACTCCGATAATCATCGGCAGAGCCATTGACAACATTATATCGGCAGGCAATGTTGATTTTGAGGCTAATCTGAAAATAATTTTTCTTCTCGCTCTGACGATAGTCACATCGACGGTCTTTCAGTGGCTGACAACCAATTTCACGAATGCTTTAACCTATAAAACGGTCAAGGCAATGAGAACGGAAGCTTTCAACAAGCTCAACCGGCTTGAGCTTAAATACGCCGACTCACATTCTCACGGTGATATCATCACAAGAATAACCACCGACATCGACATTATTTCAGACGGACTTCTTCAGGGCTTCACTCAGCTTTTTTCAGGAGTGATAACCATTCTCGGCACTCTTGTTCTGATGTTCACGATAAATCCGCTGATCGCTCTTGTTGTCGTTCTTCTGACGCCGATATCTCTGTTTGTCTCATCGTTTATCGCAAAGCATACGCACGACAAATTCACACAGCAAAGCAAGATAAGGGGCGATCTCAGCGGATACGGTGAAGAGATAATCAGCAATCAAAAGCTCATAAAGGCATTTCACAGCGAAGATGAAGCCCAGGAAAAATTTGAGGAAACAAACGGCAGGCTGTATAAAGTCGGAGTTTCGGCTCAGTTTTTCTCAGCATTAACAAACCCTGTAACAAGATTTATAAACGGGCTTGTCTACACAGGAACGGGAATCACCGGCGCGATTGCCGTTATCAAAAGCATGGGGAAATTCACTGTCGGGAACCTTTCCTGCTTTCTGACCTATGCCAACCAGTACACAAAGCCTTTCAACGAAATCAGCGGCGTTATCGCCGAGCTTCAGAACGCCTTTGCCAGCGCGAGAAGAGTTTTTGAGCTTCTTGACAGTCAGGAGCAAAGCGACGATTCCGGACTTAAAGAGATTACCTCCTGCGGCGGAAATATCAGCATTGAAAATGTTTCGTTTTCATATTCGCCGGACAAGCCGCTTATCGAGAATTTTTCTCTTGATGTGAAAGCCGGTCAGAAAATAGCGATAGTCGGTCCGACGGGCTGCGGAAAAACGACCTTCATCAATCTGCTCATGCGGTTCTATGAAGTGAACGGCGGCAGCATAAAGTTTGACGGCGTTGACATCAGAGATATAAAGCGAGATTCGCTCAGAGAGCAGTTCGGAATGGTGCTCCAGAACACATGGCTGATGAGCAGCACTATCAGGGAAAACCTCGCCTACGCCAAGCCGGACGCTACTGACGAGGAGATAATCAGAGCGGCTAAAAGCGCTCACGCTCACAGCTTCATAATGCGTTTGCCCAACGGGTACGACACGGTCATCAGCGAAAACGGAGGAAACATCTCGGCGGGACAAAAACAGCTTTTATGTATTGCGAGAGTAATGCTCAAAAATCCGCCGATACTCATTCTTGACGAAGCAACGAGCAACATTGACACAAGAACGGAGGCTCTCATTCAAAAGGCTTTCGATGAAATGACGAAAGACAAAACCAGCTTTGTTGTCGCTCACAGGCTTTCAACCATAAGACAGGCTGATGTCGTTCTGGTAATGAAAGACGGTCACATAGTCGAAAAGGGCACGCATGACGAGCTGATTGCAAAGCAAGGCTTCTATTATGAGCTTTACAATTCACAGTTCAGCAACGGCTGAAAGCTCATCCGGCGGCGCAAACTGCGCCGCCGGATGAGCTTTTTTATGTTCGATCAAACAAGCTGAGCGGATGCCCACTGTTCATCATATCTTTTCGCCTTTATGAGACATCTGTGCTCCCGTCTAATGTGTTTAAGTTCTGCCGTCAGTCAAGCTTTGCGTCTTTGACTTTTTTGCCGTGATAGACGGCGTTGGCGATATTAACCGGAGACAGATAGACCTTCAGCCGCTTCATCGCCGATCTCAGCGGACTTTTATCAAAGTCAACATCAGTCAGGCAATAAGCTCTGATGCTTTCGGCAAGCTCGTCTGGTGTCAGTCCTTTGCCGCATTTAATTGTGACAGTCTTGCTTTCACCCGGCAGAAGATCAAAGAAATTATCGCTGAAAGGCTGCGAGGATATGCTGCTTTCAACGCAGACAAGCCTCGCAAATTTATCTGTTTTCACTGTGACTGAAACTCCGTCTTTTTCTTTTTTAATTGTTGTTTCAAGCTTCGCTTTAGGCAGCTTCAGCTTCTTCTCAACACCGAAAAGCAGAGTTTTTTCTTGTGAAATCAAACCGTTTTCCCTGAGTCTCACGGCGAAACCCGTTCTTTTCAGGTCATATTTTTTTCTAAGGAGGGAAGCATCTGTTTCAAACGCGCATATATTTTCAAACGCGCCGACCGAAACGGACGCCGTATCACTTTCAAGCGTACCTGTTTCAAAGTCAAATATTTCATATTCGACCTCGGCCTTTCTGTTTTCGTTAAGATCGTTAATGACAAATACCCTGATATTCTCGGCGCTGTCCTCAATGGAAACGCTGAGCGGTGCATTAAATCGCCTTGCTCCGTATTGAAGAGCTTTATAGTTGCCGTAATAGTCAATTCCCGACCAGGAGCAGACTCCCCAGCAATCGTTGAACTGCCAATATAAAGCCCCGTTGCATCTGCCTTTATTTCTTCTCCAGTGCTCAGTCGCATCGGCTATGCACTCATTTTGCGTGACCTGTGAAAGATAAATGAGATCCTCAAATTTTTTCGGAAGATCAAAGCGTGACGCTATGTAATAAAGCATTTTGTCGTTTCCGTTGGCGCATTTCTGATGAGCCTTTAAAACATCGCTTGAAAGATTGTAACCGCCGGAGGGTGCAAATTTTTTTATTGCTTTAATGTCGGGTAGACTTTCAAAACCGAACTCACTGCAAAAGCGAGTCATCCGGCTGCGATAATAATTCATGGGCTTCAGTCCGTGCCACACTCCCCAAAGATGAGTGTCACCGACATTGTCGCTGTCAACTCCCCTGTTGTGTGAAACGCCGACGGGCGAGCCGGGCGTATATGGAGTTAAACTATCATATTTTCTGATTTCATCTTCAAGTATATGATAGAAAAACTTTTCGGTCCAATCGACATATTTTTTCATATGGGCCCAAGACATATGCATTTCTTCGATTTCGTTGTTACCGCACCAGACGGCGAGCGACGGATGATGACTGAGCCTTCTGACATTGCAGGCGATTTCGCGCTTGACATTACTCAAAAATTCATCGTCGAAGAAAGGATACGCCTGACAGGCAAACTGAAAATCCTGCCAGAGGAGGATTCCCTTTTCATCGCAGAGCGAATATAATTCGTCGCTGCCGTAATAGCCGCCGCCCCAGATGCGCAGCATATTCATATTCGAAAAAACGGCGGCGTCAGTCAGCCTGGCGAGCTTTTCATGTGTAACTCTCGTTATAAAGCTGTCCGCCGGAATAAAGTTCGCTCCCTTGATAAAAAGCGGAACTCCGTTCAGAACAAACTGAAAATTTCTGCCGTATTCGTCAGTGTTTCTTCTCAGTTCAAGCTTTCTGATCCCCGTTTTCTTTTCGCAGGCGTCGACCTCTCTGCCGCCGGAAATAAGCCTCGCTTTAACAGTATAAATAGGCTGTCTTTCTTTTCCTGACAGCTCGTGGGTCCACCAAAGCTCGGGAGAGCTAATCGAAAACTCTGCTTTTTCACCTTTTTTGACAAGTGTTTCCCCGTTCGGACAGACTAGCGCAATTTCACATTCGTATTCACCGAAAGAGCTTATCCGGGCTTCGGCTCTGACCGTCGCTTTGTCACCGTCGAGCGTTTGAACGACGGAAAGATGACCAAATTTTGCCGCTTGAACAAATTCAAGCTCAATGTCGCCGCTTATCCCGCTGCAAGGCAGAACAGGTCCCCAATCCCAGCCGAAATGGCACTGCGGTTTTCTGATATGCACTACGCCGTTCTGTCCGTTTGCATTAACGGGAGTCGGGCACTTTTTATACATTTTTTCAACATAATTCACAGGCGAAACAAAAACAATTTTTATTGTATTTTCACCCTCTTTTAGAAAATCTCTGACTGATTCCGAATAAGGGGTAAAGCAGTTGTCGCCGTGAAAGAGATGCTTTCCGTTTATATACACATCGCATATCGTGTCAAGCATCATGCAATTGAGCAGAATATCATCACTTTCAAGTTCTTCGGGCGTGACCGTGAAACTTCTCATATATTCCCAGTTTTTCCTTGCCACCCATGAGACCTCTTTTTCGTTGAGTCCCACAAAAGGATCGGGAATATCGCTGTTTGACATAAGGTCAAGATAGTTGCAGCCGGGTACGCAGGCGTTTTTCCACACTGTACCGTCCTGCGCTTTAAATTTCCATTCACCGTTCAGCGATCTTTTCATAACTCCTCCCGAGCGCGCAAAATGTCAATTTTCATGCTTTCACCGCCTATTTTCCGGCAAGCTTGAATTTTCTGAAAAAGAGCGCGCCTGTTTTATTTCATTTCAGCAAGCAAAAGCCCGACCGGCATAAACCGCCTTGCGCTTAAATCCGCAGCAGCTCGTTTCCGGCCGGGTATTTTCTTATTTGTGCAGTTTTAATATAAAAGTACTGTCATACGGCATTCTTGTGCAGTCGTTAATCAGTCCTGCTTGTGTTTACTTTTCGGCTCTTTGTCACTTTTGAGATAAGCCCGAATATAACTGAAAGCGGCGTCTTCACCCTGCTCGCTCAGGATAGTGAGCATCTTCTCAATTTCTTCCGAGGTCTCAGGGTGCATAGTCCGCTTATCCTTGCCTCTGAGAAAATATTCAAGCGGATACTGCTGAGTGTATTTATCCCCCCTGTATATCTTGCTTGCGGCAACTCTGTCGCAGAACATCTCGGCGACATATTTCTTCGGCATCCTGACCGGCATGACCTTTCCCGCCTTCGGGTTATAGTCCGACCAATATTCAAAATGATGCTTGTTCCGCCCCTTGTGATGCAGCCACGCCCGGGAATATCCGAAAAGCTCGCGTTCTCTCTCGTTCGGGCTTCGGTTTCCCATATAATACTTTGCCCCCGCGCTGAACTCGGCAGGCGAATATTTTGAAAGATCGTGTCTGAGTCCCTGAAGACCTATCCCCGCCTTGAAGCAATGGCGGATAACCGTGTGTCTGTGTTTTGTGACGGTCAGAAAATGACCGATCGGTTTTAGCATTTTACCACCCTGCTGTCAAAAATTAACGCTTATAGTCTTGCCTGAGGATTTATATCTGACATTATTGCATTTAACATATGATGAAACAAGATATTTCGTTGAGGTTTTCGGCGTGACCGTGAATTCAGTCGATGAAGTCCGTCCGACATACTCATATTTTTTCTTGCCGCTGTTATAGGAATAGATCAGATATCCGTCCGCTCCCGAAACCTTATCCCATGAGAGGATAAAGCCGTCTTTACTCTTTGCACTGCTGAGCGAGGTAACATTCTTCGGAACGGTAGTGGCTTTAAGCTTATCCGAAAATTCGCCGTAAAGCTTTGTGTCTCCGTTTTTGACATAAGCTCTTATCTTATAGCTGTCGCTTTTTGCCGACTTAATTCCTTCTGCCTTATAAGAGGCTGACGAAGTCGAAGCGATTTTTTTATACTTGCCGTCCTTTTGAAGCTTATATATATCGTAGCCTGCGGCGCCGTTAACACTGTTCCACGATAATGTGTATGACGATCTGGTCGGATCGGAAAACTTCAGTCCCGTTACCTTTGCCGGGAGCGTTCTGACCGTGAGCTTGGAGCTTGCGGTACCTTTATATTTAACGCCGTCAACCTTAGAATAAGCCCTAACGCGGTAGATACCGGTGATGCCGGCGGAAAGCTTTTTAAAAGTATAACTCGTTTTTGCAGTGCTCGCTGAAAAGACGAATTTTCCGCTCGCATTATCATATTTATAGATATAGTAGCCCGAAGCGCCTCTGACCTTCGACCATGTGAGAGTGAAGGAGCTTTCCGTGATGTTTTTATAAGATAAATTCTTGACCTTAGACGGACCCGTTGAAGCTGAAACAGACGAGGACTTTTTTCCGTAGTAGGTATTTCCGTTTGAAACCAAACCCGCTTTTACCCTGTATTTTGCTTGTTCGTTTGCCGAAAGGCCGCTGTCGGTGTAAGAGTTTGTTTTGACGGTAGCGATCTTTGCGTATTTTCCGTTTGGCTGAAGCTTATAGACAGCATATTTAGATGCGCCGGCAGTTGCCGCCCAGCTGATGCTGACCGTTGAAGATGTCGTTTCCTTAACCTTCAGTTTTTCGGGAACGGCGGGCGCTGTTTTAACGGTTATGACATTACCCGCATATTCAACCGAAGCTCCGTTGATCTTCTTTTTTGCAACTATACTATATTTATAAGTGCCTGCGCTTTTAAGGCCTTTGTCTGTGTATTCGGTCGATTTGGTTTCCGCGATGCGAACGAAGCGCGAGGTCGCATCGTTATATCTGAAGATTTCATAGGCATAAGCTCCGTCGGCTGCGTTCCATTTAAGCTCAACGCTGTCTGAGGCGGTGCTTCCCTGACGGAGATTTGAAAGCATCTTCTGATAGGTTCCGCATTTTACGGCTGACGAAAACTCGCCATAGCGCTTTGTTCCGTTTACCGTGCCGTATGCTCTGACCTTGCAGCTGAAGGAGGCTCCTGCCTTGAGGCCGGTTATATTGAACTTTGAGGCTGTGACCGTTTTATAAAGCTTATATTGGCCGGCTGAGTCAGTCGTATATACCTCGTAGCCCGCCGCGCCCGGAACCGGAGACCACGAAACAGAGACAGATTTGTCGGTCTTTGACGCAACATGAAGATCCGTTACCTGACGAAGTCCGTCGGTGACCGAGATTTTGATTACATCGTATATTCCCTTTGAAGTGAATGCGCTGACAGAAGTTTTGCCTGCTTTCAGAGCTGTCAGACTTCCATTTGCGTTCACCCTGACAACCGAATTATCGTCCGAATAGAATGTCGGTTTCTCCGAAGCGTTAACATTGACGGGCAGATTAAAGGTGCTGCCTATAACAACGGATTTTGCCGAGGTTATATCAATATAGTCGCTGCAGGCATATCCCGTGTACGAAGCGCCGTTGTAGCTGAAAGAAATGCGGTACCAATAGGGATAAGACAGAAAATTATATTTTCCCGCCGAGTTTATATATTTGCCGAGGATATTGACCTTCGTTCCGCCGGGAACAGCGACTATCTTGCTGCTGCTCGTGTTCGGCTGCGATCTGACATTCAGTGACGAAACATTGATAACGCCGGTCTGACCTGCCGCATCCTTGAGCGAGAACGATGTTGCCTGAGCAGACGCTCCGGGCATATTATTATATATCGGGATCTTGAACACGCGTTTAAGGCTCATCAAAGAAAGCGCATTATAGGTGTTATATGTCGTGTTGCTCTGAAAATAAGCGCCGGAAATATCGGTCATATACTGATGAGTATATGTTGCCGATACGGCGTCCGGTCCGACATTAAAGCGCTGGAAGTAGCCGGTGTCCTGCCCCTTTGAGATATAACCGCTCGCAATAAACTCTGCGCCGCCCATTATTGCTTTCTGCGGATCGGTCCATGGTCTCGAAAATGAGGTTGAGCCGTTTTTTCCTCCCTTAGCATAGCTCAGTCCGTTTTTGATCGGGGCTTCTCCGGAGGTTGCGCCGATATTAAAGAAATTATAATATCCCTCATAACCCGGATACTTGCCTGAAACCGAGCCGCTGCCGTTAAGACCGACCTCGTTGATTATCTTTGACGCTAAATGACACGGATTGACATTATATTTCTTGCCGGCGTTATATATCACCTGTGAATATTTTATATCTATCGTTTTCTGGTTGCCCTTTGTGTCATAATAGGTTATCTTCTTGTTGCTCATAAACGAGCCTTTGAGCACCTGCTCAACGACCTCCACAGTCATTGCCGAAGAAAACGAAAGCTGTTCAAACTGAAAGATACCGCTATCATTCAGAAAGTTTCTCGGGTCCATAAAATATCCGACAGCGAGAGTGTTCGCGCGGACAAAGCCGGCGTCATATTGCGTGTATTTTCCGGTAGCAGGATCGTAATCGCCCTTTTCCTTGCTTTTAAAAGCGTCGCCCGCCGAGGTTGTGACAAGCGATCTTTCACCCTCGTTTTCTTTTTTCACTGCCTCGTTCCAGTCAAGGCTTGTTTTAATCGGCTGAAATGTCCAGTTTGGGTATTTTTTGTGCAGTTCCCTCAAATACGGCTTATAGCTGTTCGGAAAAGCCGCTATTTTGCTTTCAAAATCATCTGCAGCGCTTGAAACTATCGGCATCGAAAATGACACCGACAAAATCATCACTAAAGTCAATATAAACGCCGTTATCCTATTTCTCTTCCTGATCATTTTTAACACTCCTGTTTTTGTGATTCAATGGCAAAAGCCCGGACTTGCCCGAACGCAATCTGAAATTTATAAAACAATTATACAAAAAATTCAGCGCTTTTTCAACATCAAATTGCGCCGATTTTATATAAAACCGTGTTTTCAGTTTAAAGTCTTATGAATTTTTTGAATATACACTTGATTTTCAGCTGTGAAAAGATTATTATAATAACATATTTATTTGGGAGGTTTTGTAAATGTTAGCAAAAATCACTGCGTTTTTCGTATCGATCGTCATGTTCTTTTCTTCGATAATTCCGGGCCTGTTCAAACAGCTCGGCATCGGAAACAAAGTCGTTGACATCGCAACCGATGTCGGAAAATATGTTGAAACGCATCTCCCCGTTTTCAAGGTAATGTTTGACACTTTGGGCGAAGCCTTCAAAGCGACCGCTGTTGAAAATGCCGTCCCCTGCACCGTCATTCTCGAAGACGGAAGCTATGAAGAAACAACCTATATCGACTTTAACGGCAACTTCGGCTACATGATCCTTTCAAAGGATTACTACATATATGCTTATAAGAGTGAGGGCGATTTCAGTCAGCTCAAATCTCTTGACAGAGTTTATTACAGCGTAACCGACGGATTCGGCTATCTCGACGGCGACGGCAACTTTGTTTCCTACGGCTTGGAAGACCTTTCCGCCGATGAGTCCTTCACCTATGAATATCTTGTTGAATATTTCAACTATGTTTCACAGGACGGCTCTCTCAGGGACACGGACGAATATGTCAAAGATCAATACGGCAACGGATATCAGCTCGCCTCTCAGTTTGAGCTTGACGACTTTGATTACACCACACAGATGTCGACCTCTGTTTATAAAGAGATTCCGAAGCCCGGCTGGGTGACAAGCGAAGGCAACTGCTCGCTTCAGGCTATCTACACGATGCTCAACTACTATCAGAAAAATGCCGGATCATCTACTCCCGCCAAATACGCCGCTCTTCCCTCAAGCAGCGACAAGGCAAAGATCTATGCTAACCTCGATCCGTTCTTTGATGAGTTCAAGGACAATGAAAATTATTATATTGAGGGATATAACAGAAAGACCGGTAAGTGCACGGGCTTTACGGTTCCCGCAATGTATAAGACAATAAGAACATTCTGCGTTGAAAACTACGGCTACAAGACCGGTGGCACCGATCCCGACAACTTCAAATATATTGTTCGCAATGTGTTTGACACATATAATGTTGAGCCCACTGCGCTCAAGGAGCATGTTGACCTGAAGACATTCCAGGCGGTCGTTGTTCCTCATCTAAAGAAAGGACTCCCCGTTCTCTGGTCGACGAGTGAAAGCACAACATACGGCAGTCACACAACTGTTGTAACCGGATATAAGATATACACAAAGACGGTTGAGGTCAACGGCTTCAAAATTCTCACCGACAGAATCGTTCTTCTCAAGCTCAATGATAACTGGTCGCCTAACGGCAATTATTTCGATTACACAAGATATACAGTCGGAACAGGCTCATTCTATACGCTTGACGACTGATAAATCCGGCAGTTCATCGGACCGCATTTAAAATCAGATATAAAGGCCGCCTATCTGCGTATTCATCAGAGGGCGGCTTCTTTATATGCAGACACGCGGCACCTTACGGCGCCGCGTGTCTTTTTAACTTAATCCACATATTGCTCAATAATGTCAAATAAATCTCTGTCATATTCGTCTCTGTCATCGGCAGGGGCGCTTTCTTTTTCTTTAGGCGTTTCAGCCATGAGCTCGTTCACCTTTGCAATCAGAGCTTCAACCATTTCTTTGAGTTTCGCCGTTTCCGTTTCGCTTTCGGCTCCGGCGTTATCCGGCTCTGTTTTCTGAGCTTTTTCTCTTTCCGCTTTTTCACTCTCAAGCTTGTCGCACCGGTCCCGAAGCTCCTTGTTTTCGTTCTTCAGCCGTTCGATCTCGCTTGTCAGTGAGTTCGCCCGTTCGTTTGCTTCTTTCAGCTCTTTGTCTTTCTGAGCTGTTTTATCGTGAAATTCGTCGGTTATTTTTGAAATATAATTCATGACATCGTCTCTGTCAAAGCCGCCGAAATTCACCTTTTTAAATATAATATCATTTTCCATTTCGCTGTTTGCCTTTCAGGTTATGCTTTATTTGTTCTTGCGGTAGATATTCGCTTCAAACGGTCTGAGAACGGAGGCTATTGCGCAATAGTTCGACTTGACAAGAGTATATCCGTCCGTTCCGGTTTTTCTCGGTCTTTCCTTAGCAGTGAGGTTCATCTCAACAAGAAATTCTTCCTCGCTGTCCGCTCTGAAATATGTCAGAACATCTGAGAATTTATCGTCCGGAAGAATAAAGTCGCCGTATACAAGAGTCGGTGTCTCATGGCGCAGAGCAATCATAGAGCGATAGAAATTCAGAACAGAAAATTCATCGTTCTCCTGCGCTTTCACATTCAGATATTTATGATTTTTGTTGACTTCTATCCAAGGCGTTCCGGTCGTGAATCCGCCGTTATCGCCGTCCGTCCACTGCATCGGCGTTCTCGCGTGATCCCGGCTGCCTGCAAGAACAGTTTCAAAAGCGTCGCTTGCGCTCTTGCCCTTCTCTATAAGCTCCTTATAAAGGTTCAGGCTCTCCACATCTCTGAACTGATTGATATTTTGAAAGTCAATATTGGTCATTCCTATTTCCTCGCCCTGATAAATAAACGGCGTACCCTTGAAGGTCATCTGCATCATGGCGAGCAGCTTGCTGACCTCCTCCCGATATTTTCCGTCCGGGCAGACCTTTGAGGTCATTCTCGGCCAGTCGTGATTTTCAAAGAATACGACAGGCCAGCAGTGATTTCCGTAGCCGAGCTGCCATTTGACAAGCTCTTTCGCCATCGGTCTGAGATCATAGGTATATTTCTGAAAGCGCTTTTTGCCCGGGTTATCCATGTGATCAAACGAGAACACCGTATCGAGTTCTCCTCTGTCGTCGCCGGTCATCAGCTTGCTCATTTCAATGCCGGTTCCCTGACATTCGCCTATCGTGAACGCGTCGTAATTCCCGAAGGTATTCTCTCTCATCTCGCGAAGATAAGTGTGAAGCTTCGGACCGTAGAAATAATGCTCGACTCCCTTGAAGCCCATGAGCGTGCCGATGACCTCGTTGCCGTCCGGCAGTCCGTCAGCCTTTGAAATGAAGCTTATGACATCCATTCTGAAGCCGTCGATGCCCTTGTCAAGCCACCAGTTGATCATGTCATAAAGATCTTTTCTTAAATTTTCGTTTTCCCAGTTGAAATCCATCTGCTTTTTTGTGAACAGATGCATAGCCCACTGCTTTCTTTCAGGATAATAATTCCATGCCGGTCCGCTGAATATTGATGTCCAGTTGTTCGGAGGTGTGTTTTCGTCGCCGTCACGCCAGATGTAATAATCTCTGTAAGGCGAATCAGGATCCGAAACCGAGCTTTTGAACCATTCGTGTTCATCTGAACTGTGATTTATGACAAGATCCATTATAAGCTTCATTCCGCGCTTGTGTATCTCGGAAAGAAGTCTGTCAAAATCCTCCATCGTCCCGAATTCGCGCATTATTGCCCTGTAATCTCTTATATCGTATCCGTTATCGTCGTTCGGCGAATCATAGATCGGACTGCACCAAATAGCGTCAACTCCGAGCGCTTTGAGATAGTCAAGCTTTTCGATAATGCCATTCAGATCGCCTATTCCGTCGCCGTTTGAATCCTTGAACGATCTCGGATATATCTGATAGAAAACAGCTTCTTTCCACCATTTATGCTGAATAGAAACATCGCCCGAAGCGGGAATATCGGACTCACAGTTAAGCATACTTATAAGTGCGTCTATTACCCCGTCGTCGAGCTTGCCCATTGAAAGCTTTTTCAGGCTCCCGAGCTTCAGCTTTCCTATCGGCGTTTTAGTAATGACCGAGCTGCTCAGGCCCGCCGAATATAAAACTTTATTGAGAAGATCGCTTCCGACCGGAGAAGCAAGAACTTCGTTTATCGTTGTGTCTCTCGTTACAGTGGCTGCTTTCATCATAATGTCTCCTTTTCTGCCGTTGTATAAATATAATCGAATAAAAATATAATACACTAAAGAGAGTGACAATACAATAAAATTGCTGTAAATTATTTGACATTTTTTGCCTTTGTATGTAAAATGTAGTTGTGAAAACAGCGCCAAAAAATCAAAAGCTTCGGCGCACAAACTAACACAAAAAGGAGCGGAAAATATGGAAATATCCGAAATTCTGAAAAAAGTCGATCATACCGTGCTGAACCAGGCGTCGACCTGGAGCGATATTAAGGCTCTTTGCGACGACGGAATCAAATATCATTGCGCCAGTGTGTGCATACCGCCGGCGTATGTCAAAAAAGCCAAAGAATATGTCGGCAACAAGATTGCTGTCTGCACTGTTATAGGGTTCCCGAACGGCTACAACACAACAAAAGTCAAGGTCTTTGAAACTGAGGACGCCGTTGACAACGGCGCCGATGAAATAGACATGGTCATCAATATAGGTATGCTCAGGAATAAACGCTATGACGATGTCCTTTCAGAGATCAGAGCCGTGAAAGCCGCCTGCCGCGGAAAGCTTCTTAAAGTAATCATCGAGACCTGTCTTCTGACAGAAGAAGAAAAGATAAAAATGTGTCAGATCGTTTCCGAATCCGGAGCTGATTATATCAAGACTTCAACAGGCTTCTCAACGGGCGGCGCTACCCGTGAGGATATAAAGCTTTTCGCCGAAAATGTTGCGCCGCATCTGAAAATCAAGGCGGCGGGCGGAATATCAAGCCTTGAGGACGCCGAGGAATTTATAAAGCTCGGCGCAAGCAGACTCGGAACGAGCAGAATAGTCAAAATAGTCAAACAGGAAGAATCAGACTCTTCATATTAAAAAGGAGAAAATTATGAACACACCTCACATAAATCTGAAAAACGGCGAATTTGCCAAGACCGTGCTGATGCCGGGCGATCCGCTCAGAGCCGAATTTATCGCAAAGAATTATCTTCAGAATGCTGTTCTCATCAACAATGTCAGAGGCATTCAGGGATACACGGGCGAATATAAAGGTCACACGGTATCCGTTATGGCCAGCGGAATGGGAATGCCCTCGATCGGCATATATTCCTATGAGCTTTTCAACTTTTTCGGAGTCGATAACATAATCCGTATCGGCTCTGCGGGCGGACTTGCGGATTATCTCAAGCTGCGCGATATCGTGTTCGGAATCGGAGCCAACACAAATTCAAATTTCGGCAGCCAATTCGGCGTGAACGGAATTATAGCGCCGACCTGCAGCTATAAGCTTCTGACAACGGCTGTGGAAAAAGCTCATCAGATCGGCGTTGAACCGATCATAGGCAATCTTTATTCCTCCGACACATTCTATGACGCCGACCCCGAAAGCCTGAAAAAATGGAAGTCCGTCGGCTCTGTCGCTGTCGAAATGGAGGCTGCGGCGCTCTATCTCAACGCAATCAGAGCGGGCAAAAATGCGCTCGCAATATGCACTGTATCGGATCTTCCGCTCACAGGCGAAGCCTGCTCGGCTGAAGAAAGACAGAACACCTTCACACAGATGATGGAAATTGCTCTTGAAACCGCCGTTTCATCGGACAGCTGAAACGAGGCGATATATTATGAAAATTAAAAGGATTTTTTTGATAGTTCTCGACAGCGTGGGCATAGGAGAGCTGCCGGACGCAGGAAACTACGGCGACGAGGGCAGCAACACTCTCAGATCCTGCTTCATGCAGGAAAACTTCAGCGTGCCTAATATGAAAAAACTCGGTCTGTTCAATATCGACGGCATTGACTACGCCGACGGCTGCAATTCTCCTGCCGGAGCCTACGGAAGGCTTGCGGAGTGCTCCAAGGGCAAGGACACCACAACTGGGCACTGGGAAATATGCGGTCTTGTCAGCGAAAAGCCCTTCCCGACTTACCCCGACGGCTTCCCAAAGGAAGTTCTTGACGAGTTTTCAAAGCGCACAGGCAGAGGGGTACTCTGCAACAAGCCGTATTCCGGCACAAAGGTCATTCTCGATTACGGCAGAGAGCATATAAAAACCGGTGATCTTATCGTTTATACCTCGGCGGACAGCGTATTCCAGATTGCGGCTCACGAAGATGTCGTTCCCGTTGAGCAGCTCTATGATTACTGCCGAACAGCCCGCAGTATTCTCCGCGGTGAGCACGGAGTCGGCAGAGTTATCGCAAGACCGTTCACAGGCGAATATCCGAATTTCGAGCGCACTCCCCGCCGCCATGATTTTTCGCTTGTACCGCCGAAAGACACCGTTCTTGACGAGCTTCTCGCCGCAGGCTACGATGTCAGGCCCGTCGGCAAAATTTATGATATTTTTGCCGGCAAGGGCGTTATGGACGCTGAGCCGACAGTCGGCAACAAAGACGGCATGACCAAAACCGACGCGTGGGCCGATAGAGATTTCAACGGCCTTTGCTTTGTTAATCTCGTTGATTTTGATATGCTCTACGGTCACAGAAACGACGCTGTCGGGTACGCACGGGCTCTGAGCGAATTTGACGAATGGCTCGGCGGCTTTCTCAATAAACTGCGAGACGACGATATCCTGTTTATCACCGCCGATCACGGCTGCGACCCGATAACTCCGAGCACGGATCATTCAAGAGAATATATACCTCTTCTCGTTTTCGGCAAGAGCGTCAGGAGCGTTAATATCGGAACGAGAAGCTCATTTGCCGATATTGGCAAAACTATTGCCGACATATTCGGCGTCAGATCCGGCGCGGCCGGTGAGAGCTTTAAGGATCTTATATTGAAAGGATGATTTTATGACCTCCCGTGAGCTTGTTGAACTGGCAAAGAAAGCCGCCGAAAATGCTTATGTTCCTTATTCCCGTCACTATGTCGGAGCTGCGCTTGAAGCAAAAAGCGGCAAGGTCTATCTCGGCTGCAATATCGAAAACGCAGCCTACGGGCCGACTAACTGCGCCGAAAGAACAGCTTTTTTCAAGGCGATAAGCGAGGGCGAGAGAGGATTTTCAAAAATTGCCGTTGTCGGCGGAAAGGATCTCGACTTTAAGACATACTTCACTCCCTGCGGCATTTGCCGGCAGGTTATGAGCGAATTTTGTGACGATGACTTTATTATCATTCTCGGAAAAAACGGTGACGAATATATCGAGAAAAGCCTTGACGAAATATTGCCGATGCGCTTTTCACCGAAATATCTGTCATAAGCATTTTAATGATCCGTAATGATATAATTTTATTATATCTCGACATTGAAATACTTTTATTTAGCAATTTTGCACAAGAATTGATAATGAAGTAAAAATTTTCATAAAAATTGTTGATAATTTTCGCTATTATGATATAATCACTATGCGGATAAGGCACTGACCTATCCAAAAAAATTTTAGGAGGAAATCCAATATGAAAAAGTTTCTTGCTTTATTGCTTGCAGCTGTAATGGTTATCTTTGCTTTTGCAGCCTGCGGTAATACCAAGACACCGGACAGCACGGATCCCAGCGCTGACAAAAAAGCCGTTGATTACGACGCTATCAGCGATACCTGCGAATCAGCAGACGGCAAGTATGAGCTTGCATTCGTAACCGACGTCGGTCAGCTCAAGGATAAGTCATTCAACCAGGGTACTTGGGAAGGCCTGAAGAAGTTCGCTTCCGATAACGGCAAGACCTATAAGTACTATCAGCCGGCAAACGGCAACAAGGCAACTGATGACGACCGTTTTGACGCTATGAAGGCTGCTGCCGATTCAGGCGCTAAAGTAGTTGTCTGCGCAGGCTTCCTTCAGGGCACGGCTCTTCAGAAGGCTGCTGAGACCTATCCCGATGTCAACTTCGTTTTCATCGACGGTTGGGCACTTCAGAACGCCAGCGGAGAAGCTCTCAAGAATGTTGCGGGCGTTGACTTCCAGGAAGAACAGTCAGGCTACCTTGCAGGCTATGCCGCTGTTAAGGAAGGCTTCACCAAGCTCGGCTTCAGCGGCGGCGGCGGCGGAGAAAATCCGGCTTGCTGCAGATTCGGCTACGGTTATGTTCAGGGCGCAGAGGCTGCTGCCAAAGAGCTCGGCAAGACTGTTGAAATGAAATACAGCTGGGAGAACGGTTCATCCTTCTCTGCTTCACCGGAGCTTCAGACAATGCTCAACGGCTGGTACACCTCCGGCACGGAAGTTGTATTCAGCTGCGGCGGCTCAATGTGTCAGTCAGCGTTTGCGGCGGCTTCAGCTAACGACGGTTATGTAATCGGCGTTGATGTTGACCAGTCATCACAGTCCTCAACAGTCATCACTTCCGCAACGAAAGGTATCCGTGAAGCTGTTGCTTTCACTCTCCAGAAGTATTATGACAACAAGTGGAGCGACATCGGCGGTGTTCAGACAACTCTCGGCGCTGCTAACGATGCAGTCGGTCTTCCGACCGATACATGGTCTCTCAAGAACTTCAGCCTTGAAGACTACAACAAGCTGTTCAATTCACTCAAGGACGGCTCTGTTACAGTTGACAAGCAGTATGAGAACCTCAAGGCAGATAGCTTCACAGCTGTTAAGCTTGAGATCGTCTGATCTTAAATCAGATCTGTGTCTACATAAGGAGGAGCGTATGCTCCTCCTTTTTTTGCTCTCCCCTTCCGGCGTTATTTATGATATTCTGCTATGCACAGCAAATACTTCGAAAATTTTTTATTTTTTCTCTTGAAAGTCTTATCGCTTTGTGTTAGAATGTATCCGTTGAAACACAGTGATGAAGAGAGTAAATATCATCGGACCTTTCAGAGAGACCCGCAAATGCTGAAAGCGGGTTATTGTCTGCGATATTGAAGTTCACTTCGGAGTGGCGCGGCTGAAGCTTATGTTGTAGGCTGCGACGGTTTATCATCGTTATAGATACACGGAGTGTTTGCTTCAGGCAAAAATCAGGGTGGTACCGCGGAGAAATTTTTACTTCGTCCCTATTTCGGGGCGGAGTTTTTATTTTTATATCAATACGGAAAGGAAGTATTGCAAATGAAACAGCAATTACAGGCTATCAAAGAGCTTGCTGAAAAAGAGCTGTCACAAGCCTTGGGCAATTCAGATCTTGACGCTCTCAAGGTCAGATTTCTCGGCAAGAAAGGCGAGCTGACATCTATATTAAAGCAGATGGGCAAGCTCTCGGCCGAGGAAAGACCGGTTATCGGTCAGCTGGCTAACGAGATCAGAGCGCAGCTTGAAACCGAAATTGAAGAAAGAAGAAAGCTTCTGAAAGAAAAAGAGCTTGAGATCAAACTTAAAGAAGAAAAGCTCGATGTCACAATGCCGGGCGAAAGGCATGAATTAGGTCATAAGCATCCCCTTTCGATCGTTCTTGATGAAGTTAAAGATATATTTCTCGGAATGGGCTTCGACATTGCGACAGGCCCCGAGGTCGAGTGGGATTATTATAATTTTGAGGCGCTCAATATTCCGCCCGAACACCCCGCCAGAGACACGCAGGACACCTTCTATATCACCGATAAAATGCTGCTGAGAACGCAGACCTCCCCCGTCCAGATCAGAGTCATGGAACAGAAAAAGCCTCCGCTTCGAATCATTGCTCCCGGCCGCGTTTATCGCTCGGATTCCGTTGACGCAACACATTCTCCCCTTTTCCATCAGATAGAAGGTCTTGTTATTGATAAGGGAATCACAATGAGCGACCTCAAGGGAAATCTCGAAGCGTTCGCAAAGAGACTTTACGGCGAGCAGACAAAAATAAGACTTCGCCCGCACCATTTCCCGTTCACCGAGCCGTCGTGTGAGATTGATGTCAGCTGCTTCAACTGCGGCGGAAAAGGCTGCCCGATGTGCAAGGGTGAGGGCTGGATTGAGATTCTCGGCGCCGGAATGGTGCACCCCGATGTTCTTCGCAGAGGCGGAATAGACCCCGAAGAATACAGCGGCTACGCTTTCGGTATCGGCCTTGAAAGACTCGCGATGTTCAGGTTTGATGTCGACGATATGCGTCTTTATTACGAAAACGATCTTCGTTTCTTAAGTCAGTTCTGAGGAGGTGCGGAAAAATGATCTTATCTAAAAAATGGTTAAGCGATTTTGTTAAAATCGACGCAAGCGATAAAGATTTTGCGGAAGCGATAACGATTTCCGGTTCAAAAGTCGAATCCTTCAGAAAGGAAGGCGACGATCTCAAAAATATAGTCGTCGGCAGAGTCGATTTTCTTGAAAGACACCCTGACTCCGATCATCTTTGGATCTGCTCGATAAATGTCGGCAAAGAAGAAAATTTGCAGATAGTCACCGGCGCTCAGAATTTGAAAGCGGGAGATTATGTTCCCGTTGCGCTGGATAACTCGGTCGTACACGGCGGAAAAGCAATCAAAAAGGGAAAGCTCAGAGGCGTTGAAAGCTGCGGAATGCTCTGCTCACTAGGCGAGCTCGGTCTGACTGCCCATGATTTTCCCTATGCTGTTGAAGACGGAATTTTTGTTCTCGGCGACGACTGCGACAAAACTCTCGGTACGCCGATTCAGCAGGCTATCGGACTTGACGACACCGTCACTGAATTTGAGATAACATCAAACCGCCCGGACTGTCTTTCTATAATCGGTCTTGCGAGAGAAGCGGCAGCAACCTATAAGGTACCGTTCAACAAACATGTTCCTGTTGTTAAAACTTCAGGTGGCGATGTCAACGAGCTTCTCAAGGTCCGCATCGAAAACCCCGAACGCTGTTACAGATACTGCGGCGCTGTTGTGAAAAATGTTCGCGTCAAACCCTCGCCGAGATGGATGAGGGAAAGACTTCGCGCCTGCGGAGTGAGACCGATCAACAACATTGTCGATATCACGAACTATGTTATGCTTGAATACGGTCAGCCGATGCATGCGTTCGACCACCGTTTTATCAAGGACAGAACCGTCGTTGTCCGCACGGCTGTTAACGGCGAAAAGATAACCACGCTCGACGGTGTTGAAAGAGAGCTTAACAACACCATGCTCGTTATCGCCGACACCGAAAAGCCCGTCGCCGTTGCAGGCGTTATGGGCGGCGAGTTTTCCGGAATAATGGATGACACAAATACTATCGTATTTGAAAGCGCCTGCTTCAACGGACCGACTACGAGACGCACGGCCAAGGCTTTAGGCATGAGAACAGAGGCGTCGGGAAGATACGAAAAAGAACTTGATCCTCAAAATTGCATGCCTGCCCTCATGAGAGCGCTTGAGCTTGTCGAAGAGCTTGACGCAGGCGATGTCGTCAGCGGGATCGTCGACTGCGATCACTCAGATAAAACGCCGAGAACGCTTCCGTTTGACTGGGAGTGGGTCAACAGATTTATCGGCATTGATTGCAGCAAGGAAGAACAGAAGCGTATTCTTGAAGCTATCGACTTCAAGGTTGAAGATGACACAATAATTATCCCCTCTTTCAGAAACGATATTGTCGGAAAAGCCGACATCAGTGAGGAAATAGCCCGTTTCTACGGATACGCCAACATTCCGAACAGGCCTTTGAGAGGCGTTGCAAACGGCAAGCTCACCGAAACACAGCAGCTTGAAAAACTCATAAACGACACCCTTATCGGCTGCGGCCTGACTGAAGTGTCAACTTACTCCTTTATGAGTCCCAAGGCGTACGACAAGATATGTCTGCCCAAGGACAGCAAGCTCAGAGAGTCTATCGTTATCTCAAACCCGCTCGGTGAGGACACGAGCATCATGAGAACAACGGCTGTTCCGTCGCTTCTTGAGGTCCTTTCAAGAAACTACAACAACAGAAACCTTAAAGTGAAAATATATGAGCTTGCTATGCAATATATTCCGCGCGGCACCGAGGAGCTGCCGATAGAAAAGCAGTCTGTTTCCATTGGTATGTACGGAGCTGATGTTGACTTCTTCACGCTCAAGGGCGTTGTCGAAGAGCTCCTTTATAAATGCGGAATTGATAAATATGATGTTGAGCCGGTCACGGATAATCCGACATTCCACCCCGGCAGAACAGCAAAAATCGTTGTTGACGGCGATGAGATAGGCATTTTAGGCGAGATTCACCCGACAGTCCAGGCAAATTACGCTATCGGAACGAGAGTGTATATCGCTGAGATAGATTTCAATTCTCTCGAAGCCAAGGGAAACACCAAGAGAACCTATAAGCCTCTGCCCAAGTTCCCGTCGTCAAACCGCGACCTTGCTTTCGTTTGCGACAGAGATATTCCTGTTCTCAAGCTTGAAAGACTGATAAGCGAAGCCGTCGGAAAGACGCTTGAAAGTATCGCTCTGTTTGATGTTTATACAGGCGCTCAGATCGCCGAGAACATGAAGAGCGTTGCTTTCAACATAAGAATGAGATCGCCGGAAAGAACGCTCACCGACGAAGAAGCCGACGCAGCAATGAAGAGAGCGATAAAAGCTCTTTCCAAGATCGGAATTGAACTCAGAAAATAAGCTGTTTATGCGTTTCACCCGCACGGATCTGCCGTGCGGGTGAATTATTTTTTCTGATTAAATTTGCGGCGCCGATTCCGGCAAACTGATGCGCCCCGCACTAAGCTGACCTCGAAGATAACTTCTCTTTAGCCCATTCATACCATTCGACTATCTTAAATCTTATCTCAAATTTCGGATCGGATCTGACAAGCTCTGCTGCGTCCTTTGACAGAACATCGTCAAGCTCCTTTTTCTCTTCGGCCGCCGGCAGACACATCGGCGGAAACATAACGCACCACCAGTTGTGACCTTTTCCGCTTCCGATAATGACCCTGACCGCTTCATATTTTCCGGCGGGAAGAGTAACATCGCCGTATGTCCTCGTCGGAAACCAGCTTTGGCCGACTTCTATCTTAACATCGTCACCGCAACCGTTTTCCCTAAGCGTGCGTATTGCCGCTTCTTCGAGCTTCTCGGTTTCGCCGATCGCTTTTTCTTCTGCATTTCGGGCGTCTGCACTGCCCGAAAAAAGGCTTGATCCGGTTTCAAGAACTGCGTCTCTGACCTTTAATTTCAGCTCCTGATCCTCCTGCGAATCCGAATTAGCGATAACATGAAGTCTGAGAACGCTTTGTCTGACTTCCCCACACTTTTTCTGAAAGCTCGCCGTTGATGAAATCAATATTGATATTATCAATCCAAGCAACACCGCCGATTCGAAAATCAGGCTTTTTTTGATATGTTCTTTATTAGTCTTATGTTGCATAAAATAACCGCCTTTCACATAATTAATGTAATTATCGGCGGTTTTTATCGGTTCTATACAATTATTCTGTCAAGCTTATTTCTGAGAAGATATATAAGTCCCGTCACGGGTATGCAGAGCAGAAACCAAAGTACGCTGAATTTGAGACATATCTGACCGAGCACATTCATAAATTGATTGGAATAATCCCAGACACCCATGTGAAGAAAATAGTTGACAACGAGCCCGACCGCAAATTCGTACGCCGTGATAACAGCTGAACCGATCAGACATCTTAAAAGAAGATTTCTTGACTTCATATGTGTGTTTATATAATAAAGCGTGCAGAACACTGCGCCGCCGGTCAATGTCATTGTCCAGTGAGTGTATTGTCTCACAAGCACTTCAATAAGGCTGTAGGTTATTGCTCCGATCCCGAAAATTATTATATATTTTCTAAAGGTCGTCTGCATTTTACTCTCCCTTTGATTTAAAATGTCCCTTAGTTATCATGCCATGAGAAAGCGAAAATATTAAAAGCTTTAGAATATTTTTATTGATAATTCTTACCTGCTATGATATACTGAATTTAGCGATATTTAACTTATATCGGTATTCTTCGCTTATTTTTGCGATAAAGGTTTTATATTAACAGGTGGTAAAATGAGCCAGGGAAATAAAAAAAACAAACGAATATCTCTTCACAGGCGCTTTTCTCTTTATAACTTTGCTTCTGCGATCGTTCCGGTCATTCTCGCAATATTCACCACCGCTGTTTTTATGATCGTTCTCGTCAGATTGGTCTCTGTCGGTGTTGACGATCAATCTGTTATAAGCGATTCAAGAAGCGTTGTGACAAGCTATTCCTGCCAATACAACATAAGACTTATTGAAAAAACGGTTTTAAAAAATCCGGATAATTTTACCGAATCCGGAGCATTCCGGAGAGCTTATAAGCGAATAGAAAAATATAACATTGCCGTTTTTGTCAGATCAAACGAAAAAACATATTACATAACGAACGGTTACAAGGAAAGCGATTTTTTTGATGTCTGCCGAAATTATGAGGCGGATAATTCTGATTTCGTTTATTATGACGATTTCTCAACTGTCATAAGAGACACCGTTAAAGCGGAAAACGGCGTTGATTATCAGATAATTATTATGAATGTCAGCGGAAATATCGGCAAAATGAATTCGTTTCTTCTGACGCTTTATAAATTTTCCGACAGAACATTCTTAATTGTTCTGATAATTCTTATAACAATAGTTGTCTTTATTGACATTTCCATCGTCAGATCGCTGACTCGCTCGATACTCAAACCGATAGACAGTCTCAGTCAGGCTGCCGACAAAATAAAAGACGGTATTCTCGATGAGTCTGTCGAGATCGACGAAAAGACCGATGAATTCTATGATCTTTGCACCAACTTTGACAATATGAGACTCGAATTGAAAAAGTCGATCGAAGACAGGCAAGCGTACGAACGAGAAAGAAAAAACACCTATTCGGGTTTAAGTCATGACGCGAGAACAGCCATAACAACAATAAAGGGCTACACACAGGGGCTTATGGACGGCGTTGCAAACACTCCCGAAAAACAAGAAAGATATATAAACGCTATATATAATGCAACGCATAGCCTCGAAAAGCTCATGGACGCTCTTTCGGAGGTCACAAATCTCGAAGCCGATAATGTATCGTTCAAATTCAGAGAGCGGGATATGCATGAGCTTTTAAATAATTGGTACAATGAATCAAAGCATCTTCTTGAAGAAAGAAAAATAAGGCTCAGCTTCACTTACAGCTGCAGCCAGATCGTTTACTGCAAGATAGACACTTTCCAATGCGAGCGGGTAATCGAAAATATTTTAAGTAATTCGCTGAAATATAAAAAGCCCGAAAAGGAATATGTCAATATTTCCGTTATTGCAAAGATAAACGCAAACAATATGTTTGAAGTAATCTTCACCGACGACGGAATCGGAATACGCCCCGATGAATGCGATAAAATATTCGACCGCTTTTACAGAAGCGATGAGGCAAGAAGCAATGTCAGGAACGGGAGCGGCATAGGTTTGGCTCTTGTTAAGCAGATCGTGATCAGACACAAAGGAACCGTGACGGCGTTCGGCGATGTCGGCAAGGGCCTGACGATAGATTTTCAGTTACCTATAACAGCAATAAAGGAGATAGATTGACATGGAAAAACGCATACTTATTATTGAAGACGATGTATACATAGCCGATCTTGAAAAAGACTACCTTGAGATAAACGGTTATAAGACGACCGTCATAAACGACGGAAAAACAGGACTTGAAACAGCGCTGAATGAAGATTTTGCCCTTGTTATTCTCGACCTTATGCTGCCTGCAATGGATGGCTTTGAGGTTTGCCGTCATCTCAGAGAAAAAAAGGATATTCCGATTATTATGGTCACGGCAAAAAAAGAAGAAATCGACAAAATCAAGGGCTTCGGCCTTGGCATAGACGACTATATTGTTAAGCCGTTCAATCCGTCTGAGCTTGTTGCGAGGGTCAACGCTCATATCGCCCGTTACAAACGATTGACGGAAAAGGCCGCGGCAGTGTCCGACGACATATTAACCATCGGTGATCTGACTATTGACAAAACAGCAAGGCGGGTTTTTGTCAGCGGAAAAGAGGTCACCTTCACCCACAAGGAATTTGATCTTCTTGTTTTCCTCGCAACCAATCCGAATGTTGTTTTCAGCAAGGACGCTCTCTTTGATAAAATCTGGGGACTTGACGCTATCGGCGAGACTTCAACGGTAACAGTGCATATAAACCGCATTCGTGAAAAGATTGAAGATGATTCCTCAAGCCCGAAATATATTGAAACTGTCTGGGGCGTCGGTTACCGCTTCAAAACAGCTTAACTGTCAAAGACACAACCGCCGGCAAAGCGGCGGTTGTGCCTTTTTATTTTATAAGCTGAATGTTCTCTTTGTTGCTTATGCCCACGGATCGGCAGCTTTCGGCTGACGTATATCGGTCAGAAGATACTGTTCCCATAAAAACCATCTGCCGTCGCCCTTCATGCGCAGCTTTATCGGTCTTGGACTGTCTGCTCCGCCGCACGGGATGAACAGCTTCATATATCCCTGCTCGGCCTGCGAAACATGATTGCTCTCAATTGTGATCGTGAACGGCTGAGTGGGTGTGTAGTTATTATCGGGCGTTGCTCCCGCAAAATATGAAAACGGAATATATGTTCTGTCGCCTCGGAATCTGTCGTTCAGGAAAGAGATATCCTGTCCGCTCAGCGGCCGCGGACCGCGCAGCCAGTTGAGCATTTCAGTCCCGATCTGCTTATCCGCCGCATAAGCGCACAGTGCGCACACTGTCAGCGCAGCGGTCTTAAACGGAGTGTCAAGGCTTGCTTCGGGCAATGACTGCATCTGAGCAAGGCTTTCCGGCAAAGACGCAAATGTGAATGTCTCTCTCTTGTTTCCGGCGGACTGTATTGCCGCGCCTGCCGCAGAAGCTGCGGTACTTTTAAATTTATCAAAAATACTAATGGCAATTCATCCTTTCAAATAAATTCGGTTGTTCAATATCAGAACTTGCCGCCGCCTCCGCCGTGAGTCGATCCGGAGGAGGAGGTATGTGTCGTTGAGCCGCCTGACGTTGAGCCGCCTGAGCTGCTCGTTTCCTGTGGCTTTTCTCTGCGGTCGACATGAGTATAAAGGAACATATCGCGGCTTTCGGTCACATTCATGCTGTTTGCCTTAACATAATTATTTGCCGCCGGCTGGTACTTAACAGTCTTTAGCTTGCTCTTCATTCTATTGGTAATTATTGCCGCAAGCGCTATACCTATAGCTAAAGCAACAAACAAATTCCAGGCAAGATTAAACGGCTCTTTCGGCATATGGCCTGTGTCATAAGGCTCCCCTGTTTTTGCCTGAGTGAAAAAGTCATCGCAAAGCTCGGCGTAGGTAGTAAACGCCGCTTCATAATCTCCTTCGCTAAGGTCTGACAGAAATTTTTCGGATATATATTCTATGCCTGCGTCAGTAACGGCAGTGATTCCGTATCCTGTGGTGGACATCCACCAATCCCTGTCCTCCATGCTGATAAGAAGCAGTACGCCGTCCTTGTTTTCACCGAATCCGTAGCCATTGTAATCATAGAAATCATCAGCATAATCCATCGGTGTTTTCCCGTCAAGAGTGTTGACAGTCACTACAACTATATCCGCCTGCTGTCTTTCGCTGATCTCATCAAGCTTTGTCAGCAAAGCGCTTTCTTCACTATCCGTCAGCAAATCGGCATTATCCACCAGTCTCGGCATACTGCCGGCGGCAAACGAGGGAATAACCGCTGTCAGGCATATAATCAGTGCAAGCAAAACCGTTAATATACTCTTTTTTATTTTCATTGTCAGCACCTCCTCACAGCAGCCAGAACAGATATGAAGCCACAAACGCCGCAACGCTTATGCCGGCAGTTAAGCCGACAAACCACTTGTTATAAGCGCTCTTGTCAAGTGGCAGATCGCCCACCAGCTTTCCCGTCTGACCGTTCATGGCAAAGGTGTATTTCTTGCCTTTCCACTTGGTGTTTAAGATCCACACCGGATACAGGGCATATTTTGCCTGTCCGTTGCTTAGATGAATGCTGGTCGCTTCCGGCGTGACGGAGGCGTACCCCTGCACTGTGGCGGCAAAGGAACATTGAGTGCTTTTCTTGATTCTGTCGTTAGCCCGACCGATACTCTGCCCTGCATCAACATCATATTTGTCAGCCAGATATCCGGCCAGATATGCCGTCTGAAAATCCACCGCTTCCGAAAAGTCAAAAGGCTCAATGGATTCCATCAGATCGTCCGCCATTTTTGAAGAGCCGTCAACCGGCACATTCTCAAAGCCGATGCTTCCTCCCCTAACAACAGAGAAAAAGCTGGTTTCAGTGTAGTTATAGTTTGCATCGCTCCATGCCCGGACTCTTGTTGCCTTGTAGCGTATATTAGCGTCAGCGTCGGCGTCAAACAGCCAGAACGGAACATAAACGCCCTTGACCTCTTCAATATGATTCTGATCCCTGAACACCTTGGGCAGAAGCCTTTTGCCGCCGTAGTGTTTTTTCAGCGCCGCGACCGCCGCCTTTTTATCGAGCTTGAACGGAATAACATAATCCGGTTTCAGCGCTCCTGAAAACTGCCCCATCATGACAACCGGATTTCCGCAGAACGGGCAGGAAGTCGCCGCTGTGTTCTCATCGCCGACAATTTCACCGCCGCAGGATTTGCAGACATATGTGCGCAACCCGTCGGTTTCGCCGTTTTGCCATTCACAGCCGGCGGATTTTTCCCAATTCATATCCTCAGCGGGCTCGTTTTTCAATTCGCTGTCATAACTTTTGAGCGTTTCCATATCGAATTCCGTATCGCAATACGGACATTTCATTTTCTGAATCGTGCTGTCAAAGTTTATTGCTCCGCCGCAGCACGGACATTTGTATTCCTGCAATACTGCCAAGTTTATCACCTCTTGTTTTGTCTGACAAATTTTAGCCATAGATTATATCTGACATTGCCGCTGTTTCAAAAGACGGCGCATCTTTATAAAGGTATGCTAAGGTTTCCCTTCGCCGCAGAAGCAGCTTCAAAAGAAAATAATCTGCAATCATTTAAATTAAGGCGACAGTCCGGATAAGACCTGTCGCCGAAACTGTTTCTTATTCGATTTGTCAACGCATATCGTTGGCGTCAATGGGATCTCCACAGTTTGGACAGAAGCGCGGAATCTGCTCGCCGGGTGCCGGAGTCCAGCCGCATTTATCACAGCGGACAGAACGCTGCTGTTCCGGTCTTTTAGTGCCGCAATTCTGGCAGAAAGCACCGCTGCTCTGAGCACCGCATGAAGGACAGTTCCAAAAAGCCGCCGCAGTACCGGCCGCAGCACCTGCGCCGCCGAAAGCACCGTTGGGCTGAGCGTACCCCTGATTCATCGTCTGCTGAGGCTGAGCATAACCGTCCATCGGCTGCTGAGGCTGACCGTAGGCGTTGTTCGTCTGCTGTCCGAAGCCCTGATTAACATTCTGCGCTCCGCCCTGCTTTATCTGCTGGCAAAGCTGCATGACCTGAACGCCCGATTCATATGCCTGCATAAGCTCCATTTGGTTGCCGGAGCCGATATTCGCAATGCTGAAAGAGATTGTTCCCGTGATATAGGGATCGCTGACCTTAAAGCAAACATCGATGCCGCTGACTTCTTTTATTCCGCTTGAGCTGTAGGAACTTGAATTGCGGATAAACGGCTGAGCCGACAAAGGAACATTAACCATGCTTGTTTGCATGTTATTCATGTAGTTCATACCGTTCATACCCATATTCATTCTGCCGAAGCTGTTCTGACCGTTATTCATTTGCCTGTTATCGAAATTATCCATTCTGTCAGGTATTCCGTCGTTGTCGGAATCGGAAAGTGTTCTGAATTCCTGCTCCATCCAGAAATCCTGGAGCTGTGAAAAGTCAAATACCTGAGGATTTCCGCTCTTGTAATCTCTGTTGTCTATCGCAAAAATAAACCAGTGGTTATTGAAGTCGACCTGAATAGAATTGTTTCTGCCGCCGGCGACAGCAGAGCAGTTGAACTGCTGATATTTCTGTTTATTCTGCTCTCTGAGCTGAAGATGATTCTTCACATCTTCAACAGTGCGCTGTTTCCAGCCGCTCGTGAAAGAGCCTAATTTTTTCTTGCAGTCAGAGCAAAGATATCCGTCCGACAGCTTTTGCTGTGTGAGTGTGTTGACCTTTTCTCCGCATATATCGCAGAATTTTTTATCAAATAATCCCATTATCGTTACCTCCTGATTTTTCGGTATTGCGGTAATTTTCAAGTATAATATCTGAATTTCGCACATATTAGCTGAAGTATAGCCTTTCCAAGCTATTTCCGGCCAATCGGCATCTAATTCCGAAGCTCAGATATTATCTGTTATATAAATTTATGCTTTCAGACTGCCGTTATCGTTATCTGTTGCGTCGGAGCCTGACGGATTTCCACAGTCGGTTCCGGCTTCATATAAAGCGCCGCCGCCTTCTGAAAAGTCCGGATTTTCCATGCCGTCCTTGTCCAAGGTATGCTGTTTGATGTATGCATAGTATGCGGCACAAACGGTCACGACCACGACAGCCAAGATAAGAATAATGACTATGATCTTTTTCATTTTATGTCACCGTCGTCAAACGGATCGCCGCATTCAGGGCAGAACTTCGGCGGATGCTGAGGATCCTCGGGCTCCCAGCCGCACTTGTCACAGCGATACTGCGGTACGCCTTCAGGCTTCTTCGCTCCGCAGTTGTGACAGAATTTGCCATTGTTCACCGTTCCGCAGGAGCAGGTCCAGCCGACTTCGTCCGCCGGCTTCGGAGAGCCGCACTCCGGGCAGAATTTGCCTGTCGCCGTTGCGCCGCACTTGCATTTCCATGAGCCCGCCTGAGCAGGTTCCGGTTTCTTCGCTCCACATTCGGGGCAGAATTTTCCGGTGGCAACTGCACCGCAGGAGCACTTCCACCCTGATGCGCTGTCTCCGCCGCTCATCTGATTTGTGGGTGCCTGAGTATGCTGCGTCTGCTGCTGAGCCGCCTGTTGCTGCTGGCCCATAGTATAAAGGTTCTGCGCAGCGCCGAATCCTCCCTGGCCGCCCATACCGACCATACCCATGCCCATGAAGCCCGTCATAGCTCCCGCTGAGTTGCCGGCGGCTGTCTGCATCGCGTCTGCCGTTGCGTTCGTCATTCTTCCGGCCATCATAAACGGATTTGAGCCGATGTTTGCGGCGTCCTCGAGCTCGTTTATCTTCTTCATGTCCTCTTCGGTGAGAGTGATCGGATTCAGAGCGATCTTGCCGACTGAAATACCTCTGTTCTCTATCCACTCCTGCTTCAGAGCGTCGTTCATGGCTGCTTTCAGCTCTTTGACCTTGGTCGGTATCTGCGCCGGTCTGAGCTCCTGCTCGGCCAATGCTCCGAACGCAGGCTGAAGAGCGTCGATAAACTCGCTTTTCAGCTGCTCGTCGATCTGATCTCTTGTGAACTCATATTCGACATTGCCGCAAAGTCTTGTGTAAAACAGCAGCGGATCCGATATAACATATGTATAAACGCCGTTGCAGCGGATCTGAACAGTTCTGCTGATGCCGATGCGCTTATTGACGACCTCAAACATTATCGGATTTGCCGTGCCGAATTTATTGTTTAAGATCTCCTTGGTGTTGAAATAATAAACGCGCTGATCCTTGCCGGTGTCCCCGCCGTAAGTGAAACGCTTTCCGACCGTCTTAAAGGACTCCTTGATGCTTTCTCCGAGATTGCCGTAAAAAATGCTCGGTTCCGTTGATGCGTCATAAGTGAATTCACCGGGCTCGGCGCAGACCTCAACGATCTTTCCCTGCTCAACTATTATCATGCACTGGCCATCCGCTACGGCTATGCCCGATCCGTTTGAAATAATGTTATCGTTTCCTTTTGTGTTGGAGGATCGTCTGCCGACCTGCTTCTGGCCTCTCCTCATCAGCACATCGTTTGGCAGTGCGTCGCAGTAGAAAAATTCCTTCCACTGATCAGCGAGCGTTCCTCCCAACGCTCCCAATCCGGCTTTAATAAGTCCCATATATTGTTCTCCTTTCAAAAGTTATATTATTTTTATCGGTTATCAACCCGCTTTATTACATAAACATGCCTTTTTTGCTCAAGAAAAGCAATATATGGCTCATAACGCACTCAGAAAATCGGAAACGGAGAGGTTATCTCCGTTTCCTTAAAAATCCGATTAAAGATCGTTTGTTCAATTCTGTTTTGTGAATAACAGCACAGAAAGAACCCGTCAAAAGAAACGAAGCTATGCGGAAGTCTTTCCCGCCGCCGGGATAACATTGCCCGATAAATATAAAGTTCGGGCGTACCTTTTGGCTGAAAATTTCTTTGCCGTTATTTCATAGAAAGACTTCCTATATTTTATAATTCCGTGTCGAAAAGTGCGTCAGCTTAACGATTGGTTGATTTGTCTGAAATCAATAATGCTGTTGTTTATTTCTTGGTTGTAACCTTTTTGGCCGATGACCAGGCTGAATAGTATTTCGTTCCGTCGACGACCTTATATGTTCTTATGCGGACATAATACTTTTTCTTTGATTTGAGCTTGGAAACAGTCTTTGAAGTTGTGCTGTTCTTCGAGGCGGTTACTGTCTTTGCGCCTGAGAAGCTGCTCTTTGTGCTATACTGAATCTGATATCCGGTCGTCTGAGTTGTGTATTTCTTCCACTTAACGGTAAACTTCTTTGAGCCTGCTGTGAGTGAAGAAATGCTTGTGTTTTTCGGATTTATCTTAAAGGTCTTTGTTATCGTTCCGCTGTAATTGCCCTTAAAGGTAATTGTGACTTTAGCGGTGCCGACATATTTATTTGATGAATATTTGACTGTGTAGTTGCTTGCTGAAATTACCTTGCCGTTGGCATCAACGACCTTGACTGCGGGCTTGATTGACTTGCCGCTGTAAGTGTATGATGTTGCCGCAAGTGTAACCGTCTTGGGCGCATAGATAGTCGACTTTGACTTCACTGCTCCGCAAACGGCGCACTTGGTGATGACAGAGCCGTTTTTGCCGACGCTCGCCTTTGTTGTGTAGGTTTTGTATGTATGACTGACCTTTCCGATAGCTTCGGTCTTGGTTTCACCGCATTTTGTGCAGGTGTAGGTCTTAACGCCCTCTGCAAGGCAGGTTGCTTTCTTTGTGACAACGCCGTCGTTCCATGTGTGATCCTCATACAAGGGATTTATCTTAAATTGGCTTTTGCCGATCATTGTGAATGTGGTCGTTGAAGCATATTTATCTTTGAAGCTGTTAAACGGAACTGTCACAAACGTGAGCTTTCCGTTCATGCCTCTTTTGGCTGTTATGTATGATCCGCTCCATGCCACATGTTTGCCGTCAGGAACCTTATCGGCCGTAACGGTGACTGTTTCACCAGGGAAATAATAACCTGAACCCGTCGCTCCTGTTACATCAGCATAATAGAACTGAGCTGTGATATAAATAGAAGTGCCGAGTTCTCCGCGTCTGTATTGGGTGTCTTTAAGCTCAACCCCGTTTAACTTGATAGATTTAACATCATCGATATCTACATCGTTTTCACAGAGAGCGTCATCTAACGGGCAGACTGCTAAATGCAGTATATAGGCCTTATTTTTCTGAACTGTATCTGAATAGGTCATCTTTGTGTCGCCTTCCGCCCAATAAGTAACATAGGGGCTGGGAAGAGTTTCCCATTCGTAACCGTTATTGTCCAGGCACTTAACGCTGAAAATACCGTCCGGCGATTTGAACGCGCCGCCGACAACCAAACCGTTGTGTGAATTTTCGCTTGCTGTTATTTCAAGCTCAATGTTCTTATATCTGCCTGCCGCCTGAGCCGAAAACGGCATAAGGCCCATTGATGTCACCAGCATCACCAATGCCAGCACGGTTGATAATAATTTTTTCATAATTAAACCTCCTGAAAAGTTCTTTGACAAAATTTGCTGAATTTTTGTTCCGGCCTGCATTATTTTTGAAAACCAAGCCGACCGACTTTTGATTATTCTGTTTTTCTCTTTCACCGCCTTTCACAGTGCGTCAACGATTGCTGACAGATACGTAGCCGAAACCGAGCTGTAAAGAAAACCGTCAATCAATCCGTCCTTTTTAGCAAGGCGCACCTTATCGGCCAGCTTTTTTTCGGTGTTCTCATCAACAATCAGGACTATCTTGCAGTCCGGCTTTTTCGTTTTCAAATAACTGCGGATCTTCATTCGTTCTTCCAGTCTCCACGGTGTGTACGAGGTGACCTCCATAATCAGGATATTTGCGTTGACGAGCTCGCAGATTTCAAGAGTTTTGTCGGGACTTTCGCTTTGAGCAACATCAAAATCCGAATCAAAGTTCTTTAAAGCCGTCGCTATCGCATCCGCATAGAGAACATTCTGCATATCCACAACTACCCTGCGCATGGATCCACCTCCGTTTTCAGTAAAAATAGGTAATATCGACCAAATGTAATTACATTATAAAAACTCCGGCTTCAAAACACACTATCCGAAAGTACAGTTTATCGGAAATATTTCCTGAAAAAGTCAAAAAAAATACCGGCTCCCGAAACGGAAACCGGCAATCTTTTATTCAGCTGAATCTTGTTAATCAATAACGGGCGCTTTCTTTTCCATCGGAATATCAGGAATAATGAAACGCTTGTTTGTCACAGCCACAGCGAGCTGGACCTTGTTGCTGTAGCCTGTGATCTGAAGAATGTTCGCAACATGAAACTTCACATTGCTTACCGTGCAGTTGAGTCTCTTTGCTATCTCGCTGTACTCAAGTCCGTCGCATACCAGGCGAAGCACTCTGATCTGCTGCTCGCTGAGCTCGTTGCTCGTTCCGGCGACAAATTCGACAAGCGGCGTTTCGTTTGGGAACATATGCTCGCCCGCCATGGTGCGATTCATAATAGTGAGCAGATCCTCAGGGCTTATATCCTTATACCAGAAGCTATCCACCTTCGCTTGGCGGGCCCGCTTCAGAAAGCTCTGTTCAACCATCGAGGTGACAATTATTATTTTTATTCTCGGGTGAAGCTTTTTTATCTCTGCCGCAGCCTCGATACCGTCTTTGGCGCCGTGAGTGCAGACATCCATCAATATAAGGTCCACCGGTTGGCGCTCGCAGAACAGAACGGCAAAATCCGCATCGGTTATGCTGCCCGCCAGCTCATAGCCGTTAACATCGGATATAATGCGCTCCATATATTCTCTTGCAATCCGCTGGTCATCGACCACAAGTACCTTTGTCATTTAAAATATCACCTCGTGTCTGATATTTGCGGGAACTGACGCCGTAAGGCTGAAGCCCGGCGAAGAACTGATTGTCATTTCGCCGCCGTATTCATCGAAATACCGTTTCAGGTTCAGGAGTCCCCCTCTTGGCGTGACTTCGCCTTTCGGCGGCTCTCCGTCATTTTCAATATGAAGATAGAGTCTGCTCTCTTTTTCCGCCGAACTCACCCAAATCTTATGAGCGCCGGCGTGTCTGGCGGCATTTGTGCAGCACTCCTTCATAGTTAGCAGGAACAAACGGCGAATATTTTCTTCCTCCGGCAGGCTTCCCGTCATTTCGACCTGAATTCCGACTGCGCCGGCATTATGTATAAATTCTTCAACATCGGTCCGACCGACGGGAGATTCGTTGTCATTTTTAATTATCTTAACCGCTTTAGTCAAAAGCTCAATGGCTTGCGCATTTTTCTCGGAAGTGTATTGTTGCAGAAGACTGCGACGGATTGCGGTAATTCCCGCGCCCATCTGGTCATGGAGATTTGTCTTGGCCGAAAGTATCTCGCTTTCGCGAGTCATTTCAAGAACATTATCCGAAAGGCGCCCTATTTCGCGATAAATTTCTTTAAGCGCGGCATTTCTTTTTTTCAGCTTCAGATGCTTTTCATAAAGCTCGGTTACATCATAGAACATAGCTTCCGTATAAGTCACGCCGTTTTTGGCCGTCACTTCGTTCTGATGATATCTCCACACCTTGCCGTCCGGGAAAAGATAAGTCTGATATGCCTGAGGAAGCCTGATTATGCCGCTCAGACCGTCAAGCTCCTCCAACGCCCCGCTCAGCTCTGAAAGAGTCTGAAGATCGCTTTGCATTATGCTTCTGCACAGACGATACATCTGCAGATTGCAGAGCTTGACAGTGCCGTTCGGATTAAAGAAGCAGACAGCACCCGGGAGAGTGTCCATCGCTTCTTTGACGGAATGTCTACCGATCGTGTATTTCAGATAGTGAAATCTGTCGACCGCCTCGCAAATCAGCCACACTGCCGCGCAGATGTCAATGCACCACAATATCCACACAGGTATCGGAAGCAGGTTTTTCGGCGATAATACCAGTTCTGCATTGCCCACCATTTTGGTGCAAAGACCAACGAAAGCAAACAGAACAAGAAACAGCAAAATGTCAATAACCGTTTTTTTGGGTTTTCTCTTTCCGTTTCGTGAAAGACCTATGCACAGAAATGAAAGAAGATCTGTCAGAAACAGCGATGTCAGCAAAACGGCCTGATGTGAAAAAGATATCTGATGAAAATATGTCATGACTGTTCACCGCCTTTCTTCATTCTGACGGTAAAACAGAAATCGCCGTTTTCTTCGCAGTAGCTGTCGGCAATACCGGAAAGATGAGACAGCCCGGCTTCACAGAAAACCTCAATGCGAAGCGCAATATAAGCTTCGTCCTCAACGGCTTTCAGCCACACCGAATTAAGACTTTCCATCGAAGCCTCGATAACGGTCTCAAAAATATGATATGCCCGTATAGCGTCCTTAGCGCAAACTGTTCCTTTTTCGGGCAGGTCGCAGGCGCAGGCCACACCCAATAGCTCCAGATTGGAAAAGGATTCCTCAAAGCACCTTGAAAGCTCCTCAATGTCAGCACTCTCGCCTCTTTCGCTGATAAAAACAAGGTTTCCGCACCGCTTTATGTACGATCCGACGACTGCGGTCATAGCAAGAAGCTTTCGGCGGCGGCTTTCGTCGGTTTCGCTTTCATAGCGCGCAAGCAGCTTATAAAGAATATCTATCTGATCCTCGGTTTTCTGCTGCATAAGGTCAAGAAGTCTGTTTTTCTCGCGCAGCTTGCTGATCCTGCGCTTTGTGTTATAGTTTTCCTGAGCGACAAAGTTTTTTTCCTCAAGCTCGCAGCCGGCGGCTTCAAGATCCTCAATAACAGCTGTCAGCTCAGTTATATCTTCTTTCCAGAGCACATGACCGCCGGGAATAGCGTTGCTTTTCACCAGCGTGTTTTTATCTATCCTGACCGGAGCTTTTTCCGCCTCCCGCATAATTTTCCGGGTGAGCTTCGGTGCAAGCAAAGACGCATATTTCACACAATAGTTGTTGTCGGTTATCTGAGCGCCGAGAGTGCAGGCTTCAAACAGATCGTCGTACCCCGTATTGCTCTGAATCAATCCGCAGCGTATGCAGCTTTCAAAGGACAGCCCGATCAGACAGCACTGAACGACAGTCAGATCGCCGAAAACAGTCAGTAACCACCCGGTACCGGCGGTGTATAAAGCGGCATAGATAATTGACAGTCCCATAAATATAAGCGGAGCCGCCGTTTTCAGCGACCTCACACGGCAGCGTCTGACCATAACGGCAAACGCCGCGAGAGTGAGAGCAACCTCCCAGCCGGCAACAAAATAGAAGCCAAAGCCGTAGCTGTAATCAAGGTCAGTCCAGGGCTTGCCCGACGGGAACACGAACACAAGCTGATGAAAATCGTTTGTCAGCACCAAAAGAAGCATAAGCGCCGTCGGGATATACAAAGCAAGCGCTCCCTTCGGCAGACGATAGTTCTCAGGCTTTCCGAGAGAGGCGGCGACAAACACAGCCATCAGCGGAATGAACAGCATCGGCAGGTAATATAAATACCACACGGGGCGCATCATGCTTTGCTCGGGGATAAAGAAAAACTTCATTGTGCGAAGAAGCATCCATATTATCGCAAGAGCCGAAATAACCGTCAGATATCTGCGCGTCTGAACCTGAATGATGCGGTTTCGCAGTGAAAGTCCCCATATTATTGTCAGGTCGATATAGATTATACTTCTTATCAGTCCCGGCAGAACTATATTGCCGCCACTGATAAAACGAGCGGCAAAAGCAATCGCCACCAGCAAAATCACAAGCGCTGTCAGCATTTTCTCTTTTCTCGGCTTTGTCACTGCGTCTCATCTCGCTTTTCTGGCAAATAATCACTGCTTTGTCGGTTACACGGTAACCATAGTGGGATAAAGTCTGGCGAAGCTTCAATAGCTTTCGGCTCGCATCTGTCGGATAATCTATAATATACAATATATTTTTAAAATTTTCCACCCCTGAGTTTTAAGCGGATATAAAGTTTACAAAATAGATTTAATCTTTAAACATTCAGGCAACAACGGCGATATCCTTTATGCAGGACCGGTGTCAGAAGAAAGAAAGTTTTAAATATTGGTTGATATATAAATATATCTGACGGCCGCCGTTTTAAGCAACCGTCAGATATATTTTAAACCGAATATCACACAAGCGACGCGCCGATCAAATGGCAATATGTCTGACCGTTTTCCTGATAAGTCTGAAACTCGCCGGTCACGGTTATTTCCGTTCCGAGCTGCGGATAATCCTGCGGGTAGCTGTAATCGCCGGCCAGAACAAACTCAAGCCCCTGTGAACAGCAGGCCGTAGCGTCCGAAATTATGCAGGCATAATAGTTGAAGTTTGTAGTCTCATCCTGATAAATGGAAAATTTTCCTTTCATTCTGACTGTTTTTCCAATATAACTGTCGGGAGCAGTCATCATGTTATACACCTCAGAATAGACCATAGTGCTGCTGAGCTTTGTCAGATCAACATCAATGCCGTCTGACGAATTATTATTAACGATAGCCGCATCTGAGTCCTGTTCTCCGGACGGCGAAGTCTTATCGCCGCCGCAGGCTGAAAGAGAAAAGCCGATCACCAAAACGAGCAATAAACAGATTATTCTTTTGATTTTCATTTTTTTGCACCTCCGATAATAAGACCGAGAATATAGAACACCGCAAAGGCCGCTATCTGAACGGCAACTATCGTTGAACCGACCGGTGTTCCGAAAAGAATAGAAATCAATATGCCGGACAGTGAGCAGACCACAGACAGCACAGCCGAACAAATCGTGACCGATTTGAAGCTTTTGAACAGCCGCATCGCCGACAGCGCCGGAAAAATAACGAGCGCGGATATCAAAAGCGAGCCGACAAGATTCATAGCAAGGACAATTATGACAGCCACTATAACGGCAATGCAGAGATTATATGCGCTCGCCTTTGTGCCCGTCGCTATTGCGAAATTTTCGTCAAAAGTCACCGCGAAAATCTTATTATAGAATAAGATAAACACCGCAACGACAATCACCGACAAAGCGGCGCATATATAAACCTCCGATTTTGTCAAGGTCAATATTGAGGTTGAGCCGAAAAGCGTACTGCAGACATCACCGGACAGGTTTGAAGATGTCGAGAAAATGTTCATCAGCAGATAACCTATGGCAAGCGCGCCGACTGAAATCATCGCAACTGCGGCGTCGCCCTTGATTTTTGTGTTTTGCCCCGTTCTGAGAAGCAATACGGCGCAGATTATTGTGACGACCATAACAAACGGCATATCGTTTGTGAAATTCAGGATAGCGGCGATTGCCATTGCGCCGAAAGCGACATGAGAAAGTCCGTCCCCGATAAACGAAAACCTTTTTAAAACAAGAGTCACGCCGAGCAAGGAGGAGCAAAGCGCTATCAGAACGCCGACAATTAAAGCGTATCTGACAAACGGATAGTGCAAGTAAGAAACGAGCTTTTCAAATATCTCCGTCATTTGTTTTCCCCTCCTGCGTCGGAGGCAAAAATTTTTCCGGCCTCGCTTTTCAGGTATTCCTGCTTTGTTCCGAAGAAAATCTTATCTCCGATATGCAGAATGTGGCTTGCATATTTTATTGCGGCTGAAATATCATGAGATATCATAATGATCGTTATGCCGTCAGAACTGTTCAGCTTCTCAATCAAGCCGTACATTTCCGCAGTAACTTTCGGGTCGAGTCCTGAAACGGGCTCGTCCAGCAGAAGCATTTTTCTCGTCGCGCACAGCGCGCGGGCAAGAAGCACTCTTTGCTGCTGACCTCCCGAAAGCTCCTGATAGCATCTCCCCGCGAGATGTGTGATCTCCATTTTTTCCATAGAATCAGCGGCAATCTGCTTTTCTTCTTTGTTATAGAAAGGTCTGAGGCCGCACCTTCCCTGACAGCCGGATATCACTATCTCACGAACAGATGCGGGGAAGTCTTTCTGAACAACGGTTTGTTGAGGAAGATAACCTATTTCATTGGCTTTCAGTCCGTCACCGAACAAGACCTTTCCACTCACTGCGGACTGAAGACCGAGAATTGTTTTCATCAAAGTGCTTTTGCCTGAGCCGTTTTCTCCGACGATGCAAAGATAGTCGCCGGAATTGACAGAAAAGTTCAGATCACGAAGAATTATTTTTGAATCATATCCGAGAGTCAGATTTTCACATTTAAGCTGAGCCATAGTTATCCTCCTTAATTTAACGCTGATTTCAGTACTTCCAGATTTTTCTGCATAACGGAAAGATATGTTGTTCCGTTTTTGAGATCGTTCAAGGTCGTTGACTGCATGGAATCCATTGAAAGTATCTTCTGATTTTTGCCCGCCGTATTTGAAATAATGGTTTGCGCTATCTTATTATCCGAGCCATCAAGCGTCAGCACGCATGACAGCCCTAATTCATCCGCCTTTTCGGCAAGGAATGTTATAGTTTCAAAGCTGGCTTCCGTTTCGGCCGAACAGCCGACAAAAGCCGCATAGTAGTCAAGTCCGTAATCATCGGCAAGGTAGCGGAAAGGAAAGCGATCGCCGAACAGAAGTGTTTTTTTGTCGGCGCCGTCAACCGCTTTTTTGTATTCCGCATCAAGCGCAGACAGCTTATTTATATATGTGTTTGCATTGGAAATATATACATCTTTGTTATCAGAGTCTATTTCCGCCAGCTTTTCAGCAATCGCCCGACAGATAACTTCTGCATTTTTTAATGACAACCACACATGCTCGTCATATTCCTCATGATCGTCGCCGTTCTCCTCCTCAGCCTGCATTCCCTCAACGACCTTTTCGGTCTTGGCCGAATCGCCGAGAGTTTCCAGAAGATTGACGACAACCATATTTTTATTGGCTGCGTTTTTCAGCGCATCATCGGCCCATTTATCGGATTCTCCGCCGACATAGATAAACATATCGCAATTTGAAATTTTTATTATGTCATCGGCGGTGGGCTGATAGCTGTGAAGATCGACGCCGTTATCAAGCAGCAATGTTAAATCGGCTTTCTCCGCCTGATCGCCCAATATTGCTCTTACCCAATCGTACTCCGGAAATATCGTTGCGACAATGCTCAGCTTATCGCCGGACGGGATTGCTTTGCCGTCAGTACAGCCCGACAACACACCAATAAACATCAACAAACAAAGACACACAGAAATAAATTTTTTCATAATAAAAACCTCCGAATTAAATAAGAACATAAAAAGGTCAAAAAAACACAAGGGCATGGCTTAAAATAAAATAAGCCGATCGAGCCTGCCGTTTTTAAGCAGACTTCACCCCTGTGAAAATGTTCTTATTCAATTTGAGAGTTTTATTTTAAGCGTTATCAGCGTTGCGGGAGCGTAACACAGAACAAAGCTCCTCACCGCTAAGACCGCTATATATGCTGCGGATGCGAAGACAGCGAGAGTTATTGCGCCGAATGACAGCTGTTTCAGCGTGTTTTCGCAAACACTGATCTGATAACAGATACGGCAGCTTTCACCGACGCAGTTATGACCGGATTCAGCAATAATAAAGGCAGTCGAAAAGAGCATGACGAAAATAAACGCAAATGCAAACACTATCGCCAGAATGCGCTTTTTCTTTGTCATAAGCCATCTCTCCTTTTGTTTATTTGCTGCAGTTTTCACAGATCCCGCAGAGCACCGTCTCTTTTTTATCTAACTTAAAATTTTCATTTTTTGCTATCTGATCTATAAGGCGTTCCGCGTCAGCCTTTTTCATATGAAATGTTTTTCCGCATATTTTGCAGGATAAATGCAGACGGTCGCTGCATTCATCTGACGCAATATACTGATAAAAAGCTTCTCGAGATCCGCTTTTCGGGCATATTTTGAGCAGGCCCTCATCTTTCATTTCGGAAAGATTGCGGTAAACTGCGCTCAGGCTGATTCCTTGATCGGCAAGGTCTGACGCAATCTGTCTCGCCGAAAGTTGCTCATCGGTGTGATTTGAAAGATATTCAATCAAAGCTTTTCTCTGTTTTGTCATGTATTTCGGCAATAATTACGCCCCCAAATTTGCAATTCAGTCGCAAATTCACTATATCACGAATATTTTGTTAAGTCAAGCGGTGAAAGAAAAAAGCTGAAAATTCAGTCTGAATTTATATTTAAAAAGAGCGAGCCGCAAATCAGCTAACAGCCGATTGCGACTCAATGCCTTATAATAAAATGTCATTAAATAAAAGTCAGCCGATTTTATTCATAAGAATCATGTCATAGAAATCCGATAATTCGGCGTTTTGTGTTATGCTTCTCGTTCGGCAAGGTTCAAAAAGAAATCCTCCAGTTCCGGCTGTGCGTCGTTTGTCGAAAAGATACTGCCGTCTGAGAATTTGAGACAGAAGCCGTAAACCGTCTCATCCATTACCTCGAAGGGCGGCTTTTTCGGCTTTTTGTAGTTTTCGGCATATGAAATTTTGTCTCCGCTTCTTAAAATTTCAAACAGTGCATCTATGTCCCGACTGCTTACTTCACGGTTTTCAAAAGCCGTTTTAACTTCACGGTCAGCGGTAAAGCAATCAGCGTCAAACAGCCATTTGCCTTTCTCTCGGTGTATCAAAAAAGAATAGCTGTAATTAAAATCCATGTGACCGCAGGAAATAGAGACTGCGCTGATATCCGATATCGAATGCCGCGCGGGTTTCGGCTCTTTATTGCAGCCGAACAGCCCTGAAACGACCGCAAGTATTCCCAAAACTGTCACCGCCTTTCCTAAAATTTTAATGCCTGTCCTGCTCATAAAATATGCCCCCGCATATATTCCATATATATTTCTCCCGAATGTTCATGTATTCTCTTCAACACAGATAAAAGCCATGCTCAGCATACTGATAAAAATTGAGATAAACCTGATAACCGAAAACAGAGCCGGCAAGCCTTGCTGATATTATAAATATTAAATTGTTTTTCCTTTCTTGTCAAGACACAGCTGCGCTGCACCTTTTCAATCAGCAATAGTTACGGCGCCAAAACCGGATATTTCGACTGCTTAAAAGCTCCATAAAAATCAAAAGACCTTGGGAATATTTTCTCAAGGTCTTTATGCTATTACTGTTTTTTATGAGAACTCATTTCAGCCTGTGCTTCAATAATTTTTGTCACAGCATAGTCAATCACTACCAAGCCCATGCTGATAATCGCCCCTCCGATTATATCTGTTATCCAATGAACGCCTGAAAGCAGTCTCCCTATTACCATAAATGCGGTGAAAGCTATAATAGCGGAGGAAACTGCTTTTCTTATATTCCGGTTTCCGATTCGGCTTTTCAGCTGCATAACCGCTGTCGGCATTACACACATAACCAGCATTGTTGTCGATGACGGATATGAAGCTTCAAGATATCCGTTAATCAATACCGGCCGGTAATTCACAACATAAAATTCAAAAAACAAATACGCCGCCATTACAACAATATAGAATGCTCCCAGCACCAAAATACTGCTATCGACTTTAAATAAGCTTTTTCTTTTAATAAGCTGAATAAATCCAAGCAACGCAAAGCCTAAAATAAAGCACAGAGGTATCAATCCAAGCCAATCTGTAACTGTATATAATGCCATATGCACGCCGGTAAGCTTGTGAATAAACCCGTTTAAAGTCGCAAACCCAACCGAGGAACCCTTTGGCCCGATTGTCTGAACATCAATTGTACCGATTGCCACAGTCCACAAAACAAACAATAAGACCCTTGCTATTCCTGCGAACAATACTTTATAATTTTTTTCTTTTTTCATCGTTATCCATCCTTCGCAATAATATTGTCGGCTTCTGCCTGAATACAATATATGCGAAAACAACAAAAACTGAAAGAATTGCGGCGTCACATCGGCGACACGATTCGTATCATTGCCATTTTATCAGCATCAAACCCTTTATTGCCAAGAAAACAAAGATAAAGAAAGCGGCATAAGGCTGAAGTGTTATCATAAAAACAATCACACCGGCTGCGCTTAGGCCTATGGAGATTTTATATTTATGCTGAACCCAGAATGATGATTCACAGTTCTGCAAAGCGAGCGTCAGAACACCCATCAGTATTATTACGATAACGATGATAAAATACGGTATCTTGATATACGGCGCAATGCCTGTAAGCGACAGTAAGGATACCTCTTTTATAATTCCGTTGCCTCTTTGCCCGAATAAGGGCAGGAAAAGAAACATGATCAAGCTGCAGTCAAGCAAGCCGAAAACCAAATCTTTTATATGTTTTTCTCTTTGTTTATTATCTTCATCGGCTATTGTGAGTATTTCTTCGCCGGACAATAATTCATCTATCGAGACAGAAAAATATTTTGATATTGCTTTTAATGACTCTATATTCGGAAACCCTCTGCCTGATTCCCACTTAGAAATTGCAGTGCGGGATACATATAACGCTTCTGCAAGTTCTTCCTGCGTCAATCCCCTTTGCTTTCTCAGCTCTTGTAATTTTTCATTAAAATCCATAATATCAGTTGTCTGCGTTTTGCGATTTTCCATTTGAATTATCCTCGGCTTTTCTTATTATCATCTTGGCTTTTTCAACCGGATAAGGCACGCCTAACCGTGAATACTGACCTATCGAAACAACTTGGCCTTTCATTTCCTTTTCATTTTCTCCGACAGGTACTATCACCGTGTCGCCGATTTTTATTGTTTTATCCTCAGTTCTGAACGAATACGGTCGGGAAGAAAACGGCAGGAGCACACCGCAATATGTATAAATCGTCTTATCATTCTCATACTCCCGCATTTTTGCCTGTTCGGCAAGCTGCTGTTCTTTCAGCTTTTTCTCCTGTTCCTGCCGGCGAGCTTCTTTGATTCTGAAATTCAGCACCGGCTACTATATCGTCTCCCTGTTTTATTTCAGCGAAAATAACCGATAATAGCAGTCAGATATGAAAATCAATTGTCTTTTCGATAGATGAAATCCAAATTTTCAGCTTTCTAAATCTATTATATCCGAAATTTCCGATATGTCAACAAGCCTATTCACTCTGTATATGTCATATCACCCGGCGCATGAAGCCTTTGGTTTCATGCGCCGGGTGATGATAAGCGTTATAAGATCATGTGCTTTATTTTTTATCATAGTCATCAAGAAAATTATATTTGAAGTCTTTTCCGTGATAACCGATAAGAGTCTGAAGATTGACATTCTGAACGCTTCTGAAAATGTTCATCTCAACATTTCCGTTATCCTTGCGAAGCTTTTCTATAAGCTCCTTGACTTCTCTGCGCTTTGAAAGATGCTCGTTTCCCTCAGCTTCCGCCTTTTCCGTGAAACGGCAGGCGCATTGAAGAAAATGCAGATCGTTATAGTTGACCCAGCGGATAATATCGCGCTCCCTGACCATATAAAGAGGTCTTATCAGCTCCATGCCCTCATAGTTGGTGGAATGAAGCTTCGGCATCATCGTTTTCACCTCGGCGCCGTAGAGTATGCTGAGCAAAACGGTCTCAATAACATCATCAAAGTGATGGCCGAGAGCAATTTTGTTGCAGCCGGACATTTGCGCGTTTTTATAAAGATAGCCGCGCCTCATTCTCGCGCAGAGATAACACGGATTGTCGTCAACATCGGCGACATAGTTAAAAATGTTTGCGTTGAAAATCTGAATCGGTATTCCCAGCAGCTCGGCGTTATCCTCAATCTGCTTTCGGTTTTCTGGCGCATATCCCGGGTCCATCACAAGATATTTGACCTCAAACGGAAAATCGCTGTGTCTTTGAAGCATCTGCATACATTTGGCAAGCAGCATAGAGTCCTTTCCGCCCGAAATGCAGACGGCAATGCTGTCGCCGGGCTTTATCATCTGATATTCATTCACCCCGGCGATAAACCTCTTCCAGATATCCTTGCGATAAGTTTTGTTTATGCTTCTTTCGATTTCAGTGATTCTATCCATTTAACGACCTCAAATATAATAAAATATAACTATTGCCGAAACGCTCAGCGCCGCAGAAAGAGCCGTAACGCTGAGGCTTTTTCTTTTATAACTGAAAAGTATGCACAAAGCGAGTGCTGAAATTATCGGTATTATCACACACGGAAAAGCTTCTGCGCTTTCAAAATATGCGAAAGGCAGACGGGCTAAAGCGCCGACAACGAAAAAAATGTATCTTTCAAACAAAGTCAGAACGAAGCCGACGGCGTTTGATAAAAGTCGGACGCTCGGAAGCATCGTCAGCATACCGGACATCACCATGCACGGAGCGACGGCGGGAACGACCAGAAGATTGCTTATGGGTGCGACGGTCGAGATTCCTCCGAACACTCCGACAGCTATCGGATATGAGAACGCCGAAGCGAAAACCGACATCAGAAGCGACTCGGAAATATATCCCAGAGGCTTTGAGTCGAACGCTTTTTGAAGCTTTCCCGCTTTTGGCTTTTCTTTCAGATATGAAACCGCACCGGCTGCGGCAATTATTCCGAGAGTTGAAAAGACAGACAGCAGGAACGACACATCGCAGACAGCAAACGGATTAACGGCGCAAAGCAGAAAAACAGCCAGCCCCAGAGAATTGAGCGGATCCCCTCTTCTTTTGAAAAGTCCGGCGCTCAGATAGACGCAGGTCATTATCATAGCTCTGATAACGCTCGCACTGAAAGCCGAGAAGCAGACAACGCAAAACGAAAAAACAATGGAAATAATGCTCGCTCGCTTTTCTTTGACATGAATACGCTTTAAAAGTCTGTAAAGCCCGTAAACCCAGACCGACATATGAAGTCCCGAGGTCGCCATTATATGCATCAGCCCGACTAAGCGGAAATCGCTCTTAAGCCCTGCATCAATATAAGTCGTGTCGCCGAAAAGAAGACCGGAGGCAAAAGCCGAACAGTCTTTCTTGAGAAGCCTGTCCAGAATTTTCATTGACTGCGCCTTAAGCCGTGAAAAAATGCTCATAAACGGCTTCTTTTCCGGCTTATGAATATTGACATCATATTTCGTATATGCCCCGATATAGGTTTTTCTTGAACGGAAATGCAGATATACGCCCTTATCGTTTGATCCGATAACAAACGGATAAGCCGAAAAAGATATCTCGTCATAAGGCTGAGACGAAATATCATAAGGCACATAAAGTCTCATCTTAACCGCCTTTTTCTCTCCGTTTATGCGTTTTGTTCTGATAAGATAGCTGTAATTTCCGCCACTGCTGACGGTCGGAGTGTCGAGCACCACAGCTTCAATATCGCACTTTTTATCAGCGTACCCAATAACGGGCGAATATATATAATATCTCACCGCAGAGAACAGGGCCGCCGACACGGATAAGCAGATAAACAGGCAGCAAAGTTCCTTTTTCTTTCTGAGCTTTCTGACGGAAAGACAGACCGCCGATGCAATCAGAGCCGCGGCCGCAAGAAGCAGGCTGTGACTTTCAAGAAAAAAATTGCAAAGAACCAAGCCGAGCATAAACGAAAATCCGATGACCGCAAACGCCCTTTTCATCGCTTCTCTTCTCTTTTGTTGAACAGGTATTTTAAACGGCAGTCAGCCGAATTTTTAATCCCGAGTTTCATGTTTTCCCTCATTTTCAAGCCGCCGCGGCGACTTTTCATAAAGCCCACCGCTTTGATACGGTGGGCTGAAATTTTTTATTTTTTAAGCGAAACCGCTTTCTTCGCTTTCTCAACAATGTGAGCTGCGTCAAGACCGTAAAGGTGAAGAAGCTCGACAGCGGGGCCGGATCTTCCGAAAGTATCCTCAACGCCGACTCTGATAACGGGAACCGGCGCTTTCTCACTGAGAACCTCGCAGACCGCTCCGCCGAGGCCGCCGATTATATTGTGCTCCTCGGCCGTGACGACCGCGCCTGTCTCCTCAGCCGCCTTGACGAGTATTTCCTCATCAATGGGCTTTATCGTGTGGATATTGATGACTCTCGCGTCAATTCCGTCTTTTGCGAGCTCATCGGCCGCCGTTAACGCTTCGCTGACCATAAGGCCGGTAGCGACGATTGTGACATCCTTGCCGTCTCTTAAAAGAACGCCCTTGCCAAGCTCGAATTTATATGTTTTCTCGTCGTTCACTCTGGGCACGGCAAGTCTGCCGAAACGCATATACATCGGACCGACATATTCCGCCGCCGCCAGAACCGCATTATACGCCTCAACATCGTCGGCGGGATTAACAATGACCATGCCCGGGATAGTTCTCATAAGAGCTATATCCTCACAGCACTGGTGGCTTGCGCCGTCCTCTCCGACGGAAATGCCGGCGTGAGTTGCGCCGATCTTAACATTAAGATGCGGATAGCCTATCGTGTTTCTGACCTGTTCAAAGGCTCGGCCGGCCGCGAACATGGCAAAAGAGCTGGCAAAAACTGTGTAGCCGGTTGTTGAAAGTCCGGCGGCAACGCCCATCATGTTCGCTTCGGCAATGCCGCAGTCAATGAATTTTTCGGGATGAGCTTTTTTGAACATACCGGTTTTTGTTGCGGCTGCAAGGTCAGCGTCCATTACGATGACTTTATCGTTTGTGTTTCCGAGTTCAACGAGCGCCCTGCCATAAGCGTCTCTTGTTGCGCATTTGATTACATCTGCCATAATTACGCCTCCAATTCCGCGAGTGCTGCATTAAGCTCAGCCATCGCCTGTTCATACTGCTCGGTGTTCGGCGCACTGCCGTGCCATGAGCACTGATTTTCCATAAACGAAACGCCCTTGCCCTTAACGGTCTTAGCGATTATCGCGGTGGGCTTGCCCTTAGTGGTTTTTGCGAGTCTGAAAGCGGCGTCTATCTGCTCAAAGCAGTGACCGCATATCTCAATGACATTCCAGCCGAAAGCCTCGAATTTATCCTTGATCGGATAAGGCGAGTTAACCTCCTCGACAGTTCCGTCGATCTGAAGATTGTTATTGTCAACTATGGCAACGAGATTGTCAAGCTTTTTGTTGCCGGCGAACATTGCCGCCTCCCAGACCTGACCTTCCTGAATCTCACCGTCGCCGAGAGGCGCATAGACTCTGAAGTCCTTGCCTGAAAGCTTTGCTCCGAGAGCCATTCCGACTGCGGCGGAAATACCCTGACCGAGAGAGCCTGTGCTCATATCGACACCGTCAAGATACTTCATGCTGGGGTGTCCCTGAAGTCTTGAATCGCTTTTTCTGAGTGTTTTCAGATCCTCGACCGGGAAATAGCCCCTATAAGCCATTGCGGCGTATAATGCGGGAGCCGTGTGTCCCTTTGAAAGAACAAGCCTGTCTCTGTCCTCCCATTTCGGATTTTTCGGATCAATTCTCATCTCTTCAAAATAGAGATAAGTCATAATGTCCGCTATTGAAAGCGAACCGCCGGGATGACCGCTCTTGGCGTTGTAAACGCCCTCGACAGCCCCCATGCGCACCTTGCAAGCAAGGATTTTAAGCTGCTTTTTTCTGTTTGCATCCATTGAATGCTTCCTCCTGTCATATTTAATCATTATTTAAATTTTCTATATGTTTCAAAAGATCGGCGACCGCTCCCCTGTTGCAGTGACACGCCCGGTATGCAGCTATTTCCTGCAGGGCTTCGGGCGCCTGCGAACAGCAAGCGGGCAATCCGACGCTTTTGAGCATTTCGTAATCATTAAGATAGTCGCCGATAGCCGCAGTGTGAGATCTGTCTATCCCCAGCAGCTTCGCAACCTTCAGCACTGCCGTGCCCTTGTTGGTGTTTTCGCCGAGCATTTCATAAGATATCACAGAAGATGACATAAAGCTCAGCTTATCGGTATCAAGTGTATTTATAAACGAGATGATCTTTTTCATAGTCTTCGGCATAGCCATAAAAATGACTTTTCCCCACTCGCAGAAAGGAACATCTTCTATGTTTATGAAATCCGTGTTAGGCAGCGGGTCGCTGCTTCGCATCAAAGGCGCTATGATTTTAGGGTTGACGGTATATATCTGATCCAATGTAATTATCTGTATCTCGCAGCCCGGGAATTTTTTCATCACAAGTTCGGCGACTTCTCTGCCCTGCTCGTTGACGGGAGTAAAGTCAAGCAGCTTTTCATTTTCAAAATCATAAATTCCCGCTCCGTTGATTATGACCGCAGGCGCCTTTTTCCCTTTTGGCAGCTTTTCAAAATGAGGCCGCATTGATTCAACGCCCCTGCCGGAAGCGAGTGTAAAATTACCGCCGAATTTATTTATAAAACGATCGATCTCCCTATAATTCGCTCTGGGCATAAATCTGAATTTATTGTTGAGCGTACCGTCGATGTCAGAGGCTACGAGCCAGTTTGAAAGATCTTTTTCCATTACTGATCCTTTTTAAGCGTATTTGTGAAATCTGTGAAATATTGGGGCAGTTCGCTTCTTATCTCAATATATTCTCCGCTTCGCGGATGGATAAAGCCGATAAGCCCGGCGTGAAGGCACTGACCGTGAAGCTTTGTTATGACATTTTTCGGCCCGTAGACGGGATCGCCCGCCAAGGGATGACCTATATATGCCATATGAACTCTTATCTGATGAGTTCTGCCCGTTTCGAGCCGCACTTTCAGATGTGTGAAGCCCTTATATCTTTCTTTGACAAAATAGTGCGTGACCGCATTTTTTGAATTTTTTTCAGTTACGGCCATCTTTTTTCTGTCGGTCGGATGTCTGCCTATCGGAGCGTCGACCGTTCCGCTTTCCTGTTTAAAGCCGCCGTATACCACGCATTGGTATTCCCTTGTGAAGGTGTGTTCCTTTATCTGTTCGGCTAAATGAATATGTGCCATGTCGCTTTTTGCGACTATCAGAAGTCCGCTTGTGTCCTTATCAATCCTGTGGACTATTCCCGGTCTTATTATGCCGTTGATGCCTGACAGACTGTCGCCGCAGTGATACATAAGAGCGTTGACAAGCGTTCCCTCATAGTTGCCCGCCGCCGGATGGACAACCATTCCCTTAGGCTTGTTGACGACAAGCAGATCGTCGTCCTCATATCTGATGTCAAGAGGAATATTTTCCGCTTTGACTTCAAGAACCTTCATTTCGGGTTTTCTGACGGTTATCACATCACCTTTTCTGAGCCTGTAATTCTTTTCGGCTGCGGCTGAATTGACCGTCACCAGACCGTCGTCAATAATTTTCTGGATTCCCGAACGGGTCATTTCGGCGACATTCTCGCTTATGTATTTGTCGATCCGTTCGCCGACGGCGTTTTCATCAACGGTCAGAACAATTGTTTCAGGCATTATCTTTCCTCTTTTTTCCGCTCTCTTTTATAAGCTGATAAATCTCATAGAAGATCAGCAAAAACGCTCCGACCGTGACGAGGCAATCGGCAAAGTTGAAGATATAAAAATCCACGAACAGAACATTTATATAGTCGACAACATAGCCGAGAACGAGCCTGTCAATGAGATTACCGATTCCGCCCGCAAGTATCATCGTTATGCAGACATAGGGAAGTCCGAATTTTATCTTTTTGAAAATTATTGCTCCGATTCCGACCAGAATTATGACTATCGTCACGGCGGCGAGGATTTTTCCCATATTATTGAAAGTGCCCATCATACCGCCGTAATTGCGGCAATATCTTATCTCGATAAATCCGGGAATCCTCATGCAGCTCTCGTCGACATTAAGGTTAGATGTCACAAGATATTTTATCAGCTGATCTGCCGCAACCAAAGTTGCTATCACCAAAAGAGTAACGGTCTGGATCATATATTACCTCTTATTTCTTCTTGAATTTGCTGAAAAATGAGCCCTGAAAATCTTCTTCTTCGTTAAAAATATCATAATCCTTGCCGAATCTGAGCTGATCGCCGTCTTTGTCAAGGCTTGAAAGATCGACTCTGCCGCTTTCGGCTGCGTCCTCCTCGTCGTCCTCAAGTCCCTCGTCAAGGTCAAGCTTAGTGAAAACATTTCTCGCCGCCGGCTTGCTTTCGGGCTTTTCCGGCTGTGTCTTCACTTCTTCGGCGGCCTGCTCTTTTTCTTCCGAGTTGTCTTCGTCCCTGATCTCATCGGGTTCAGACTTTGCGCCGCTCTTTTCTTCGGCAAGCTCCTTCATCAAAAGCTCATAATAATCCGCTTCGGGTTCTTTCGCTTCTTCAGCCTTTGCCTCAGTCTGCTCCTCTTTTGCTTCGTCCTCTATCTCAACATCCTCGTCGTCTATCTCGACATTCTCAACAATGTCTGCCTTGACGGTGCTGCCGCTATTCAAATCAGAAAAAGAGGCTTTTTCGTTTTCCTGCTCTTTCACCTCAGACGGGGCGGCTGGTTCTTCCACAGCGGATTCGTCGACTATCTGAACATCTTCCTCGGTTATTTCATCTTCAGAAACCAAATCGTTTTCGGAGTTTTCTTCAGCGTCATCGTCTGCAACCGTCAGCTCCGGACGATAAACTGCGTCTGCGTCAATGCGGAAAGCGCTCGGATAATATTCAGCCGAATAATCGTTTTCGCTGACCTTGATCTCATCAAGAAGCTCTATTTCTTTATTGAGAATATCCTTCACTCCGGCCTTGAACTGAGCCGTCATCGCCTTGAGCTCGTCGAGCTTTTTCTGCGAATTCTCAATTCTCGCCTGAGTGTTTGAAACAATCTCATCAGCCTGGGTGTTAGCCTTGGCAATGATCTCGGCCTTTTTCTCTTCGCAATCGTTGATAACACGGGCGGCTTCGCTTTCGGCTTTTTCTATAATTGCCTGCGCCCTTGCTTCGGCCTGAGCCGTTTTTTCGTCATATTCACTTTTAGCTTTGCTGTAAAGCTCGTCAGCCTTCGCCGTATTATCTGCAAGGTAGCGGTCAGCCTTCGCGCGAAGCTCGGCTGCGTACCTGTCGGCGTCGTTTTTCTGCTCAATGACATATTCGTCAGTGTCTTTTTTCATGCTGCCGGTCGATTCGCTTGCTTTTTTCTCGGCGTCTTCAACGATTTGCTTAGCCTTGGCGTTTGCTTCGGAAACAACCGATTCCGCCATTCTCTGAGCCGTCACCAGAGCGGCGCGTATATTGTCCTCATCTTTTCTGTATTCTTCGATCTTGTCGGCAAGGACATTCATTTTTCTGTAAAGCTCATCGTTGTCCTTTTTCGCTTTCTCGTAAGCCGAGGTGAGTGCGTTAAGAGTGTTTTTCACCTCATCAAAGACTTTGTCAACTTCGGCCGCCTTATATGAACCGCCTCTTTGCAGACGGAAAGAATAGTTTTTGATTTCATTAATAGACATCATATCTCATATACCCCCGAATATCTCTCAAACTAAATTGCTTGTGTCTATCTGACTGAGAAGATCGCCTGTGAGCTCGACATCTTTCGGAACAACGACATAGGTGTAATCCGCAACGATCTCCATTTTTGCTTCGCAGGTATATCTTACGCCATCGATAAAATCTATTATTCTTCTGACTATGTCTCTCGGAACGCTGCGAAGGTCAATAAGCGTTATCGTATTGCCGGTCAGGATATTATCGGCGACCTTGACAGCGTCCTCAAGGCGCTCAAGTCTGAGAATCGAAAGTCTGAATTTCGGCCTGCTGCTCATTTTATATATGTTGCCGGAAGCCGAATCGCCGGAACCGCCGAACGCATCGGAAGCCGATGAGCCGAAGCCCGTTGAGCCTGTCTCTCCCGAGCCGAAAGAATATGATGAAGATGAGCTGAAATCTTCATAATCGTAATCATAACCGCTCTTTCGGCCGTATGAACGCTCATCATCCCTTGAGTCTTCGCGGTAGCTTTCTCTTTTTTCATCGGCGCCCTCGTTTTCGTCCTCATCATAATCCTCATCGGGATCTCTTAACACTCCCTTGGCGAACGCCTTAAACCTTGAAAATTTTGAACCGTTATCTTTCATCTTATTACCCTCCACAAATCAATATAATCTCGGGCCGAAAACAGCTGATCCTATGCGGACAAGATCGGCTCCGTTCAAGATTGCATTTTCATAATCCGCCGACATTCCCATTGAAAGAATATCCATATTGATATTATCTATTTTTTTATTGCCGATGTCAATAAACATTCGGTACATTTTTGAAAAATATCCGTTAAGCTCAGCTTCGCTGTCGCATATCGGCGGAACAGTCATAAGACCGCAGACCTTTATGTTCTTAAGCTGACTTATCTGATAAAGGGTATCCTCCAGCATATGAGCGTCAAGTCCGGTTTTGCTCTCTTCGCCGCCTATATTGACTTCAACAAGGCATTTTGTCGTGACGCCTTTTTTGAGCGACTGCTTGTCTATTTCGTTTGCGAGTCTGACGCTGTCGACAGACTGGATCATATCGACCTTTCCGACAATTTGTCTGACCTTGTTTGTCTGAAGATGACCGATAAGATGAGCCTTGCAGGCGCCGAGCTTGAGGAATTCTTCTTTTGATAAAAACTCCTGGACCTTGTTCTCACCGATCAGATCTATTCCGCAGTCTATCGCATGATTTATAAACACGGGCTGGACCGTCTTTGTCACCGCCATAAGGGTGATATCCTCCGGTTTTCTGCCCGATTTTAAAGCCGCCTCGGCTATCTTTTCTCTGATAACATTAAGATTATATTCAATATCTTTAAATTTTTCCTCAATAGACGATCTTTCCGTCATAAAGCTCCCTGCCTTTCGTTATTATCATGTCATAAAGAGAAACGCTGTCTTTGTTTTCCGCGTTGTCCTCAGCTATAACATAGTCGTCATCGGAGTAAAGCGCGTTTATCGTTCTGAACCTCACAACCTGGCCGTAAAGTATATAGACGCCCATGACCTCTTTTGTTTCCTCGTTCCCGTTTTCATCCTTGACGGTCATTTTTTCTTTTCTGATGGCTTCCTTGGGAATTTTCAGGCCGCTGTATTCTTCAAGAACAACCTTGATCTTCTCTTTTCTGAGATTGGCAATATCGGAATTCATAAGCCCCGACTTTAAAACAACACCGGCCGTCTTGTTGCCGTCAGTCGAAATGGACACCACCTGCATCTCGATATTTCTGACATTTGTGTCTTCAAAGCTGACCTTCACCTTTGATCCGACTTTAATGTTCTCAAGCGATGAATAGGGCAGATTACAGACGGCGTACCAGTTATATTCGCCGACGATTTTCCCGATTACATTATCCTTGACCTTGGCGGGATCGCTTTTTATTGCCTTTTTTATCTGTTCAACGGTCATTTTCTCAGCTTCGGAATAGGAAACCACACCCTCATAGCCGTCAACGCTGCTGATGAAGCAGCCCGGATATTTCGCCTTGATTTTTTTATAGTTAATGCCCGCTCCGGAAAGATCTTTGAGCTGATCGTTTATGTTATTTATCTGCGTTTTGAAATCGACCTTTTCGCCGGTTGCTATCTGCCTTGACGAAATTTCATATCTGAGCTTGTCGAGTCTCTCATCGACAGACGAAAAATCGTTTTTTTCAATATCAGTCATAACCGCTGTCAGTTCTTCTCTGATCGTCATATCGAGTCTGTCAACATCGAGAAAGCTCAGAAGCGACTGATCTCTCAGCTGTTTATAGCGTTTCAGCTTTTCCTCAAGCTCCTGTTTTTCGCTGTATGCCCTCGCTTCGGTCTGTGAGCTAAAAAACAGCGCAATGGTGTCGCCAGACGCCACTCTTGCTCCGTCTTCGATATAAGGAACATAAACTCCGCTGCCGCTATTGCGGACAAGAGCGTCGTTGGATTTTTCTCCTCTGACCTCGTCTCTGATAACAAAGCAGTCCGCAGTCTCGGTCTTATATGCGCAAGAAGCCGAAGCGTAAACCGTGTCAACCTTGTTTCCCTGCTTTATATAAAGATTTATCGCCGCATATACTGCTACCGAAATTATCAGCACCGCAAAAAATATCTTTCTTGATTTTTTCATCTTGTTCTCCTGCTGTCTATGATCTCCGTTGCTTTTTTCAAAAGCTCTTCTCCACTCAGAGCGTCAATGCTGAGCCAATTAACATTTTCGTTTCTTCTGAACCATGTCAGCTGCCGCTTTGCGTATCTGCGCGTTTGCATCTTCAGGCGCTCAACGCACTCATCAAGGCTCGCTCTGCCCTCAAGATACGGCAGAAGCTCCTTATAGCCGATTGCCTGATTAGCCGTTTTTACGCCGTAGACGGAATAAAATTCTTTTGCCTCGCCGACAAGTCCGTCGGCAATCATTTTGTCAACGCGCCTGTTTATCCTGTCATATAAAAACTGTCTGTTTTCGGCCGTCAGACCGATTATCACGCTTTCAAACGGTGTTCCGCCGAGCCTTGACAGTCTGACCTGCTCGCTTATCGTTTTTCCTGTCTTTATATAAACCTCAAGGGCTCTGACTATCTTTTTCGTGTTGTTTGAATGAATCTTTGCTGCGCTTTCAGGGTCAACGCTTTTAAGAAGCGAATAGAGTTTTTCGCACCCGTCTTTCTCAGCTCTTTCAAAAAGCTCCCACCGCAGTCCGTCGTCAGCCGCGATGTCGAAAAACTCAATGTTTTCAAGCAGAGAGTCAACATATAATCCCGTTCCGCCGACGATTATCGGGACCTTGCCCCTTGAAGAAATATCTTCGACAGCCTTGACGGAATCCGACTTATAACGGGCGACGCTGTAGCTCTCGGTCGGCTCGACAAAATCTATAAGGTGATGCGGTACGCCCCGCATTTCTTCAGCCGTCGGCTTTGCGGTGGCAATATTCATTTTTTTATAGATCTGCATTGAGTCGGCGGAAACAACTTCACCGCCGTAGTGAAGCGCAAGCTCCACACCGAGGCTCGTTTTCCCGGACGCCGTTGGACCGACGACCGCAATAATGAATATTTTGTCCATAATTACCGCCTCGCTTCACCGCGAAGAAGCACGCTCTCCGCCTTGTCACTGTTTTCTTCCGAATTGCTTCTCAATTTCATTTTTGGTCAGTTCGATAAGAACCGGTCTTCCGTGAGGGCAATATCTAACGCTCTCATCGTTCAGAACAGCCTCGGCAAACCTCTGCATTTCATATTCCGTTGTGGTGTCGCCGGCCTTTATCGCCGCTCTGCACGCCGCCGAATGGAATATCCAGTCAATGCGTTCGGTATCGATATCGCTCTTGCTTTCAACCAGATATCCCGCAATCTCTGTTATCTGACCGGCTATATCGCCGCCCTCAATGACTCCGGGGCACTCTCTGACGACAACGGTTCCGATGCCGAAATCCTCAACCGTGTAGCCGGCTTTTTTGAGAAGTCCGAGATTTTCGAGCACAGCCGAATATTCCTCTTTGCTCAGGTTGACCGTCACAGGAGTGAAAAGATATTGCGAGGGCATCGAGCTGTTTTTCAGCTTATTAAAAAGTATTCTCTCATGCGCGGCGTGTTTGTCGATAATGAAAAGCTTATCGCCGCTCTGAGCCAATATATATGTCTTGAACGCTTCACCGACCAGCTTCACCGGCGGTCTTTCGTTCTCTTCATCGACAATATCAACCGTTTCGCTTTCCCTGCCTGATAAGGCGGAGCTTGCTTTCACGCCGTCGGAAAAACTGATATTTTCTTCCTGTGTGAGTTCAGCCGGAGCTTCTTTGACATTCTCTGATTTTCCGGGACCGGCGGCTTTCTTTTCTGCCTGCTTTTTATAAAATTCGCTCAGAAGCGATTGTCTGTCATCTTTTTTCGGAACAAAGCGGTCGCTGCCGCTGTCGGAAAATGTGTTGATGTTTTCTTTATATTCGCCGCCCGTCAGTTTTTGCCAGAAATCGGCTTTGGGCTTTTCCTGCATTTTTAACTGCGAATACCTGTCAAGAGGCTTTTGCGTGTATTTCGGCGCGGCTTTCTGAGTTATATCTGCCTTCACTCTCGTGTCAAGGCTGTTAAGCGCATTGACGCAGGCATAATAAACGGCGTTGAATATCAGCTTTTCGTTGCTGAAACGGACCTCGGTCTTAGTCGGGTGAACATTCACATCGACAAATGTCGGATCAACCTCGATATCAAGAGCGCAGCCCGGGAATTTTCCGACCATAACGGAGTTTTTATAGCTCTGTTCAAGAGCGGCCATTGCCGTTGAAGATCTTATGTATCGTTTATTAAGAAAGAAAAACTGCTGACCTCTTGTTGCCCGGCATGAAACCGGCTTTGTTATGCAGCCGCTGACCTTTACACCGTCAAGCTCATAGCTGACGGGAATCATAGAAAGTGACGCCTCCCTGCCGAGAACGCTGTATACGGTCGAGATAATATCGTTTTTTCCGTTAGTCAGCATGACCTGCTTTCCGTCTCTTATGAAGCGAAAGCTGATTTCGGGATGAGACAGGGCGATTCTGTCAACCGTCGCCGAAACAGCGTTAGCCTCCGAAATATCTTTTCTGAGAAATTTCATTCTCGCCGGAGTGTTATAGAACAGATCGCTGACGACTATCGTCGTTCCGTTCGGGCAGCCGGCTTCCTCGTTCGCTATTTCTTCTCCGCCCTCAATGCAGTAGTGAGTTCCTGTTTCCTCTTTTTCTGATTTAGTCAGCATATCGACCTTGCTGACGGCGCAGATTGACGCTAAAGCTTCGCCTCTGAAGCCGAGAGTATATATTCCGTCAAGATCCTGAGCTGTCTTTATTTTGCTCGTTGCGTGGCTGATGAACGCAGTGGGAACATCATCCGATGAGATTCCGCAGCCGTTGTCGGTCACTCTCATGAACTTTATCCCGCCGTTCATTATTTCGACCGTTATTGTCGTGGCCCCGGCGTCGATCGAGTTTTCAAGAAGCTCCTTTATCACGCTGGCCGGGCGTTCAACGACCTCGCCCGCCGCTATCAGATCGGATATGCTTTTCGGTAATATTTTGATTTCCGGCAAGGCCGCCGCCTCCCTTCGGTTATGAATTTTTAACCTTGTTTATCAGTTTATAAAGTATGTTCAACGCTTCAATGGGCGTCAGAGTGTCGGCGTCTGTGTTTTTAAGCTCGTCGTATATTTCGTCGGCGACATTGCTGACCATGGATATCTGAAGATCTCTTTCTTCAGTCTGATCATCGTCGGCGATCGGGGTGCTTTTTGCGCCGGGAGCGAAACCCGAGCTTTCAAGCTCAGACAGAATTACCCTGGCCCTGTTGACTATCGAATTGGGAACGCCCGCGAGCTTTGCAACTTCAATGCCGTAGCTGCCGTCGGCGCTGCCCCTTATTATTCTTCTCAAGAAAGTTATGTTGTCACCGCGTTTTTTGACGGAAATATTATAGTTTTTAACGCCGCTGATGACATTTTCAAGCTCCGTCAGCTCGTGGTAATGCGTTGCAAACAGTGTTTTAGCGCCGAGCTTTTTCTTGTCGGAAACAAACTCGACAACGGCTCTGGCTATGCTCATTCCGTCAAAGGTTGAAGTTCCTCTGCCTATTTCGTCGAGGATTATCAGACTCTTTGAAGTTGCGTTTTTCATAATGCTTGCGACCTCGCTCATTTCAACCATGAAGGTTGAAGCTCCCGCCGCAAGATCGTCCGAGGCGCCGACTCTTGTGAAAATGGCGTCAACAACGCCGAGTCTGGCCGTTTTCGCCGGAACAAATGAGCCGATCTGCGCCATTAAACAAATAAGCGCGACCTGACGCATATATGTCGATTTGCCCGCCATGTTGGGGCCGGTTATTATTGCGCATCTGTTTTCCGAGCAGTCAAGCAGGGTGTCATTCGGAACAAACGGCGTACCTTTCAGCATTTTCTCAACGACCGGATGTCTGCCCTCGGTTATGCTTATGACGCTGTCAGTCGTTATCTCGGGGCAGCAGTAACCGTTTTCGACGGCGACCGTTGCCAGCGAGCAGAGAACATCGAGATAAGCTATCGCCCTCGCCGTGGTCTGAATACGCCTGAATTCCTCTGAAATCCTGTCTCTAACCTGACAAAATATCTCATATTCGAGCTTGACCATTCTTTCTCTCGCCGAAAGTATCTTCGCCTCAAAGTCCTTCAGCTCCTGAGTGATATATCTTTCGCAGTTGACGAGCGTTTGCTTTCTTATATATTCTTCCGGTACGGCGTCTTTGAATGAATTCGGGACCTCAATGAAATAGCCGAACACCTTGTTGAAACCGATCTTGAGCTTTTTGATTCCTGTTTTTTCCTGCTCCTCAAGCTGCATTTTGGCTATGTAGGCCGCTCCGTTCTTATCCATATCGTGAAGCTCGTCAAGCTCCGAATTGAAGCTGTCCTTTATCATTCCACCCTCTCTGACGGAAAATGGGGCTTCATCGACTATGGCGTTTGAAATAAGCTCTCTGATATCCTCGAGCGTGTCGATATCTCTGAATATTCCTTTCAGCGCGGCGGAGGAAAAGTTCCGGGTTGCCGCCTTTATCTCGGGCAGGCACTCTGCCGTTGCCCTGAGTGCGTTGAGCTCCTTCGCATTCGCCGTTTTATAAAGTATTCTCGTCATCAGTCTCTCAAGATCATAAACTCCCGAAAGCGCCTTTCTTATCTCATCGCAGTCGATGGATCTGTCTGTCAGCTCCCCGACTGCATTCTGGCGTGCGATTATCCTGACATGATTGATAAGCGGCTTGTCAAGCCACTCTCTCAGAAGTCTCTTGCCCATCGGAGTTTTTGTTTTGTCAAGAACCCACAAAAGCGAGCCTTTCTTTTCTCTTGAGCGCATCGTTTCCGTTATCTCAAGATTTCTCCTCGACCAGTGGTCAAGGCGCATAAACTGATCGTCTGAATAATATTCTATATCGTTAATGTTCTCAAGGTCGGTCTTTTGCATCTCTCTGAGATATTCAAGACTCGAGCCGAGGGCGCATATCGCCGCCGTATTATTCAAAAGCGACAGCTCGCCGAGCTTTTCAACAGAAAATCTCTCGGCTGCGGTACGCTTGCATTTTTCAAAATCAAAGCTTTCCTCCGGCAGAAGATCGCAGGTACTGCCGGAAAGACCGGAAATAAAGTCAGTCAGTTTCTGACTTAAAGTAACTTCTTTATTTATGATTATCTCGCTCGGAGAAAATCGGCTGACCTCGTTTATAATGTCGGCGTCATGCTTCTTTTTTTCAAGTGAGGTCAGGTTAAGTTTGCCTGTTGAAACATCGACAAAGCACATTCCGACGCTGTCGCCGATAACGACTATTGAAGCCAGATAGTTGTTGCGGCTCTCGTCAAGCATCGTGTTTTCAATTACTGTGCCCGGCGTTATTATTCTGATAACATCGCGCTTGACGATGCCCTTTGCGGTCGCCGGATCCTCGGTTTGCTCGCAGATCGCGACCTTATAGCCTCTGCTGACAAGCTTCGCAATATAGGAATCGACGCTGTGAAACGGAACGCCGCACATCGGCGCTCTCTCGCCCTGACCGCAGGCGCGACCGGTCAGCACAAGCTCAAGCTCTTTGGAAGCGACGACTGCGTCGTCATAAAACATTTCATAGAAATCGCCCAGACGATACATTAGAATTGTGTCCTGATAGTCCTTTTTGATCTCCATATACTGCTTCATCATGGGGGTTATGTCAGCCATTTTAATTTTTCACCGCCTGAATTTCAGTTTTCTTGAATTTTGCTCGCAATTTGCCGGTTCCCGCGGAAAAAGCGGGAACCGAACGGTTATATCAGTGACAGCCCGAGCAGCTTGAACATTCGCCGCCGCAGTCGTGGCTATGCTCCTCCGGCTGGCAGGTATAAGGATCTTCGCCGTTGACGCAAAGTCCGAGTATCTGCATAATATCGTTCATAAGCGCGTCGATGTCCGCTCTCGCTTCCTCATAGACCTTCATTTTATCGTTAGCCATGAAGCGGGCATAAAGTTTTTCAAAATTCTCGTTATAGCCCTTGAGCTTTTCTTCGTCGGCGTCCTCCTTGGCCGCTTCCTGCTGAAAGTTCAGCTGAATAAGCTGGATCTCGCCTATAAGATCCATAAGCTCCTTGTCGTTTTCATTCGTCTCTCTTGCCTGCTTGAATTTGAGATATCTTTCATCCTGCTGAATAGCTGCTCCGAGATCTCTCGTCATCTTGATAATGTCCATAAATTCTTTCCTTTCTATTTTTAAGCATGAAGCTTATTTAACCAATTCACCGTTGACTATCCATGTTCTGCAGTCGGTCACCTTAACATTTTGGAAAGTGCCGATAACGCTTTCATCGGCGGGAAATTCAACAATAACATTCCCCTGCGTGCGTCCGGATATCATGCCTTCCTTTTTGGCTTTCTCCTCACACAGAACTCTGTATACTCTGCCTTTCATCTGCGCCGTTCTTTCGCCGGCTATCTTCTCCTGAAGATCGGTCAGTTCCCTGAACCATCTGCCCTTTTCCTCCCGCGGAACGGGATCCTCCATGTCATAAGCCCTGGTGCCCTTTCTCGCTGAAAAAATAAAGGTGTAAAGCGATGTATACCTGACTTTTTCCACAAGGCTCAGAGTGTCTTTGAATTCCTCATAGGTCTCGCCCGGAAAGCCGACAATAATATCGCTCGTTATCGAAAGCTCCGGCATCACGCTGTAAGCGTATTCGATAAGAGACAAATATTTTTCTCTGTCGTATTTTCGGTTCATCGCTTTAAGAACCCGGCTGTTTCCGCTCTGAACCGGAAGATGAAGATGCTTTGCGACCTTTTCACAGTCCGCCATCGTGTCCAGAAGCTCCTTTGTGCAATCCTTAGGATTTGAGGTCATAAACCTTATGATAAAGTCTCCGTCAATAGCGTTTATTGCTCTCAGAAGCGCCGGAAAGCCGTATTCACTGCCAAGCTCGCGGTTATATGAGTTGACATTCTGCCCCAAAAGCGTGATCTCCTTATAGCCCTGTTCAACAAGGCTTTTCGCCTCGCTGACCACCGTGTCGAAATCGCGGCTTCTCTCTCTGCCCCTGACATAGGGTACAATGCAATAACTGCAAAAATTATTGCAGCCGTACATGATTGGAAGCCATGCTTTAAACGAGCCGTCTCTGTGTATCGGAAGTCCCTCGGCTATGCTGCCGTCCGAATCCGTGATATCGAATACTCTCCTGCCCGTGCATATCGTCCTGTACATAAGCTCCGGCAGCTTATGTATGACATGAGTTCCGAAAAGCAGATCGACATAGGGAAAGCTCTTATATATTCTGTCCGCAATATGCTTCTGCTGCATCATGCAGCCGCAAAGAGCGATTATCATATCCGGGTTTTTCTTCTTTATCGGCTTCAGCGCACCGAGGTTGCCGAATACTCTGTCCTCAGCGTGCTCTCTTATGGCGCAGGTATTATATAAAACAAGATCGGCGCCGTCCGCCTCCTGCGTCAGCTCATAGCCCATATTCACGAGCATTCCCTCAATGCGCTCGCCGTCGGCGACATTACCCTGACAGCCGTAGGTGTGAACGAAAGCCTTCGGTTTGCCGAGCGGATACCTCGATGATAAAACGGTTCTGACTAAATCTGAATATTCCTCCTGACGGCGAAGCTCCTCCTCGCTGACGAGAAATTTAAGGTTGTTTTCTTTATCTGACAACGCTGCTATCCTCCAAGTGAACATAATAACTCATAATAATCTACTATTCCGGGTGATTATAACACTTTTTCGGTTTAACTTCAATAGAAGCCACAGCATTTAGTGATAAATTATAAAAATTTTTTGTTAATATCTATATTTGGCGCCGAAAATCAAATTTTAAAGCTGAATATTTTCGTGTTTTCAGTGAGCCGATGAGCCGTGTTTTCAAGATGCCTGATGCTGATCGTCAGTGTGAATACGCTTATTAAATAAAATTCCGCCGAAATACTTATAAACGCTGTTGCGGGCGCATAAACAGAAAAGACTCTGCCGTGCACACGGGTTTTATCAATGCAAGTTTTTCGACGGATATCGCGTATTCTCTGTCAGACTATTGACAAAATATCACAGAAATAATATAATGATTCCGCAAAATAAAGAAGAGGAGACTGAACAATGTTTACGATTGCGACAAGACTATCATCTTTTGCGTTGTCACTGTTCATCATGATCGGCAGCCTTATCGGTATTCCCACATCACCGAGAGGCGAAAAAATTGATATGTCAAAGTTTGATCTTGTGTTTGAAGATAATTTCGACGGCGACAGCATCAACAAAGACATATGGGAGCCGCATATGAACTCAACAAAGGACAACACAGCCACAAGGCAGGGCGGACACTGGAACGAATCTCTCGCCGAGGTCAGGGACGGAAATCTGCACATATACACCAAGTACCTCAAAAACGGTGTGAACAAAGGCGATCCCGCCGGCTGGTATTCGGCGGCGTTCGACACGGCCGGAAAGTTTGAACAGACCTACGGATACTTTGAGATCAGATGCATATGCCCGCAGGCGACCGGCGTCTGGTCGGCGTTCTGGCTTTATAACGACGGAGTTTGCAATGTTGACGGTTCGGGCGAGGACGGCGCTGAGATCGACATATATGAGAGCGCGTTTTATAACAAATCCTTCAGACCGAACAGAGTTTCTCACAATGTCCACTATGACGGATATCAATTCCCGCAGATGAGAAGCTGCATCGGCAGACAGTATCTTGTTACCGACAGAGATCCTTATCTTCAATATAACACCTACGGCGTCGAGTGGAATGAGGATGAATATATATTCTATATAAATGGTGTTGAGTCATACAGGACCAGCCTCGGCGGCACCGCCAAGGTTCCGGAATATATGATAATTTCATCGGAGACCGGCGGCTCCGGCGGTGAAAGCGGCAAAAGCTGGGCAGGCCCCGCTATAGACGAACACGGCAAGGATTATGTTGCCGATTTCGTTATAGATTATGTCAAGGTCTATAAATACAAATAATTACATATCAAACGGGGAAGCCATCGACGGCGGCTCCGTTTTTTTTGCTCTTTATCAGTAGCTGAAACAAACAGAAAAACGGTGTGCCGTTATTAAACCGCACACCGCTTAATTTTATTGTGTTTTATGAATATCTTTTCTTCAGGTGGAAGCTTTCAAGAACAAAATATATGACCGTCAGAGAGTTCAGCGCTATCGACACCGGCAAATATGCCCTCGAATTAAAGCAAATAACAGCCGAAGCCAAAGTGACAGCGCCGAGAAACACCACAGACTTGCCGAAAAACTCGCAGAAACCGTCGGCGTCAGAATAGCCGGAGCTTTTTATTTTGCCTGTTATGCCCTTGAATTTCTGTTTCCATATGCCGACCCCGAAAAGAGCGACAATTATTCCCGCTGCCGCCCATGCGCAGCTTATATAAACATTCATTTTTCACTGCTGCCTTTCTGCTTTGCGGGAAGACCGAGAAACATAAACACGCAGGCTGCCGCAAAGCTGAGTATAAATATAATAAAAGCTGCCGTATGCGTTGAAAAATATTCAAAGAGCTTGACAAACGCTTCCTTCTGACCGAGCACGGCGATCCCGACGCACACAGCAAAAATCGCTCCGACGAGAACTGCGCCGGCCGCGGAATCCTTGGCGAGCTTGGCGAGAGGCTTTTTCTCCTCGGTGACAAGGTCAACAACGCTTTCAACAGCGGTGTTGATAAGTTCACCCATGACGACGGCGGCGTTTGCCAGAAATATCAGCGCCCAATCCCGCCTCGTGAGAACGAACCAATCCGTCAGGCCTAGAAACGAATACATATATATCATGCAGACAAGGTGTATTCTCATGTTTCTTTCGTTTTTGACGCAGGACCATATTCCGCTGAACGCATATTTGAAACTCAGCAGCAATCCTTTTATATGTTTCATCGCCGCTTATTCTCCGTCCTCCATATAGTAGCTCTCGTTTCTTTTGAAGCCGAGCTGCGTCAGAACAGTCTCTTCCTTTTCTCTCATTCTGACAGCCTCAAGGCCTCCGGCCTCATGGTCATAGCCGAGAAGATGGAGCATTGAATGAACGGTCAGAAAGCCTATCTCCCTCTCGAGCGAATGACCGTACATTTCAGCCTGAGCGACGGCATGGTCGATCGAAATAACTATATCGCCGAGCATCTTGGCTCCGGTGTCGTTATTTATGTCATAAACGCCGTTTTCGCCTAACGGGAAAGAAAGGACATCTGTCGACTTATCAATGTTGCGATATTCTTTATTGAGCCTTTGTATCTCTTCATCGTTGACAAATCTGACGCTTATCTCAGCCGAGCCTTCAAACTTTTCGTTGACAAGAACAGCGTGGCAGCAGCGCCTGACCAACATTCTTATTCCGGTCGGGATCTTAACTATCTTGCTGCTTCTTGAAATTATTACCTTTACTGTATCTTTCATTTCTTTTTCCCTCCTCATATTTGTCATATGCCTTTATAATGTCCTGAACAAGCTTATGTCTGACAACATCTTTCTCGGTGAACTTCACGGTCTTGATATCGTCGACATGCTTCAGAATTTTAATGACCTCGACAAGCCCCGACTTTTTGCCGTCGGGCAGGTCGATCTGCGTTATATCGCCGGTGACAACTATTTTTGAGTTAAAGCCCAGACGGGTCAGAAACATTTTCATCTGCTCAGCCGTTGTGTTCTGCGCTTCGTCAAGGATAATGAAGCTGTCGTCAAGCGTTCTGCCCCTCATATAAGCGAGAGGGGCGACCTCAATGCTGCCTCTTTCCTGATATTTCTGAAAGCTTTCGGCTCCGAGCATATCGAAAAGAGCGTCATATAACGGTCTGAGGTACGGATCAACTTTCTGCTGAAGGTCGCCGGGCAAAAAGCCGAGCTTTTCGCCGGCTTCAACCGCCGGCCGGGTGAGAATTATCCTGTTGACCTCTTTTGCCCTGAAGGCTCTGACAGCAAGAGCCACCGCGAGATATGTCTTGCCCGTACCTGCCGGGCCTATTCCGAAAACGATGGTGTTTTCGTTGATGGCTTCTATATATTTCTTCTGGCCGAGCGTCTTGGCCTTGACGGGCTTGCCCTTAGCCGTTATGCACACGCAGTCAGATGACATTTCGTTCAGCTTGCTCTCGCTGCCGTCGTTGACCATTGAGATGACATAGCGCACATTCTGATCGTTAAGCTGCTCGCCCTTGTTTATCAGCAGCAGCAGACCGTTTATCGCGCGGACGGCTTTTTCAACGCTTTCGGCTTCGCCCTGAATTTTTATCTCTGAACCTCTGCACACGGTTTTAACGCCGAATTCTTTTTCAATTAAGGTTATATTTTCGTCAAAGCTGCCAAACAGACTGACGGCCTGCTCCATTCTTTCCACGTTTACGGTCTTTTCAAACAATAGCGCGCCTGCTTTCCGGTTATCAACTGTTTATTAAAGATCCAAGGCCTCGGTTATATTGCCGGACCGCCGACCTTTTCACCTTAAATATTATAAAACAAACTTTATATAATTTCAACATATTTTTAAATCTTTATTCTTCTTTTATATTTATCGGTGCGCTTTTTCCTATATAATCCACACACCTCACCTCTCCGCTGAAAACCGGCCTGCCGCCCTGTGAATCAAAGCTGCTGACAACGGAAATAACATCGGAATTTTTGGTTTTCTCTTCAAGTGAATTCAAATAGCGGCAAAGCAAATAGCCTTTTTCTGTCTCTGCGTTACCCGCTTCAGATCTGACAAATAAGCTCGAAACATATTTGTTAAAGCCGAACGGCAGCCTCACTCCGTTTATCTCGAAGATTTCTTCCTCCTTTGTGATTTCGGCGTTTTCATTCTTTCGCCATGAATTTCCGAGCGACAACTCCCGGGCAAATATAACCGCCGCAAAAGAGGTTTTTCTGTCTGTATATTTTCTTTCGGCAACAGATGAAAGCTCCTCTTTCAGGGTGACGGTGTGTTCGGCTGTTATCTCCCCTCTCGCTTCAACGAAATCAAGCTCGCCCTCATAATATTCGATTATCCCGCTGATAAGAAGATCGCCTTTTTTCACACCGTTTTTTATTTTTTCAACTGGTGTTCCCGCAAAGGTTCTCATAGTTCTTATCGTTCCGTCAAAATCGGCGACTATATTACAGGGCTTTCCGTCCGACCGGCTTTTCCCCTTTTCAAGCTCTCTGACCTGAATTTCGGCGCACATTCCTTCAAGATTCAGCGACGCCCATATTATTTTATCCTCCATTTCAGATAAAAACCGCCTTTGAACCTCGGTAACATCAATTTTACTTTTTCTTGCCCCGATTTTAACGCCGAGTTTTTCAAAGCCGGATATTATTTCGCTGTCAAAAACATTCTCGTTGCCTGTCACTTGAATGCTCCAGATTCTCGTGCTCATAAAAGCAATGAAACACAAAACCAAGGCAAGTCCGACGGCGAGAGCGGCTCTGTTTTTGTTGCGGTATATAAAAAACGGCAGTCCGAAACGGCCGTGCACTCTTATATCCATTCCGGATTTTTTCGCTATCCGTTTCAGCTCCCGATAGCTGTCGGCTCTCGTGAAAAAAAACATATCGTCCCCGACGCAGCTGATATCCCACACGGGAACGCCCCTGACCGAACAGAGATTTATAAATCTTTCGCTGAAGCCCCCGCAGGCTTTAACGCTGATGTATCCTCTGAAAAAATTTAAAATACTTAGAAGCATCGGCGCACCTCACGATGAAAAATCCATTGAGAGTATCGTTCCCTCAACAACCGTCTTATCGTCCGAAAGCGTTTTAATAGTCAGCGATTCACCGCAGAATCTCAGACAGAGTCTTCCGAGATTGAGCCGCACACAGCCGGGGTTGTACTCGACAACGCCTTTAGCCCCGTCAATTATCGCTCGTTTATTTCCCGTCAGTGTTATTTCCGCCGCGCCGAGAACATCCGAAAATCCGTTTTTCTGCGGATTCTGCGTTCTAAGATCATATCTGCGCATATCTATTCCTCCGAAAATATTTCTCGCTAAAATTCTATGAAGCCGTTAAATAAAAAATGCGCCGCACACATATATTGTACGGGGTGAATGAAATGAAGAAATTTATTGCGGCCGAAAACGCCGGAAAAACACTCGATCGTCTCAGATATTTTACTCTTGTTGCGGGCTGCCTTGTCTTCTGCGTGCTTCTGACGGTCTATGCGCCGCAGAGCAAAAGCGGAGTTTCGGCTGCGCTTTCGGTTTGCTCAAAGACTGTCATTCCATCGCTCTTTCCGTTTATGTTCCTTTCGGGATTTATGATTGAAAGCGGCGTTTTTAACCGCAGCTTCAAGCTTCTTGACAGGCTGTCAACGGCGGTCTTCAAACAGCCGCAATGCGCACTCAGCGTTTTTGCGATGAGTATTATCGGCGGTTTTCCTATCGGCGGAAAAATGACAAAGCAGCTATATGAAAAAGGCTATCTGACGCAAAATCAGGCTCAAAGGCTGCTTCTTTTCTGCGTGAATCCCGGTCCTGCGTTCACAGTCTCGGTGCTGGGGCTGTCTTTTCTCGGCGAGATCAAGCTCGGATATATAATATATGCTTCTATAATTTTTTCAAATCTGGTAATAGCCGTTCTCAGCCGTTTTCTTTCTGACTGCGAGGAGTCGAAAGCGCCCGAAAATCTCCGCCCCGATATATATTCGGCTTTTGTTCGGTCCGGCTCAGGTGCGGCGGCCTCAATAGTCTCGGTCTGCACTTTTGTTCTGATATTCTCCTGCCTCGGAAGCATATTGGAGTGTCTGACAGATAACGACACTGCGATAGATGTGATAAGCGGTGCGCTCGAAGTGACAACCGGCTGCGAAAGACTCGCCGTTTTCTCAAGCGCTCCTCTTCTTGCGGGTGTGACGGCGTGGGGCGGAATATCCGTTCATTGTCAGATAGCCGACTGCATCCGGAAAACGGGACTTGACATAAAGCTCTTTCTGACCTCCCGCATTCTGAGCGCCGCAATATCGTTGGTTTCATGCGACTTGCTTTTAAAAATATTTCCTGTCGAGATATCGGCTCTTGCCGCAAACGCAGGGATCAGCCCCGCTGTCAGCGAAAGCTCGTTTCCCGTCAGCGTTGCTATGCTTCTGACCAGCTGTGCGTTTCTTATCGGCGACCACTCGTTTAAATCGAAACGGAAATGTTGAAAATACACGCACATTATGATATAATGATCATATGTTTGCGATCATTTCGGCGCAAACCGTATCAAACAAAAGGAATGTTGCGGATTGAAACAAAAGCTGATAAACAAAAACTCATACGTCAAGGTTTGCGAAAACTGCGCCAACGGCAGGCTTTCCGCCGATAAGGACAGAGTCCTTTGCGTCAGATGCGGCATTATGAGACTTGACTCAACATGCAGGGACTACAAATACGATCCGCTGAAAAGGCGACCGAAAAGGCCGAAGAAGATTGAAAAATTCAGCGAGGACGAATTCAGATTATAAGGAGAAAGAAAATGTATCTTTGCTATAAGGAACCCGCCGCATACAACTACAACGGTTGGGAAAAACAGGCTTTGCCTCTCGGAAACGGCAGGATAGGCGCAAAAATTTTCGGAAATATTCAATGCGAGCTTATTCAGTTCAACGAAAAAACGCTTTGGTCGGGCGGCCCCGAAATAGGCGGCTTCAACAGCGGAATAAGCAACCCGGATTGCGGCAAGGCATATAAAAAAATACAGTCGCTTCTCGCGGACGGTTACCGAAAATCGGCTGTCAGGGAAATGGATAAGCTTTGCGGAAACGAAAAGGGCTTCGGCTCTTATCAGTCGTTCGGAAACATATACATAAATTTCAACAAACCCGTTCCGACTCAACAGGGCGCATATCTGCGTGACCTTGATCTCGAAACAGGCTCCTGCATGGTTGCGACGCACAAAGGCAGCGCAGGACAGAACAGGCACTTTTTTATCAGCTATCCGGATAATGTGCTGGTCGGAAAGCTTGAAGCCTACGGCGAAGATACGCTCGACTTCACTCTCACTCTCCAGTCCGAGCAGAACGGAAAGACCGTTTATAAGGGCGGCGACGCTTTTCTGAGCGGAACAGTCAACGGCAATATCGGCGACGGCGCCAAGAACAGCGCCAACGCTAACTCACTGCGCTACGGCTGCGTTATCAGAGTTATTCCCGGCGAGGGAGGATCGGTCGAAAGCAGTGAAAACGGGCTGACTGTCAGAGGCTGCTTCACGGCAACGGTTCTGATGAGCTGCGCGACAGACTACGCCGCCGAATATCCCGACTACCGACGAAATTCTGATCCTCTCGAAGAAAGTCTGGCGTACATCGAAAACGCTTCTCAATTCACATTCAGTCAGCTTTTCAAAAGACATCTCGAGGATTATAAGCCCCTCATGGGCAAGGTAAGACTGAACATCGGTCAATGCGAGACGGCGATCACGACAGGCGGCATGCTCAAAGGCTATTCGCACGGGAAATACAAGCGTGAGATCGAAAGCACTCTGTTTGATTACGGCAGGTATCTTCTCATAGCTTCCTCTCGTGACGGCTCTCTGCCCGCAAATCTTCAGGGAATCTGGAATTCAATCAACAATCCGATCTGGAACAGCGACTATCATCTCAACATAAATCTTCAGATGAATTATTTTCCCGCTTTCACGGCAAATTTAGCCGAAACCGCTCTGCCTCTGCTCGACTTTGCGCAGAGTCTCAGAAAGCCCGGTAGGTATGTCGCGAACAAAACCATGGGAATCGGCGAAAACACCGCAGACGGCGAGCCCGACACCGATAAACCCACCGGCTGGGTTGTTCACACACAGGTCAGCCCATTCGGAATGGTCAACCCCGGAAGCGACTGGCACTGGGGCTGGGCGCCGACAAACGGAGCGTTCCTTATGCATAACTGCTATGAATACTATGAATTCACAAGGGACACAGACGCTCTCAGAGAAAAAATATATCCCGTTATGCAGGAGTGCGCTCTTCTTTGGACAAAGGCTCTTGTCTATGAAAAGGACAACGACAGATACGCCGTCTCGCCGTCTCTTTCACCCGAACACGGGCCGCTGACCGCCGGCTGCACATATGACCAGACTATCATAGAGGATCTTTTCAAAAATACACTCGAAGCGGCCGGTATACTCACCGAAAGCGGCTTCGGCTCAGCAGTCGACAGCGAGGTAATAGAAAAAATAAAAGAAATTCTGACGAAACTGAAGCCTATTAACATCGGCAAGCACGGAATGATTAACGAGTGGTTTGACGAGGACAGCTACTCAAAGCTATCTTACAGAAAGCTTGGAATTGAACGCCATCACAGACACACCTCTCATCTTCTCGGGCTTTATCCGTTCAACGCTTTCAAGACCGACGCCCAGCTGAAAGCGGCTAAAAAATCGATTGACAGCCGCGGCAGCGGAGGTCCCGGCTGGTCACAGGCGCTGAAAATAGCGGAATACGCCAGACTTCGCGACGGTGAAAAATGCTATGAGCTTATAACGGCTCTGATAAAATCGAATGTCTATCCCAATCTTTTCACAAACCATCCGCCTTTCCAGATCGACGCTAATTTCGGCTACACTGCGGCTGTTATCGAAATGCTCATGCAAAGCCACAAGGGCTATATAGACTTTCTTCCCGCCCTGCCAGATGAATGGAGCTTCGGCGATGTCACGGGACTTGTCGCAAGGGGCAATTTTGAAGTCAGCTTTGAATGGAGCGACTCGTTGCTGAAAAAAGGCAGCATAAAGTCAAACTGCGGCGGCGTTTGCCGGCTTTATCACAAGGGCAAATTTATCGGCGTGGCTGACAGCGGCGGCAACGACATTGATGTCGATTTCACCGACGGAATCGTCAGCTTTGAGACAAAAGCCGGCGAAACATATAACATATACTGACAAAGCACGGTTTTCTAAATTCAATAAAAACAGACCGCACCAAAATTGCGTTTGATGCGGTCTGTTTTTTTGAATCCTGCTCGGTTTGCGTAAAGTTCACTAACGACATTTATTCTTAACCGAGCAAAATTTCATCAGTCGATCATTCTCAGAAAATGAGTTTCAGAAAGAACTTAACGAGCAGCTTTGTTGCAACAACCGAAAGTCTGTGAGCAAGCTCGATCTGCCAAGCCATAAGTCTTCTCTCCTTTCCTGTTTCTTGTATGGATATTGTAATACATTTTCCCAAATTTTTCAATAGGAAGATAAATTTTTTGTTAAAAATAGACAAACAAAAAGCAAAAAACGACAGATCCGTCACCGCAACAGACAAATTTCGCTGTCACGGCATCAGATCTGCCGTTTTTGATTCCTTTAAAATCATAATACAATCTTGAGACCGAGCTTGATAAGGAGCTTGGTGAAAACCTGCTGAAGTCTCTCTATAAGTTCTTTGAACCACTCTGCATTTAAAAGATCGTCCATCGTGTTATCCTCCCTTCTGTTGAATATACATAATTATACAAAAACTACTTTATTGTGTCAAATGAATAAATATTAAATCAATTTTCTGCCGACAATTCGGCTTCGATCTCTTTTCCAACCTCTTTTTCATTCTCTTTTTCCTGATCGCGGACAAGGCGGTTTATCGTTTTCAGTATTTCATTTTTCCGGCTCTCAGAAATTGCTCTGAATGAATAAAGGAGTCTCAGCTCATCGTTAGTCAGGCCGGCGCCGGCGTCGCTGAACTCATTATTTTTTAATTCGTTGTTGCTGTCGCAAAGCTCCTCGACCGTCACATTCAGAATCCGGGCCAGCTTGACAATAGTATAAAATGGCGGAGTAGCCCTGCCGTTTTCATACTTTGAATAGGTGGTTCTGTCAATGCCGAGCCGGTCAGCCACGCTCTGCTGTGTCAAGTTGTTTATGGTCCTGTATTTTTTTATTCTGTCCTTTATTTTGCCGTCGGTCACATCTCCACCGCCTTTATATTTTTATATTAGTATTATATCACCTTTTTCGACAAAAATCAAGCAATTTCTCATCTTCGTTTTTATATCTGAAGTAATTGTTATCATAAGCGTCATCCATCAGCAAACCGACAAGCTCGGTTATCTCATCGAGAACAGCCTGAATTTTTTGCGGTGCAAAAGGAATGTGCCTGAGCGCCCGGGACGGTATTGAGACAAAATCCGTCACAACGGTATAGATGGGCGTACCTTTTTTATATCTTCTTGAGCAGCCGTCAAACAGATTGAGAAATATATCATAGACAAGCCCGATAACAGTTTTTTCAGCCGCCTCGTTCGCCGCCTGCTTATTTATTCCTTTGCCGAAGGTCAGGCGGTTAACGAGACCCGCAAACTCTCCGACCGTTACTCTTTTTATGTACGCCGCAAGTCTTCTTATGGCGAAGTAAAGCTTTTCAACAGCCTTTGAATGAAGTCCGAGAGCGGCGCACCTTTCGGTGAAATCCTTTTTGTCGCCGGAAGCGGCGGAATTGATAACCTTTTCCAGAACGCCTCTCGTGTGATCAAGAAGATAGTCGAGCTTATATTCCCGGCCGCAATATGTGAACTTCTTGACATACTCAGTGTGAACTGAGGTGTATTCATCGTCTATATTGACCTTGACTATCGGCGCAGGATAACCGATAAGAGAACCGACATTGACCTGAACGAGCTTATTCCCTGCCGTGGATCTGTATTCGGTTATATTATGCATATGCGAGTGACCGACGAAAAGCAGCTCAACACCGTTATCAGCAAATTTTTCCGCGACCGATTCTCTGTCGGCGCAGCAAAGCCCTCCCTTAGTTAAAAGAGGGGTATAATGCTGCAGGACCACATGATGCTGCATGGCAATGACTCTGTTGCCCGTTTTCTTTGCTTCGTTCAGCTGGCTGACTATCCATTTCATATGGTTTTCATCATAGCCTGAGCAGCCGGCTCCGTTCTGATCGTCGTTCAGAGCGAACAGCCTGAAACCGTCGCACAGCTGAACTACATATGAGCAAAGCCCGTTCTCTATCTCATATTTTGCTATCGCTTCATCCGGTCCGAAGCGCGAATAAAGCTTGGTCAGCTCCTCTTTTGAAGCGACATCGTCTATTACCTGCTCGTTATCTCCGAAAAACTTTCTTGCGTTTTCATCGCTTGCCCAATCGTGAGTGGAGGTTATGACATACACTTTTTTATATTGGCGGAGAAAGTCGAGCTTCTCAATGAACTCCTCGTGACCGACCGTTTCTCCGTCGCAGGTCAGATCACCGCATATCAGAACGCTGTCGATCGTTTCATCAAGCGCAAGCGTTTTGAACGCCGAGTCGATTATTGCCCCTGACTCGAGCAGACATTTCTGATCGGAGTCGCTTCTCAGTTCATAAGCTCTTTTTCCGTCTGTGAGCCTGGGTGAAAAATAGTGTGTGTCGGAAATAACCGCAAATCTAGCCTTATTCATCGCTGCCTCCATTAAAATATTCATATATTTTCTCCGCGTTTTTTCTTGATATTCCGCTGACGGAGCAAAGCTCCTCAACGCTCGCCGCGGATATTGCTTTCATTGTTTTGAAGCTTTTCAGCAGAAGTCCCGCTTTCTTTTCGCCGATGCCTTCGATTTTAGTCAGTCCTGTTTCAAGTGCGCTCTTTGAGTGCTTTTTTTTGTGATAAGATATTGCGAAACGGTGGACCTCCTCCTGAATTTCGGAAACGAGCGTGAAAGCCTGTCTTTTTGAGGTTATCGCTACCTCGCCGCCGTCGGCCGCTATCGCTCTCGTTCTGTGCTTGTCATCCTTGACCATGCCGTAAAGCGGTATACTCAGACCGAACTGCTCAAGAACGGGTTTAACTGCGTTTATCTGACCTTGTCCGCCGTCGAGCAAAATCAGGTCTGGCAGAGTCTTGAAGCCCTCATCGGTCTCGTTTTCATCAAGATAATGCTCGAATCTTCTCGTCAGGACCTCACGCATTGAGCCGTAATCATCCTGCCCCGAAAAGCCCTTTATCATAAATCTTTTATATGCTTTTTTGTAGGGCGAGCCGTTCCTGAAAACGATCATTCCGGCGACATTGTCGCTTCCCGCCGTGTGTGATATATCATAGGCCTCGATATATTCGGGAACCTTTTTAAGACCGAGCAGATTTTTGAGCTCGTCAAGCTCTGCCGTCTCCTTCATTGCCCGTCCCATATACTGGGCGAGCTTTTCGGCGGCGTTCTTGCGGCACATAGCCATAATAGACGCCTGCTCTCCTTTTTGAACAGTTCCTATCATTACCTTGAAGCCGGCCTTTTCGCTAAGCCACCGGGAAAGAATATCAACATCCTCGGCTTCACCGTCGAGCGTTATCCTCTTCGGTATTGTTCGGCCGAAGGAGTAATAGCTCATTATCAGCTCGTGTCTTGCGGCCGGAAGATCCTCCGGAGCGTCAAAAATAAAGTCCTCGCTGTCAAAGAGAATTCCTTTATTAAATCTCAATATATGCAGACAGGCCTTTTCGCCCGACTGAACGATAGCAAAAACATCCTGCTGCCTGACGACTGAGGATACGACCTTTTGACGGGCGGTTGTTTTTTCCATGGCGTTTATCCTGTCGCGAAGCTTTGCCGCCTTTTCAAATTCAAGAGCCTCGCTGTATTTTTCCATCTGCTCTTTCAGCTGCTTTATCTGCTGACTCTGACCGCCCTTGAGAAACTCAACAGCGTCGTTCAGATTTTCCTGATATTCCTCCTGACTCACCTTTCCCGTGCACGGCGCGCAGCACTGACCGATATAGTAATTAAGGCAAGGTCTGCTTTTTCCGATATCGGCGGGAAATTTTCTGTTGCAGGTCGCAAGCTTATATATTTTGTTTGTTTCCTCAACCATGGAACGCATACTGTAACCGGAGGTAAACGGGCCGAGATAGACGCTGCCGTCGTTTTCTTTTTTAAAGCAGGCGCTTATTCTCCCCCAAGGCCCTCGGGTTATCTTAACATAGCTGTAGCCCTTGCTGTCCTTGAGCAGGATATTATATTTCGGCATATGCTGCTTTATAAGGCTGCATTCGAGAACCAGCGCCTCAAATTCGCTGTCGGTCAGAATATAGTCAAAATCGTTGACATTTTCGACCATTTTTCTGACCTTTGTCGTGTGGTTGTTCTGAGAGCCGAAATACTGACTGACTCTGTTTTTGAGTATCTTCGCTTTGCCTATATAAATGATCTCGCCCGACTTGTTCTTCATAATATATACGCCCGGATCAAGAGGCAGCTTCATTGACTTTTTGCGAAGATAAGGTAACCTGTCGTTCATTTCAGCCCTCCTTTATAATGCGATATATTAATTTAAGCCAAAGTATTTTTGATATAGAGTCTTATATCTTCCGCTTTCGTTCAGTCGGCTCAGACCGCTGTTGAACATTTCGATAAGCCCGGCGTTTTTCCCTTTTCTGACCGCTAAAGCGTATTCGTTATTATAATACATATCTGAAAAATCATATTTTTCGCAAAGCTCGTCAGTCGGTATAACGGCGGCAATCACAGCGTCACATTCCCCTTTTTCAAGACTTTCAAGCGCGTCGGGATAGCCGACAGGCATTATTTTTATCTCAAAGCCCTGATCCTCGGCTATCTCGCTGATAATATCAATGTCGAAGCCGACCGGGTTGCCCAACGAATCGACATAACAGAAGGGCTGCATACTGTCGTCCGTCGCAATAACGAAGGTGTCTTTCTCCGAACAGGACGAAAGCAGCAGAAGCGCCGAAACGGCGCACATTATCAAAGCTGATATTCTTTTCATTTTCATTCTCCAAATATTCGCCGTCAGTTGACAAAGAATTTTCTGTCCATCCACTGCTGAAGCCTTTTGTTGGTTGCAACGGTTATGAAAAATGCAATCAGAGCTAAACAGCAGGCGGAAATGATCAGCGATACGGCGAGAGACGGTCTGCCGTAAATATAATTTCTGATGATAAGCTCCGATGAAACGGAAGCTATCATTATCTCGGTGAAAACGGTTATCATCATAACCGGCCACTCGGGCTTGAAATATCTGCGCCACTCGACGATAAATCCGACGAGAAATGAAATTATTATTATAATCGGCAAAGCGCAGTATTGAAACCATCCCGAGGTTTTTTCAAAATAGTAGAAAACATAGGTGTACCCGATAACGGAGGCGGCGTCGACTATGACTATCTGCCACCCGCGCGGCTTTTTCCAGAGGAACGGCGAAACGAATATCGCCCAGATCAGCGCACTCGTTGAATTCACCCACAGCGTCCACATATGGCTTCTGTCGAAAATAAGATTGACCAACAGACAAACTATATTCGGAATCAGCATCACGACCGAAACCATGAACGCCGAAAATCTTCTGTTGACCGACTCCGGTATATCAAGCCTTTCGGGAAACGGCGGCGGCGCGTCCTGCCCGTGCGCTGCGTTCGGATTTATGACCGGCGTTGAACAGAGCGGACATTTTTTCGCCGAATCGTCCAGCTCAACGCCGCAGTTAACGCAATATGACATATCTTACCTCCTGTTGCTTTCGATCCTGACATGAAGTCCCATTTTGACAAGCTGCGTGAAGAAAAAGCGCTCGATATCGCTTTCTTCATATATATTGGCGAATGTCAGGGTGAAGGTGTTCTTGTAGCCGACTGCGCCGCATCTCGCTCCGTTGAGTATTCCGGGCCCCGCCATGAAATACATTCTGTCGACATATTTTTCCATTTCCTCGGGTATCTTAACAAGTCCGAGATTGCTGCCGAGAACTGAGGTCGTCTGTTCTCCCGTTATAAAAAACGAAATCCCTATTCCCAGATTTTTGATAAACAGCGGCAGGTATTTCATAACGGATCTTTCGAGTCTGAGATTTGCCGTTGTCATAGCCCGAAGCTGTTTTTCGTTGTTGATATATCTGAGATACGCCCGAACCTGCTGCAAAATCTCGTCAAATGTATAATCGCCCATATTCGGATCTATCCTGACATTATATGTCAAAGAGTAATTTCTCAGTGTTTTCGAATTTAATGTGTTTCTAAGGTCAACGGGTATCTGAACGCTGACCGTTTTTTGCTTTTTCTCTTCGTTTTTTTGCTTGACATACATGGTATACAGCAAAAGTGACTCTATAAACTCCGTTACGGTCGCATTTTTGCTTTTAGCTAACTTCTTCAGCTCGCTAAGATCCATTATTCCCGCCGTTATATTGACCGTGTGTCTGGGCATTCTTGTTCCCTTGGCGTGATACACCCAGCTTTTTTTCCGCGAAATTTTCGCCTTTGAGCCTTCGTTCTCGGCAAAGGAATCCTCCAGTTCTTCTTTGGTTGCTTTCTGTTCAATATCAAGCACACTGTATCCGCTCGGTATTTCGTATCCCTTGAGGCGCAGATATTCGGCGGCGAGAGTGCAGACAAAGAAAGAGCCTCCCCGGCCGTCTGTCAGAGCGTGGTAAAAATCAACGGATATTTTTTTCTCATAATAATAGACTCTGAACAGATATCCCTTGTTCTCACCGAACTTTATTCTGTGGCAGGGATTTGATATATCCGGTTTAACATCGGGCGCCCCGTTGGGGTTTTTCTCAAAATAATACCAGAACATTCCTCTTTTTATGCAAACATCAAAACACGGAAACCTCGGAAGGACCGACTTTAACGCTCTTTCAAGGAGCAGGGGATCAACCTGCTCCTTGAGTTGAATTGAAAACCGGAAAAAGTTTGACCATGTTCCCGTGTTCTGACCGGGGAATATCTTCGCTGCATTATCGAGCTTAAACCACGGTTTATTCTGCATGATAAACTCCCCGTTCTTATTTATTCAGCATATTTCTCTTTTCCTCCGGCTTGAGATCGAGTCCGATCGTTCCGCCGGGATTGAGATTATAGTCCGGATCGAAATAGTTTTTAAGCGCTCTGAATACGCCGTATTCCTTTTCGCCGAGAGAATATTCAAGCCACGGAGCGAACATCTTGCCTATTCCGTGATGATGGCTGATGGCCGCGCCGGATTTCTGGATAGCGTCGAGTATCGTTGTGTGATAAGCCTTGAATTCCTCCTCGTCGCTCATCTTTGTGATAAAGATGAAATAGAGGTTTGCGCCCTGCGGATAGCAGTGAGACATGTGCGTCGTTACGACCGTGTTGGGCAGAGCATGGCACACCTTGCGTACATCGCGGTGAACCTGAGCCATGTTGGACCAGTTGACGGTGCATTCGAGAGTGTCGGTGCAAATGCCGAAATCCATGAGCGTGTCGCGGAGATAGGGATCATTGAATCTGCCCTTTTCCCAGCTCTTGGTGACATAGCCCGTCATCGGGATAGCGCCGTTTTTCAGGGCGATCTTTGCAATATTTTTCGCAACATTCGCCGAATAGCCCTTTTCACCGTCCGTGAAGCCGAGGAACATGCATCTTTCCATATCCTTATAGCCGAGCTTGTCGAGCAGCGGAGCCAGCGGCGTGTCATCGACATTATAGAGCTTGAGCATAAGCGATGTTTCCTCGGGATCGGAAAGACGGAACACAGAAGAATATCCGCACTCGCACTGCATCATTTCTCTGGCGGCTTTCATGGCTATTTCCCAGTTTTTGAACATATAGGAGAAACGCTTTCTGTTTTCGGGCATCCAGCGGAAGACCTTGAGCGTGACCTCAGTCAGAACACCGAAGGTGCCCTCGCTGCCCATCATTATCTGATTGAGCGACGGACCGGTTGCTTCTCTCGGGTAGTGGCTCGTCTGAATCACGCCGATCGGAGTCGCATATCTCTGTGAAAGAACTATATCTGCTATCGTGCCGTAATAGGTGCTGTTTTGTCCTGCGCCCCTCGTGACTACCCAGCCGCCGACGGAGCTGTATTCAAACGACTGCGGAAAATGACCGCAGGTGTAGGCTCTCTTTGCGCCGAAAAGCTGCGGAGCGTTATGAAGAGTCTCTTCAAGCTTGGGACCGGACATACCGGCCTGAACCGTTATAGTCTGGTCGACCTCGTTGAATTTTATGACCTTGTTGAAGCGCTTTCTCATATCGAGAGTTATGCCGCCCTTCATGGGCTCAACGCCTCTCGTGACGCTGCTTCCGCCGCCGTAAACATAAAGTGGGATCTTATGCTTTGTGACATAAGCGACGATCTTTTCAACCTGCTCGGTCGTATCCGGATAAACCACAACATCAGGGAGATGGTCTATTCTCTTGTGGCGGAGTCTGAGAAGATCATAAGCCGTGTTGCCGTAAGCGACCGAAAGTCTCGCATAGTCGTCTGTCGTGACATATTCTTCGCCGACGATTTCCTTGAGAGCGTCGATATGCTCCTTGGCGAGCTTGCAAGAACGGCCGAGATTTTCGACCTTGTCAAATCCGATATCGTCGTTATACTGCTTGAAATCATCATCGGTCATCTTGAAGGTGTCTTTCATCAGGTTATAGAGCGACTCCTTGGGCCACTTGAAAAATTCCGGATCACCCCAGCGGAATATCGAACGGTAGCTTCCCTCGGGTGCGACTGTCTTTATCCATTTCGGTTCAAAGCCCTTGTACTTTTTTGTGCTCATTTTGTTTGTCTCCTTATATATATATTTCTTATTTTCTTATATAACGGTTCAAGCCTGGGGTACATTTTAACATATACATCGCTATAAATCTCCATATAAAGCTTATGGTTTTCATCGTCAGGCGTAAATTCTTTTCTGACCTGCACCATGCTCTTTATCGCCTCATCGTAGCTCGGAAAAACGCCCTTTGCAACGAAAGCGACCATTGAAGCGCCCAGTCCGCAAGCTTCATGCGTCTGAATACATTTGACCGGAAGTCCGGTAATATCAGAGAGTATCTGACAGACAACTCTGCTCTTTGAGCCGCCTCCGCCGACGAATATCTCGTCTATCTTCTTTCCGGAGCGCTTTTCCATAGTCTTTAAGCCCTCATAAAGCGCAAAGTCGATGCCCTCGATTATGGCTCTGTAAAGATGGTGCCTTGTATGTACATCAGAGAAACCTATGACAGCTCCCTTTGCAAGCGGATTTGCGATACCCGGCGTCCAGTATGGCTGGAGCACAAGGCCGTCGCAGCCGGGCGAAACAGTCTCAAGATAGGAATCAAGCACCTTTTCGACCGAGCAGCCCTTTTCCTTGGCTTCTGCGGCCTCAAGAGCGGCAAACTCCTTGATGAACCACGAAACCATCCAATATCCTCTGTATATCTGTATCTCGGGATTATACATTCCGTTCGGAACCGCAGGATAGGAAGGTAAAAATTTCTGAGGCTCAAAGTAGTCCTTTGTCGTCATCTGAATAGTCGCTGTTGTTCCGAATGAAACGGCGGCCTGATTATCCTTGAAAACGGAAAGTCCGAGCGTTTCGCAGCCCTTATCGGAGCCTGTCGCAATAAGCGGCAAGCCTTCGGGAATACCGGTTATCTCGCTTATCTGTTTTGAAATGCAGCCTATTGTTTCGCCTGACGGAATAAGCTCGCAGAGCTTTTCTTCAGGTATATCGCAGACGCAGCGCGTCAGCTCGTTTTTTTTCATCCAGCGTCTGTTTTTATAGCTGAACGGAACATGACCTATCATATTTGCCGGCGAATCGCAAAGCCTTCCCGTCAGCTTATAGTTGATATATGTAGGAAGCATGACATACTTGGCGGTTTTTTCCCAGATATCGCTCTCATTTTCCATTATCCAGTTGCAGACTGAGTTTCTGGCCTGGTTCTTGACGGTCTCCTCCATGTTGACAAGCTTAAAAATGAGCTTTTTCATTTTTCCGTATGGCTCGTCGTTCTTCGCCTCTCTCTTGTCAAGCCAAAGGATAATGTCTCTGAGCGGCTCATTGTTCTTGTCAAGACACACGGCCGTGTCTCTGATGACCGTTGCCGTGACGGCGATAACATCATTCAGCTTATCCTGATTATTGTCGCAAAGCTCCCTTGACGCTTCGCACATCCGGTCAAAATAGAAATCCGGCTTTTGCTCGGCCCAGCCCGGGTGCAGCGAATAATATTGCTCTTCATATGTTTTCTGACAAACCGCAACCAGCTCTCCCTTTTTGTTGATGAGCATCGCCCTTACGCTTTGCGTGCCGACATCGAATGTCAGTACAAGTGGGTCTTTCATCATAAATTCTCCTTAACCTTTTAAAATGTCGCTTGTGGCTATCACATCAACGCCGAGACCGAGAACATTCTCTATAACTTTGTCCCCTCTCGATATTCTCTCGGTCACGGTCGTTTTGTTTATTTCCTTCATAACATCGAATATTCTGTTCTTCGGAATATCAGACGAGACTCTGACGGGAAGAACGGGAACATCGTCAAACGCTGTTCTGACCGTCGTGCATATAGTCCGCATCGGGTTTGTCATTTCTGTCTTTGCGAAATTCTCCCCTCTTTTGCAGGAGTTGCCCGTTACGCTGTATTCGCCGTCTTTTTCTTCAATCTTCATCGTGCAGCCCCGGGGGCAGACTATGCAAACCAGCTCTTTCATTTCACGCCCTCCTCTATTGAAAATTCTATCTTGCTGCTTTCAGTTAATTCGTACTTTGAAAAATCAAGAACAAGCCTTTCCATTTCGGGCGGGCGCAGAAACGCATATTTCTTTCTGAAAACCTCTTCGCCGTTGATCTTCAGCGAAAGTGAGCAGCCGTTGAGCACTTTGCGGCTTCTGAAATAAACTGTCGTTTTGCTGTTGTCGGCGCCGAGCTCAAGGCGCTGAGGAACAAGATATGAAATATTGTCGCCGAGCGTTATTTCGGCGTAGCTGCGTTTTCTGTCCGCATAAGCGGCGGCGTTTTTGCCGGCTTCCTCGCCGCTTTCGGAAACATAGTCGACAAGGTCGTTGACATGAAGCGCGTTGCCGCAGGAGAACACTCCGTCAACGCTCGTCATAAGCTGACCGTCGCAGACCGGACCTTTTGTTCTCGAATCAATCCTGACGCCGAGCTCCTCGGCTATCTCGTTTTCGGGAATAAGTCCGACCGAAAGAATGAGACTGTCGCACTCAATGATCTCCTCTGTGCCCTTTATAGGTCTGAGCTTTTCGTCGACCTTTGATATCTCAACAGCCGTCAGTCTGTCGTGACCGAACACTTTCGTGACGGTGTGTGACAGATAAAGCGGTATATCATAGTCATGCAGGCACTGGTGAATATTTCTCGTCAGTCCCGACGGAGTGGGCATGACCTCATAAACTCCGACGACCTTAGCTCCCTCGAGAGTCAGCCGCCTCGCCATGATAAGTCCGATATCGCCCGAGCCCAAAATAACGCATTTCTTTGTCGGCATCTGACCTAAAAGGTTTGTGTAGTGCTGAGCCGTTCCCGCTGTGAAAACACCGGCAGGCCTTGTTCCGTGAATTGACACCTGCTTTGCCGTTCTCTCGCGGCAGCCTGTCGCCAGAACAACGGCTTTCGCTTCGATCTGATTAACGCCGTCTGTGTTGACAACAGTCAGCTCAAAGCCTTTTTCTTTTTTGACTATTCTCGTGACAAATGTCAGAAGCAGAGCTGTTATGTTTTCTTTTTTGAATTCGTCAATAAATCTTTCCGCATATTCGGGGCCTGAGAGCTTTTCTCCGAAGCGAACGAGCCCGAAGCCGTCGTGTATGCATTGTTTAAGTATTCCTCCGAGTCTCGCTTCTCTTTCGATAAGCGCGACCTCGGCGCCGTTTTTCTTTGCGGAGATCGCCGCGGCAAGTCCGGCCGGGCCGCCGCCGATAACGACAACATCACAATTAAGCATTTTCAGCGCCCTCCTTTGTCTTTCCGTAGGTCACAACGCTTCTTGACGAGGCTTTTCTGACCCGGCTGATATCAACGCCCTCATGCTCGGCGATTATCTTGCTGACAAGCGGCGAGCAGAAGCCGCCCTGACATCTGCCCATTCCCGGGCGGACGCGGCGTTTTATTCCGTCGAGCGTCGGAACCTTTATCGGTCTTTCAAGCGCGTCGATGATCTCGCCCTTGCTTATCTCCTCACAGCGGCAAATCATTACGCCGTAATCAGGATTTTTCTTTATGTATTCGTTTCTTTCCTCATCGGGCATTTCGTTGAGAGTCGGAACTGCGTGTCTTATCGGGTTGAAATCGGCGTTTCGGGCCACGAATTCACCGGACTGTCTCAGATATCCGACAGCCATTTTTTCAACATCGAGAGCCACTGCGGGGGCTGTCGTCAGTCCCGGCGACTGTATTCCGGCGCAATGGATAAGGTTTTTGACCTTGTGGCCGAATTCTATAATGAAGTCCTCTTCAAATGTCGGAGATCTGACTCCGGTGAAATATGTTATTATATCGCGCTGAGAAAGCTTGGGCATGGTTTTTTCCTGTTTGTCGAACACAACATCTATGCTTTCTCTGTTCGTTGCGTAGTTTTCTTTTTCATATGTTTCGACTGCGTCAGGACCGACAAGAAGATTGCCGTGAACTGTCCTCATAACGCCGCCGCCCTTTGAATGAGTCCTGTTCTTCTTTAAAGTCTTGACGGAGGCTATGCAATGAATGAGCCTGCCCGCCTTTTTATCTGTTATGGAGTTTGTTCCGCGCCTCGGATGAATTGAATAGAACCTGTCGCCCGCCATCTGAGCTATATCGTCGGCAAAAACGCCGGCAGCATTGATAACAAGCTTCGGTCTGATCGTTCCTCTGTTGGTCACAACCTCCGTTATTTTTCCGTTTTCCGTCTTCATGGAGCGCACGACCGTGTTAAGAAAGACCTTTGCGCCGTTTTCAACAGCGTTTTCCGCGTACGCTATGGTGAGCCCGTAAGGGCAGACGCAGCCCGCCGACGGGTTATAAATAGCAACGCCGAAATCCTCGTTGAGATTCGGCTCGCGCTTCTTAAGCTCCTCACCGGATATTACTCTTGTATCCTTGACTCCGATCATTCGTCTTTGCAGGGCGAAAAGCTCAAGCACCGGTCTGAGCCATTTGCTTTCAAAGCCGACATACTGACCGAAGCGCTCGAACGGAACATCAAGCTCGCGGCAAACTTTTTCATACATTTTGTTGCCTATCAGAACATAGTGCTGCTTCAATGTGCCTTTTCCGAGGTCAACGCCGGGGTGAACCTCACCGTCGTTTCTGCCTGACGCCTGCATAGCAAGATCCGACTCTTTATCGACAAGCCAGGCTTCGATATCCCATTTCGACAGCTCTCTGAGAATGCTCGCTCCGGAAATTCCTCCGCCGATAACGAGAACATCCGGCTCGCCGCCGTCAAGAGATTTATCCTCTTCCTCAGGCTCTCTCATCTTCGGTATTTCACCGCCGGTGAACCTGATATCGTTTACGACATGCATTCCGCTTTTTTTGTCGACGCAAATAGTGCAGGCGTTCACAATATCGTCCCAATTGTCAAGCTCGCCGGAAACGACAATAGCTCCGTCTTTTACCCCGGCTCTGACTCTTGAGCCGTAAAGCTTTTTGAGCTCTTTGTTGGCCTTCTCAATTTTCATATAAACACCGCCTGAAAAATATTATAAGCTGTGCTGCGCCTTGACGCGCAGCACTTAATATGCCTGATTTATGATATCTTAGATTGAATTTAAAGTCAATCTTTTTCGGTTGTTTTCAACAATTTTTAATATAGATTTTATAATATTTTAGTTTCAAATCACAACGAAAAAATGTCAAAAGGCTCTTTTTCGGGTTTTCTTTCAAATTTCAATCTCTCGCCGCTTTCCGGGTGCAAAAAGCTGACCGAATAAGACCAAAGGCCTATTCCGCAATTATCTCTCCCTCCGTATTTTCCATCGCCGACAAGGGGCATTTTTCTTGATGAGAACTGCACTCTTATCTGGTGCGTTCTGCCTGTATAAAGTCTTATTCCGACAAGGGACACTTTTCCGTATTTGCTTTCTCTTTCATCAAGAAGCTCATATGAAAGCTTTGCGGGCTTGACACCTTTTCTCATCTTGTCAACAACAAACGATTTATTCTTTCTTGAGTCCTTGAAGAGAAGATCTTCAAAAACGCCCTCCCTGCTTTCGGGAACGCCGTGAACCACAGCTTCATATGTCTTTTTAAAATCTCCGCTTGCCGTCTGCCCCGAAAGCGCGCTTGCCGCGTACCTCGTCTTGGCATAGACCATCACCCCGCCGACGGCCCTGTCGAGTCTGTGAACAACAAACACTCCGCCCGTCTCGCCTTTTTCTTTCAGATAGTCTCCTATATCGTCGGCAAACGACCTTCGGCTTGCGCCGTCGCCCTGGGATAAAACGCCGGCAGGCTTAACGGCGACGACAATATCTTTATCCTCAAAAAGTATCTCCATGCTTGCCCTTCCTTTCACACTTTGATATTTTACTTGAATATCATTGCTAAATCAAGTCATACAAGCAGAAAGACACGCATAATATTTACAAACGAATGTACTGAACGGAGGAAAATTAATGACTGATACAAGCATATACAGGGATATCGCCGCAAGAACTCAGGGCGATATTTATATCGGTGTGGTCGGCCCGGTGAGAACGGGAAAGTCAACGTTCATCAAAAGATTTATGGACACATTCGTCCTGCCGAACATTGAGGACGGATATAAAAGAGAGCGAGCGACGGATGAGCTTCCGCAGGCCTCGGCCGGCAGAACGATCATGACGACCGAGCCTAAGTTCATACCGGAGGACGCTGTTGAGATAAAAATGCAGAATTCATCTTTCAAGGTCAGAATGATAGACTGCGTCGGATATATAGTCCCGAGCTCTCTCGGATATATTGAAAACGATCAACCGAGAATGGTCAAAACCCCATGGTTTGAAAACGAGATACCCTTTAATATGGCCGCCGAGATAGGCACTCAGAAGGTCATTAATGAGCACTCGACGATAGGACTCGTTGTCACGACCGACGGCTCGATATCCGAAATACCGAGAGAGGAATATGAGGAGGCCGAAGAAAGAGTCATAAACGAGCTCAAGGAGCTTAACAAGCCGTTTATAGTCCTGCTCAACTGCGCCGATCCGAAAACTCAGGAGGCCGCCGCCCTCGCCGAAAGACTGAGAGACAAATATGAGGTATGCGTCAAAGCCGTGAATTGCATGGAGCTTTCGGAAAGCGAGATAAACGATATTCTTTCCGGCGTTCTGTTTGAATTTCCGACAAAAGAAATAGCCATTGATCTTCCTCTGTGGGTCGGCAAGCTTCAGAAGGATCACTGGCTAAGAAGCACTGTTTATAAAAATATCTACTCGGTTGCGACAAAGATCGAGAGAGTTAAAGATGTCGAAAAGCACCTTGGCGAAATGGCTTCGGGCGAGTATGTGACCGACGGAAAAATAATCGGAATAGATCTCGCAACCGGCAGCGTCCGCATAAAGCTCGACATTGAGCCCGAGCTGTTTTATAAGATCATCAGCGAACAGACCGGAATTGAGATAAAGGACGAACGCCAGCTTATGGGACAGATCGTCGAGCTGGCAAAAATGAAGCAGAAATATCAGCGCTTTGAGGAGGCGCTCAACGAGGTGGAGGCGACCGGCTACGGCATCGTTATGCCCACAATGGATGAGCTGACTCTCGACGAGCCTGAAATAATGAAGCAGGGCGGAAGATACGGCGTCCGGCTCAAGGCCTCCGCTCCGTCGATACATATGCTGAAAGCTAACATCACGACAGAGGTCGCTCCCATCGTCGGCAGCGAATCGCAGTCGGAGGAGCTGGTCGTTTATCTTCTCAAGGAATTTGACGACGATCCGTCAAAAATATGGGAATCGAATATTTTCGGAAAATCTCTTCATTCTCTTGTCAACGAGGGACTTCACAATAAGCTGTATAAGATGCCGACCGACGCGAGAATGAAATTGCAGGAAACCCTCGAAAGAGTCATCAACGAGGGCTGCAGCGGACTTATATGCATCATTCTTTAATATCGAAAATCAATTATCATCGTTCATTTTCATCTTTATGCTCTTGCGCACCAACAGGCTGCCGAGAGCTTTTTTGTTGAACGGCAGAAGCGGATAAAGATAAGTGTAGCCGTCGATGGTTTTCGTTAAGCAGACGGTTAGCAAAGTTGCCGCTATGCCTATAATAAAGCCCCACACATCGAACAGCGCCGTCAATATCAGCACCAGAAGTCTTGACAGCTTTATCGCGTACCCCAGCTCATAGCTCGGCTGTGTGAAATTCGCTATGGCGACAAAAGCCATGAAAAGAACGACCTCGTTTGCGAAAAGCCCTGAGCTGACGGCAAATTCGCCGAGCACCAACGCTCCGACAACGCTGAAAGAGTTGCTCAGAGCGCTCGGAGTGTTCAGAGACGCAAGCTTTAAAACATCAATGACAAACTCGATAACAAATATCTGCGTTATTACAGAAACTTCAGCCGGCTCCTTGATTGCCATAAAGTGCAGCCATTCAGGTATCCGGTCAGGCATTTTGACCATCAGATACCAGAAAGGGACAAGAAGAAATGACAGCAGAAACACAGCCGCTCTTATATATCTCAGAAAAGTTCCGACGCAAGGCGAAAAATAATAGTCGTTTATATCCTGAACGAAGTCGAATATTCCCGTCGGGACTATCATTACGCTCGGCGAGCCGTCCGTTATTATCAGAATGTTTCCGTCAAATATGCAGGCGCTTGCCGTGTCCGGGCGTTCGGTGTATCTGACCTTGGGATAGGGATTCCACGGCTGGGCAGGCATCATGCACTCTTTCAGGCTCTCCTGCCCCATTGAGAGCGCATCAACATCAATCTGCCTCAGCTTTTTTCTGACCGCATTCAGCTTTTTTTCGTCAGCCTTGCCGTCGATATAACAGACTATGACATCTGTTTTTGATTTGTTCCCGACGGAAAAAAGCTCCATTGTCAGCATTGGATCTCTTATTTTGCGCCTTATGAGCGCCGTGTTAAAAACAAGTGTTTCAACAAAGCCCTCATGAGCTCCTCTGAGTACCTTATCGCTCTCGGGCTCTTCGACTCCCCTTGCGGGATAAGTTCTCGCGTCAATGATTATAACTTCTTTAAAGCCCTCAAGAAGCATTACAAGGGCTCCGGAAAGCGCCATTGTTACAGCTTTGTCGACATTTGTCTGAATATCACATTCTATATATGTTATAAAATTATCAATGAACTGTCTGGCGTCCTGAATTTTCGTCATATCCTCAACAGGAATTTTAGTGAAATATTCAAACATTTTTTCAACGACTTCTTCCTTGATAAAGCCGTCAACGCCGTAAAAGGTCGCCTTTTTATCGGCGACCTTTATTTTTTTGACAAGTATGTCGTAGCTTTTGTCGGCTCTCAGCAGAGAAGCTATCGTTTTGTTATCCTTCTCATAATCGCCCGTCAGACTTTTGCTCATACTACCGCACCTCCCGCGCTTTTGTGGTAGTATTCGTAAATTCACGGCCGGTTATTCATCTGTAAAGATTATATCTTGAAATTATGGCATTCCATGTCAGAGGATCCGTCCTGCCCGTCTGATCAAGTCCGGCCTGCGCCTGTATCGCTTTGACGGCGGCGGCGGTTTTCTGACCGTATATTCCGTCCGCTTCAACCGACGGAACGGAGCTGTCGTTCTGAGCTATCAGGTTTATGAATTCCTGTATCCGTCTGACAACATCTCCCGTGCTTCCCACCGTTAAGGCGAGCCCCGGCGCCGGCAGAGTTTCTATCACATCGTATTGCGTCTGAACCTCTCTTTCCAGGCGCTCATATTCATTTATCAGCGCCCGCCAGGTGTTTGCTCCGACTATGCCGTCGGCTGGAAGCCCCTCATATGTCTGAAAGGCTTTGACTGCGTTTTCGGTATTCTCGCCGAATATTCCATCGATCGCAACATTCGGGATCGTCGGAATAAAATAGCTCAAAAGGCTAAGATAAAACTGGAGCGTGCTGACGCCGATTCCTCTTGAGCCGAGCCTGAGATCGCTCGGGAAACGGCGCATGGCTTCCGAAATGCTGATTCCCTCGCTGAAAAGCTCGCTCGTTCGCTTAACGGCGTTGTATATTCTCTTTATCTGGTACCATGTCGCCTTGCCGACAATTCCGTCAGGCGTCAGATCAAATATCTGCTGAAAAACTCTGACGGCATTTTGTGTGTCAGCTTCAAAATAGCCGTTCGCTTCGGCAATTCTCGGTATCAGCGGATAGTTTCTCGATATTCTGTTCAGCTCCTGCTGAATTATCTTGACCTCTTCGCCGACAGAGCCCAGGGAAAGTGGCTTTCCGGGATAGGATTCGACATTGCCCCCGACATCGGCCTGTTCGATATTTATATCGTCCCCATAGTAGTATTGCAGTATTTCGTAGGGACTGTAGCCTCTGTTCGCAAGCTCGACCGTACCCCACTGTGAAAGTCCCGGGCAGGTCACATTTATCCCGTCGCAGTATTCCGTGAAATAAGGATTGACAGTCCCCTGCCTGACGACATAGGAGTTGAAAATATTATCGACTATTTCGGAAATATTTGAGAAATAGTCTCTGCCGTAAACGAAGGCCTGATCGTATTGAGTGGAATTTGTGATATCGAAATCATAGCCCCGCGAGCGGTAATATTCGGTGAATATCCGATTGAGAGCGATAGATATCTGCGCATAAATATTGGCTCTGATAGCGCTTTCGGGCCAGGTGGGATATATCTCGCTTGAAGCAACATTCTTGATATAATCGACAAATGGTACCGTCACATTCGGCGCGTTTTCGTTGGGCTTCCCGAGATGCACCGTTATTGTCTCGGGCACTACTACGCCGTCAGCCATTGTTGTCACTCCTTAAATCTTCGGGCTCGCTTTCAACAGTCATGACAGGCTCTTTGTTGTTCCCCATTTCCATTCTGACATCCTGAATAGACTCTATCCCTTCAAATACGGGCACATTTTCAAACACCTCGGTGTTAAATCTCGGGTGCGTGACTATTATCTTATAGCCGGAATAACCTTTTTCAGAGCCTGGGCTTTCGCTGATGCTTTTATCCGGCGTCGTCAGACGGGTTGCATCGAAAATGCCGCTCTGGTTAGTGTAGCCCTCGCGTATTACCTTGCCCCGGTCGTCAAATACTCTGACAAAGGCTGTTTCTAACGGATACGCTATGTTTCCGTTGAAAACTCTGACCTTCAGCGAACCGAAGCTGTCGGCTGAATTAGCGACGCTCGGATCTCTGCGTCTTTCGTCATCATAAGATATGCTCTGCATTTCCCGTCTGTCGGTGTTTTCCTGAGCCGCTGCGCTCACGCTCGGTTCAGACCGTTCCACGCCGGCAGCCTGCGCCGCAGTCTCGAATACCGGCTCAGTTTCCTGATAAGGGAAATAAGACCGCTTCATCATTTTCAACATATCGTTTTTATATTTTTCGATAAGTTCATCCACATTTTGCATGTTTCAACGCCTCGCTTTCTCTAAATTATATGCAGGCGTTATAATATAGGTGAGAGACGCGCAAAGACTCACAGTCAGCCGATAAAGCGCAAAACGCAGAAGATAGGTCAAGAATCAATTCATCAAAAAGCGCAATATAAATTTTGAATAATATTTTTGTTTTGTCATAAAGCCGTCAGCCGTAAGTTTTCATCAGGCCGGCGGCTTCAGTCTCATCTCAAAGCTTCGGTTTCATCTGAAGCGACATTCCGGCGGCGCACTGAACCGCGCGCCGCCTTATCTTTCGCTGTTCTCTGCATTTCCTCGGAAAAATGCGCAAACGCCGCAGCCCCCTGTCGGGCTGCGGCGCTATGAATTTAGCTTATAATTACAGATTGGTTACTATCTCATATGTATCTTTCGCTATCATAAGCTCCTCGTTCGTCGGTATAACGAACATTTTCAGCTTTGAGTCGGGAGTCGAGATCTCGACCTCCTCGCCTCTGAGCTTGTTCTTTTCCTCATCAATCTTTGTTCCGAGGAAGCCGAGCTTTTCGGCGACTCTTGTTCTGTATTGCGGATTATTTTCACCTATACCGCCCGTGAATACAACGGCGTCAATTCCTCCCATTGCGGCGGCAAAGCCACCGATATATTTTGTGAGCTGATGGCAGAGCATAGACTCAACGAGCTGCGCTCTCGGATCTCCCTCCTTGGCTCTTTTCTCAATGGTGCGGTTGTCGCTTGTTCCGGCAAGACCGAGCATACCGCTCTTTTTATTCATGAGGGTGTCGACCTCGTCGGGCGTGAGATTATGCTCTTTCATGATTGTCGGAATGATAGCGGGATCTATCGAGCCGCAGCGTGTTCCCATGATTATGCCCTCAAGAGGAGTCAGACCCATGGTCGTGTCAAAGCACTTTCCGTCTTTAACGGCCGAAATAGATGAGCCGTTGCCGAGATGGCAGGTGACTATTCTTGTTCCCTCCGCCTTTCCGCCGAGCAAAGCTATAGCTCTAAGGCTGACATAGCGGTGGCTCGTTCCGTGGAAGCCGTAACGGCGTATACCGTCCTTTTCATAGAATTCATACGGAATGGCATACATATATGCGTAATCCGGCATAGTCTGGTGGAAGCCTGTGTCGAAAACGGCGACCTGTGGAACGGACATTATCTTTTCGCAGGCCTCAATTCCTTTAAGGTTAGCGGGATTGTGGAGAGGCCCGAATTTCTTGCATTCGTCTATCGCTTTCTTGACATCCTCAGTTACAAGGACAGAACCGGAGAATTTCTCGCCGCCGTGGAGAACTCTGTGACCGACCGCGCCGATCTCGTCCATTGAGGAGATAACGCCGTGATCCTTGCTGACAAGAGTGTCGAGAACAAGACGGATAGCCTCGCCGTGATCCTCCATAAGGCGCGGCATGCTCTTGATGTTTTTGCTTTCGTCAGCCGGCACCTTGTGGGTGAATGTGGCGTTGTCATCGCCTATCTGCTCACATATGCCTTTTGCAAGTAATTCATCGTTAGCCATATCAATGAGCTGATATTTAAGCGATGAGCTGCCTGCGTTGATAACAAGAATTTTCATTGATTTTTCCTCCGAAAATATAGTAACTTGTTGAAAAAAACCAGCCTTTTTATTATAATAAATAAAAAGAGTTATTGCAAGGCTATTTTTAATATTTTTGAAAGGACTTGTTTTTTAATGGTAATCGGCGGCGCAGTCTGCGAATTTAATCCCTTTCACAACGGTCACGCATATTTCCTTGAAAGCGTTCGCAAAGCGGGCGCTGACGGAATTGTCTGCGTCATGAGCGGAAACTTCGTTCAGCGGGGCGAGCCGGCGATATGCGACAAATATCTCCGCGCCGAAACAGCGGTGAGAAACGGCGCCGATCTTGTTCTTGAACTGCCCGTTCCCTATGCCGTCGGGACTGCCGAGACCTTCGCCGCCGGAAGCGTCGGTCTTCTTGATAAGCTCGGCTGCGTTGACAGTCTGTTTTTTGGGTCGGAAAACACGCTTGAAGATATAATGTACGCTCTTAACGAGTGCGAAAAGGAAGAAACTAAAGCCAGAATAAAAAAACTTCTCGACTCCGGCGTTTCCTATCCGGACGCAGTTGCCGGCGCTGTGAAAAGCAGCGTTCCGGGAGGAGCCAACAATGTTCTCGCAATGGAATATATCAGACAGCTGAAAAAACTGAACAGCGGGATAAAACCGCAGCGCATCGAAAGAGTCGGAGCGTACCACGATGAAACGAATGAAAAAGACGGATATTTGTCAGCTTCGGCAATAAGGGAAAAATTAAGAAATGGCGAAAGCTGCCGCAAATTCCTGCCGCAGGAGCCGGATAAACCGGATATCACTGTACCCGGCAAGCTCGATACGGCTATACTTTCAAAGCTGAGAACGATGAGCGCTGCCGAGCTGTCGAATATAGCAGATGTGAACGAGGGGCTTGAATTCAGAATAAGAAGCGCCGTGGACACTGCGGCGAGCGTCGGCGAGCTTTTGTCGAAGATCAAGACCAAACGATACACCAACGCAAAAATAAGGCGTATCGTGCTTTGCGCATATCTCGGAATAACAAAGGATATGCAAGCGGAAAAGCCGAATTTTGTTCAGGTGCTCGCATCTGACGAAAAGGGAATTGATATTATCCGCCGGATAAAAGGAAGCTCCGATATTGCCGTTATTTGCAGACACGCCGAGGCTGACGCTCTGAGCGAAAGCGACCGGAAGCTATATGATTTCTGCAATCTTTGCGATGATCTTTTTTCGCTTTCCCTGCCTGAAGTGAGGAAGTGCGGCTATAACCAGAGCCACAAATTCACAGTGATAAATAACAAATAAAATGGGTTAAAAACTTTTTGGCAAGCTATGAGGCTTCCGAAAAAGTATAACCGATAGCATTTTCTTCGGGCGACAGGCGTATAAAGGTGCTACGAGACCGAAAATGCCAATCATATAAGCTTTCGGCGGCGCGGTATGATCCGTGCCGCCGAAACAGTTTGCGGCTTGTGTTTGAAAGAATCAGACATTTTCTTTCTGTTTTTATCTTTATGCGTTCGGGCGAATTTATCGACCGCCGAGGCTCACCCCGCAAGCCTTTTGCTTATAAATGAAAATAACATGACCGCAGCTCCCAGCACAACAAGAACAACGCCCGTTACCCTGTTGAGCGTTTTCGGCTCCGCTTTGTTCGCAAAAAGTGCGGCGATCCTTGCCCATATAAATGTGAAAACAACGCAAAGAGCTAATACCGGCAAATCAGGCATTCCGCCGATGGCAAAATGCGAAACAGCTCCGGTCAGCGCAGTGAAAGCCATTATGAAAACGCTTGTTCCGACGGCAGTTTTTAATTCGTAACCGAGAACACTTGTCAGAATAAGCAGCATCATCATTCCGCCGCCCGCTCCGACAAAGCCGCAGATAAAGCCGATAACCGATCCGCAAATAACAGACTGCAAAGCTCTTTTCTTTGCCGAAACACCCTGCATGGCTTCTTTTGTCGTCATAACCGGACGAACGATGAACTTCACGCCGAGAAGCAGAGTCATAAAAACGGAAAAATTGCCCATTGTCTTTGATGGGACAAGGCTCGCTGTGTAGCTGCCGACAACGGTGAATGCCAGCACGCTCGCCATCATTATCAAGCCGTTTCTTATGTCAAGGTTTTTATTTTTGCCGTAGGTGTAGGCAGATACAGCGCTCGCCAGCACATCGGAGGAGAGCGCGATACCGACCGCCATATAAGGATCCATGCCTAAAAATGTTATCAGCATCGGGCTGATGACAGCGGCGGCGCTCATTCCGGCAAAGCCGGTGCCGAGACCGGCTCCCATTCCGGCAAAAAATGTAACTATAACCGTTAAAAGAATTTTCATGTCAGTTATCCTCCTTTAAAACCGTCTCAAGATTCCGGCTGACGGTCTCAAGCGTTTCAAAAAAATTTTTTCTTGTTTTTTCATCAATACCTTTAAATGAAAGCTCAAAGAAAGAGCTTTGCAGCTCTCTGCCCTTTTCGATAACCTGCTGAGCCTTTTGCGTGCAAACCAGACGGGTCTTCCGTCGGTCGCCCTCAACGGCTTCGCGCCTGAGATATCCCTCATTGACAAGTTTATCGACATTAACAGAAACAAGATTGGCTTTTAGCTTTCTTATTTCAACAACATCGCTTGCGGTTTTATATTTCGGATTATTGGCTAAAAACATCAGAATATCAAATGCAGTCTGCGGCAGCTTCAATTCACGGCAAAGCGATTTGCATACCTTTGAATAGGCCTTAGATATTTTAACGACAAGATCCAAATTCATGCGTCATTCCCTTTCTTCACTTTTGAATTGTTCAAATTTGAAGTAATTATAGCATCGGAATATATATCTGTCAATAGAAAACACAAAAGAATCAGACAGAATGCCGAAAATGTGCAAAACCAAGTCAGCCGCTCCCACCTGAGTATAAAAAATACCGAAAGATACCCGAACACATGGTTTAGTATATCTTTCGGTATTACGGCAGAGAATGTCTGACGCAGAAAGCGGAAATGGGATATGCCGCTTATAAATATCAGCATTGTTAATAAGCATAATATAATATTGTGAAATTAGTTTATTCCGCAATACTTTTCTTGAATTTCTGCGGTTTTCGTCTTAATAGACAAGCTGACGGGCAGTGAAGTTGTTATCTTCGCTGCCCGTATTGCTTTTATTCTGATCTATTCCGATATTTCGACAGTTGAAATGCCGCTGCCGTCAACAGTAACAATAAACGCATATTTTTCAAATACCGAGCCGCCGTCCCAGTGCTGACCGTATTCAAAGGTAACGGTTGCTTTTCCCTCTTTCACGGCTTTGAATTTTATATATTCCGTTCCGCCGGAGCCGACAAGAGGTTTGTCGGATAATTTAATCTTTTTATCAACATAATCCCGATTTTCAAATCTTATCGAGTCTCCGTCAATATCGTATTCCCATGAACAGCCTGTCGAAGCGTTTGCGGGGAAACTGAACTCAACCTCGTTATCGACCACGGCATATGCCCACCCGTCGCCCTTAACATCAGGAGTGAAGTGTTTTACACCTGAGGTAATTCCGAGTAGAGCAAGTATTGACATGAAGAACGCAAGAATTTTATTAAAAATCGCCGACATTATATTCCCCTCATTTCAACTGTTCCGGATTACTGCTTAGCTCCGTTGTCGAACATTTCAAGAGCCTTTACGCTTGCAGCAAAGCAGCCTGCAAGGCCGTTTTTGTCCATATTGTCATAGGTGTCTCTTCTCGTGTGATAATAGGATTCAAGCTTGTGATTAAGTCCCGTGACGCCGGTCGCTCTGAAGCCTGCCTGCGCGAAAGCTGCCGAATCCGTCGCACCTCCGAGCGGGGGTACCCAGCCCTTGCGGCAAGGTATATCAAGCTCCTTGCAGGCCTCCATGAACAGGTCGGAAACATCCTTATCGGCCTTGACTGTGCCGTTGAGGTCTCTGTAGTTTGTCATAAGGTACTTGGGATCATGAATCGTATCGTATGAGAAAATAATAGTGGGAACATCGTCGAACTCGCCCTTGTGCTGCTCGCACCAAGCCTTTGCGCCTCTGAGACCGGCTTCCTCAGAGCCGGAAAGGATAACGCCGAGCTCCGTGTTTTCAAGCTCGATTCCCTCATCTTTGAGAGCTTTGAGAATAGATATGCCCATGTAACAGCCGGAAAGGTTGTCATTTGCGCCGTCAACAATTCTTTTTTTGTTCCACATGAAATAAAGTCCGAACCAGAACGGAGCGAAAATAAGTCCCCAAAGGCCAAGCTTGTTAGCCGTTGCGACATCAAACGCACCGGCAAGTCTGAGAATTGAAATAACTATGAAATACACTGCTCCTAAGCCGCATATAATAGCGTGGCCCTCAAAGCCGACGCCGCCGAGCTTATAGTTAACGGGCCATTCCCACGCCGCATCGGGGTGGCCGTTAAAGAACACTCTGCGCTTGACTTCGCCTGAGCATTTCTTTATTGCCGTGACATTGTGGCCTGTCTTTTCGGGGAAAAGGAAATCGACCGATTTTTTATAAAGACCGAACTGCAAAAATGCGATCACAAGTCCGAAAACGATAAGTATTATTGAAATAAGCGGCTTGAAGAAATATGTTGCAAGAGCAATAAAACAACAGGTTATGGTTATGTAAATCCAGCCGTAAAACGAACCCGGGTTCTCCTTGAAAGGCTCAACATCAGCTCTTTCACAGCCGCATTCGTCTTTGAGAACCTGCGCCATGTATTCGCACGCCTGTTTTTCTCCGACCGAACCGGGATCTCTCTTCTCCATGTCCTTGCAGATATGGGTGATCTCATCAACCATATAATCTACATAGTGATCCTTTTTGTCAATGATTGATTTTAAGTCCATATTGTGTCCTCCTCAAATTTTTTTGTGAATATTTCCAATATTATTATATTCACAAGTTATTTTTGTATTAATTTTATACCGAAAATCGATACTTGTCAATTAAAATACTTTTAACTTTATTAAAAGCACAAAAATCAACGGCGACGAACGCAAATACACCCGCCGCTTTCAAAGCTGATTTCAGATTGTTATTCCCCTGCCGATGAGATAAGTGCGACAAGATTTCCCTTAGGAACGTACCCGACAGACTGGCCGACGGGCTTTCCGCCTTTAAAAAGCATTACCGTGGGAATACTTGACACACCATAGCTTACGGCAAGCTCCTGCGCATCGTCAACATTGAGCTTTCCGACCTTTATTTTGCCGTCGTATTCATCGGCGATCTCTTCGACTGTCGGCGCAAGCATCCGGCACGGACCGCACCATGTCGCCCAGAAGTCAACGAGAACGGGAATATCGGATTTTATAACTTCTTCTTCAAAATTTTCGTTTGTCAGTGTAATTTCCATATATATCTTCCTTTCCTGACACTTTTCATTACGGTTAGTTTATCACAAAAAACAGCGTTTATCAAGCCAAAAAGTAATTGTGCCAATGAAAATGAGCGCTTGAGGACAGTCCGGGGGCGGGCAACGCTGCTTCGCAGCGTTCGCGGCGCTCGCGCCGCGGTTTGCGCCGCCTGCGGCGCAAACGCCCGCCCCCCCTCCGACCGTTCGCAGAAAAGCCGGACAAGCGCTGAGAGCATATAAAAAACAGAGCCCCAAGGCTCTGTTTTTTCATTCTCTTTTTTATCAGCCGATCTTTTCCTTGACCTTTGCGGCCTTGCCGACTCTGTCGCGAAGATAATAGAGCTTGCTTCTGCGGACTTTACCGTATCTGACATGCTCGACCTTTGCAACATTGGGCGAGTGAACGGGGAATACTCTCTCAATACCGACACCGTAGGAAACGCGGCGAACGGTAAATGTCTGAGAAATACCGCTGCCCTTGACAGCGATAACCGTGCCTTCAAAGACCTGGATTCTTTCTCTTTCGCCTTCACGGATCTTGACATGAACCTTAACGGTTTCACCGATCTTGATATCGGGTACCTCGGTCTTGAGACTTGCGTCTGAAATTAACTTGAGTGCGTCCATTTTTAATCCTCCTGAAATTGAAACGTTCATAACGCCTACGGCGACAGAGGACCGTTTGTTAAAATGTCTTTCGGCATTAAAACCTTGCCGCAATGCGACAGATACAAATGCTTTAGTATATTATCACAAACTCATATGAATTGCAATAGCTTTTTGAAAAAAACTTAATTAAAATATTTGAGTCTTTTCAATATAACATTCACTATCGGAAAGCTGACAATGCTCAAAACAGCACCTTTTATAAGATTCAGCGCAGTTGCGGATAATACCGCCGCCTTCAGAGCTTCACTTGTGAGATCAACGCTGAGGAAAGCCTTGAAAAAAAGCGGAGCTATCAGAAGATTGCCGAAGAATCCGACGACCACGATCGAAGCTATTCCGACAGCAGAAGAGGCAACAAGCGAAATTGACGGCTTTTTTGTTTCTTTCAGCTTTTTGTAAACCAGAGAAAACGACACCGTATAAGCGCAGCCGACAAGAAAATTCATGATATTCCCGAAGCCCATTTGCGCGCCGATTCCTCTGACCAGCATTTCGATAACATTTTTGACAGCTTCAACTATAACCGCCGCTGCCGGGCCGAACATAATGCCGCCGGCCAGAGCGGGAATATCGCCGAGATCGAGCTTGAGATAGCTGTTCCCCGGGATAAGCTGAAATTCAAACAGATAGAGAACAAAAGCCATAGCCGAAAGCATAGCGACCGTCACTGTTCTGAATGTTTTTTGATTTTGCATAAAATCACTCCCAAAATAAAAATACGCCTTGTTTTCAAAAGCGAAACAGGGCGCATACTTTTTAGGAGAATATATTTCTTCTTTTATCCGGACTATACCGTCGGCTTCGGAATCTCACCGAAATCTGCGTCTGCTCGCGGGCTAAGCAAAAATTGCCATTACCGCCGGTGGAGAATTGCACTCCGCCCTGAAGTTTTGTTTAGATTGTGTTTGCACTAACCGACATGCGTCGAAAGTCCTGCGCTGAGCGTTAGCATCAACACGATTGGATTATACATCCAAAAATCCCGTCTGTCAAGGAATTTTTGTCTGCAAAACGCAAACTTTTCCGAGAATTTTGCATTTTCCCATTCCGGCGGGTAAAAACAGGCTGTCTCCCTTATAAAGAGTCACTGCGTCGTCGCCGGCCATGAGCACTCCGTTGCCATCGACGCAAACGAGAGACATGAAGCTGCTTTCATCCGCCTCGACAGGAGCCTCGGTCCTGACATCAAGTCTTGACAGTGTGAAAATATCGCAGGCGACGAGCTGCGTCTGACTGTATGAGCCATGATCCGTCGTTTGATTATTTGCCTGACTGACCTGAGATCTCCTGCGGTCGGTGACATCGAGCGCCTTTTCTATATGAAGCTGTCTCGGCTTTCCGTTCTGAAGTCTGCCGTAATCATAAACGCGGTAGGTCACATTTGAGCTTTGCTGAACTTCAAAAATCATAATACCCCTGCATATGGCGTGGAGCGTTCCGGCCTTGATGAAAAAAACATCTCCCTTTTTAACCTTGACTCTGTTGACAAGGTCGGTGAGCTTGTTGTCTCTGACCGCTTCTTCGAACTCCTCTTTTGTCACATCTTTTTTAAAGCCGTAGATTATCTCGGCGCCCTCCTCGCAGTCAAGAACATACCATGCTTCCGTTTTTCCGTGGTCGCCCTCGTTCTTCATGGCGTATTCTTCATCGGGATGAACCTGAACGGAAAGGTTGTCCGCTGCGTCAATAAGCTTGATAAGTACGGGGATCTGACCGTTATTGCCGGCATTGCTCCCGACATATTCAGGGTGCCCGGACAGCACCTCTCTGAGAGTTTTCCCGCTGTGCTCACCGTTTTCAACAACGCTTTCGCCGTCGCAGTGGCATGAAAGCACCCATGCCTCCGCCTGACGGTCGGCGAAAGAGGTAAATCCCCATTCCCTTGAGAGTCTCGTTCCGCCCCAGATATAGTCCTTGAGCGGAGCAGTCAGTTTCATAGCGTACATATAATCATCTCCATGACCGATTTTATCAGATCGGGTAATATATTTCAATAAAATTGAATAAAATTCTTAATGTAGACCAATATTTTTCAAAAAGGGGGAAGCGTTATGAAGCTCAAAGATATTTTGCTCAAGCCGCAGGATAAGCCCGACTCGCAGAACAGTGTCGTTTCCGAGCTTAAAAGGCTCCAAATCGAAATCGACCGGGCGTACAATGAATTTCAGAATCAGACCGACAGCGATCTTCTGGAATCGTGCATCTATGAAATACAGTCGCTCAGATCAAAATACAGCTACCTTATGAAACAGGCCAAGGAGAAGGGTGTGCAGTCCAATGAGATAATTTTCGGCGCATACCGCAAAGCCGAATAATGCCATTCGGTGCAAAACTTATTCTCACGGCGGCGGGCCTCGTCAGCCTGATTTGCCTGATAAAAATGCTTCAAAGCGGTCACTTTTTCAAGTCGCTGTCAACCTCCGTCCTTTCCGGGCTCGGATCGCTGTTTGCAGTCAATCTGCTCTCCGGAATCACCGGAGTCAGCGTTGCAGTGAATTGGTTTACAATGATATTCTGTGCCTTTTCGGGTATATGCGGCAGCATTTGTCTGCTGATAGGAAACATATTTATATGATAAGCGCTGCGCCGGCTTCGGCACGGCGCTTCGGATTTTCTTAAAATCAAAAAGCTTATTCCAATTCATTTTAAAGTTAAAAATATCGCATTACTGAAATAAGGCTTTGCCTGCTTTGTATCCTCTTTTTCAGATAATCAAAAATAACCCGAAGTCAGACTGCTTCGGGTTTATGTCTGTGTGTTTTCCCCCGGCGAAAGTGTTTTTGCTTTCGGTTTCCCCGGAGCGTTGTTTTATTGCTTGCTTTGGCTCTTATAGTAATTCATCAGACAGCCCTCCAGAATGATTGCCCTTTCATCATCGGTCAGACCCCTGACATAAAGAGTGATATCCTCTGTTCTGCCGTCGGCAGTGATGACCTTAGCCGGGAAAGTCTCCTCGCCGTTTCTGATCTTCTCTCTGATGCCGGGAACGAAAACATAGTCGCCGTCTGAGTAATCAAACTTTCTGCTCTTATCTATGGTGAACGGAAGAATACCCCAGTTTATGCAGTTTGAGCGGTACCTTTTGGTCGCAAACTCATAGCAGATGTTGGCAAAGCCGCCGAGGACCTTCTGGCATGAAGCGGCCTGTTCTCTCGCCGAGCCGTCGCCCGGTTTCTTTGCGAATACGCAGGAGCCGAACTGAGTGCGCCCGATCTCTTTTTCGGGATCGCCGCATACCTTCGACAAAACTTCCATAAGCTCCGCCGGCTTCTTTCCGTCTCTTCTCGCCTTCTCCGTTTCGGCTATCGCCTTTGAGCGCAGAACATACTGCGGATCGCGGCGGCTGAGCGCAAACTCGGAAAGCTTCAGCGGATTTGATCTGTAGCTTGAGGTCTCGCCCGACGGTATAAGCTCATCGGTCGTTGTGACATCATCATGAATAACGCTGGCCAGCTTAACAAGAAGGTTATCTTCAAGCTTATACATCTTCGGCCAATCCGTTATATTCGGTCCAAGGCGCAGCTGAACGCTTTCATCAGCCTTGCCGAAGCCGTTATATACCCGTTTGTCATAAACGCTGCCGTCAAAAGTATAAGCGTAGGTCCGTGCGTTATAATCTATATCCGTCGCAGCGGTGAGAACGCCTTTATTTCTCGCCGTTGCCGCTATTGAAAGCGCATCGACAAGAGCAACCGCAGCCAGCTGACCGTCGCCGGGCTTGCTGCCCTCGCGGTTGGGGAAGTTTCTCGTTGTGTGTCTTATGGAAAGGCAGTTGTTTCCGGGAACATCGCCTGCGCCGAAGCATGGGCCGCAAAAGCTCGGCTTGAAAACGGCACCTGATTCGAGAAGTCTCGCCTGAACGCCGTTTCTGATAAGAGCAAGATCAACCGGAACGCTTGACGGATAAATGCTCAGTGAGAAATAACCGTCGCCCGTGCTGCCGCCGTCAAGAATATCCGCCGCGCCGCATATGCTGTCGAACATTCCTCCCGAACAGCCGGCGATTACGCCCTGATCGACCATGATCTTTCCGTCAACGACCTTGTCGGTCAGTCGGAAATCGACCTTATCGCCGAACTGAGCCTTAGCGTTCTCCTCAACCTGTCTGAATATTCCGATCGGATCTGCCTGAAGCTCATGGATAGTGTAAGCGTTAGACGGATGGAACGGAAGCGCGATCATGCTCTCGATCTTTTCAAGGTCGATTGTTACCAAGCCGTCGTAATAGGCGATATCGGCGGGGTGAAGCTGCCTGTATTCTTCGCTTCTGCCGTGATTTATATAAAAGTTTCTGACCGTTTCGTCCGTCTCCCAGATAGATGAAAGGCAAGCCGTCTCTGTCGTCATAACATCAATGCCTATCCTGAAATCCATCGGCAGATTCCTGACGCCGGGACCGACAAATTCAAGCACCTTGTTTGTGACGAGAGCGTCTTTGAATACGGCCTTGCAAAGAGCGAGAGCCACATCGTGAGGGCCTATGCCCTTTCTCGGCTTGTTTTTCAGATAGACAAGAACAACCTGCGGAGCCTTTATATCATAGGTGTTTGACAGAAGCTGCTTGACAAGCTCCGGACCTCCCTCGCCTATGCCCATCGTTCCCATTGCGCCGTAGCGGGTGTGGCTGTCCGAGCCGAGAATCATTTTTCCGCAGCCCGTCATCGTTTCTCTCGCGAACTGATGAATGACCGCCTGATTTGCCGGAACATAGACTCCGCCGTATTTTTTGGCGGCCGAGAGTCCGAAAATGTGATCGTCCTCATTGATAGTGCCTCCGACGGCGCAAAGGCTGTTGTGGCAGTTTGTCATTGAATAACGAACGGGAAATTTTCTGAGTCCGCTCGCTCTTGCGGTCTGAATAATTCCGACATATGTTATATCGTGAGAAACCAGCGAATCAAATTTTATTTTCAGATCGTTTTCGGATTTCGAGGTGTTGTGGCTTGAAAGAACGGAATATGCGATCGTTCCCTTTCTTGCCTTTTCCGGCGAAACGCCGCCGACTCTCGGATCGTCTGCGCCGACGACCTCCCTGCCGTTCAGAAGATACACTCCGTGGTTAGTTACATCTATCATTTTTTTGCTCCTTTCAGCTTCTTCTGTAAAGCCTGTTTATATTCTTATAGTATTCTTCATCAACGCTGTCAACCGCGTCTTTTCCGGCCCGGTAGAGCCAGTTGCCCTCTGCCACACCCGGTCTGTTCATTCGCGCGTCGCTGCCGAAGCCGCACATATCCTGAAAAGAAATCACCGCAAGATAAGCGCAGGATTTCCAGACCGTCTCGATAACGCTTCGGCACGATTCGCTTTTATATCCGCCGTCGCCCCAGTTATTGCCTTTGTAGCCGCAATAATCAAGAGCAAATTTTCTCTCCTGCGGCGAGGCCTCATAAAGCCAGCCGAGCAGAGTGTTATTATCGTGAGTGCCGACATATGCGACGCAGTTTTTGTCATAGTTATGCGGCAGATGAGTGCTGTCCGCACAAGGGTCAAAGCCGAACTGAATAACTCTCATTCCCGGAAAGCCCGTGTCGTGAAGAAGCATGACCACATCCTCGCCGAATGTGCCGAGATCCTCGGCGACTATCGATGGGTTTTTTATTTTTTTGCCGACTGCGTCAAACAGCTTCATGCCCGGTCCTTTTTTCCATTCGCCGTTTTTGGCCGTCTTTGAGTCCGCGTCGATCTCCCAATAAGAGGCAAGCGCTCTGAAGTGATCTATTCTCACACAATCATAGATTTTAAGCGCAAATTCTATCCTGTCCGTCCACCACTTAAAGCCGTCCTTTTCCATTTCAGACCAATCATATATCGGATTGCCCCAAAGCTGACCGTCAGCCGAGAAATAGTCGGGCGGAACTCCCGCAACCTTCCTTGTCCTGAGCGTTTTTCCATCCAGCTTGAACAAAGCCGTGTGAGCCCAGACATCTGCGCTGTCAAGACTGACATATATCGGCATATCGCCCAATATCTCAACGCCCAAAGCGTTTGCGTGCTTCTTGAGCGCACCCCACTGGAGATAAAACAGATATTGAACAAATGAATGAAACTGCGCTTCTTTTTCGGTCTCGCTGTCAACCGAGCGTACCGCCGAACGGTAGTCACTGTATTCACTGCTCCACTCCCACCACGGAGCAAGCCCGTGTTTTTCTTTCAGAGCCATATAAAACGCAAAATCGCGGCAATATTCATTTTCTTCGGCAAAAGCCCTGACCTTATCCAGGAGCTGTTCATCGGCGCGGCTGAACGCAAGGCGCAAAGACTTCATTCTTTTCTCGAGAGCAAAGCCGTAATCGGCGGTGTAGCACGAACCGTGATAGATATTTTCCTCGATCTCGTCGGATGAAAGCAGTCCCTCCGGCAAGGAACGCGGATCGATATAAACCGGATTGCCCGCAAAGGCCGAGCAGCTGCAATAGGGCGAATTCATCTGATCCGTCATGCCTATCGGCAGTACCTGCCAGCAGGAAAAGCCCATTCTTTTTATCTTCCCGGCAAATTCAAAAGCTTCCCTGCCCATAACGCCGACGCCGAAATCACCGTTTATGCATGAAAGCGGCATCAGAACGCCGCTTTTGCGTCTTTTATCCATTTTTTATCACCTTAAAAATAAAATCTTTACTATTATATAACAGAAAATCGGCTTTTTCAATAAAAACAAAAGAAATGACACGAAAACAGTGATTTTAAAGAGTACCCGCGCAAAAAATGCGCAAATCCGAAAAACATCCGGGATTGACAAAATTCATGCTTAAAATATGTCTGTCCGTATTGATTTTTGCTCAATTCTGCTTTACAATATAATAGTTTTATTGTACCTTTTAAAATTCAATAAAACGGATACAATTTCAGAAAGTGAGTTATGCCATGAACAGTGAATACATAATCGAAATGCTCCACATAACCAAGGAGTTTCCCGGTATTGTCGCTAACGACGACATCACTCTTCAGCTCAAAAAGGGCGAAATACACGCTCTTCTGGGCGAAAACGGCGCAGGAAAATCAACTCTGATGTCAGTTCTGTTCGGCCTTTATCAAGCCGAAAAAGGCGTTATAAAAAAGAACGGCGAAGTCGTTGACATCAAAAATCCCAATGAAGCCACTGCGCTCGGCATCGGAATGGTGCACCAGCATTTTAAGCTTGTCGATGTTTTCACGGTGCTTGATAACATTATTCTCGGCGCAGAAACGACAAAGTTGGGTTTTCTTCAGAAGAAAGAAGCAAGAAAGAAAATACAGGAGCTGAGTGAAAAATACGGTCTGAATGTCGATCTTGACGCTAAGGTTGAGGATATCACAGTGGGTATGCAGCAAAGGGTTGAGATCCTGAAGATGCTCTATCGTGAAAACGAGATATTGATTTTTGACGAGCCGACGGCAGTTCTCACTCCTCAGGAAATCGACGAGCTCATGGAGATCATGAGAAACTTCGCCAAAGAGGGAAAATCAATTCTGTTCATCACGCATAAGCTCAACGAGATAATGGCCGTCTCAGACAGAGTCACTGTTCTTCGCAAAGGCAAATGCGTCGGAACGGTGAACACGGCAGACACAACTAAGCAGGAGCTTTCGACAATGATGGTCGGAAGGCCGGTTCAGCTTGAGGTTCAGAAGGATGAAGCCAAGCCGGAAGAAAACATACTTGAGGTCAGCGACCTCGTTGTTCCGTCGAAGCACCACGGCAAAAACGCAGTCAACGGCGTCAGCTTCAGCGTCAGGTCCGGCGAGATAGTCTGCATCGCAGGTATAGACGGAAACGGACAGACAGAGCTTGTTCAGGGAATAACCGGACTTGAAAAAATATCCGGCGGCAAGGTCATGCTCTGCGGAAAAGACATCACGAAAATGAATATCCGGAACAAAAACAAGACCGGACTCAGCCACATTCCGGAGGACAGGCACAAGCACGGTCTCGTTCTTGATTTCACTCTTGAGGACAACCTTGTTCTGCAGCGATATTATGAGCCCGAGTTTCAGAAGCTCGGCTTTATAAAACACGCCAATGTCCGCGCGCACGCCGAAAAGCTCATCAAGCAATTCGATGTCAGAAGCGGTCAGGGGCCTATAACGATAGTCAGAAGTATGTCGGGCGGAAATCAGCAGAAAGCCATAATCGCCCGCGAATTAGACAGAGATCTTCCTCTCATAATAGCCGTTCAGCCGACAAGAGGCCTTGATGTCGGCGCTATCGAATATATCCACAGCCAGCTGGTCAAAGCCAGAGACGACGGAAAAGCCATTCTTCTTGTCTCTCTCGAGCTTGACGAGGTCATGAGCGTATCAGACAGGATCCTTGTTATGTATGAGGGTGAAATAGTCGGCGAGCTTGACCCGAAAAAGACAACCGTCTCAGAGCTCGGTCTTTATATGGCCGGCACTAAAAACGATTTCAAGGAGGAAAAGACAGATGAATAAAAAAGAATCGCCGCTCAAGAGATTGTGGAACAAAGACGGCACTAAATCCATCGTCTCCTCCCTTATCTCAATTCTTATCGGCATGGTCGTCGGCGGAATAATAGTTCTTATAGTCGGTCTGACCAACGACACCATATCCGTCAAAGGCGCTTTCGAGGGCATCAAGCTGATATTCTTCGGCATTCTCAGCACAGGCAGGGACGCAGCGGGCAATCTCACCTTCGGCTTCAGCCCCGTCAATCTCGGCAATATGCTGTTCAGAGCGACGCCGATAATTCTGACCGGTCTTTCAGTCGCAGTCGCTTTTAAAACGGGACTTTTCAATATCGGCGCTTCCGGTCAGTACCTTATGGGTACGGCTGCAACGCTTTATCTCGCGCTGACAATTCCCACATCGTCGGTTCCCGCCTGGCTCGTCTGGATCATAGCTTTCGCCGGCGGAATAATTGCCGGAGCCTTGTGGGGAGCTATTCCGGGACTTCTCAAGGCGCATCTGAACATAAACGAGGTTCTCGCCTGCATCATGACTAACTGGATAGCCGCAAACCTTGTGACATGGTTCTTTGAATCAAGTCCGCTGAGAAACTCAATGGACTACGGCAAGACGGGATATATTCAGAAAACAACGGCCAACGCCGTTTCGACGGCAAAGCTCGGTCTTGACAGGATTTTCCCCGGCTCACAGGTCAACGCGGGCATTCTGATTGCTATTCTGCTTGCTGTTCTTATTTATATTCTGATGTCAAAAACAACGCTCGGCTTTGAGCTCAAAGCCTGCGGCAGCAACCGCCACGCAGCGAAATACGCCGGAATAAAAGATAAAAAGAGCATCGTTCTTTCAATGGCTATCGCAGGCGCTCTTTCAGGCGCAGCCGCCTCGCTCTATTATCTTTCGGGCAACACGGAATTTTTCTGGTCAACCTATCAGTCGCTCCCGGCGGAGGGCTTCAACGGAATTCCGGTTGCGCTGCTTGCTTATAATAATCCGATCGGCGTTATATTCTCCGGCTGCTTCATGTCGATGCTGAACATAGCCGGTCAGCAGCTGAAAACTCTCACGGCGTACAACGAATATATAACCGATATCATCATCGCCGCTATCGTTTATCTCAGCGCTTTCTCTCTCTTCATAAAAATGATCATCAACGGCAGAAAGAAGCGCAAAAAAGAAGAAGTTCCGGTCCCGACCGCGGATTCGGATATCGGAGACGACGGCGCCGGCATAAAACCGGCAGAAGATCAGGAAGGGAAGGAGAATTCATAATGACATTTTTAATTCAACAGACCTTAATTTATGCGGTCCCCCTGCTCATAGTCGCTCTGGCCGGCGTTTTCGCCGAGCGCAGCGGTATTATTAACCTTGCCCTTGAAGGTATAATGATCTTCGGCGCGTTTGTCGGTGTTTACTTCATAAACATCGTTCAGAGAAATCACCTGTTCACAATGAAACAGGGGCAGCTGCTGGTCGTTATAACCATGCTCGTTGCGGCCGCTTTCGGAGCCTTGTTCTCGCTTTTGCTTTCGTTCGCGGCCATCAATCTCAAGGCTGATCAGACAATCGGCGGCACAGCTCTTAACATGCTCGCTCCCGCAATCGTTCTTTTCGCAATAAATGTCATCGCTCAGCAGAATGTTCTCGGCATGGCTGAGGGTGATTCCGGCAGCTGGTTCATGCTCAAGAAAACGGACTTCGGCTTTGACAGAACAGCTGATCTCGGTTTCTTCGGAAACACATTTTTGCATAGGGTATACATTTCGACTTATATCTGCATCGCACTGTTCATTATTCTTTCGATAATTCTCTATAAGACTAAATTCGGTCTCAGACTCCGCGCTTGCGGCGAAAATCCGCAGGCAGCCGATTCGCTCGGCATCAATGTCTATAAAATGAGATATATCGGCACGACTATCTCCGGAGCTCTGGCAGGTCTCGGCGGTTTTGTCTACGCTCTGACAACGGCTAACTGCTCCTCGACCGGCGATGTTGCGGGCTTCGGCTTTCTCGCTCTTGCCGTTATGATATTCGGCAACTGGAAGCCTCTCAATATAGCTCTCGCCTCATTTCTGTTCGGTCTGTTCAAGTGCCTTGCCGCCGCCTACGCAAGCATTGACATCAACGGCGACGGCGTCTATACGCTTGCGCAGATCAACATCAGCCCGAACTTCTACCGACTTCTCCCCTACCTTATCACGCTTATCGTTCTTGCGTTCACTTCAAAAAGCTCAAGGGCACCCAAGGCCGAGGGAATTCCCTATGACAAGGGCAGCAGATAATCAGAAAGAACATATTATCAGAGGTACGCTGACGGCTGCAGCGTACCTCTGTTTTTCAAAAGTTATATTTATAATAAAAGTTTTAGTACACATGGATTTTTTCGGGGGCGGATGTTAATATCTTCAGAGCAGAGAAATATTTTAACATTTTTTGTGAAAACTATTGACATTCCGACTTAAATCATATATTATATTTGAGCTGTTCAGAAATGATTCATTAGCTCAGTCGGTAGAGCACTTGACTTTTAATCAAGGTGTCCGGGGTTCGAATCCCCGATGGATCACCAGCGCCAAACACCCGCAAGGCCTTATTTTTCAAGGCTTGCGGGTGTTTTTTCGGTCTCAAAAAAATATTTACAATTTAGCATAATAGCGTATATTTTTTTGCGCGTTGCTAACAAATTGCTAATTCTCTTTCATGTCTGAAATGAATTTTCATTTTCAAAAAATTCGAAAGAAGATATATAAAAATTCATGTTGCTGATTTCGTATTGAAAAAGCACCCTGCATTTTGCAAAGTGCTTGAATGTATTCAGTTTATGCGCCTTACTGTGCGAGGTATTTTTTTGTATATTCGGTTTGCTCAAATTCAACACCTGTTCCATTTTTGCTCTTACGCATTATCAAAACTGTCGGCAAAGGTGTTTCATCAAGTAAACCTTGCTTATTTGGTTTATCTCCTGCAATTTGAAAGATTATACTATCGTTTCCGCAACCTTTTATGGAAGTCATGATCTTATCAAAACTAAGATTATTACGATCACAGTATCGCTTAATCTCATTTTGATATTCTCTTAATTTCATGCACATAATAAAACCTCCTTATTTCATGTATACGGTATAATCACCTTTTGAATTATACTATCCTGCTTAAAGCAACCCCAAACAGCATAATCACCGTCTGATATTTCCAGACACAAACCACTTGTTCCCGGGTGAGTATGCCCGCTCAATTTGTATCCGGCTTTGGCTAATTCATTCGCAGCATCAACATCAATGTTTACCCGATATGCGTTACCCCGTATAATCAGCCTTATCCGGGAGAGATTCAAGAAACATTTTTTGTCTGTTATTCAGTTCAACGTCAAAGGTAAGAATTGCATTCGGATTGCCTTTTCCGGTGTTTCGCTGTTCAATCGGAAATTCAATAGGCTTTTCGATAGACGATATACTCATTTTTTCACTTTCTAAGTCTATTTTATCCGAATTTCCCGAATTGTCAACATACTTCCGATACCATTCTGAATATGTCATATCGCCCGGCACCTGAATGCTTTTTCCGCTCAAGTCTCTTTCGGCTCTTTTCGTCTTCCTGCCCGGTATATAAGGGCAGTCCGCGCAGCGGCAGAACGGGTGCATCGGGTGTTTGTTCACGCCGGCTTCGGCTTCGCTGACTTTGAAGTGCTTGCCGTCAGTCCCGGCGCAGCTTTTTGTTTTGCGCTCCCACAGGATTCCTGTTCTCTTTCCATTTTATCACAAATATCCGCCGTTTGCGTTCTCCGGCTTCATCAGAGCCATATCCATCTCTTATCAGCATATAGGATATGACGGCTATCACGGCAAATGCGCACAAAATCCCGAAAACGCTCGCCTCTCCCCTCAGCGCAGAGCCTAACTGATATATGCAAAGCGATACGCCGTAGGCGAACGCCGTCTGATATCCGAGAGCGAACGCTGTCCATTTTGCGCTGTTCATCTCGCGTCTTATTGCGCCCATCGCCGCAACGCAAGGTGCGCAAAGCAGGTTAAACATTAAGAATGAATACGCCGAAAGCCTGCTCATTGAGTCAAATTCAAGCACTCCGAAGACTCCGACTATCTCCTCTTTTGCGAGAAGTCCCATTATGGTCGCTATCGCCGCTTTCACATTCCCGAAGCCGAGCGGAGCAAAAATCAGCGCTATTGCTCTTCCGGTCGTTCCTATAATGCTTTTTTCAAGCGCCATATTCTCATGAAAACCGAAAAAGCCGTCGGTATAGCCGAAATGCGAGCCTGCCCAGACGACTATTGAAGCGAGCAGGATCACCGTCCCCGCCTTTTTGATGAAAGACGATCCCCTCTCCCACATCGAGCGCAGCAAGTTTCTGACCGTCGGCATATGGTACGCGGGCAGCTCCATCACGAACGGCGACTGATTATCCGCGAAAAGCTTTGTTTTCTTCAGCATTATTCCCGAAACGGCAACGGACAATATTCCGGCGAAATAAGCGCTCGGCGCAACCCAAGCCGCTCCTGAAAACATCGAAGAAGCTATCATTGCTATAACCGGCAGCTTTGCCCCGCAGGGAATGAAAGAGGTTGTCATTATCGTCATTCGCCTGTCGCTCTCGTTTTCTATCGTCCGCGAAGCCATGATCCCCGGAACACTGCATCCCGTACCGATGAGCATGGGTATGAACGACTTTCCGGAAAGTCCGAAGCGCCTGAATATTCTGTCCATCATAAAGGCGATCCTCGACATATAACCGCACGCCTCAAGAAAGGCAAGAAACAAAAACAGCACAAGCATCTGCGGAACGAAGCTCAGAACCGAACCGACGCCGCCGATTATTCCCTCAAGCACCAGACTTTTCAGCCACACTGCGCAATGCAAAGTGTCGAGAAAGGCGCCGACTGTCTCCGGCAGTCCTGAAAAATCCCGCCCGACAAGCCTGAAACCGTCGCCGAAAACGCCGCTCATAAAGCCTGTCGCCCACCTTCCGACAGTCGAGACGGAGATATAATAAACAAGAAACATTATTAAAGCAAAAATCGGCAGAGCCGCAAAGCGGTTAGTCACAACCTTGTCAATCTTATCGGAAACCGTTTCCTCTACGGCTCTTTTTCTCTTGCAGCAAAACGCCGTTATTTTCGCAACGGCGTTATATCTTTCGTTCGCTATAATGCTTTCCGCATCGTCGCCGTATTTTTTTTCGGCTGATTTTATCTTTATTTCAAGCTTAGAAAGCTCGTCTTTTGATAAATCAAGCTGCGCGAGAACTCTTTCGTCTCTTTCAAAAAGCTTTATCGCGTACCAACGCCTTTTGTCGCTTGATATCGACTGAACAAATTCTCTTTCGATTTCTCCGAGGGTTTTTTCGATGTCTTCGGAAAATCGCTGCGGCTTCACTTTTGTTTTCTTTGCCGCCGCGAGTTCCGCAGCTCTGACCGCTTCGTCGATGCCGGTCTCCTTCAGAGCCGATATCTCCACAACGGCGCATCCGAGCTTATCCGAAAGCTCGGCGGTTTTTATCTCTCCGCCGTTTTTTCTCACTATATCCATCATGTTGACGGCAACCACCATCGGTATTCCAAGCTCCGAAAGCTGCGTCGTCAAATAAAGATTCCGCTCGATATTTGTTCCGTCGACAAGGTCAAGAATAACATCGGGCTTTTCTTCAAAAAGATAGTTCCTTGCAACAACCTCCTCAAGCGTATAGGGCGAAAGCGAATATATTCCGGGCAGGTCGGTCAGAGTAAAATCCGCTCGGCCTTTGACCGTCCCCTCTTTCTTTTCAACAGTAACGCCCGGCCAGTTGCCGACAAACTGATTTGAGCCTGTCAGAGCGTTAAAAAGCGTTGTTTTTCCGCAGTTTGGGTTGCCTGCAAGGGCTATCTTTATTTTCATTTATATCCACCTCGTAAAATTATATTTAAAAGGCGGTCGCTTTATGTGACAGATATGAAGATAGCTAAATATTTCTTTTTCAATTTCACGCAAGCATTTTAAGGCTCCAAAGCTTTAAATCCGGAAATATAGAAACGGCGAAAATCGGCTCGATGACCCGCGCGGCTGCAAGTATAGCGCAGAAACAGAAACGCACAGGTTAAACCTGTGCGTTTCTGTTTTATAATCATTAGTTTAATTTTATCCTGCAAGAACTGAATTCAAAATTCGGTCAGCGTTTGTTAGCCAGAGTTTCGAAAAATGTCTCTATCCATTTTATCAGAGTAATGATAAACGAAAACAGACGCTGCGACTTGGTCTTCGGCTTTTCTATGTTCTCGTCGGCTTCCCAGTTTTCATTATGGCAGTTTTCCTCAGTCATAGCCTCAAAGGTACGGGTGGGATGGTCAAAAACAATAAACTGAGTCCAGTCGAAATCATCGATTTCAAGCTGTCTGTCGGCGTCTATCGTGGTGAGAATAAGCTGTCTCTCCTCGGTTGAATAGAAGCCGTGTGAACAGCCCTTGATAAACCATGTGTAATCGGGGAACAGGCAGGTTGAAGCGTCGATCTGCTTGTCCGGAGAAATATATTTTCCTAAGCCTTCGGCTTCCCTCTGAGCGATGTATTCATCTGAAAGCGTATCATATATTGTGGAAGTTGTTGCGCCGAAAGACGATTTGTTCGCGGAAACATACTGATCGCCGAGAACGCTTCCGTCTTTAAGCAGCGGAACCATCTGAGTTCCGTATTTTGAGATTATGCAAAGATTGACCGTTTTTCCGTCTTTATCGGGAATTTTAGTTGACAGCAGAATTTTATCAACATTCTTTTTGACAGTGTCGTTATAAACCGTGATCTTTTCTATCAAACCCGCATATTCCTGACGCTTTTCGCTGCCCTCTTCACCGAAAACATAGACCAAAGCGTCGTCAAAATCCTCGGTTGTCACAAGAGCCCAATAGCAGGGCATTGTCAAAAATGTTGCCGTTGCGAGGGCGGAAATGATACCGTATTCAATCTGACCGTAAATCGTCTTTCGAGCGACCTCGGAAAGATTATCGAGAACGCCGGAATTTGCAAGAAGCTCAATTGTGACCGTCACCAGCGGGCTGATCGAGAAATTGCGGCCGAAAACATTCAGATCGTCAAAAAGTCTGACGAACGAGTTTCCGTCAATGCCGAAATCGCCGCTGATAATGCCGCTTAAGAAGTCGGCTCCGTTAGATGTCGCAACATCTATACCTAAGCCTTTAATGCTTCCGGTGCCGTATTTATTTATGTATGCGAGAACGACATTTGTTCCAAGGCACTTGCAGTCAAGAGAAACCTTGCTGTGGCCGGTGGCGCGCTTGACGCCCTCAATATATTCATTCAGATCGTCAGCAAGCTCTATCGGATCAAGACGCCAGTCATAGCGATAGGTATATGTCTTTTCGCTATACATGCCGTTCGCATCGGCAAGATTGTGTGTCATTTTCCATTGTCTGTCGTTTTTGGCTTCCTGCCCGATGCCGGAATCCGAGCCTTCGGGGACATTGCCGTTTTTATCGAGCCTAATGGGCTCAAACAGATCGCCTATCTCTTTTTCAACGGCAGCGTAATAATTGTCCCATTTTCCGAAAGAAATTCCTTCGAGTATAAACGGCAATAAAATGTTGGCAGTAGCTTCATAAATCTTGTCTTTGCTCTCATCATCGTCGGTTTTGACGGAACCCAGGATATCATCGATTCTGAAAGTCTGGGTGTCGTTGTTATAATAGATCAGATCACTGTCGCCGCCTATATATATGACCGGATCTTCGCAATAATCGTCCGGAGTAACGGTGGCAGCTAAAGCAGCAGTTGTACTTGAAAAGATAAAGCATAAGACAAGCAGAAATGAAATGATTTTCTTCATAGCATAGCGCGCTCCTTTAAATAAAATTGATAAAAAGTTTAACAATGTTAACTTTATGTTAATTATAAGTACAATTGCATAATATGTCAATAGTTATCAATAAATACTTTTTCAAAAAACATTTTTTGTTTATTTTGACAACAGTATTTCGCTAATATAAAATGAGTTTTCTGAAAGGTTATTGAGACGTCAGAGTTCTTTGCTCTCAGGATACACAGTTTTATCCTTGTTGAAACGAACGCCGCCGATGATACATAAAGTCGGTTATCTTCATCAACTGATTTTTGTTAAAACAAACCGTGCGGCGTTTGCCGCACGGTTCGTTTATTGTGTTTTGATTATCAAGCAATAAGATTATTTGAAAAGGTTTGAAATCATTTCAAAGATCTTCTTGATCCATTCGATGATCTTCCGGAAGAATCTGAGAAGACCGTTGGGAGCTATTCCGTCACCGTTTATAATATCTCCGCCTGTTATTTCATCGAGGAATGAGCCGATAAATGTGCCGAGTCCCTCGACCTTTGTACCGTCAAGCTTCTTCAAGACATTCTGCCATGTTTTATCAACATTCTTCTTGACGTTTACTGATTCTTCTGCGCCGATATCAAGACCGAAGAATACATAATATGTTGAGGCAAGAGCCTTATCCATACCGAGACTGGTTGTGACAGTGTAGTCGGCAAGCATATAAAGGAAGCCTTTGATATATTTTTCCGCATCAGCGCACATGCCCAAGTTATCCTTGAGAATACCGACAATCTTATCCATATTCTCTTCCGTCATGATGAAGCTGATAACAAGTCTCATAATGATGGTTACCATGTCAGCCTTTGCCGATTCTGACTGATAAACCATCGTGTAGGCTGTTTCGCCGTTCTTTGAGGTGAATGACACAAGCTTACCGAGTGTGAGTTCCTTTATAGCCTCGCCTCTGAGCGGTGTGAGATCATAACCGGTGCTGTCTGATATTGCCTTGAGAAGGTAATCATAAAGTGAGCTGAAGGTCAATTCATCAAGTCTGAGATCAATAAGCTCATAAAGGTCGACCTTAACAAGAGGCTCTATGGCGTCAAGAATAGTATAGACCGAATGAAGTGCATTCTTAAAGCAGGTATCAAGACCGTTTGAATTGACGAAATAGATGATTGCGGGCAGAATCTCGAGAATCTTGTCAGCAGGCGCTGTCATGATATCGTCAACTCTGTCAAGAAGAGGATTAAGAATATTCTTAATCATTGCGTCGCCGCTTGCCTGAGCCGCTGTGCAATATTCGTCAGGTGTCATGATATTGTCGCAGCCGAGAGCCTCAAGAATGGGAATGACACCGTATGCATAGCCCTCTGCGCCGAGGAGAGTTACAATATCCTTGCCGCTTTCATCAACAAAGAAGCTGAAGTTTTCGTCGCAAAGCGCCCACTTGAGAACGGGATAAAGCGGTGAAAGAATATCGCATACCGTCTGTGTGAACATAGCTCTGTCATTTTCAAATTCAGGCACTGTGAAGTTATCCCATGCGTGAAGATCAACGCCGAGCGACTTGTTAATAAGAGCCTTGATGTGTTCACTGCCCTTGACTGTGTCAAGCTTTGAAACTGCCGACTTCACTGCGTCAAGTATCTTCTGAGCTGTCGCGGTGTTATAGAGCGAGCCTTCAAGAGCCGCATTTAGAAGCTCTTTGAGGTTATCAACCGATACATCGTTTATCTCAATTCCGAGAAGATAAATGATGTTGTCAATGAACTCGTCAATATTGTCAGCGATATACTGCGCCATCTCCTGAGTATAAAGCGGACCGTAGCTGTATTCTTCATAAATCTCCGATGTATTGAAAGCTGAGAATACCTTATCCGTGTCCGCATACTCCGTGAAGAGCCATGACGGTTTCTGCATCGGCGCTTCTCTGAGATTGAGAACATTGTTTATAACTGTATAGGCTTTGTCGCCGAGCAGTTCTCTGAGTGCGGCTTCATTTTCGCTGTAATTCATTACCTTGAGAAGAAGTGAAGCGACTATTGTTATCATGTCGTGTCTTTCTTCTGATGAATTATAAGTCATTCTGTATGCCTTGTCACCGTTTGCCGATGTGAAGGAAACAGTATCGCCGAAGTTGAAAGTTTTTACATATTCGCCTATCGGTGAAGCAAGGTCAATGCCTGTCGCATCCTTAATAAGAGCGAATACAGCGTCAAATGAAATATCGTCAAGATTGAAGCCGAGAACTTTGTTTATATCGGGTGTGCCGCCTGTTGCCGTAACCGCCGCATTATAAAGCGCAACGAGCGGTGCAACAAGGTTATTGACCGAGGCTGTGACGCCGTCAGCGTTAATGAAGTAAATAATATTCGGAAGAACATCAAGAACTTCTTCAGCCGGATCAGCTATTATTTCATCAATTCTGTCACAGATAACCGATAAGATAGCTTTCTTGCATGAAGCAATATTATCATAATCAGCCTTTGTGACCTGACAGCCAAGTGCCTCGAGAACAGGGATAAGACCTGTCTTATAGCCTTCGCCGCCTTTGACGATTATCATGTCGTCGCCCTTTTCAGAGCCTTCGACTGCGCCGGTGTGAACAAAGAACTCATAACTGTCGCCGACAAGGATATAGGCAAGAAGTCTGTCAAGAGGTTCGATTACCTTTGAAACTGCGCTGATGAAGGTTGCCTTGTCGCTTACGCCGTAAACCGTACCGTCTTCATAGGCGAGAATTGCGTCAACATCAACTCCGAGAGCCTTATAGACTGCATTTGCCGCGCTTTCGCTGAGTGACGATGAAAGCTGTTCGTCAAGTGAAGCGACAAGCTTCCTGAGAGCCATAGCAAGCTTATTGACCGTCTCGTCTGAATAAAGATTGAGTTTATCTTCAAGCAGAGCTGAAAGTGAGCTGTACTTTTCGTCAACGGCATTTGCTATTGTGTTGGAAATATCAACGATGTTGCCGTCAACATATATTGCCGTTTCCTCAGTCCAGTTATTCGGGTAGCCGAGGAATGATTCCGATTTGGCGAGAACCTTATTGTATTCCCAGTTGATTTCGTGTTTCTGAGCTTCTGCGCCCTTTGTGAGAATTTCTGCAAAAGCGGAAACAACATCCGTGCCGAGCATATTGTCAAGAGTCTCACGGTTTTCGCCGTAAAGAACAGTCTCAACAAGTGCGCTGAGGATACAGGTGATAAGCTCGCTTCTGTCTGAATCTGTGTAGGTGGCTCTGTATGCGGTATCGCCGTTTGCCGAGACAAAGGCTTCGATAGAACCTATGCGGTTGACCTTAACAAATTCAACAACTGTATCGGGAATTTCAAGGCCCGATATATCTTCAGCAATATTGACCAAGGCGTCAATTGAAAGGTCGTCGGTGTATTTCGTAATTTCACTGAGGTCAATATCAATTCCGTCAATGCCGTTGAGCGTGTCAACCATTGTCAGAACGGCCGCAAGAACATTGTTTGCGCAAGCTGTGAGACCGCCTGCATTGACAAAATAGAATACCTCGGGCAGAATTGCAAGAGCTTCTGAAATGATATCGTCACTGTGTAAAATACCGTCAATTCTTTCAAGTATTGCGTCAAGCGAATCTCTGAGAAGCTTAACGGCGCGCAACTTGCCTGTGTATGCGTCGGCATCGGGAGCTTCAATACCGAGAGCCTCAAGAAGAGGAACAATACCCTCGTTGTAGCCCTTTGCTCCTGAAATTGTGACAATGTCTTCGCCTGAGTTTTCGGCTGAGGTGAAGTATTCGTAGTTTTTGCCCATGAGCATAAACTCAAAGACAGTTTCAAAGCCTGTGAGAACACCGTTTTCACCGAGAAGAGCATTTATGAAGGAGTCTCTGTCGGTTACGCCGTAAACCGTATTCTCTTCATAATCAAGAATCGGTGTGAAGTCAACGCCGAGAACCTGACCTATAAGTTTTATGAGAACGGGGTCAACTGCGCTGAGCGCATTTGAAATAACCGAAACGAGTGAATTGACTGTCTCATCGTTATAGAAGTTGATTTTTTCAAGGAGTTTGTCAAGGTCGTCCTTGCCGAACTTGTTGAGAAGATCGTTGACTATGCTTTCAAGATTTTCGTCAACATATTTTGCCGTTTCCTTCGTCCAGTCATTATACTTTTCAAGATAGACAATACCGTCAGTGTATGTAATATCGCCCTGTGTGATTTCGCCGTCGTTTTCAACGAAATAGTTCCAGTCGATATCCTTATATTCAACTGTGGCTCCGTCAAGCGCCTTGACAGCATCCTGAATAAGAGTGCCTGTGCCGAGAAGTGTGTCTATTGCCTGAGCGTTTGCACCGTTGTTCTTTATAATGTCAAGAGCAAGGCTGACAATGATTGTAATCATGTCTTTTCTGTCGCCGTTTTCCGAATAATTCATTCTGAAAGCGGGCTTGCCGTTGACAGAAGTGAAATATTCAACATCGCCGATGAAGAAGCTTTCTATGATTGCTCTTTCTGCTGTGCTGAAGCTGAGGCCTGTTGCGTTTTCAATAAGTCTGAGGATATTTTCCGTTGTCAGTTCATTGAGATCAACGCCGTTTGACTGACCGAGAATGTCAGCCGAAGCGTCGCCGTTTATTTTAGCGACAAGCGCATTGATGGGTGCGACAAGGTTGTTGAGACACGCCTTGACGCCGTCTGCATTGATGAAATAAATTACATTCGGAAGAATATTCAGAATCTCATTTATCGGGTCAGCCGTGATCTCGTCAACTCTTGTGAGAAGAGAGTCAAGGAAGCTGTTGATCGCCTTTTCAACATCATATGTTCCGTCTGCGCCGACAAACTCGTTTTTGCTTTCGACTTCACAGCCGAGAGCCTCAAGAATGGGCACGAGAGCGTAGTTATAGCTGTCACTGCCCTTGATAGTGAGAAGGTCGTTATATACGAAGTTGCCCTGCTCGTCTTTCACAGTGCCTGTGCCGAAGCTGTAGTCTTCACCGAGGAAGAGCCAGCCTAAAAGTCTGAGCGCAGGAGCCACCGCTTCTTTAAAGGCTGCGACAAAGCTTTCTCTGTCTGTGACGCCCCAATCCTTTGTGCAGGAAACGCGCGTCACTCTGCCGCTTTCGTTATATTCAAATTCACAGTAGTCAAACCACGATGTGACATTTGTGTCGAGAACGACATCAACAAGGCTGCGAAGCTCTGAATCAAGATTGACGAAAAGCTTTGCAATAACAGAGACAAGAGCGTTGATAACCTTGTTTGTATAGACCTTGTCATTAACAAGCGCCGTGAGGAGAACCGAAATATAGTTTTCATCCTCGCCCGCCGTTTTAAGCGCAGCCTTAACTATTTCGTCAAGGTTTTCGTCTATATATTTTGCTGTTTCTTCTGTCCAGTCATTTGAGTAGCTGAGATAATCAAGAATCTCTTTTGTCTGTCCGGGGAAACCGATACTCTCAAAATCAGAAAGGTCAATCTCATCGACATACATATAAGTCCAGTTGATATCTTCAAGCTCGGTTATCTCTTCGCTGAAAATTGAGAGAATTTTATTATAGGTTGATCTGATATTGTCGTTGCCCGTCATCTCCTCAATAAATGTGAGGAGAATATCGGCGTTTGTTTCACCCGAAGCTGTCACAAACTGTAAAGCCTCGATAACAGATGAAAGAACTATCGTGAGTGCGTCTGCTTCTGAAACAGAGGTCTTATAGGCTGTTTTGCCCGAAGCAGAGGTGTATGAATATCTGCCTGCACAGATTGCGGGGAGACCGTAGGTCATAAGCTGGCTGTTTTCAATATCTGTGCCGATATAAGTGTCAACAAGCTTAATTATGTCTGTGAGTCTGAGGTTATTGACATCAATATCATAGACCTTGTCGCCCTCTTCAATGTCAACCTTTGCGTTGCCGAAAATCATATCCGTGATAACACTGCTGTCTGTATCCTTGCCGTTGAGAAGCATTGTGAGAAGATATGAAAGAATGCTGTTGATATCAACATCAATAATGGGTCTGACATCATCAATTACGATAAGAAGCGGCATCAGAAGATTATGAATCACCGCCGCAAGGCCGTTGCTTTCAATGAAATAGATAGCGTTCGGAATGATTGAAATTATCTTCTTGACTGTGTTATCCGTGAGAATGTAGTCGATCCAGTCTGAGAGCTGAGCGCAGAGAGCGTTGAATGCTTCAACTGCACCGTGCTGCTCGGCGTATGCCGCATACTCCGAAGCGCTCATGGCGTCAATGCCGAGTGCCTCAAAGAGAACAGCTATTGAGTTTTCATAGGTGTTATAGCCCTTAACAGTGATAAGTCCTTCAAAGACTGAGAGATCTTCACCCGTAAGAATAATCTTGACTATCGGGGAAAGCTCCTCGCATACCGCGCAGAAAATATCAAGGAACATTTCTCTGTCGCCGTCTGTGAGCGCTGCGCCACCCTTTGACCATGTGATAGTCTTTTCACTGTCAGCCACTGACACTGCGCCTGTGACGCCGGTGTTGTTGACATATCCTGCGTCTGTGGGAAGAACGGGCGTTATTCCCTTATTTTCAAGCACCTCGGGGAAGAGGTAACCGAATGCGTTCAGCCATGCGTGAAGGTCAAGACCGACCTCCCTCTTGACAAGGTCGAGCACCTTTTCATCGTCAACGCCTGCGCCGAGCGAAACAAGTCCCTTTACAAGCCCCGTAATGCTTTCGTTATTGAACACCTTTGAAATTGTGTTCTGAAGAGACTGATTGAGTGTGAGCCCGTCAGAACCAAGCGAGGTCATAAGCGTTTCAAGAACCTCGTCAACATTGTTGACAAAATATTCAGCCTTTTCCTTTGTCCAGCTATTTGAATATTTGAGATAAGCTATATCAGCCGCCTCAAGGCCCTCGATTGAATCATAGGTATATGCTGATTCATACCAGTCATAATCCATGAAGTCATATGTCTGAGGTACAATCATTTCAACAAGAGCGGCGAGCGTTGCGTCTGCATCTTTTGAAATATTGTTGACAACAGCCATTATTTCATCAGCCGGTGTATCGCCTGAAAGAGCATAGAGAAGCTCATGAACAAAGGTGTCGTCACCGAGCGCTCTGACGAGCCAGTTAAGAATAACATAGAATTCATCAGCCTTATCGGCGGTGAAGTTTATTCTTGCGCCTACGGAAGAAGCCCTTCTTGTTGAGGCGTTCTTATTGAGTGAAGCCGACTGAATAATCCGGCCGCCGTTTATAACGGGAAGAGTAAGATTTGCGTCGGGCAGGAACGACTTGACAAGATAACCGATAAGAGCGTTCACATCTGTGAGAGCTATCGGTTTGTCATTATCATCCTTGATAAGCGTGTTGAGATTGACAAGCTCACCGAGATTTATGGGATACTGATCTTCAAGAACAGATATCTCAATTCCGAAAATCTCACCCTTTGCGTTGTAGTGAATTGCAGTTTTGATATAGTTGATAAGCGTTGACAGCCTGTCAAAGCTTAAGCCGTAGAGAACATTCGGGAGAATGTTGAGAATTGTCGTAATAGGCTTATCGGAGAGAGTTTCGGTGACAAAATCAGAAATCGGGTCAATGATTGAATTTATTATTGCCGTGACCGAGGTAAGATCATTCTTTGCCTGCGCCTGAGTTTTCGGTGTAATACCGATAGCCTCAAATATGGGCGCAATAAGAATTGAATAGCCCGCCACAGGGTCAACATCAATATATATATTACCGTCAAGCGAGACTGTGCCTAACCATCCAAGACTCTTTGAAGCCTTAGCAACACTGTCAGCCGAATCTGAATAGCTGTATTCGGCAAGGAGTGCTCTGAGGATAGGCGAAACGGCTTCAAGGCCCTGTGAAAGTGCGCTCTTGAACTTATTGGCCTTGGCTGTGTAATAGGCCTTCATTGACGAATAATTCGACGGATCTATTGTGTCAATGCCCCATGTGAGATTGATATCTCCGTCGGAATTCTGAAGCTGTGACCACTTTGTCGCACCCGCCAGAGCGTTCTTAGCCGCTGAGAAAGTGCTGCCCATTTTTTTAGCGACCTGATTCGGGTAACAGCCTAAACCGAGCTCGTCAATAACCTGAGTGAGCGGCTTGGGATATGAAAGCTTGATTACTCCGACAACGCTGCCCACATCATATTCCGAAGGCAGACTCTCCCAGACATCTTCAAATGTCTCGCAAAGCTTCGGATAAAGAATACCCATGAGCATATTGACTGTTTCGTCTGTGAAGAGCTCATCGGCGAGTTTTCTCATAAGGAACTCGTCAAGAGGCTCGTCAAACGAACTGAGAAGATAAGCGACCTCATTGCTTGTGAGGAACTTATCAAGCTTTGAAATAACTGTGTTGACAGCTTTTTCTGTTACATTGTAGTTATCGGCCTCACCGTCTCTGGCAATATCGGTCGCATAGCCGACATTTTCACCGTTCACGGTCTGCGAGCCGGCGTATCTTGTTGTAAAGACGCCGCTTGAATTGTGGTTGTGCTTCTGAGAGAAGTTCGCAAGACCGCCTGAGGCAATAAAGTTATTATAGTTTGTGAGAAGAGTGTTTATCTTGTTGTAGGTAGCTTTATGGCCTGCGTCAACCCAGCCCTTGCCGTTGGCGTAATTATAAAGATCCTGATCGAACTGACCGACAGCGCCCTTGATTCCCATAAAGTTATCAAGAGTTACTGTTGTCGACGAACCGGCATACGCGACAATTTCGTCAAGCTGAGCGTTATTTCTGGCAATAATACTTGTTTTGAGAGTTTCAAGATATATATCGACCGCTTCCTGAAGAAGCATATCTTCACCTGCGTAATTCATTGTGAAGACTGCGTCAACAATATCCTGACCAACCTTTGTCTTATAAGAATTGTATGTAGATCTGACTGTGTTGTTCTTCGCCGAGTCATTGGTATATCTCTTTGTGATTTCGTCATTCGTCCAGACCGTGATATCGGCGAAGAGATAAGGAATGAAGTATTCATAGAAGGCTTCATATTCAACTTCTGCGTTTCTTGTGTCAACCTTTTTCTGAATTTCAGCCTTGAAGTCAGACACATAGGCTGTGCCCTCGGTGAAAATCTCTGCAACCTGCTCGGGGTAGGCAGAGTAGGAATTAAGAGTGTTGATATAGCCCTTGAACTTATCATTAAGCGCCGCAAGCTCAAGGTCAGTGATATCGTCATTGTTGAGAGGGTCGCTGACTTTATCGGCATAATTCTGAATATCAGAATCTATTGACGCCTTGAGCGCACGAAGATTATAGAGATTAATATCTTTTCTGAGCTGTTCAACATATGCCACACAGCTCTCAAGTGAGAAAGAAGCGTATTTGCTGTCGAGCGTAACGACGAAATCAAAAACCGACTGATCATAGTCCTTGATTGAGTCGTAGGTGTCAAGAACAAGTTTGGCAAGGCTGTTCATCTCATTGATATCGTTTTTATCGTATTCCTTGCCGACATTTGCAACAAGAATGTCAATGCTCGGCATTGCGTGAACAACCTCTTTGGCAAAGACAAGTCTTTCACGGTATTCGCTGACTGTGTCTGCATAATCGGGGAAAAAGTGCTTGACAACATCTGCCGAATATGTGTTGACCATTGAATTGACAGTTGATGAAGCGCTGTCAACAGCGGCAATTTCATTAACAAGATCAACTTCGGTTTTTTTGATGAGATCCTTAACCTGAAGAGCCGCAATATTTTTAAGATAAGTCTCTAAGTTAGCAAAATCTGTTTTTGCGGTAGTGTTTTTGGCAGTGGTTGAAGCCGAAGCTGAGCTTATATAATTCCACTTTTCACTCTTCCAGCTGATTGTCCATTTCTTATATTTAGAGCTTGCGCCGGTCTTCCAACAATTTGTGGCGTTTGTGTGAACATATTTGAAAACTCTTGTAGTATTAATTGTTGCAGGGATTGAGCTGACAGAAGAAAAAGTAAGAAGATACTTCTGAATATTAAGACTGACGGTTATAGTTTTTGTCACGCTGTTTGTAACATTCGTGCTGTAACTGACCTTGCTTGTGTCTAAAGAAGGCTCACTCCAGCTGTAGCCGGCATTATAGCTGCCTGTCTTTGACTGTCTGTTTGAATAGCCGTAAACAGTAGTACCGGTGGGATTGATAAGCTTTGTGACTGCGGCTGAGTTTGCGCCCGTTGCCGAAGCAACTTGTTTGGCGAGCGTGTCGCTTGAGTTATAAGCGCCGGTGTTGCCTGTTCCTCCGTTTTTCCTGACGGTGTTCACCGCATAGTCATAAACGGCCTCCGCCGCTTTCATGACCGTGCTGTCGTCACCGGTGTAGGTGTATGCGTTTGAACCAGGGTTCTTGGCGTTAATAGCTGACGCTGCCGCATTGACTGTGCTCTTGACAGTCGCCGCGTTTGTTGCGGCAGAAGCGATAACGCTAAGGCCTGTTGTCATAGTGCCGACAACCATTAAGATTGAGAGCAATACGCTGAGCAGCTTTTTGGGAATATGCTTTGATTTGACATTTTCCATAAAACTTTCCTCTTTTCTTTCTCATATTATCAATTGTTTTTCCGGATTTGCCGAATTTGCGGCTATTGATCCGAAATCAATCGCTTCACGCTGATTTTATCATACTGCATTGAGCAAATCAACAAAAAAACAGCCTGAATATCACAAATTTATGAATAAATTGTAAATCCTAATAAAGTTTAATAATGAGTTTTGTATTGTGCTTTTCACCAAAAAAACTTTGATTTTTTTGCTTGATTTGAACAAATTATACAAATTCTAAATCCGCATAATATCCTGCATATTATTTGCCGTTTTAGAATTCGGAAAAATATGAACAGTTTTTTATCGCAGCGTTTAAGTTATACTTATTATTTAAAGCAGTTGCAGCCGGCAAAAAATAAGCGTCAGAAATCCATTATAAATTATCTACAAAAAATGCCGTATAAAATTATAAAAATTGCCGATTGACGAAAATATGCCGTCATGCTACAATTTAATTAAAATTTTAACATTTTGTTAAAAATGTTAAGGAGGTATATAAATATGAAAAAGATTTTATCTGTCATTCTGTGCGTAATCCTTGTTTTAGTCACGACATCTTCCGCATACGCCCGTGAGACCGGCTCCGATCTTCGGTCGAGTGTTCCGGTTATCTATATTTCGGGAGACAGCAACACGCTGACTTATGACAACGGAACAAAGACATTTGAAATCGACAATATGCTCAAGATTTTCCAGAACTCTGAAGACGGAAACATTTCCGAAGCAGCGTTCAACATTCTCCGTCCGTTTCTTATCAAGGGCATTGTTTTCAATGACTGGGACGATTATTATGACGCAGTCTATAAAGAGATCAGCGATGTCTATAAGCCGATCCTGCTTGATGAAAACGGAAATCCCAACACCGACTGTGATATCCCGCAATGGCAGAAAAACGACATGAAAAATGCCATGACCTATAATCGTGCAAGCGCCAACGGCACCTACGGCGAGGGTGACTATCGTTTCTATTATGACTGGAGACTTGATCCGATTGAGATTGCCGAACAACTTCACACTTACATAGAGGGCGTTAAAAAGGCGTCGGGTCACGATAAAGTCTCCCTGTCGGTCAAATGCCTCGGCAGCAACATTGTTCTTGCGTATATTCAAAAGTATTCCACTGCCAGCCTGAAAGGCGTCGGTATTGATGTTTCAACCTCAATGGGCGCGGATTTCCTCAGCGGAATACTCAGCGGTGATTTCGGCATCGACGGCAGCTCCGTTTCAAGGCTTGCAAATGAGCTTGCCGAAAAGCATGACGACGAGGGCATCTATATTGACCTTGTACGCTTTGTCACTTCTACGATTGACTTGCTTGAAAGCACGGGCGTTATAGATACGCTTACCGATGTTGCAAAAGAGCAGCTTTACTCAAAGATTGAATACGGAATCATCTCAGCTCTTGCTCTTTCCACATTCATGACCTTCCCCGGATATTGGGCACTTGTTGAAACCGACGATTTTGAAAAAGCGCTCACTTATGTCTTCGGAGAAGAAGGCAGTGAAAAAAGAATCCGATATAAAGGTCTTATTGATAAAATTACAAACTATAACGAAACGATTAAAAAGAATGTTTGTCCGATCATGCAAAAGCTTGAGGATAACGGCGTCAATATCTGTGTTATTTCTAAATACGGCTCTCAGATGGCACCCGTTCTCAAGGACGGAAGCATTCTCGGCGACGAATATGTTTCGGTTTATAATTCATCGTTCGGCGCAACAACATCAACCATTTATGACACGCTCAGTGACGAATATATAGCCGGTCAGATCGAAAAGGGACTCGGAAGATACATTTCTCCCGACAAGCATATCGACGCTTCGACCTGCCTCTTCCCGGACTACACATGGTTCTTCAAGGGCTTATCGCACGGCTATTACTCAACGCCGGAGGTTGACCTGATCATGAAGGTCATCGACTCCGACAGACAGCTTACCGTAAACGATTTTGATCTTACGCAGTTTATCGTTTACGATTACACAACGCACACCGCCGAGCCGATGAACGAAAATAACTGCCAGGATAAATACTGGACGGCAGACGAAACGATTGACCGTCCGACGACAGCCGCCGAAAAGCGTCGTTCCATCATAACCAATTTTATCCGTTGGCTTACCAATCTGTTCCGGATGCTTGCCTCGGTTATCTCCGGAAAGACCAACATTGAAGATATCTCCAATGCAATTAAGAATCATTAAGAACAAGCTCAGATAATAAGCTGTGAAAGAACAGCCCATTAAGTAAATAAAAGACTACCGACCGAAAGGAAGGTAGTCTTTTTTACGGTACAATGCAAATGAAATGACAAATATAACAAAGCCGCAGAGAAATAATACACCATATTCATGATGCGCACGAATAACATTCTGCGAGCAGGAAAAATGAACACAAGACCAAGCCCGCTGCTTGGTCATCGCAGCATTGAATTATTTGTTTAATTTAAGTTTTGTTAAGTCTATTTTTACCTGCGTTTTCCTCAGATCAATCACAGGGGCTTGTCTTTTGGTGTCCGACAAGCCCCTGTGGTAAATTCATTTTTAACAGCAATCAAATGTTGCCGGCTCTGATAATCATGAGCATTTGCACTTTGGTTCTACGCCAAACAGCTTGCACAGCAGACGATACAATCTGCATAAAAATCTGGCAAAGTCATTATTCATGCGGCAAATGCACTTACATTCATCATCTTCGCCCGAATCCTTCCATTGCGCATAAAGCACAGTCGTTTTGTTATTCAATGTGATGGAATCGCCGACGGAATAGGAAGTGCCTGAGCCGTCCTTTGCCGTATTCCAACCGGCAAATACACAGCCCGCCGGGGCAGTGATAACGCTTTCGTCAACATTTGTACCTTTCACCGTCACAGAGTCTCCGATAAGAACAATCTCATTGTTGAATACATTACCGGTGCCGCCGTTCGCATCATAATAAAGCATGGCACACGAATCGCTGAAGCCTTTGTTGAGTGCCTGTATTCTTGCCGTGATGAAATTTTTGATAACCTTTACGCTTTCGTTATATGAATCGAGCTTGCCGCCATAGCCTGAAGCATCTGAAAATTGATCCCAACGGTAAGCATTCATAACGGCGGATGCACTGTTCATCCCGGCTAACGCGTCAATTTGGTTTAATGTTTTCTCACTGCCGAAGACATCGGAATTTTCAGCCCATTTTTCTGAAACAAGCGCCCGGAAATCCTCATGCTTATATGCTATTGCAAAAATTGTCGGTATTTGATTTACACCGCCTCCAATCGCCTGAGAATAATGAACGGTATTTGCCCACCAGATATACGGATTCCCGACATTAACGCCGAAGCGATCAAAACTATCCCCAAGTGCATGGTCAAAGTCCCATGCGGGTGCAGCAATCAGCTTGTCCGAATCAGCGTCCTTATAGAAGAAACAGCTTGAATCTCCGGCATCAAGATTCATTGTGAATTCCTGAAGAATATACATTTTTACAAATGAATCCATATCGAAATACTCGCTGTAATGCTTTCCGAGAGCGTTATAGCCGTCTTCGGAGTAAAGCGCATCTTCTGCCTCACGCACGAAAGAACTGATATATTCCGTTTCTGCCTGTGATGCATATTCGGGGCTTTTGATGACAACATTCTGCCCCTGATTTGTGACAAAGCCGCTTATTTCCGTGCTGTATCTTATCGAAAAATCAAACTCCAGCAGATAGCCGCCCGTAATATTATCGGGATTATTCGGAATGTTTACCCACATCATGCTGCCTGGCTCATCCGGTGAGGGAACTGAGCCGCCGGCACCTGTTCCGCCGCGTGAACATTCTTCAATATCTATATCCGGATTGGCTTTTTCGTTGGCGTTTTCAAGGTCGTTAATGTCAATGCGTTCAGAGCCGATTTCAACACTTTCGCACACCAGATAGTTGCCCATATAGATGCCGTTAATGTAGAGATCCACAGCCTGAACCTCAGATGTATTAGGCAGCCCGATTTCATCAGCAAGACGAAACGCAACATTATTTCTTATCAGTGACAGGTCATAATAAGAAGCAAGCAACGTCCATTTCTTGGCTTTTCCCATGCCGAAAAGATCGGTCTTTTTGTCAAATTTTATGTTATACGGCTTTTTGGCAGCGTCCCATGTTGCATTTCCTCTGCCCTTAATCTGCTTAAGCTCCTTATCAACAGTTACTTTACCGTCTTCCACGATTCTGATTTTGCCGGCTTCTTTATTATCCTTGCTCGCATGGATATAATCAAGGCTGCCGGACTCAGTCGTGATATACACCGCCGGAATCTCGGCCGAACACATGACATAAAGCGAATACAGTTTAATTCCGACCTTAAGCGTATACAAACCCTCTTTGGCAAAAGCATCTGTTTTCTCGCCGCTCACCAGCTTGGTACCGCCAACATAAACATCATCTGACGCCTCATACCATACGGTCAGCGAAGCAAGGTCAGTATCTGCGGGCAGAAACATATAATAGATCCCGTCTTTTCCTTCGTACCAATTCACGGTATCAATGGAATCTTTTTTGTTAGAGTAAACATTCATTTTAAACGATGTTATTGTTCCAAAAGCTGCCGACGCCGAAACGGAAAGCATGGAAGCAATCATTATCAGCGCCAAAATGATACTGAGTGTTTTTCTAATCTTCTTCATATAATCCACCTCAAAAGATTTATTATATTCAGCTTAGCACTTTATTTTACAAATGTCAACTTTCTTGTGATAAAAAATTAACATTTTATATTAAATTTATTAACAGTTTGCGATTTTGTCATATACAGAAAGTTTTATATGAGATTTCTGTCATACTTATTATGTAAATTTCAGGATAACCGAAACGGCCACAGTCGGACAGCGTGTCAGATCTAAAGAAAAACTAAAAACCATTCAGGCTATCAACGATCACTTTACATAAATATTTGAATAAAATGAAAAACACAAAAAATTGCACAGCCGAGATTACACCGTCGTTTGTGTGAAAAACGAATATGGACTATTAACGGGCGGAGCTATCCAAAAGACGGCTCCGTTTTTGTCTGCTTGATTTATGGTTTTCCCCTTTTCCCTTTATAAAGCCACAATAATTCTTGATTACGGCATCAAATTATTTAATTATTGTTTTCACATATAAAGACGCAGACTAAAATCAGGCAGTTCCGAAGAACTGCCTGATTCAGACTGTCGATAAAAGCGCCCGAACGCATATAAGCTAAAAAAGCGAAAGAAAATGTCTGATTATTTCAAGCACAATCGCAAACTGTTTCAGCGGCACGGTATCAAACCGTGCCGCTGAAAGCTTATATGCTTGGCATTTTTTCGGTCTCGGAGTACCTTTGTACGCCTGTCGACCGAAGAAAATGTCATCGGTCATCCTTTCTCGGCAGTCTCACAGCTTGTCGAAAAATACTTTTTCGACAAGCTGAATCAGGCAGTTCCGAAGAACTGCCTGATTCTCTTTTATTTCGTCTTAATACTCTTGACCTTTGACCATGAAGAATAGAGCTTGACATTCTTTCCGTTCACCTTGACCGTCTTATATGTCTCCGGTGCCTTTTCCTTTATCGCATGAAAGAAGTTTTTCTTCACTTTGATGCAAGCTTTCAGTTGTTCCGTTTATAAGCCCTGATAAGTTCTGTGAAGTTCTGATGCATCTAAGCATAAAAAAATCCCCTGCTCCGTTTCGGAACAGGAGATATTTTTTTAATCATTTATTTATCAGGCATTCATTGCCTCTGCGACTGCAACAGCGCAGGCAACCGTAGCGCCGACCATCGGGTTGTTGCCCATGCCGATAAGTCCCATCATCTCAACATGAGCGGGAACTGATGAAGAGCCCGCAAACTGAGCGTCGCCGTGCATACGGCCCATTGAGTCCGTCAGTCCGTAGGAAGCGGGACCCGCCGCCACATTGTCGGGATGCAGAGTTCTGCCCGTACCGCCGCCGGAAGCGACTGAGAAGTAGTGAACGCCGTTTTCGACAGCCCACTTCTTATATGTGCCTGCAACAAGATGCTGGAATCTCGTCGGGTTCGTTGAGTTGCCGGTGATAGAAACATCAACGCCCTCATGCTTCATGATAGCAACGCCTTCGAGAACATCGTTTGCGCCGTAGCACTTGACCTTGGCTCTGTCACCATCGGAATAAGCCTTCTCGCTGATGATTTTAAGCTCGCCGGTGAAGAAATCATAGTCCGTCTTAACATAGGTGAAGCCGTTTATTCTTGAAATAATCATTGCCGCGTCCTTGCCGAGACCGTTGAGAATGACTCTGAGGGGCTCCTTGCGGACCTTGTTAGCTGTTCTCGCAATGCCGATAGCTCCCTCTGCAGCAGCAAATGACTCGTGACCTGCAAGGAAAGCGAAGCACTTCGTTTCCTCTTTAAGAAGCATTGCGCCGAGGTTGCCGTGGCCGAGGCCGACATTTCTCTGCTCAGCGACCGAGCCGGGAACACAGAACGCCTGAAGACCCTTGCCGATCTCAGCGGCTGCGTCGGAAGCGTTCTTGATCTCCTGTTTAAGAGCGATCGCAACGCCTAAGGTGTACGCCCAGACTGCGTTATCAAATGCGATCGGCTGGACTCCCTTGACGATCGCTTCCACATCTATACCTTTCGATAAGCAAAGATCACGAGCTGCCTCGAGGTCTGCAAGACCATACTGAGCAAGACACTTCTCGATCTTGGCCATTCTTCTTTCTTTGCCTTCAAATACAACATTGTTAGCCATGATTAAATGTCCTCCTTATAGTCTTATTCTTCGCGGGGATCGATATACTTTGCAGCATTCTCGAAACGACCGTAGTGACCGGTGTTTGCCTTGAGAGCTTCGTCGGCTGACTTGCCGTGACGGATATCCTCAAGCATCTTGCCGAGCTTAATGAACTCATAGCCGATAACCTCGTTATCCTCATCAAGAGCCATTCTTGTGACATAGCCTTCAGCCATTTCCATATAGCGAACGCCCTTTGACTTTGTCGAGAACATTGTTCCGACCTGAGAACGAAGTCCCTTGCCGAGATCCTCAAGACCTGCGCCGACAACAAGGCCGTCCTCAGAGAAAGCGGACTGCGTTCTGCCGTAAACGAACTGCAGGAATATCTCTCTCATTGCAACATTGATAGCGTCGCAGACAAGGTCGGTGTTAAGGCACTCAAGGAGAGTCTTGCCGGGAAGTATCTCGGCGGCCATAGCTGCTGAATGAGTCATGCCCGAGCAGCCGATAGTCTCAACAAGAGCTTCCTCAACGATGCCGTTCTTGACATTGAGAGTCAGCTTGCAGGTACCCTGCTGCGGAGCGCACCAGCCAACGCCGTGTGAGAAGCCTGAGATGTCTTTGATTTCGTATGCCTTGACCCACTTGCCCTCTTCGGGTATCGGAGCAGGACCGTGGTGCGGGCCCTTAGCAACAAGGCACATATTTTCCACTTCATTAGAGTAGTTCATAACCGTTTTTCCTTTCAAGATATATTATAATTGGTTCAATTATACCACTCGGTATTATAACTGATAATCGGCAGTTCTGCAATAGAAAGAAGCGAATTTTATCGAAAAATTTACTTGCTTTCCTCCTCAGCCTCGTCTTTTTCAACGGGCGTTATGACTATTCTGATCTTTCCTATTCTTCTTTCCTCAACATTGAGTATTGTGAAGTGCAGATTTTCAAACACGACCTCGTCATGCTTGCCATCCTGCGGGAGATAGCCGAGCTTGCTGATAATAAAGCCGCCGAGCGTTTCATAATCGCCCTCCGGGATAATGTCGCCGCAAAGCTCGTTTGCTTCCTCGATTGAGATAGTTCCGTCAACGGTGAAGGTGTTTTCATTCTCCTCAACGATCTCCTCGTCCTCGTGGTCATATTCATCCTGAATATTGCCGACGATAGACTCAAGGAGATCTTCAAGCGTTATTATTCCCGCCGTTCCGCCGTATTCGTCAACGACAACGGCGAATTGGGTGCGCTTTTCTGTCATTTCCGTGAAGAGGGCGCCGCAGCTCTTGGTGGTCGGAACATAATACGCAGGCCTCATTATATCGGCCGGGCCCTTATCCTCGGGAAGATCCTCGTCGATAAACTTCAGAAGATCCTTGATGTAGATTATGCCTATGATATTATCTTGGTCCTCGTGGAACACCGGTATTCTCGAATAGCCGTATTTTATTGAAAGATCGACAGCAGTCTCGATGGAATCTGTATCCTCGACCGCAATCATATCGGTTCTGTGTGTCATTATATCGGCGACATCGATATCGTCGAACTCGAAGATGTTATTTATCATCTCTTTCTGGATATTTTCAATAACGCCCTTTTCTTCACCGACATCGACCATCATTCTTATCTCTTCTTCGGTCACATTTTCTTCATCGACATTCGGGTCAAAGCCGAAAAGCCTGACCACAAGATTTGTTGAAAACGACAGCACCTTAACAAAGGGCTTGCTGATCTTTGAGAAGAAAAGCAGAGGTCCGACAACCGCAAACGATATCTTTTCCGGCTGCTGCATAGCCATGCGCTTGGGAGCAAGCTCGCCCAGAACCAGAGAAAAATATGACATTATGATAGTTATAATAATGACCGAAACCGAATTGATGACGGATGCGTTTGCGTTCGGGAATGTTCTCAGAACTGCGTTTGACAGCATTGTCGCAAAGGTCTGAGACGCCGAAGCCGATGTCAGAAAGCCCGCCAATGTGACTCCTATCTGAATAGTGGACAGGAAATTGCTCGAGTTGCTTGTTAATTTTACTACCTGTTTTGCTTTTTTGTGACCGTCCTCAGCCATTTTTTCAATGAGATTGTCGTTCAGCGAGATTATTGCAATTTCGCTCATCGCAAAAAAAGCATTGACAATGATGAGGAATAATAGTAGAACCAGCTTTAAAATAATGCCGGTCGCACCGGGGTCGTCCATTTGTTCAAAAACTCCTTTCGGTTTTCGGCGCGCCCTTTTCCGCGCGCTCAAAGTGCCGCAAAGTCTTTCCTTATCGCAGTTATCATAACCGTACGCGGCGGAAAGCCTTCGCTGAATAAAGTGTGTATCAAATCGGCTAAATGTTGAGTCGATAGCCGAGTTCACCTAAATATCTCTGCAAAAACTCCTTGTTTTTGCCTTTCACGAGCCAGTAGGGATCAATACGCCCGGTTTTGATTATCTCCTCAACGGCCTTTTTGTTGAGGTTGACCCAGGCTCGGTATTCCTGATCGGGCATTTGAATGATATTTCCCATAGCGACATTCCTTTAATATGTGTATTCACAAACCTCGCCGATCTTCTTCTGCAGGGCTAAAAAATCCTCAAGAGCGGCGCCCTTGTTGTTCGGATTTCTCAGAAGCGCAGCCGGGTGAAATGTACCCATCATCAGCGTTCCGTTTTTATCAATAAATTCGCCGTGCTGCTTTGTGACGCGAAAATCCGGATCTATGAGCCTTTGCGCAGATATTCTGCCGAGGCAGACAATTATTTTCGGGCGCATAAGTCTCACCTGCTCCCGCAGCCAGTATATGCAGGTGTCCTGTTCCTCGGGCTTAGGATCGCGGTTCTTCGGCGGCCTGCATTTGACCATATTGGCAATATAGATGTTTTTTTCACGGTCAAGGCCGATATGCTCAAGATACATATCAAGCAGCTTTCCGCTCCGGCCGACAAAGGGCTTGCCCTGAAGATCCTCCTGTTCGCCGGGGCCTTCGCCGATAAACATAACCTCGGCGTTTTCATTTCCATAGCCGAAAACAAGATTTGTTCTCGTTTGCGAAAGCTGACATTTATCACAGGTTCTGCAGTCTCGCTCAAGCTCTTTCCATGAATTATACATATATACACCCCATAAGTCAAATGTTATTTTATGAAAATATAATTATAAATTATTGTTTTTCGGCTAAAAGTTCACATATTATGTCGAATAAAGAATTTTGATGCTCCGGCAGCCGACCGTTTAGAACAGTATATCATATTTTTCCTGACATTTGTTGAAATTTAATAAAAAATGTTGTAATATATTGTTTAGCAGCGGCGCTTCTCCGATCGCACCCCGCCGTTCGTCGGCTTTGACCGGGGCGACCGTCAAAAAGCTGTATCCGCCGCAGCAACAGACTTTAACACAAAATATTCGGAGGAATAACAATGGCTAAAACGGTTTTAGTTGAAACATCGGCCCGTCATGTTCATGTTTCAAAAGAGGATCTTGCGGTCCTTTTCGGCGAAGGCTATGAGCTGACCAAGAAAAAAGATCTCTCGCAGCCCGGTCAGTTCGCCTGTGAAGAGAGAGTTCAGGTCATCGGTCCCAAGAGCAGCTTCCCCGCTGTTTCTATTTTAGGTCCCGTTCGCCCGGAAACTCAGGTTGAGCTTTCCGCAACGGACGCCCGCTCTATCGGCGTCAAGGCCCCCATTCGTGAATCGGGCGACCTTGAGGGCAGCGGCTCATGCAGGATAGTCGGTCCCTGCGGCGAGATTGAGCTTGAAAAAGGCGTTATAATCGCAAAGAGACATATTCACATGACGACCAAGGACGCAGAGGAATACGGTCTCAAGGATAAGCAGATCGTGTCGGTCAAGCTCGACACGCCGGACAGAAGTCTCATCTTCGGCGATGTTGTTGTTCGCGTCAGTGACAAATATGCCCTGGCAATGCACATTGACACAGACGAGGCTAACGCAGCCTGCGCCGTTCCCGGTATGATGGGAGAAATCATCTGAAATACATAAAATTCAAAAGCAGGACATAAAGCCGCGCCCGATGTTTATATATATTAATAGAATATATAGGCTGAGGGCGCGCCGTTTTATTCTGCTCTCCTTAATTGCAAATACGCTGATGAGAATATGAGAAACGGAGTTAAAAAGAAGTGAAAAATAAAATAAAACAGCATTTTCGCTCACAGTTTGAGCGATTTAAAAATGAGATCAGGCTGCCCGAATATATCTTCTGGTGGATATGCCGTCTGCTGATGCTCGGAGCCTGCGTTTACGCACACAAAAACCTGCCGATCCATCTTTTTTGGGCGGTTGCCGGAAACACCCTTGCAACATTTGCTATATCGTTCTTTTCGGGGCTGTTCCCACAGTCTCTCTATTTCGGCAGACTGCCGTTCAGAGCGCAGACCTATATTGATGTGTTCGTTATAATAGGCTCATTTCTCGGTCAGTGCGTTCACATAGGAAGATATATCAGCTTCAACGACAAGTGGCAGCATTTTATAGCCGGAATTCTTGCGGTATTTCTCGGCTGCTCGCTTATGAAAGCAATCGCACCCGACAAGGAGTTAGATAAAAAACAGGAGCTTTGCGGCGGAGTCGGCTTTTCATTCTTTCTGATGCTCGTGTGGGAGATATTTGAGTTTTTTGCCGACTACTTCATAAAAGGCTCAACAAACCAGGACTATAGCCCGGGATCAATAAATTATAACGAGCTGTTCTTTAAGATATTCGGATTAGGAGCTCAGAATACAGGTCAATATGCGCTGTATGACACCTTCTTTGATATTCTCGCAGCAACGGTGGGAACTGTCATCGCAGCAGTGTTTTTTGCCGTTTATAAAAAGGTAGTGAGCAGAAAAGATGAGAAATATTCCGCGCCGAAAGAGGCTGAAATGGTATCAGATGCGAATTAAGCCCGACGCTTACGGCAGGTTGAAATTCCTTTTCGCATTGGCGCTGATCGCTGTAATAATTATCACGGCGGCCGTATTTATAATGAAAAAAAGCAATGTCCTGCCCGTCAAAAACTATTCAAACGCCGACTTCGGAATCGAGACCTTCATCAGTCCGAATGACGCCGACGCTGACGGAATCGATGATCAGACCGACATTCTGCAAAGCGCCAGGGCATACATTGAAACAAAGCCGAAATACAAAAGCGTTTATTACGCGACAGGCTATCCCGACGACGGCTACGGCGTTTGCACTGATGTTGTTGCTTTAGCTCTGAAGGGAGCCGGCTATGACCTTATGACTTTAGTCAACCGGCACATCAAAGCCAACCCTGAAAAATATAATATTGAAGCCGTCGACATAAACATTGACTTTCGCAGAGTCAGAAATCTTCGTGTCTTTTTCGATGACACCGCAGAAAGTCTCACAACGGACATAAATCAGATCGAGCAGTGGCAAGGCGGAGATATCGTTATTTTTCCGGGGCATATCGGTATCGTTTCCGATAAAAGAAACAAAAACGGGGTTGCTTATCTTATCCACAACGGCGGTCAGCCGAATTATGAAGAGGACGCTCTCGGACATTTTGAGGTTCTGGCCCATTACAGGATAAAATAAAATTACCGTTTTTTCCGAAAAATTTGAAAATACATAAAAACTCAGGGGCTGCCGGTATTCGGCAGCCCCAAATCTTTGTTATTTAGCTGTTAGCTTTGATTTCACAAGCGCCACAAGCGTCTTTAACCATTTGATAACGGCCTCAAAATAAGTGCATATATTGTGCTTCTTTATTCCCGGTCCGTCCCAATTCGTGGTGTTGCAATTCTCAGTCGTCATTTTATAAATATCGTCGTCGCTGTCGCTGTAAACCATGAACTGCGGATATTTCTCGCTGCTGTCTATCGTCAGGCCTTCCTTTGTGGTGCATATCTTATAAATAAGGCTGTCGTTGCAGTCCGCCCAGTTTTCATGAGTCATTCCCTTTATGATCCATGTCGAATCTGGGAAGAGACAGGTTGATGCGTCCACCTGTTTATCGGGAGAAATATATTTGCCGTATCCGGCCGCTGTTCTTTCTGCGATGTATTCATCGCTGAGGGTGTCATAAACATTTGAGCAGGTTGCACCGAATGAGGCAAGGTGAAGCGAAACAAGCGAATCGCCGAGCATATCTCTGCTTTCAATATAGCAGGGAAGCTGATAGCCGTATTTCGCAAGTATTCCGACATTCACTCCAACGGCCTTTGCGCCTAAAAGGACTTCGGGGATACGCTGTCTGACAAGTCTGTCGTAATTGTCAAGCTTCTCGATAAGTCCGGCGTACTTAACGGCATTTTCGGGAACTGCCCCGTTGAACATAATATCCTTCGCCGTCTGATACTGATCCTTTGTGATATTGGTCCAATAGCCGGGCCATGTGCCGAACGACGCCATGCAGAGTCTCGGAGTGAGCTCCTTATAAAGCTTTTTATAAAGCCAGTTTATCGTCTTTTCGCTGAGCTTGCAGACATCTCTTTCGTTGAGAAGGTCGATCGAGGCAATTATAAAGTCATTGAGATATTCGCCCGGATTATCAACAAACGGAAGATTATCATCAATCGCCGATCTTTCAATGGCTTCGGTGTCAACATGGATATTGCCGCTGAAAATATCGCTCAGATTCTCGCAGCCGTTGCCGACCGTGCAGTCAAAGGCGATGTTTCTGATGTTGTCATAGCCGTATTTCGCAAGGTACGCAAGCACAAATCCGCCGCCCAGGCACTTGCCGACGATTGAGACTTTTTCAGCTCCGGTCGCCGCAAGGATATGCTCTATGTATTCGTTGAGGCTGTCGGCAACCTCAAGCGGATCAAGACGCCAGTCATACCAGAAAGTATATGAAAACAAGCCGGAGTTGCCGTCGCTGTAGGTTTTATCCATGTCCATGTTGGCGCGGTTTGTCTCGTAACTTGCGTTCGCGATGCCCGAATCGTTAGCAATGTTGCCGTTTTCGTCGAGAGAAGCTCTTGAAAATTTATCGGCAACCTCTTTTTCAAAAGCGTCATAGTATTCATCCCACTTGCCGAACAGGCGGCATTGACCAGATATGGAAAAACGACTCTCTTGACGGACGCTTGCATTTCTTCATCGCTGATATTAAGCGGATAAGCGCAGTTTCCTTCGGCATCATAGATCGGATTGCCGTTGCCCCTCAAATAAACTATCGGGTTCTTGTCCTTAGGATCAACGGCAAAAGCCGAGAACGAAGGAACAAGCACGGACACAGCCATAATACATGCAAGGAAAACGGAAATTAGTTTTTTCACAAGAAATCCTCCTCCAAACGGATTTAATTTTTTCTTATAAATTCATAATATCAGCATATTTTAAAATTAAGAGAACAAAAGTATGAATAAGCTGTTAATATAGTTCACATATTTTTAAACGCTTTCTTGCTTAGTTCACAAAATTCAAATATTGTTGCCTAATTTCGAGTAACACGAATCATCTTTGATTTTTTTCCGAAAAGTCATCATATTTATCATTGTCAAACAGCCCGTCATAACCGTCAGTCATGCTTTCATCATCCGTCATATCCGAATGATATTCGTCAATTTTCATGTTATTTCTGCGTTCGAATATCACCTTGACGATTATCACAGAAAGGACCGTAAAAACAACCGCTCCTGCCGAGATGAGAATGACTCTCAACGCCTGCCCGTTTATCTTAACGGGCGCTTTTTTATTATCATTGTCAGAGGTGACTCCTTCCGTTGCCTGAGTATGAACGGTTGTCTGCGGCTGCGTCGTTTCAGTGCTTTCCGAAGACTCGACGGAAACCGGAATATACTCAACGGTGTGCATAATATCATAAACGCTGTCATTCAGCGCACTGCACACAGCGTCCGTATAGTCATAGCCTTCTTCATCTTCCTCAACATCACTCCCCATTTCGTCGAGGCGGTCTCTCAAAGCCCGCAAAGCTTCTTCGTCAAGCACGGCTTCGGCAGCGTCGTTTCCGACCATGAGATGATAATAATAGCTGTCGCCGCAGACCGAGAGAGCTATCAGCAAATGACCTTCGTCGCTGAAAAATTCAAGGTACTTATCATAGGCGACAGATTCAAGCTCATCATTGTCATATTCTTCGTCGGTTATATAAAGGCAAGGCTCAACGCCAGTTTTGTCGCAAAAGCTCAGAAAGGCCTTGCTAAGCTTATCGGGATCTCTTATTACCAGAATATCCGCGTCATTATACATATACATTCCGGTGATATTGCAAAGCTCTGTTTCAAGCTTCTCTTTTTCTGAAACTATCTCCTCATAGTCTTCATAATAATCTTCATCATAAACCGATTCGACGCCGCTGTCATAATTATCATAATCGTCATCAATCGAAATCCAGGGAGATACGATTGAAAAAATTACCAAAAAAGTAATTATAAATGCTAACACAGGCACTAATATGTTCAGGAATCTGCTCCCTCCCGATGGGCCTCTGCCGCCGTTGCTGCCAAGGTTATAATTGTTGAAATGGCCGCCGCTGAAATTTCCTCCCGAGTTGAAGCCGCCCCCTGAGCTGAAGCCTCCGCCTCCGCCGCCTCCGCTTGTCGGCATAAAAGCACCTCCGTTTCAAGTTTTGTTTAATTTATTTTAATTTTATCATAAATTATCAAAAATATCAACAGCCGTTTTTCTGTCGGCGTTTCCCCGGCATACCTTAAAATTTTTAAAAGTTCCTTTTCGGTTTGATTATTTCTTTCTCTTGTGATATACTTAAAAAAAATAATGCGGCAAGCGGGCGAAACGAGTAACTTTATATATTATAATTGTATGCGAAAACGGCTTCGTTCAGACAGGCAATAAAAATCAATACATAATCGGAGAATTGATATGGGACGGATAAAACTGAAAAAACTTGTCAACACGAGAGATCTCGGCGGTTACAAAACACTTGACGGAAGAAAAATAAAAGAAAAAAGGCTGATCAGAAGCGAAACGCTTTTCGACGCAACACCGGAGGATAAAGCCGTTCTGACCGGAGAATACGGACTTCGGACAGTCGTTGATTTCAGAACCGATATAGAAAGAGAACAAAAACCGGATCCCGTGATTGACGGAGTTGAAAATATATTTGACCCTATACTTGAGGCCGAAACGCTCGGCATCACAAGGGAAAGCGTCAATATGCGCAATATGCCCAAGCTTTTCGACGGAATTACTCTCGAGCCAATGGAATATATGCGCAAAATGTATACCGACATCGTTCTTGACAAGCACGCTCAGAACGGCTATGCGGTCTTTTTCGATGTTCTCCTAAGGCAGGAAAGCGGCAGTGTGCTCTGGCACTGCTCGGCCGGAAAGGACAGAGTCGGAGTCGGCACCGCCCTTCTGATGACAGTGCTCGGCGTTGACAGAGAAACAATCATAAACGACTATCTTCTCACAGGGCATTATTACAGAGCGACCAATCTGCGGCTCAAGCTTCTGATTGACCTGTTTGTTAAAAATAAACGGACAAAAACATATCTAAAATATCTGTTAGATGTTAAAAGAGAATATATCGAGGCCGCATTCGACGCAATAGAGAGCGGTTATGGCACGGTCGAGCATTATCTTGAAGCCACCATGGGCCTTGACGCAGAAAAGCGCGAAGCGCTCAGAAGAAACTATCTTGAATAAAACACGCAGGTGATGACATGGATATCAAAAAGCTGGAAGTCTTTATAAACGCGGTCGATCTCGGCAGTCTGACAAAGGTCGCCGAGATAATGGGATACACCCAGTCGGGCATAACTCACATGATAAGCGGACTCGAAAAAGAGCTTGGCTTTCCCCTGCTGATAAGAAGCCACAGCGGGGTTTTCCCCACTTCGGAGGGGAAAAGGCTCATTCCGATAATCCGGACGCTGCTCATTCACAGCGAACAGTTTGATAAGGAAGTCTCAATGATCAGGCGAAACAAAAACGACAGCATAAAGGTGTGCGCATACACGAGCATCATTATGCACTGGCTGCCGCATATCATAACGAGGTTTCACGAAAAGCTGCCCGATGTTTCCGTTGAAATAAGCTCAAGCAGCATCGACGGCGTTTATTCCATGGTCGGCAACGGCGAGGTTGATCTCGCTCTGGCCAGCCGCCAGGATTATTTCGGCCTTGATTTCATTCATCTTCACGACGATCCACTGCTCGCCATTCTCCCCAACAACGATGAGTACGCCCGGCTTGACAGCTATCCGATGAAAGAGTTTGACGGAAAGGATTTCATCATGCCGTATTACGGCTTTGATAAGGATATCGGCAGATTCTTTGAAAGAGAAAATGTTCACCCGAATATTGAGCCGACAGTTGTTGATGATCCGACGGTCATATATATGGTCGAACACGGAATGGGCATAAGTATTCTTTCCGAGCTGGTCATGCACGGCAACAAAAACGATGTTATATCGCTGCCGATAACCCCTGCGGCCCACAGAGAGCTTGTTATATGCCTTAAATCACTGAAAGCGGCTTCGGAAAACACAAAAATATTCATTGAATGCGCTCAGCAGATCGTTAAAGAGCTATATCACGAGCAATAAATCCGATAAGAATGCTATTCCATGCAAAGAAGTGCAGGACTCCATGAAGATTTGTCATACTTCTGGTTTAAACTGAAAAAGCGGCAAGGCATATCAAAATCATATTGAATTTTTCTAATCGCGTCGAAACGGCGCGATTTTTTGTTTGTTTTGACTAATATCGACTCAAATAATTGTGCGTTTTGTGCAAAGGGCTGAAATCTAAAAAAACTGTTGACAATTACAATATGTAATGTTATAATCGCTTCAACATAAAGAGGGCGTTAACCCTATTTAATGTAATCAAAAAGAAAGGTCTTGATTTTTATGAAAATCAAAAAAGTTCTGGCACTGTTGGTCGCAGCAGCACTTTGCGTGTGCTTATTCGCAGCTTGCGGCAACGGCGGCACAGACACAACTTCCGACAACGCTGCGGACAGCACAAGCGCACCCGCCAGCTCAGACACGGAAGCAAAGGGTACATTCAAAATCGGTAATGTCGGTCCCCTCACAGGCGACGCTGCAATTTACGGCAACGCTGTTGCAAACGGCATTAAGATCGCTGTTGAAGAAATTAACGCTCTCGGCGGAGTTCAGTTTGATTTCCGCGCAGACGATGATGTAGCCGACGGCGAAACATCAGTCAACGCTTATAACCACCTTCTTGACTGGGGTATGCAGGTTCTTATCGGACCCGTTACCACCGGCGCTGCAATAGCAGTTTCAACCAAGGTCAACGAGGACCGCGTATTTGCGATTACTCCGTCAGCTTCCTCAAAGGACGTTATAGACGGCAAGGACAATATGTATCAGGTATGCTTCACAGACCCGAACCAGGGCACTGCATCAGCTGACTACATCAGCGAAAATCTCAAGGATAACAAGCTTGCTGTTATATACAGAAACGATGACGCTTATTCACAGGGCGTCCGCGACACATTCGTTAAAGAAGCTGCCGTAAAGGGCGTTGAGATCGTATATGAAGGCACCTTCACCAAAGACACAGCAACCGACTTCTCAGTTCAGCTCACAGCAGCTCAGGCAGCAGGTGCAACGACTGTATTCCTTCCCATCTACTATCAGCCGGCTTCAGTCATTCTCAAGCAGGCACACGACATGGGCTACCAGCCGACATTCTTCGGCGTTGACGGTATGGACGGTATACTCACTATGGAAGGCTTCGACACAAGCCTTGCAGAGGGCGTAATGCTTCTGACTCCGTTCTCAGCTGACTCAAAGGACGAGAAGACTCAGAGCTTCGTCACAAAGTACAAAGAGAAATACGGCGAGACTCCGAACCAGTTCGCTGCTGACGGTTATGACGCTGCTTACATCGTATACAACGCTATCGTCAAGGCAGGCTGCACTTCTGATATGTCGACCAGCGAGATCTGCGAAAAGATCGTTTCTGTTATGCCCACTCTCACATATGACGGTATCACCGGTAAGGGTATGACATGGCAGAAAACGGGCGAAGTTTCCAAGGCTCCCTCAGCTGTTGTTATCAAAGACGGCGCTTATGTTACTCCGTAACCACAACCGTATCTGATATAGCTAAAAATTAATTCGTATTTCGGCTGCTCGTTTAAGTCGGTGAATACCGCTTATTCAAGTAGCCGAATTTTATAAAGAACATATTTCGTATGCGCTTAAAATGCGGTGCGTACGCGAAAGAGGTAACTTTATGGAATTTTTATCATATCTCATAAGCGGTATAAGCTTGGGAAGCGTTTACGCCATCATCGCTTTGGGCTACACAATGGTTTATGGCATTGCAAAGATGCTGAACTTCGCCCACGGCGATGTTATCATGGTCGGCGGATACATTTCCTATACTTTTATGGCTTATCTGAACTGCCCCGGCTGGCTTTCGGTCATCGTTGCAATGCTCGTCTGCACCATTCTCGGTGTTCTGATTGAGGGCTTTGCTTACAGACCGCTGAGAGAAGCACCGTCTCTCGCAGTTCTTATCACCGCTATCGGCGTTTCATATCTTCTTCAGAATCTGGCTCTTCTTATCTGGAAGCCGGATCCGATCAGCTATCCGTCTCTTATCGGCGGCACCTTCAAGCTCTTCGGCGGTCAGCTTTCAATATCATATATTTCGATATTGACTATTGCCGCCTGCATTGTCATAATGGTGGCGCTGACGCTGTTCACATCAAAAACCAAAATGGGCAAGGCGATGCGCGCTTGTTCTGAGGATAAGGGCGCGGCTCAGCTCATGGGTATAAATGTAAACCGCACTATTTCGGTCACATTCGCTATCGGCTCGGCTCTTGCCGCTGTCGCCGGCGTACTTTTGTGCTCATCCTATCCGTCACTTGTTCCCACAACAGGTTCGATGCCCGGCATAAAGGCTTTCACCGCTGCGGTTTTCGGCGGAATCGGATCTATCCCCGGCGCATTTCTCGGCGGTATTCTTCTCGGCGTTATCGAAGCGTTTGCGAAAGCCTATATTTCAACTCAGCTTGCAAACTCGATAGTTTTCGCTATGCTTATCATCGTCTTACTCGTCCGTCCTGCGGGACTTCTCGGCAAATATGTGCCTGAAAAGGTTTAAGGGGGGCGCAGCATGAAAAACTTAAATAAGAAACTCAGCGGCGCAGCCAAGAAAGACTTATTAACTTATGTTTTCGTTATCGCCGCATTCATTATCGTCAATATTTTATCCTCTGCCGGCGTTCTCGGCAGATCAAAGCAGGGCCTTTTAGTTCCTATCTGCTGCTATATTGTCATGGCGCTTTCTCTTAACCTCACTGTCGGTGTTATGGGCGAGCTGAGCCTTGGTCACGCGGGCTTCATGAGTATCGGCGCTTTCACCGGCGTTGTGGTTTCAATGAGCCTTGTCGAATCCATTCCCAGCGCTCCGGTCAGACTTCTTATAGCTATGGTTTGCGGCGCCGTTTTCGCCGGCTTGGCGGGCCTGCTGATAGGTATTCCTGTTTTGAGGCTCCGCGGCGACTATCTGGCTATCGTTACGCTCGCCTTCGGTGAAATCATCAAAGAGCTTATCAACTGCCTTATAGTCGGCTATGACACAAACGGACTTCACATCATATTCAATTTCAGAGGCGACAAGAGCATCGCCGACCTTAATCTTGTTGAGGGCGGAACAGCTATTATCAAGGGCGCCCAGGGTGCAACGGGCACAAAAACCATCGCAACCTTCACCGCCGGATTTATCCTTATACTTGTTTCGCTGTTCATCATTCTCAACTTCGTCAGAAGCAGAACGGGCAGAGCTGTTCTCGCTATCCGTGACAACAGAATCGCCGCAGAATCAGTCGGCATAAACATCATGAAATACAAGATGATCGCCTTTGTCATTTCGACCGCTATTGCGGGCGCTGCCGGCGCACTTTACGGACTGAACTATTCTAATCTTTCCGCGACTAAGTTTGACTTCAACACATCAATACTTGTTCTTGTCTTCGTTGTTCTCGGCGGTTTGGGCAATATGCTCGGCTCAATTATCGCGGCCACGGTTCTTTATATTCTTCCCGAGGCGCTGCGTGAGTTCGCCGATTACAGAATGTTGCTTTACGCCATAGTTCTCATTCTGGTTATGCTCGCCACAAACAGCCCGAAGCTGCGCAATTTATTCCAAAAGATCATTCCCTTTAAAAAGAAGGAAGGGGGAAAAGTAGAATGAAAGACTTTCAGAAAGGAAAAATGGTTCCTGTTCCGAGCAATTCGATAATCCCCGAAAGAGATATTGAAGAAAGACCTGTTCTTGAGTGTCTGCACTTGGGCGTTGACTTCGGCGGACTTAAAGCCGTTGACGATTTCAACCTTACCGTCGGAAAGACGGAGATTGCCGGACTTATCGGCCCCAACGGCGCAGGTAAAACGACTATCTTTAATCTTCTCACAAAGGTTTACACCCCCACAAGAGGCACTATAATCCTTGACGGTATGGACACCTCCGGAAAAAACACGGTCCAGATCAATAAGATGGGCATTGCCCGTACTTTCCAGAATATCCGTCTTTTCTCCAATCTGACCGTTGAGGAAAATATCAAGGTCGGTCTTCATAACCAGGTCAAATACCTCACTCCGACAGGAATTTTCAGACTCCCCTCCTATTGGAAGAAAGAAAAAGAATTTCACGAAAGGGCGATGGAGCTGCTCTCGATATTCGACATGGAAAACATGAGCGACTGGCAGGCCGGCTCTCTCCCCTACGGCGCTCAGAGACGGCTTGAGATCGTCCGCGCTCTCGCAACAAATCCGAAGCTTCTTCTGCTTGACGAGCCCGCCGCAGGCATGAACCCCAACGAAACGGCAGAGCTTATGGAAAACATCGTCAAGATCAGGGACACCTTCAAGGTCGCCGTTCTTCTTATCGAACATGACATGAACCTTGTCATGGGCATTTGCGAGGGCATATGCGTTCTCAACTTCGGTCAGATAATTGCAAAGGGTACCGCACAGGAAATACAGTCCAACCCCGCAGTTATCGAAGCGTACCTCGGACACAAAAAGGAGGACTGAGAATATGCTGAAAGTTGAAAATATAAATGTATACTACGGCAGTATTCACGCAATAAAAAATATCAGCTTTGAGGTCAACCAGGGCGAGATTGTCACTCTTATCGGCGCTAACGGCGCAGGAAAGAGCACGACGCTCCAGACTATTTCCGGCCTTCTTCATTCAAAGACCGGCTCGGTCACATTTTTGGGTGAGAGACTCGATAATGTTCCGGCTCATAAAATCGTCACAAAGGGCATTGCCCATGTTCCCGAGGGAAGAAGAATATTCCTTCAGATGACGGTCGAAGAAAATATTCAGATGGGCGCTTACACAAGGCCGTCATCTGAATATGACGCAGGTCTCGCTGAGGTTTATGAGCGTTTCCCGAGGCTCAAGGAGCGCCGCAAACAGATTGCCGGCACTCTTTCAGGCGGCGAACAGCAGATGCTCGCTATGGGCAGAGCTATGATGAGCAAGCCGAAGCTTCTCATGCTTGACGAGCCTTCAATGGGACTTTCACCTATTCTGGTCGACGAGGTCTTTGATATCATCAAATCGCTGCACGCAAGCGGAACAACTATTCTGCTTGTTGAACAGAATGCAAACAAGTCGCTGGCCATATCCGACAGAGCCTATGTTCTTGAAAACGGTTCGATCACTCTGACCGGCACCGGCAAAGAACTGATGCAAAGTGAAGATATAAAGAAAGCCTATCTCGGCGGCTGAAAAAATACGGGGAACAAAATGTTCCCCGTATTTTTTATTTGACTGCATCTAAGTTCTCCCGTTATTGCCCGGGAAATAGAATATCACAAAGAAAAACCGCTGCGAATTTGCAGCGGTTTAATTCTGTTTATTATCAATATTTTCGCATAGAGTCCACGGCCGCCGGGCACAGTTTCCGGCAACACATTCAAGCTTATCAAACAGAAAGCACTCTCAGAACACCTGATTATTTCTTGTTGGAGTTTCCTCTCCTTGAGACGCTGTATCTTGAGTCGGAGGACTTTTTGAAAGCCGACATTTTCTCGTCGCTTTCCTGCTTGAACTTCGCCATCATATCCTCAAACGACATCTTCTCATTTGAGGCGTGTTTCTGCTGACCTTGCCAAACATTCGGCGGGCGGTTTCCCCTCGGCTTATGCGGCTTTTGAGGCTGGTTTTCTTCATTCGCTTTTCTTATTGACAGCCCTATCTTGCCATCGTCGCCGATCGAGATGATCTTCACCCTGACCTGCTGCCCTTCGCTGAGGTGTTCCCTGATATCTTTGACAAATTCCGTTGACACCTCTGAAATATGTACCATACCGCTTTTTCCGTCCGGCAGACTGACAAAGGCACCGAAGTTGGTCAATCCCGTTACTGTTCCTTCAACTATTGTTCCGATCTCTAACTGCATTAAAGCGCTGACCTCCTGAATTTCTACTTGCCGTATGATGAATCATAAAATGCTCTCTCGCCCGGAGCAACATAGCCGTATTTTTCTCTTGCAATACGCTCGATATATTCAAGTCTGTTCTTATCGTCGAGGAGATATTCATATTCGTTTTTTATAAGAAGCTCCTCCTGATACATCTGTTCAAGCGCATCGTATTTTTCCTTTTTCTCCTTTAGCTGGCCGCAAAGCGAGAAAAAGTTAGCAAGCAGAACGATCGCGGCAACAATCATCAAAGCGTTGACGAAACGGCTTGTGGCGCGTTTCTTTTTGCGCTTTTTCTTAATGTTTTCACTGTCAGACACCGCGACCCCTCTCCCTCAAATATATTTAGTTCATTATACAACACTTTCTTTTTTATTTGCAATAGGTTTGGTCGATTTTTTTGCCTTTTTCTTCTTTAAATTTTTAAAGGTACGCTCTGCTCGCCTTCTTATCCATGAGAAAAAGCGTTTCAGTGGAGTAAAAACGAAGCTCATAAACCGATGGACGCCTCCGAGTATGAATGAGCAGAGTTTTTGGGCGTACGACCCGAAGGAAACAAAATAAACAACGACGCCGACTAAAATCCCGACAGACATATAAAGTCTGAATTTTCCGAGGTTGTAGGCAAGAATGAAGCAAAACAAGGCCACAGCGCACAGACCGCTGAATATTGAGTCGCAGATGACGGTCTTTTTCCGCCCGACGGTGAAAATGCTGACGGCAAGATCCACGATGCTGTAAGATGCGCCGAGAAGCACACCGAAGCCCACAGACTCAATAAAGACAACAAGCTGTTCGGTTATAGAAAAGCTATACATTATCTGAAGAGCTTGCCTAAAAAACCGGCAGCTCTCGGCTGATCGGTCGAATATATCAAAGCCGTGACATTCCCCTCAACATTCAGCTCGCCCAGCTGTGTGTTCAGCTGGCTGATGTGAAGACCGCTGCCCTTTATCGTCAGCTCACCGAGATCGGTGAAAGCGATTATCATATCCTCGTCGAAGCTGTCAACATCGCTGACACCCGACACAGAGAGATTTTTCCTCTCCTCAAGCACCAGTGAGTGCGGAAAAGTCAGTTTTTCCTCTGCCATTGTCATCTTTCCTTTCTAAGGTAACGCTGTTAAAGGATATGATATTTTTCGCTTATTTATGAATATACGCTTGTTTTTTAAAGCAGCTTATACATAAGCCCCGCGTCGCTTTTTGTTGCATATTCGTTCACGGCAAGCACCTGCGCTTTCAGCAGATTTTCGCCCATTTGTATTTCTATAATGTCTCCGACCTTCACATCATAGGACGCTCTGGCAATTTTTCCGTTGACTGTCACCTTTTTTGCGTCGCAGACTTCGTTAGCGACCGTTCGGCGTTTTATCAGTCTCGACACCTTCAGATATTTATCAAGTCTCATATTCTAACCTCCGATAATCCGAATTATATTACAAAATATGATTTTACACTAAAATGATAAAAAAGTAAACAGGCTAAAAAAGAGAGCGGCGAACCGCTCTCTTTGAATTTAACTTTTATCGTCCTGAGTCAATTACTTCTTGACCTTAACATTAACAACCTTGCTTGCCGAGCTGTTGACGCCGTATGCATTGACAGCGATAACTCTGACATAGATCTTCTTTCCGCCGCTAAGCTTCTTGAGCGTCGCCTTGTTGCTCGTAACGGTTGTTGACTTGACGCTCTTCTTGAACTTCTTGTCTGTCGTATACTGAACGATATATTTCTTTGCTCCCGTTGTCTTTGACCAGCTGACTGACGCGGTCTTTGCCTTCGTTGACTTGACCTTAACGCCGGAAACAGCCTTGGTCTGAGTGCCTGTCTTCAATACCGAGCTGTAGTCGCCGTATTTGTTGAGCTTGGACACTGCGCGAACCTTGAACTGATAGCTCTTGGCCGTTGAAAGCTTCTTGACGGTGAGCGAAGTTGAAGTGGTTGTAGCAATCTTTGTCCACTTCTTGCCATCAGTGCTCCTGTATACTTCGTATTTAACTGCGCCGGCTGCCTTTGACCATGAGAGCTTGAGCGAAGTCGTTGTGACTGAGCTTGCTTTAAGGCCTGATACCTTTGCGGGCTTGAGAGCCGGAATAGTCTCGGTCTTGAGAACCTTGCCGCAATATGCGCAGACATATGATCTCTTGCCGTTTGCGGTGTAGGTTGCAGCCTTATCGGTTCTTGCAACTGACTTATGCTTCTCGCAAACGATCTGGAAGCTCATTGTTACCTTGCCGACATAGTCGCCCTTACCAACAACGGTAACGGTTGCTTTGCCGGGCTTGACGCCTGATGCGGAAACGGTGTAATCAGTGCCCTTTCTGAGAGCCTTCTTGTTATAGGTGTTGACGATCTTGACATTGCCGTCGTTAGCTTTGCCCGTTGCCTGTACCTTTGAAGATACGCTGACTGCAAATTTGCACTGATCTGAAAGAGCTGTGAACAGATAGAGAACAACAGGAAGAATGTCGCTCTTTCTGTTATTGAGACCGACAAGAATGTTGCCGACAGCCTTTTCAAGAGAAGCGTTGCTGACCATGTAATCAAGTGAAACAAAGCTGCCCTCGAAGACCTGCTTGCCCATAACGCCCTTGAGGAGGTTGTTGAGCATTGCATAAACGAGATTTGAAGCTGTGACTGTCGTGTTTATATCGGTGAATGACTTTTCGATGCCTTCTCTGACGAGAGTTTCAAGATCAAGATTAACTAACGCCTTGGTAACTGCGGGGATCATCGTTGATGCTTTTGCGTAATCGAGTTTCTGCGTTCCGGTGAAAATAACTGCCTGAAGCTTGTCAAGCTTTGAAAGGAAGCTTTCCGACTTGCTGAGATTAACACCGAGAATAGTGTCAAAGTTGAGGTCGCAGAGATAATAGTTAGCCGCATAGTTGAGAACATCAAGATAGGTCTTGCCTGAAGAAACGACATATCTTGTCTTGTTGGCTGTGTCTGTATAAAGAATAGCGTATTTATTGAGATAGTAGCCGAGAATATCGCCGAGAACCTGCTCATATGTCTTTGAGTTCTTGCCTACGATAGCCTTGTCGCCGTCCTTAACGAGATAAGGAAGAAGCTTTGTCATAACTTCCTGAGTTGTCTTGCAGCTCTTAAGGATATTAGCTACTTCAGGATCTTTGACTGTTGCCTCAACGATAAGCTGAGCGAGTGCGAACGCATATGATGTGAAGGTGTCTCCGAACTCGTAGTTCTTATACGGGTTCTTTGCAACATCTGACTTGAGAGCTTCGCCGACTGCCCACATAAACATATTCTGAATATTTGCGCCTAAGTTCTTTGAGGTGTCCCAACCGGTATAGGTCGTAACGCCCTTAACAAACTGACCGGCAAATATATTGAAGTTCTTGATGCTGCCACCCTTAGCTGTGTAGTCAAGGAATGAAAGGTCGGTCGTGTTAAGTCTGAGAATGGCTGCGAACGGTGCGCCGTACTCAGTGCCGACTACGAAGTTCTGAAGTCTTTCACCGTACTCGGTAAAGAGAGCCTTGATATATTTAACATTGTTCTGATAGACAACATCAAATATTTTTGCGATTGCTGCGTCGAGAGTCATCTTCTCGTCGTATTTGTATCCGTCGAGACTTCCCTCAAGCTTGAAGCCCTGATCATAGAGGAACTTCAGGACCTCATTGGGCTGCTCAACATTTATGTACTTTTCCTTTATGGAAGCGTCGAACTTAGCGAGATAGCCGTTGATGCCGTCGCCTAGGCCGTCTTCAAAGATGATAGCGTCGAGTGACTTGGTTACTGCTTTATCATACTTTGCCTTTAATGCGGCGTCAACAGTTACATTGCCGTTAGCGTCAGTGACCTCATAGGGATAGACAAGCTTTGCGACAGTTTCCTTAGCAAAGGTCGGAAGATCTTTTTTAAGGACAGTTACAATGTTGATATTCTTCGTCTTGTTTGCAACAAAAGCGCCGAGGAACTCTTTGTTGTCGGCAAGGAACTTAACAAGGTTGCCGAGAATAGCGTAGTCGCCGGTCTTAGCTCTTGTCTGACCTTTTGTCCAGTTTGAAGTAACAAGCCCGTAGCCAAGAACAGACTTAATGATAGCCTTTGTGAGGAAGTTGTCGTTAAGGCCCTTAAGGCTGTCAATTGTCTTCAAGATACCGTCAACACTGTTGACATTGATGGTAATTCCAAGAAGCTTTGCAACATTCAGAATTGTATCCATGCTGCTCGTATCAATATTTTTAAGTATTGAATCGAGATAGTCGAGCAATACCGTTGCATTGTTGCCGTTGGCATTACCGTCCTTTGTTACGTAGCCTTGAGTTATGTTCTGTGACGGATCCACAACAACACCCGCGGGATCAACCTTTGCAGAAGCAAAGAGTGAGAAGCAGGCTGAGCTGAGGACCATAACAAGAGCCAAAACAAAGCTGATTATTTTGTTTGTTCTTCTCATAGATAATTTACCTCCTTGACAGGGACTAAAGATTTCATATACCCCGTCCATATTCAAGTTAATTATACACTTTCGCTCAAAAGCCGTCAAGAGCATTTCGTTTTTTTATGAAAATTCACAAACTCTACACACTTTTAAAAATATTTAAGAAGCGTCGCCTTCTTTTCCGGCCGACAGATATCATATATCGTCTATTGCCCGACAAACTTCGACTATATTCTCTGTTTTTCTGAAAATCAACACAAATCGAGTGAACATCTGAGTTCGGATAAGCCCGAATACGAACAACATTTTAGCCTGATCTGCGTCATCAAAATTCTTAATAAAATATTCGTTCCTACATACGCGAAGCTTATATCATCTGCGAAACAGATATCATACCGGAGGTATATCACCCGTGACCGCAGGGAACAGATGTCATTGAAAAAGCACACTTTTGTCTACCGGACAAAAGTGTGCTTTTTTATGGCAGGGATGGCAGGATTCGAACCTACGCATGCAACAGTCAAAGTGTTGTGTCTTACCGCTTGACGACATCCCCATATCAATATAATTTTTTTCTGATATAAGAAAGTGACCAATCTCTTGGTCACAGTTTCTCAATGTGGGGTGGATGATCGGGGTCGAACCGACGACCTCCAGGGCCACAACCTGGCACTCTAACCAACTGAGCTACATCCACCATAATGGCGCGGTTTGAGGGACTCGAACCCCCGGCCTACTGCTTAGAAGGCAGTTGCTCTATCCAGCTGAGCTAAAACCGCATGAGTCGTCGAAAAAATGGAGCGGGTGATGGGAATCGAACCCACACGACCAGCTTGGAAGGCTGGGATTCTGCCATTGAACTACACCCGCATGACCCTTTATCAGCAACGGTCAATATTATATTAAATGTGGACGCAAATGTCAATACTTTTTCTCAAAATTTCTCAAAAACTTTGTCATACATATTTTTGCCGTATGCCCGACATTTTAAGCAGACGGAAGCCTGATATAATATGGTTTTAAGCAAAAAACTTTTCGCCGACGCCAAGCTCAAAAGGCGCCGGGCAGTATCCGGTTTCATGCAGACAATTGGGCGTACCGTAAACAAAAAAAGCCGCAGTCCGTTGTGAACTGCGGCAATATTTATTTGCTCTTTTTCTTAGCTGCGGAACGCTGGAAGGCCTTGACGATTTCAACGATCGGAATGATCGAGAACGCAAGAGCGATCGAAATGATATAAGCCGGTGCGCTGAGCTGTGTGAAGCCGAAAGCGTTCGCAAGGAACGGAACCTCAATGATCGTTGTTGTGAGAACAAGGGAAGCGATCATCGCCATGTAAAGGAACTTATTGTGTGATTTTTCGGAAACAGCCATTCTGATAACAGAGCCTCTTTGCGACCTCATGTTGAACGAATGAAAGATCTCGCACATCGACATCGTCAGGAAAGCCATCGTCATGCCCTCGTTGCTGTCGGCGATGCCGTAGAACTGCCAGTGTCCGGCTTCGAGAAATTCACCGATGAAGAACGCTGCGATAGTGAGAATCGTTACGAGTATGCCCTGATATGCGCAGTCTAAGCCGAGTCCGCCGGCGAAGATGCCGTCCTTGCTGTTTCTGGGCTTGCGTTTCATAATGTCGCTTTCCGGCTTTTCAAAGCCCAAGGCAAGGGCCGGGAAGCAGTCGGTGATAAGGTTGATGAAAAGCAGATGAACGGGCTTCAGAATTGTGAAGTTAAGAATTGAAGCGATGAATATTGAGAGAACCTCCGAGAGGTTTGAGCCTAAAAGGAACTGGATCGCTTTTCTGATATTGTCATAGATCCTTCTGCCCTCGGAAACCGCGCCGACGATAGTCGCAAAGTTATCGTCAGCCAGAACCATGTCGGCGACATTCTTTGTGACATCGGTGCCGGTGATGCCCATTCCGACGCCGATATCAGCGCTCTTTATGGACGGTGCGTCGTTAACGCCGTCACCGGTCATGGCGGTTATCATTCCTCTTGCTTTCCATGCGTTCACTATTCTCGTCTTATGCTCGGGCTGAACACGGGCATAGACATTATACTGCGTGACTTTTTCGGCAAATTCCTCGTCGCTTATCTTGTCAAGCTCCGCACCCGTTATTGCGTGCGACGGATCGTCGATAATGCCAAGCTCCATAGCTATCGCAACGGCGGTATCCTTGTGGTCGCCGGTGATCATGATCGGCGTGATACCCGCCTCTCTGCATTCGGCGATAGCGTCCTTGACCTCGGGGCGCACAGGATCTATCATGCCGGTCAGGCCGATAAACACAAGATCGTTTTCAAGGCTTTCGGGTGAAAAGTCTGTCGGCGCTTCATCGTATTTCTTCATTGAAACCGCCAGAACACGAAGCGCTTTGTCGGCCATTCTCTTGTTGTCGTTCAAGGCAGCGGCTCTGAGCTCCTCTGAGAACGGAACTATCTTTCCGTCAACGACAGCGTGAGTGCATTTTCCGAGAATAACATCGGGTGCGCCTTTTGTATACTGAACAAAGCCATCCTCTGTTTTGTGAACGGTCGACATCATCTTCCGGCCGGAGTCGAACGGCGCCTCGCCTATTCTCGGATAAGACTTCACGAGATCATTCTTGTTAAGGCCGAGCTTGTTTGCGAAAGCGACAAGAGCCGCTTCGGTGGGCTCGCCGCTGACCTCGCCTTTTTCGTCTATGCCGGCGTCGCAGCAAAGCGCCATTGCCGTTGCAATGAGGTTTTCATCGTCGCCGTAATGATCGACAACGGTCATTTTGTTCTGAGTCAGCGTTCCGGTCTTGTCGGAGCAGATGATCTGGGCGCAGCCGAGAGTCTCAACGGCTGTGAGCTTTCTGATGATGGCGTTTTTCTTTGACATATTCGTAACGCCGATCGAAAGGACAACCGTGACAACGGCGGCAAGTCCTTCGGGAATAGCCGCAACAGCCAGAGATACGGCTGTCATAAAGCTTGCGAGAACAAGGTCAAAGCTGATTGCGTTTCCGCCGAGCTTTGTTGCAATGACCTGGAAAGCAAAAATGAAAATGCAGATTCCGAGGACTATCCATGTCAGGACCTTTGAAAGCTGGTTGAGCTTTTTCTGAAGCGGGGTTTCACTGTCCTCAGCCTGAGCAAGGGCGTCGGCGATTTTGCCCATCTCGGTGTCCATGCCTGTTGCGACAACGACTGCCTTGCCGCGGCCGTAAACAACGGTGGAGCCCATATACGCCATATTTTTCCGGTCGCCGAGAGGAACATCGTCACCGGAGCCGCCGTTTAAAGCGGCAATCAGCTTGTTGACGGGAACGGATTCGCCTGTCAGCGCCGCTTCCTCGATCTTCATGCTCGCACATTCAAAAATGCGGCAGTCGGCAGGAACTGCGTCGCCGGCTTCAAGAACAACAATGTCGCCGACAACAAGGTCCTCGCTTTTAACGGTTATGAGCTTTCCGTCTCTGATGACCTTGCTAGTTGCCGCCGCCATTTCCTGAAGCGCTTCGATGGCGGCTTCGGCCTTGCTCTCCTGAACAACGCCGAGGATTGCATTGACAAGAACGACGACAAGAATGATGATGGTGTCTGTCGGGAAGAACGGTGTTCCGGCTTGCTTCGCTTCAAAGAAGCCCGTGAACGCCGAGATAACG
>JAQXMC010000034.1 GCA_029012445.1 Oscillospiraceae bacterium
CGATTGAGGAAAACGAAAATCAGGGCGAATGGCAAAAGAGAGTTTTTGAATATCAGATATTGAAAAGCGGATGCCTGCTTGAACGGGCAAAGCAAAAAGGCATTACTGTTGTATCATGGAAGATTTTTGAGTCGCTGTAAGCCGCAGATGGGAAAGTGTACGAGACGTGAAAGAAATCAGTCTGACCGAAGGGTTTATTTTTCAAAAGCTTGTCAGATTTTCGCTTCCGATGATAGCCGGAAATCTTGTGGTTGCTTCTGAATTGAGATTTACAGTTAGGTGTAAATCAACTCCTCGCACACGATTTCTTTTGCCCGATTCTGTATGTTGTTCGTCATCTGCACCCAAAGCATTTGATTATCCTCTTTGAGTTGTTCAGTAACATCCTCGCTTTCTTTCATTTGTTCGACAAGAGTATCAAACATCTCTCGTGCCTGAGTATCAATATCTGCAAGGTACTGCCATAATTTACCTTGAGCGAGAAGTGTAGCAAAAACAACCGGCTTGTGCTTTTGAAGATAATCCTTGTGTAACATGTCTTGCCTACGGCTCGGTCGATTCGCCCGTCTGAGTGCCCCCGGCACTCGCTCACCCCATTTACCAAGGTGAATGTTTGCTTCTTCGGGTGGTAAGGTGAGGTTCGGAATAAGATAGTCGCTAACCTGTCTGTAAGTGAGTTCGTTTTTGTCCTGCATAGTATCTGTCCTTTCTTTTGCTCTGTTTCAGCAGTCGGATATGGATGCAGAATACTATGTCTGAAGCCGGATTTGCTTGTATTTTTAGTAAATCCCTTATGAACATCCGCACCAGCGTAACGCTGAACCCACAAATTGGGTTCAGCGTTTTTTCTTTTTCTCTGACCGCAGGAGCGCTTTAACCTTTAATTTCATATTGAGTATTCATGGGGATATGAACTGTGAATACTCAATTTTTCTCTTGTCCGGTCAGAAAATGATTTTCGCCTTGTCCGGACTTTTCTTATAAAATTTCAACTGCCCCATGCTTTTTCAGCATTGACAAAAGCGCAGAGCTAATTGTCAAAAGCTACAAAAATCGTTTGACAAAGCAAAATATATATGGTAAAATATGTGAAAATGCAGATGTAGTTCAGTGGCAGAACATCAGCTTCCCAAGCTGAATATGCGGGTTCGATTCCCGTCATCTGCTCCAAAAATATATTATTGCGCAAACGCACCGCGTACCGCAAAACAGGAGGAAAATATGAGCAACGAGATCGAAAGAACTTATCCTAGCTGGCTAAAGGGCGAGTTCAAGAGCGCACAAAAAGAATACACGCAGCCGACAAAGCTTCTTGCTGACGACGGAACGCTTCTGTCCCCCGGCTGGGCAAGACATCAGATTTTCGAGTATGACAGAGCCAAAGTCGTACCGAAGATGCACAGCAAGGAGTGGGATTTTTATCAGGTCAGCAACGGCAGATATATGGTTCAGCTCAGCTTTGCCAACATCTCGTTCGGCGGCTATATTTCGGCCGTTCTTATAGACCTCAAAAACCCGGATCCCAAAAAGAAGCTCGCGGCCGGCGTTAAGCATAACGCAATGACGCTCTATCTCGGCGGCAGGAGCAAATATCCCCTCCCGCCCAAGGGCGATGTTCCGAACAATGTCAAGTACACGGTGACCGGTATCGGCAAGAAAGCCGAATTTGAATTTGACACCAAGCAGAACAGCCGCACTCTCTATTTCAAGTCGGGCGACATTGAGTGCAATTTTGAAATGGATATTCCCGAAGGACTCGAAAACATCACGACTGTTCTTCCGTTCAAAAATTATCCCACCTGTTTCTTTATGACGACAAAACAGAACTGCATGCCCTGCAAAGGCACATATAAATGCGGCAATGAAGTCTATGAATTTTCAAAGGACGACACCTTCGCCTGCCTCGACTGGGGCAGAGTCAACACGCCTTACCGTCTTGTCTGGTATTGGGGCAACGGCGCTACATACACGACCGACGCTGAGGGCAAAAAGCACACCTTCGGCTTTGAGATAACCTGGGGCATCGGCGACGAGAGCAATGCGACCGAGACCTGCATTTTCTATGACGGCAAAGCCCACAAATTCGGCCCGGTTGATGTTGAGGTGTTCCCGAAGCCGGACAAATATATGGAGCCGTGGCATTTTGTTTCCGAAGACGGCAGATTTGACTTCACTATGAAACCGTTTTATGATCATCATTGCGACACGAATGTGCTCAACCTGCTCAGAATGCACTCGCATCAGGTTCACGGTCTCTGGAGCGGAACAGCTATTCTTGACGACGGCACGAAGATCGAAATCAAGGATATGTATGCTTTCTGCGAATATGTTGAAAATAAATGGTAAAAAATAGCCGAGCCGTCATAAAACAGTATTGAACCGAAATTGGATTGACGGCGCAGCGCAGACCTGATCTAAAATTGATACCAAAACACCCGGGCAAAAATGTCCGGGTGTTTCTATGTGAATACGATAGAATATTTAACATTTTTCTGATATACTTTTTCAGACAAGATATTCAGAAAAGGAGCAAGATAAGCCTCGGCTTGTGTAGAGAATGAAATGGTCAGAGAAATCAATGAAAATGAATTAAACGAACTGTTGGAATTATATTTGCATCTTCATGAAAAATCCATACCGGAAATGACAGAGCACTTGAATAAAACATGGAAAGCCATAATTCAAGATGAAAACTATCATATAATAGTCAAGATTTCAGATGATAAGATCGTATCTTCCTGCGTATGTATGATTATACCTAATTTAACAAGAAATATCAGGCCCTATGCATTGATAGAAAATGTTGTTACCCATGCAGATTATCGCGGAAAAGGGTATGCAACAGAATGTCTGAACTATGCCAAAGAAATTGCGAAAAAGTCAAATTGCTATAAAATGATGCTGCTTACCGGATCAAAGGAAGAAGCAACGCTTGATTTTTACAGAAATGCCGGTTATAACAGCTCCGACAAAACATCTTTTATTCAATGGCTTGAGTAATTGCAAAAATAAATTTGTCGGCTGTCTGCAAATCACTTTTGATAATAAGGGAGATGACGCATTGCGTTTTTATCTGCGCTGATAGCTTTTAATCAAAAATATGCACTCCGAAAGTCATTGCTTTCAGAGTGCATATCGTTTTTATATTCTTTTTGTTCCTGACTTTATCAGTCCTTGTCGTCCTCGTGGTCGCAATCGCATTCGTCGATCTCGAACTCAAGAGTCTCGCCGCAGGCGGGACAATCGACCTGACCGTTCTCGTCGATGGCGTCAACATCAACGACTATATCCTCGCCGCAGGCGGGGCAGGTGACTTCGATGCAATCGTCATCATCGTCATCGCAGTCGCAGCAATCGTCGCAATCGTCATAGACGATCTCTTCAACATCGCCGAGGGCTTCGTCAACTTCTTCGATATAGTTTTCAAGATCCTCGTGGTTTTCTTCCATATCGCTCAGCTCGGTTGCGATATCATCGAGAGCGTCTATGACTGCATCAAAGAGCTTTGTGGTGTTATCGTCCTCATCAAGGTTCATTCCTTCCATGAGACCTCTCAAATACGCTACCTTTTCCGAAACTAATGACATTTTTTTCACCCTTTCAATTATTTTTGTTTTGATTTCACGGACCGAGCTTAAGCTCTGCCGAGATATTCGCCCGTTCTCGTGTCAATCTGGATCATTTCGCCCTCGTCAATGAAGAGCGGCACCTTAACCTCGGCGCCCGTCTCAAGAGTTGCCGGCTTTGTTGTGTTAGTCGCCGTGTCGCCCTTGAAACCGGGGTCGGTCTTGGTGACCTGAAGCTCAACGAAGTTGGGCGGTTCAACGCCGAAGACCTTGCCCTTATAGGAAAGGATCTTGCAGACCATATTCTCCTTGACAAACTTGAAGCTGTCGGGAAGATCTGACTGATTGATGGGAATGAGATCATATGTCTCAGAGTCCATGAAGTAGTAAAGATCGCCGTCATTGTAAGAATATTCCATATCTTTTCTCTCAATAAAAGCGGTCGGGAATTTTGCCGTGGGGTTGTAGCTCTTTTCAACTACTGCGCCCGTAATAACATTTTTTGTTTTTGTTCTTACGAATGCTGCGCCCTTGCCCGGCTTAACATGCTGAAACTCGATAACCTGAAGAACATTGCCGTCCTCCTCGAATGTTACGCCGTTTCTGAAATCGCCTGCACTAATCATAAATATTATTCCTCCGATTATAAAAATCTACTGTGATATTTTATACCATTTCGGATTATATTTCAAGTGTTTTTGCAAAACTCTTTATTACTCAGGCATTTTTTTGCAAAATTCATCAAGTTTATAAAATTTTTATCCCGTTTCTCTTCTTTTTTTCGGCCCGATATGATAATATTATTATTCAGTACGCACCGACCGAGCGAATAAATTCCGGAGCGTACCGCAAGGAGGACAAAATGAAAAAACTTATATCGCTGCTTATGTGCGCAGTCACTCTCGTTATGCTCGCCGGCTGCTCAAAGCCGGAGATAATAGACAAAGCTAAACAGGCGCTTTCGACCGAGCCCGCCAAGACCACCGTCTCCGTCACATTCCCGGAGGGCTACACAATAGCTCAGACGGCGGCTCTGCTTGAAGAAAACGGCGTTTGCACCAAGGAGGATTTTCTCGAAGCCGTCAACGATGTTGATCAGTTTGACTATGATTTTATCAAAGATATCAAAGACCGGGACAAGCGCGCTTTCATTCTCGAGGGCTATATTTTCCCCGACACATATGAATTTTATATCGGTGAAAGCGCCGCCAAGGCCGTTTCAAGATTTCTCAAGAACACCGACCGCAAGCTCACGGACGAAATGTACCGAAAAGCGGAAAAGCTCGGCTATTCCATGGATGAAATTATCACCATTGCTTCAATAATTCAAAAGGAAGCCGGCATCAAGAAAGAAATGCCGAAGGTGTCATCTGTGCTTCACAACAGGCTGAACGATTCCTATAACAAGCTTGAATGCGATGTGACGATAAACTATCTCAAGAAATATGTTATTCCGTTTATCAGCGGCGATGACACCGACAGATATAACGAATATTATAACACCTATAAATGTCAGGGCCTGCCCGCGGGCGCCATATGCAATCCGGGAATCGACGCGATAAACGCCGCTCTTGAGCCCGCTGACACAAAATATATGTTTTTTGTGACGGATAAGACCGACACGAGCAAATACTACTACGCGGAAACATATAAGGAGCATCTGCAAAACTGCAAAAAGGCAGGCTGGAATTAAGAAAGGACCATTGACTCATGGGAACTCTGATAAATGTCGCGCTGATTCTCGTCGGCGGAACGATAGGACTTGTTTTCAAAAAAGCAGTCAATAAAAACATCGAATACTCTATTCACAAAGCAACGGGCGTTGCCGTCACCATAATCGGAGTCTGCGGAATTCTGTCAAATATGCTGTCGGTCGGCGAAAACGGAAAAATTTCAAGCAACGGCGAGCTTATGCTCGTTGTGTCGCTCTTTCTCGGCACGCTCCTTGGAGAGCTTCTGAAAATTGATGACAGGCTCAACAGAGGCTGCAAAAAAATAGAGGATAAGTTCAAAATGTCCAACTTTTCGGCGGGCTTTATTACCTCAACCATGATATACTGCGTCGGAGCAATGGCGATAGTCGGCGCGATTAACGACGGCCTTCTTCATGACAGCGGCACTCTCATCACTAAGGGTATCATCGACGGCATAACCTCTGTCATTCTCGCGGCGTCTCTCGGCTACGGAGTTTTGTTTTCGGTTATCCCGGTGCTTGTTTATCAAGGTCTGATAACCTTGCTTGCTTCGTCTCTTCAGAATGTTCTGACAGGCGAGCTTCTGACAAATATCTGTATGGTCGGCTATGCCCTTGTTATTTGTATAGGCATAAACTTCCTCTATAATTCAAGAAAGCAGATAAAAACGGTGAATATGCTGCCATCGCTTTTAGTTCCGGTGGCATATAAACTGATAACGATGTTGATAAACCTCTGCAGAAAATAATTTTGCCGCTCTGAGGGCGGCAAAAAGCATTGGGTAGGGAGCCGTTCAGCTCCCTACCCGTTTATATTGTCAACAAAGCTGAGACCGCCGGATAAACCGGCGGTCTTAATACTATCTGTGTTAAATTATTCTGCCGTCCCGGACGGTTCTTTTTCGTCTGCCGCAGTCTTTTCCTCAGCGTCGGTCCCGGTTTTGGCTTTATCCTTTGATTTGTCTTTTGATTTCTCTTTGACCTTCTCCCTGACCTTTTCCCTGACCTCTTCTTTGATGGCCTCCTCCTGAAGATTTATAGCGGGAAGCGTCTCAATATCGGTCGGTGTGTCGGCGTTGAAAAGCTTTCCCGGAGGTGAGAAGATGCGGATAGCTTTTGAAAGGTTGTGAGTTATAACCTCCTTATGGCTGCCGCCGAACTCTCCGTCTACCGTCCACGGGATCTCTCTGTCAAAGGTTATCTTGACCTTGCTCGTGTGGAACATGAATATTTTCTTTCCGTCATAGTTCTTCTTCTGCATCTGGCGAAGAAGCCCCGGAGCCTGAGCGAGATTATTGAGCGCACTGACCATAACAAGCTCAAACTTGCCGTCATCAAGCCTGACTTCATTTTCATCAAGTCTGAAAATGCCGGCGACAGAGGTTGAATCGGTTATTGTTCCGAAGCAGAAATCGCCCTCAAATTTGCCCTGATCGCACTCAAAAACAGCGTGCACATTCTCAATATTCTTCCATTCGGTCAGACCGTTCATTATATATGCGGCGTGGCCGAATCTGTTTTTCATCTTCTGACTCGTATTATATGACGACTTTGTGAAAGCGCCGAATGCCGCCGTATAGGTGAAATATCTGTTGTTGAACAGTCCGACATCATACCAGTTCATCTGACCGCTGACGATAAGATCGACAGCTTCCTTGACATTTGACGGTATGCCCAGAGTGGTGGCGAGATCGTTTGTCGTTCCGATGGGGATATAGCCGACCGGCACTCTGGCAGGCATATCCATAATTCCGTTGATGACCTCGTTCAGCGTTCCGTCGCCGCCGCAGCATACGATCATATCGTGCCCTTGAGTTTTTTCTTTGACTATTCTTGTCGCGTCGCCCTGACAGCGAGTGAATTCAAGATCAATCTTGTAGTCCGAGGGGAAGCATTTGACTATATCATATGTGTCCGGTCTTTTCTTGGTTTTTCCGGCGCACGGGTTTATTATCAGCAGTACTTTTTTTTTGAAAGTTTCCATAGGCTTTCTCCTTTTCTTATTTGATGCACGGCTGCGCTCAAAATATATAATAACAACCCTTTGACAATTTGTCAAAGGGTTTGTCTGATTTTAATTAATATTAAGTCCGAAAGTTAAAAACACAGCGCATTTTCTGAACAAATCGGGACTTCTGTCGGACTACGGTCAAAGCGCAGCGTCATACGCTTCAGATATTCTGCTTTCCGAGCCACATATTTTCAAATTTAACGCCCGAGATTTTTTCGAGATCTTTTATCTGCTCATCAGTCAGCTCGGCGTAGCCTTTTTCTCTCTTTTCCTTGACTTTTTCTCTGATAAAGGAGAGCTTTTCTCTTGTCAGCTTATATTGCATTATTGAAATGAACGCAAGAACAAGGAAACAAATGGGGATAAGGCAGAAGCAAACAGAAACGCCGTTGACCGCCCTCAATGTCTGCTGTGAAGCGTCGAGCTGGGTGTTGTAGCCGAACCAGCTGAGAAGCTTGCCGATACCGAAAGCCGCAAAGCCGCTGACAAACTTTTTGATAAAGGTTGAGAATGTGGCAATAACGCCCTCTCGTCTCTGACCGGTTATCATCTCGTCAACATCCGTGACATCGGGGAAGATATTGCTCTGAACGCTCGCCATGCCCGAAAGACCTATTCCGTAAAGGAATTCGACAATAAATATCGTTGCCGCAAAATGGGTGTTCCTTGAAAACCAGGCTATTAAAAGAGCGCCTATCGACACCGGAACGAACACCTTCGCGGGAAGCTGCTTGCTCTTTCTGATCGACAGAAAATACGCCGGGAAAAATCCGAGGGCTTCGCCGATTCCGGAAACCATAGTCAGCAATGAATAGCTTTGAGCCTGATTCAAAACGGTCTTGAGATAATAATAGAAGCACTGCGAAACAAAGGCAGAGCTGAACAGAATGAAAAAGCCGAAAGTGAAATACCGTCTGAATACCTTGTTTCTGATAACATCTCTGTATTGCCCGACAAATTCATGCAGGTCAAATTTTTCATTGACCTGGTTTTCCGAGCTTTCCTCGTGAGTACCCTTATATGTAAATATGAGCGGCAGACTTGTCCACAGGCAGAGTATAGCGGCCATCAGAGTGAACCGGCCTCTGTGTTCAGGCGAAAACTTCGGCGTGTTGAACAATCCGTTTATTCCGCCGAGCACAAGCGCAGCCACAAGGAATGACGAATAGCTTGCGACAGCGTCCATAATCGTTTTGACAGCGTTAAACTGCGTTCGCAGATTATAGCTCGGAGCTATGCCCGGAAGCATCGCTGTGTGCGGAACGGTTATAAATGTGCTGACGGTCTTATAGAACATATATGCGAATATGTAATACCACATGGTGCGGTTTGAATCACCGGCGCCCGAAATTCCGAACGAGTTCCACATCAGGAAAAATGCGAGCATAGCCGGAATAACGCCCCATTTGAGGTACGGCCGGTGTCTGCCGTCTTTGTTTCGTGTTCTGTCGGTGATTATTCCCATAATTGGGTCCGTTATCGCGTCGCATATGCAGGAAAACATCGCAACCTTAGCGTACTGATCGGCGGCAAGGCCCTCGACATCTGTCAGGAACGGAAGGAGATAGCAGCCGAGAACATAGGGACCGCCGCCGGTGAAAAATATCGCCGAGTTATAGGCGATCATCGGCTTCAGCTTTGTGCCCGGTTCAACGCCGATGAGCTTTTTCACCTTGCCGAGAAAGCCGTAATCGCTGTCTGTCTTATTTATAGTTTCACTCATTCACTACACCCCTTCTTCTATAAGATAACCGCAGATAAAGTTTGTTTTGTCCGGCATGAATTCGTGTCTGTCGGCGTATTCATAGGGATAATCCCTATTGTTATAACGGTTATATACCCTGATCTTTCCGTCCTCCGTCAGCTGAACGGTGACAGTGTGAATCCCGTGAAACGGCTTTGACGGCGGATTCCAGAATGAAACGACCGCAACGGGAACATTCTTCAGGCTGTTGAAAAACGCATTATAGTCTTTCGTCATTCTGTAAGGAACGCCTTGTTTTTTATAGAAGCCGCCCAGAAGAACGGGGTTTGAGCCGAAAATTCCCATTATGCCGTATGCGCGGGGATACATATATCGGCAGACCTCTTTGAGGCTTGACTTTCTGCCTGTCAGAAGCATGCTGTTATGCAAAGCGATCATCTCACAGCCGTTATAGGACATATTGAAAAGACCGTATTTCATTTTTGAAACTTCGCCGCAACCCTGACCGTTTATAACAGCCGAATCGTCAAGCGGTACCTTTGAATTGTGCTTATAATTAAAATACTGAAGCATAAATATCAGCTCTGTCCGAAAATAATTTGTTAAATATTATACGGCATGCGGTGTGTTCCGTCAATAGTTTTTCGTTTTTATATTGAATTTTCCTCCCGCCGGTGGTATAATTTTTCGCGGACGGATATATGCTTTAAGTAACCGCCGAAGCGCGTAACTTGGGCAATCGAAAATATTAAGCCCGCAATGATCCGCAAAACAAAAGCGGCTTAAAGAAAGGAGAAATCATGCTCGAATCAATTTATCATTTTGACTGGAATGTGTTTCAATTTGTTGAGGCTCATCTGTGGAATCCTGTTTTCGACGCTATCTCAAAGGTCATCACGCTTTCAGGTGAAAGCGGGATAATATGGATTCTGTTCGCTCTCGCGTTTCTCATCGCCGGACTGGTCAGGAAAAACGACACCTACAAAAAGATTTCCGTTGCGGTCGTTGTTTCGCTCCTGTTCATGGAGGTCGCAAACAATCTCGTTATCAAGGAGCTGATAGCCAGAGTCAGACCGTTTAACTTCAACTGGAGTCAATTCTCATGGGGCGGAGAATTTAACTATCCCGATATAGTTTCAAAGCCGACAAGCTGGTCGTTCCCCTCCGGGCACGCCTCGTCAAGCTTCGCCGCAGCAGTCGCTATCTTCTGGTACGACAAGAAGAAAGGCGTCCCCGCTCTTTTCTATGCGGCGCTCCTCGCTTTCTCAAGAGTTTATGTCCATGTTCACTACTGCACCGACATTATCGCCGGAACGCTCGTTGGTATTATTTACGCCCTGATAGGCGTTCTTATCACAAAGCTCATTTATGATTTCGTTGAAAAGCACATCTTTTCAAAAATCGAAAGCAAGCTTAGCAAACAGAAAGAATAAAGGTAAACGGACGAAGCGAATGCTTCGTCCGTTCCAGACTGTCGATAAAGGCGCCAGAACGCATATAAGCTGAAAAAGTGAAAGAAAAATGTCTGATTCTTTCAAACACAAACCGCAAACTGTTTCGGCGGCACGGGATTGAACCGTGCCGCCGAAAGCGTATATGCTTGGCATTTTTTCGGTCTCGGAGTACCTTTGTACGCCTATCGCCCGAAGAAAATGCCATCGGTCATCCTTTCTCGGCAGTCTCACAGCTTGTCGAAAATTACTTTTTCGACAAGCTGAAACGGACGAAGCGAATACTTCGTCCGTTCTTTTCAATGTTATAAAATGTGAACAATTAAACAGTAGTTATTTTAGTTTATTAGCTTCTGATATCAGACCGCCGGAAAATTCGTTTCTGTTTAATATTCAGCCGATGCGGTCATAACAAAAGGTCGGGCGGGGTTTTCTCCGCCCGACTGAATTTATTATACAACATTGACTATACATGTTGATTTGCAACCGCCGTCGTCAGTGACGACCGAAATCGTTGTTCTGCCTTTTGATTTTGCCGTAACAGTACCGTTTTTGGATACGGTAGCGACAAGCGGATTGCTTGAAGTCCATTTGACCTTCTGATTGGCGGCGTTGGCGGGCAGGACCTTAGCCGTGAGCTGATAGTTGCTTCCAGCCTTGATTGAAATGCCTGACTTGCTCATTTTAACGCCGATGACTTTCTGGTTGGGATCCTTCTGGATATTGCTGCTGACCTTGACCTTGCAGGTCTTTTTATATCCGCCGTCCTTTGTCTTGCAGGTGATCACTGCGCTGCCTGTGCCGACCGCTGTTACCTTGCCCGTTGAGGAGACCTTGGCAACGCTCTTGTCGCTTGATGACCATGTTACCTCCTGATTTGAAGCTTCAGACGGTTTGACATCGGCATAAAGTCTTTCCGTCTCGCCGATATTGAGCTTGATGCTGCTGTCGCTGATAGAAAGTCCGGTAACATCAATCTTCTTGACGGTTATCTTGCAGGTCGCCTTATAGCCGCCGTCCTTTGTCTTGCAGGTTATGGTAGCTGTGCCCTTTCCGACTGCGGTGACAACGCCTGAGGAGGAGACTTTGGCAACGCTCTTGTCGCTTGACGACCACTTGACGCCCTTATTGCTTGCGTTTGAGGGGCTGACCGTTGCTTTGAGCGTGTATTTATCGGTCACATAAAGCGTCTTGCTGCTCTTGTTGAGCTTGACCGATTTGGTATCGACATATTTATTGACAGCAACTACGCAGGAAGCCTTATACGAGCCGTCATTTGTTGTGCAGGTAATTACTGCGGTGCCGGCGGACTTGCCCTTGACAACGCCGTTTGAATCAACGGTCGCCACGGATTTATCGCTCGACTTCCATTTAACCGACTTGTCGCTTGCGCTTGACGGTGAAATCTCGGCATTCAGCTGCTTTTTGCCGCCGACATAAATGCTTGCCTTGCTTCTGTCAAGGCTGACGCCGCTGACCTTTGTTTTAACGGTCACCTTGCAGACTGAGGTGAAGTTGCCGTCATGCGTTGTGCAGATTATTTTGGCCGTTCCGTTTCCCTTTGCGGTCACAAGTCCCGTGCTTAAAACGGTGGCAACAGAGGTGTTCGTCGACTTCCAGCTGACTTTTTTGTTGCTTGCGTTTGAGGGATTTATGTTTGCCTTGAGCTGATATGTGCTGCCCTTATAGATCGTTTTGCTCGATTTGTTGAGCGCCAATGACTTAACATCTATCTTCTTTGTGACATTGACCTTGCAGCTTGCCGTCTTTCCGGTGTCGCTTGTTTTGCAGGTTATTGTTGCGGTACCCTTTCCGACTGCCGTAACAACGCCGGAGGAAGAAACAGTTGCAACATTCTGATTGCTCGACGACCATTTGACGCTCTTATCGGTTGCCGCTGAAGGAGAAACCGTCGCTTTCAGCGAAGCCTTCTGCGTGGTATAAAGGTTCAGGCTTGAAGCGCTCAGCTTAACTCCCGTTGAGAAGGTCACTACCTTTACCTTGCATACGGCTGTTTTGCCGTTGACTGTCGTGCAGGTAATATTAGCCGATCCGTTTGATATGGCTTTGACAAGTCCGTCACCGTCGACAGTCGCAACCTTGGGATTGCTCGATGTCCACTTAACGGCTTTTCTGTCGCTGTCACTCGGCGATATCTTCTCATTAAGGCGGATCGTTTTTCCGACGGCGAGAGTCGCCGAAGTTCTGTCAAGTTTAACGCTCTTCGGGAGCGTTTTGAGTCCGAGCAGCTTCAGTGGGATCTGCTTTGCCCACATCTGCTGAAGCGTATCGTTCGGATGGATCTTATCGTCGGAAAGATCGGCTCTGAAGGCTTCCGGATCGTTAGGATCCGCCGATATCTCGTTGAGCTCGACAAAGCCGTCAAGCATATCGGTTGTGGAAAGCCACTCGTTAACATCGACCGCAATCTGCCAGTCGTTGTCGTTCCACTGATATTCGTCCTTTCCGAAATAGTTTCTAGTCGTGCCCTTCCACTGAGTTATTGAGCAGGCGACGACCTTTATATTGTTATCATGACAGGTATTGATGAATTCTTTGAAAGCCTCAATCAGATCGTCGGCCGTCGGCTGGATATAGTTGCCGTATTCGTGTATAGACGCACTTTCCGGGTGCGTTATATCGTTGGCGCCGATCTTAATTATGGCGTACCTGACGCCGGGCTGTTCCAGAACATCCTTATCCATTCTGTTCAGGACGGACGGACCGTATATGTTCCCTATGAGGCCCTGGCCGTCGGAAGCGAGAGAGTTGCCGATAATGCCCTTGCCGACAACGCCGACATTAGTGCAGTCCTCGGCGTTTATCAGTCTTGAAAGATAAAGAGGAACATTATTTGAAACAGTCGAATCGCCGATCACAACGATCGAATAGGGATCGGGTTCTTCGGAGAAAACATCCATGCTGCCGAGAACCGGTATTGCGTTGACGAGGTTATATTTCAGCATAAGACTGATATCAGGGGTTTCCGTCCATGTGATGTTGTCTCTTGCGAGATAGGCGCTGCCGCCGGAAAGACCGACGGTGGTTATCTCCTGATAATCAGAGACATAAAGAGTCACCGCAATAGGCTCCTGAGCCTTGACATCGAAATCAACGGGATCTGTGTAGATTTCCTCTCCGGGCGGGATATCGAAATTCGTTCTCTCTCCGTTGACATAAATCTGTTTGCAGGTCTTTTTATCCATTTTTGAGCCGCCTGCCGATTTAGCAACAGTCGCGCGGTTGATTGACAAGGTCTGGGTGCCGTATTTGTTTGAAAGCTTGAATCTGACCTTGCTTCCGCTCGCTGTCGGAGTCAGAACGATTCTGACGCTGACCTTTCCGGCAATGACAGCAATGTTTTTGTAGTCGCTGAGCGATATGTTCGTCAGTCCTGTGCCCCAGGCGGCGATCCATTCGCCGGTTTCCTCGGCATTAGCCGTCGGCGCCGTATAAACGGCAACGCTGCCGCCGACGAAGGACGCGGAAATCACCATAATTGCAGCCATCAGAAAGCTGATTATTCTTCTTTTCACTTGATATTCCTCCTTGACCTGTCATAGGAAATGATATAAATAGATAATATCATTCTTGGTCGGTGCTGTCAACAAATCGAACAAAAATATAAGAATTGTGTAATATTTATTCATATATAATTAACAAAATTTTTCGCTTTTTGTTATACACACAGACTGAATTTTTAAAATAAATTTCGCATTTCAGCAAAATCCGGGCCGCAATATGTTCTATCAGCAAAAAGTTGGGGCGTACATAGCCGACAAAATAAAAATGCAGGAAAGTTTTCAGCTTAGAAAATATCGCCGTCACAGTCCGGCTGCCGCTGAGCTTTTATCTGTATCAGGCAATTAAAAAATCTTCTTTTTAAGACTTGATATAATCTTATATCTGTGATAAAATTGATTGTCTGATACGATTACACTTGCGGCTTTCGGACGCCGCTCGCTTAGATGAGATAAAGCGTATACAATAAACAGAATGGTGGGTTATTTATGTCAGGACACTCAAAATGGAGCACGATCAAAAGAAAAAAAGAAAAAACCGACAACGCCAGAGCAAAGGTCTTCACAAAGATAGGCCGTGAGCTTGCGATCGCCGTCCGTGAGGGCGGTAGCGCTGATCCGGCTGTTAACTCAAAGCTCAAAGATGTTATTGCCACGGCCAAGGCCAACAATGTTCCCAACGATAACATTGAGCGCATCATCAAGAAAGCGGCCGGCGACGGCGACAACTCAAAGTATGAGGAGATCATCTATGAGGGCTACGGTCCGTCGGGAGTTGCGGTCATCGTTGAAACGCTGACCAACAACCGCAACAGAACGGCGGCCGAAATGCGCCACTACTTTGATAAAAACAAGGGCAACATGGGTCAGAACGGCTGCGTTTCGTTCATGTTCACCCGCTGTGGAATTATTGTTATCGAGCAGGAGGACATTGACGAAGAAAAGCTCATGGAGGACGCTCTCGAAGCCGGCGCCTCGGACTTCATCACCGACGGCGATGTTTATGAAATCCGCACCGAGCCGAACGACTTCACGGGCGTATGCAGCGACCTTTCAGCCAAGGGATACACCTTCCTTTCGGCCGAAGTCGGCTATGTTCCGTCGACCTACACCAAGCTTGATAACGAGGAAGATATCAAGATGATGGAGAGACTGCTTGATATGATGGAAGAAAACGACGACGTTCAGGGAGTCTGGCACAACTGGGAGACAGACGACTGATCCCGATCGGATAAAACTTGCAGAATTCTGAGGGACGGCGCAAATGCACCGTCCATCTGCTTGTCGAAAAAGTAATTTTCGACAAACTGTGAGACTGCCGAGAAAGGATGACCGATGGCATTTTCTTCGGTCGACAGGCGTACAAAGGTACTCCGAGACCGAAAAAATGCCAAGCATATAAGCTTTCGGCTACATGGTATATAACCATGTAGCCGAAACTGTTTGCGGATTGCGCTTGAAATAATCAGACATTAT
>JAQXMC010000035.1 GCA_029012445.1 Oscillospiraceae bacterium
ATCTAAAAACACTAAAATATTTTTAAAAGCGTTGAAATTTATTCCGTTTTTGAGTACAATAAAAAGGTATGCTTTATTGCAGATAAGATAAAGAAATTAAGGAGGGCAACGATCGTGAGATATGAAAACGAGATCTGTCCCGGCTGCGGCAGAAGATTTGCCGAGGGCGACGATATAGTCGTCTGCCCGGAGTGCGGAACCCCGCAGCACAGAGAATGTTATAACAAGGAGCATAAGTGCGTCAACGAGCATCTTCACGAAGAAAATTACGAGTGGAAGCCGAAGCATTCCGATCAGCAGGCGCCTGCCCGTACCGAAAGGGAGGAAAGCGTGACCTGCCCGTTCTGCGGCCATGAAAATCCCAAGGGCGCAAAGAAGTGCGAGAGCTGCGGCCAGCCGTTTGTGCTTTTCGGCAGGAGAATTCTCCCCGGCGATGACGACAACAGCAAAAACACAGACGATAATTATGAATATAAACCGCCGTTCCATGTTGACGACTATAAACCCGCCGAAAACGGCTATCAGACGGGCGAGGGCGGCGAAGATCAAGGCGAGCGGCCTTTTATTGTGGGCGATCCGTTCATTTCGGGCAATATCCCCGACGGAGATATCGACGGCGTTCCGATCCGCGATCTGAGCATCTATCTGAGAAGCTCGGCCGGCAGCTATTGCAGAAAATTCAAGTCCATCAGCCTCAAAAAGCCGACATTTAACTGGGCGGCATTCATATTCGGCCATCTGTGGTTCTTTTACAGAAAGCTGATAAAGCCCGGAATAATCTTTCTGACTCTGACATTGTGTCTCGTTTTCGGCTTTTATAATCCTCTGAATAAATTTTATGATTCGGTGGCTGAAATAACCTCCTCAGTGACAGACGCGGACGATCAGTCCCAGATTCTCGCCGCTCAGGACAAAATGAACGAGCTGTTAAATTCAAACAAGACCGTCATTTCCGTTTTCTTCGGCGCCGGACTCGCTTTGAGACTCGTTATGGCTCTCACTGCGGACAGGCTTTATAAAAAGAAAGCGACGAAAGACATCAAAGCGGCAGACGAGAGCTTCCCGGACGGCGGCGACGAAAAGCTGGGCGTATTTCTGAAAAAAGGCGGGACCTCGCTTCTTCTGGCCGTGACGGGCTATCTTGCCCAATATTTAATAACAATGATAATAACCGAGGTTTTTTTCTGATATGACTGATACTGTAATTTTTGATCTTGACGGCACATTGCTTGACACACTGACCGACCTCATGGACAGCGTTAATTTCGCTCTCGGCAGGTTCGGCTATCCCGAAAGAACGCTTGACGAGATAAGGCGCTTTGTCGGCAACGGCGTCCGTGTGCTTATGCAAAGGAGCGTTCCCAACGGTGTTGACGGCGACGCTTTTGAAAAAGTGTTCGCCGTGTTCCGCGAGCACTACCTTTCCAATATGAGAAACAAAACCGACGCTTACGGCGGCGTCAGAGAGCTTCTGAAAGTTCTCAAGGAAAACGGCTATAAAATAGGCGTTGTTTCAAATAAGCTCGACGAAGCCGTCAAGGAGCTTTGCGCCGATTATTTTGGCCCTCTCGTTGACTTCGCCAAGGGCGCCGAGGGCGAAAGCGACAGAAAGCCAAACCCGTCCAACACATGGAAGTGCATCGACTCGCTCGGCTCAAAGAGAGAAAACTGCATATATGTCGGCGACAGCGAGGTCGATATAAAAACGGCGGCCAATGCGGGGCTGCCCTGCGTCAGCGTCACATGGGGCTTCAGAACAAGAGACGAGCTTAGCGCAAACGGAGCTTCCGAGCTTATCGACAGCCCACGGGAGCTTCTCGGAATACTCGGAATAAAATAAACATCCGCCCGAAAAGGAGGTATTGCTGTGTCCTCACCCTTAGCCGACAGCATAAGGCCGAAAGAGCTTGACGATATAGTCGGCCAGAAACATATACTCGGCGAAAACAAGCCGCTTCGCAACATGATAGAAAACGGGCATATCCCAAACCTTATATTTTACGGTCCGTCCGGAGTCGGAAAAACGACGGTCGCCGCCATAATAGCCGGCAGGACGAACAAGCGGCTTCATAAACTCAACGCAACTCAGGCGACAACGGCTCAGATACGGGAAATCGTGTCTGAGCTTCACACTCTCCAGGCGCCGAACGGAATACTGCTCTATCTTGACGAGATACAGTATTTCACCAAGAAGCAGCAGCAGACTCTGCTGGAATACATTGAAAACGGCGACATCACGCTGATCGCCTCCACGACCGAAAATCCTTATTTTTATATTCACAACGCTATTTTATCCCGAAGCACCGTCTTTGAGTTCAAGAGCGTTGAAAAAGATGAGATATCGAAGGCCGTCAGGCGCGCGTTCGATATTCTTTCCGATAAGTACGATATAAGTTTCGATATCGGGGAGGGCGTCGTCGACCGGATTTCGTCCGGCTGCGGCGGCGATGTCAGAAAAGCGATCAACACGGTCGAGCTTTGCGCCATGTCCGCAAAAGCGGAAAACGGCATTGTGAAGATAACGCCGGAATCAGTCGGCCTTCTGACTCAGAAAAGCTCAATGAAATATGACAGAGACGGCGATTATCACTATGACACCCTCTCTGCCTTTCAAAAATCAATGCGCGGCTCCGATCCCGACGCCGCTCTGCATTATCTTGCCCGGCTGCTTGAGGCGGGCGATATGCCCGGAGCGGTCAGGCGGCTTATGGTCTGCGCCTGCGAGGATGTCGGTCTTGCATATCCGATGATAATACCGATAGTCAAGGCCGCCGTTGACGCCGCCCTGGTGGTCGGAATGCCCGAAGCGAGAATACCTCTCGCTGACGCTGTCGTTCTCGTCTGCAACAGCCCGAAATCAAACTCGGCTTATCTGGCTTATGACAAGGCGGCGGCCGATGTCAGAAGCGGACTTGCGGGGCCGATTCCGAGAAACCTGCAAAACAAGCACTTTGACGGCGAGGATAATCAGAACAAAGGTCAGTTCTATAAATATCCCCATGATTACGAAAACCATTATGTCAAGCAGCAGTATCTGCCGGACAGCCTGAAAAACAGGAAATATTATGAGTTCGGCGACAACAAGAACGAGCAGGCGGCCAGAGCTTACAGCGAAAAAATAAAAGCAGAGAAATAACCGGAATTGTACCAAAAAATTTTCGGCGACACAAACGCTTTCGGCGTCTGCAAACTGTTTTCACGGCCGCAGAAAATCAGTCATTATAAAATTTTTAATTTGTTATGTTACATAAAATGACTTGAAAAAAACTCAGAATATGATACAATAATACCGAAATTTATAAAGGAGGAAAGCAAATGAAACTTTCTAAGAAAATCCTTTGCTCGCTGCTTGCGCTCGTCATGATAATATGCATGATCCCCGCAACATCGCTGGCAAAGGACAAAAACGGAAAAGCCGTCAGCTCGCTCTCTTTCGCGGCAATGTCGGATATTCACTATTATCCGCAGTACCTCGCAACGGACGAGAACGGCAACAAGAGCGACACCTGGTTTGAAGATTGCCGCTCGGACGCAAAAGAATATGATGAGTGCGAGGACATTTTGAGCACCGCACTGGCGACTCTGGCTGCAAGAGCCAAGGAAAACGGCACGAAGTATCTTCTTCTGCCCGGTGACCTGACGAGAAACGGCGAATACGCCGCTCACACAGCCATTGCCGAAACAATGAAAAAGTTTGAAGAGAAAACGGGAATAAAAGTCATCGCCATCAACGGCAACCATGATGTCAACAACTCAAGAGCCGCTTCCTACAAAACAGGCAAGAAGGAGCCGGCCGATCCGACTTCTCCGCAGCAGTTCCGCGAGATATATGCCGATCTCGGCTATGATCTTGCCACAAGCGAATACGGCGTTACATATGATGAGAACGGTAACCCTGTCGTCGAAGCGAAGAGAAACGCTCTCTCCTACACGGTTGATCTCGACGAAAAGACACAGCTGATCGTCGTTGATTCAAACATTTATTCGTTTGACAAGGCCGAAAAGGAGCAAACGGCGGGCGAAATTTCAGATGAGTGCATGGAATGGATAACTCAGAAGGCTGACGAAGCAACGGCGGCCGGCAAAACGAACATCCTGATGATGCACCACAGCGTTGCCGCTCACATGGAGTGTGAGCCCTCGGTCACATTCGCATTCCCGGTCAACAATTATCTTTATGTTGCCGAGACCTTCGCCGATCATAATATTCACTATGCTTTCACAGGTCATCTTCATCAGGCTGATGTCGCCACCGTCATCAATGACAACGGCGAGATCATCTATGACTGCGAAACGGCCTCTCTGACAGGCTTCCCCAACACATACAGAGAAATGACCTACACCGTTTATGAAAACGGCGAGGGCAAAATGGCCTATGATAACATCGACTTTGACGCTGCCGCTGCATATGTCCACAACGGCAAGACCTACGCTCAGGGTGAATTCAAGAAAGAGTCTTTCGGCCTTTGCTACGGCGGCGCTCTCGGCAGCAAAGAGGGCGGCGTTGCCGACGCAGTCGGTTTCGTCAAGGGTATGTATAACGGCTACGCAAAGAATCTTTTCAAACAGATAGATGAGGCCGGCGGCATAATCGAGTTCCTCAAGACCAAGAACATCGACCTTGAGGCTATCATTTCGTCATTCCTTGAGCCGTATATCGGAAAGGGCTTCTATATCGGCAGCTACAGCGTTCTTTCGACTGAAAACATAATGTGGTTCCTGAATGACCTGTGCGATCAGGTTGAGGAGCTTTATATCAAGGATCCCGACAAGCTCTGGAAAGAGCTTGAGCCGTGCATAAGAAAGCTCGCCGATCTTCAGATCTCCGAGGTTCCCTGCACCAATCTCATTGACGAAATCGGCATAGGCGACCCGGACAAGGGCGGCACCCTTGAGGACGCTCTGTTCTCCGCTGTTTACTATTTCTACACAGGCAATGAGGATATCTCCGGCGATGCGTTTATGCTCGATGTTATAGAGCAATTCAAGAAAGGCATTTCCCATATCGGTCTTTTCGACACTCTTGTTGATGTCGTTTTCAACGATATTCTCAACGATCTCATTCTCAAGAGGCTCGATATCAGAATCGACAAGCTCTTCAGCGATGACAAGCTCAGCCAGAAAGCTGCCGAAGGAATAAACTATCTTCTGAAATATGTTCTCAGAGGCAACTTCTCATACTATAATCTTGTCAACACGATCTTTTCTCTCGGCGTTCTGCCCTACTCGAGCTTATATGATATTCTCGACCAGAAGCTCATTCAGGAGTATTACACCGACAGTCAGGACGAATCCATAGGCTGCACTTTCGCTTATTTCATCTCGGATTTCGCAACCGATTCCGATCCCATGCTCAAGGGCGACTTCGGCGTTTCATATTATTCAAACAATGTCGAGGTTCCCGTCAGCACGAAGAATTACAGAAAGCCGACAATGATATCCGTCACAATGGGCGAGGATTCCCAGACCTCAGCTTATATCAACTGGTTCTCAAAGAACACGCTCAAGGCCACCGATATCGAAATATATGAGGTCGGTACAGACAGCTTCGGCGGCAACATCGAAAAGAGCGAAAAGCTCGTTGACCGCTACTATCCCGGCATTGACCTCGGAATTATCGGATTCTTTAAATATAACTTCACTATGTATCAGCACACTGTCAAGCTCACCGGACTTAAACCCGGTACCAAGTATGCGTACCGCGTAGGCAACGCCGAAAAAGGCTGGTGGAGCGATCAGGGCGTTATCGAGACGGCGGACGGATCAAACAATGTCACATTCTTCCACATGGCTGACCCGCAGTCTCAGAGCGCAGAGCAATACACAAGAGGCTGGGCTCACACTATCGACAAAGCGTTTGAGCTTTATCCCGACGCAAAATTCATTGCCTGCACCGGCGATATGGTCGATTACGGCATGAACACCAATATGTGGCAGTGGATGTTCGACACGGCTTCGAGCAAGCTCCGGAGCACCTATCTCATGCCGACAACGGGCAACCACGAGGCATTTGACGATAACACGACCGTCAGCAACTTCGTTCTTCCCAATGTGCCCGATCAGGATACGACCTCCGGCGTCTACTACTCATATGATTACAACAATGTGCATTTTGCGGTTCTCAACACAAACGACCTGAACGAAAACGAAGCTCTCAGCGACAAACAGGTTGAATGGCTTAAGAAGGATATGGAGGCTTCCGACGCTCAGTGGAAGTTCGTTGTTCTTCACAAGGCCCTTTATTCAAACGGCTCTCACTATGATGACGACGATGTTGTCGCAATGAGAGAACAGCTCGGCTCACTCATGCAGCAGCTTGATATTGATGTTGTTCTTCAGGGCCACGACCATGTCTATCTCAGAACGACCTCTCTTGACTCAAATGAAAAGGTCGTTGAAAAGACGACATACCTCACAGACAGCGGCTACACCTATAAGACCTATGACGATCCTAAGGGCGTCATTTATGAGATAGCCGGCTGCTCCGGAGTTAAGTATTATCAGACAAAGGATATCAGCGCAACAGATAAGCTCTTCCCGAGAGCGGAAAAGATCGTTGACGCTTACACCAACCTGTTCACCGCATTCCAGATCAAAGACGGCGTGCTTTACTATAACGCATACCTCGTTGACGGAGACAACACAGAGTGCATCGACACCTTCGCTATCCGCAAGGACGCAAGTCAGGGAACAGAGCTTCCGCAGTCTGAATGGCCGAAAGAGGAAGAAACCTCAAGCAACAACACGCTTTCATTCTTCGCGAAGATTTTCGCTCTCATTATGAAAGCTTTCACAGTCGCATGGAACATTTATCAGATCTATGTTGTCGGTATTCTTGACAAAGCGGCATAAATAAAAATTTCGGGCGGCAGGCGAAAAGCCTGCCGCTCTTTTTGTTTTATTTCTTCGCCTGAGCGAGGGGCTGAGGTTTCAGACGAATATTAGGTCAGACAGCTATATAATCACCGATCACCGTCGGCTTTTCCCTTTTCAGCGCGGTTTTGCGAAAACAACGCTGTGCCTGCGGCGGCTGCGGCATTAAAATCAAAGTCAGATTTATCCGAAAAAGCAAGGAGCTGCCGTATCAGATGCGAAAAGCGTTTTCTTCGCCTGAGCTGTGACACGGATAATTTGAGCAAAAAAAGCAAGCAAAGATACAGTCAGGCGTCTTTTAGCAACTGTCTGCTTGTCTGCGCCGCCGTTACCGAGCACACAATATTCCCCCGAAAAGCTTATCCTCTTCTGACCGGTGACCGTATAAAAGCAAATATAAATATATGAAAGCATAAGAAAAAGCTATAAATTACACAAAGCGTTTTTTGCTCCGATGTAAGTTATAGCTTTTAATTTTGGTTTTTGTTCTGCACTGAATACGGCAGTCCTTTCGACAATTAAACTGTGTCTGTCAGACCAGAAGTATGAAGGCCACTAAAATCGCAAGGCTCGAAAGGAAAGTCACGCAGTATCTTTCAATAAATGCGCCGACATAGCAGATTCCCGCTCCGATAGCAAATATTATCTTTTGGAACATATTTGCGTTGCCGCGATAGAGCTTATCCATCATGTTCATAGCGTCCTCAATGGAGGGGAAGCAGTTGACAAGAAGCGAAAATCCCACCCAGAGACAGGCCGCGTCGATAAGGCTTATCGGGAACTTGAACGAGCCGAGATAAAGAATATCAAATGCGGCGGGAGCCGAAACAAGAAAAGCCAGCAACAGCTGCAAAAGCATGGGAACAAAGCAGATAGCGAAAGCGCTGCCCGCCTTGGGCATAAACTCGTGTTCGACATGAGAGCAAAGCTCGTCTCTTCTGAGATATCTGTTATCCTCGACCGCAACCTTATGTATGCGGCAGATAAGCTGTTCCCAGAAGCCTCTTATCATAGCGCCGGGAACGGTGATGAAACGGGTTATAATATATAATGTCGTCATGCTAAATCACCCTCCGGATCAGTTAAGATTTCTTTCAGAGTCATATCGCCCTTGATAACGCTCTCGACCTGCTGAGACATATCATAGCCGTTGGTGTTGAGAAGATCGTTGACATCGTCATATTCCTCCGACTTGCCCGAAAGAGAACAGCTGAGCGCATAGGTATAAAGGCACGGGAAAAGGTTGTTGACCGAATAACTGTTCTGATAAACAACGGAATACATCTTCGTTGCCGCCTCATAGGCTTTATCCTTGTCGCCCTTCAACAAATAAGCGACAGCCTCAATGCGGTAAAGATCGGAGCTTGCGTATTCGTATTGCCCCTGAGCGTTGAAGCCCGCCTGCGCTATTTCGAGCATCTTGTCGGGATCGACCTTGTCGCCGAAGCGATATGCGTTCGCCAGGTACGTGTAAGCGGTTGCGTCCTCGGAGTTTTCCTTGGCGATGCGGTCAAAATATTTCTGAGCCTCATCGACCTTGCCGAGCTCTGCTGCGGCGCTGCAAAGATCATAGAGATGGACCCATTCCTTATCGCCGTATTTCTCGTCGACAGCGAGCAGATCCTCATAGACCTCCTCCAGCGGGAGCCTGAGCGTATGCTTGACGACATATTTATAATAGTCGATATAGTATTCGTCGTAATTGTTCTCAGTGTCCTCCTTGAGAGCGTCGAGACTCTTGCAAAGTTCCTCTGCGTCCTCCGCCGTGGTGTCGCCTGATGAAAGAGGCTCATATATAATATTCTCAATTGCGTTTATCGTGTCGTTCTTGACTGAATACTGCTTGATAAAGCGATAGGACGGGCCGTTGAGATCTCTTTCTTCAAGATAGCGTTCGGCCATGGAGACTGCGTCTCTGTAATCATTGAGCTTAGCGAAAACTCTGGCGCAGCGGCCGATGAGCTTCTTCGGCATAGCGTTGGTATCCGCCGAATTTATAGCGTCGTAGTAGCTATAAAGGCCTGAATAAAGCTTGCCCTGCGCAACAGCCTCCTGCGCGCTGACGGCCTTATCAATTATTTCAATGTTTTTGCTGAAATTTGTCATAAGCGAAGCTGCGGCGAGTATGAGCACAGCCAGCAGAACAAGGATTCCCTTGACTCCGAGCGGATATGAGCGCATGAGCTCCTTGCAGTCGCTGCAATAGGGATAGTCCTCGCCCTCGCTCTTGTCTCTCGGCTTCTCTCCGCAGCATTCGCAGAGATCTTCTTCGGGGATAGCCTCTTTCTCTTCTTCAGCTTCTTCGTTATCGTCGCTTTCGCCGTCGGAGATGTCGTCACAGTCCTGAAGGTCGCCGCCCGCCAAATAGGTTTCCGTTGCGTTGTCGAGCTCGGTCTGGAACATATCTCTGATGTTCTCAAGCTCACGGGTCAGCTCGTCGCTTTCCGCCGCTTCGGGCTCGGCTTCGGCGCTTTGCTCCTTCCCGGGGATCGGCTCTTCGCCGATATCCGGCTTCTTTTCAAAATCGTCCAAGTGAATACCTCCTTGAAAAATGATATCAGTTTATTTTATCACTGCGGCGCATGAATTTCAAACCTATTTTAAATTGTTTACAATATTTAAACACAATCGTGAGATGTTTTTTGTCAGACAGAGGCCGCAGAGCGAAAAAAACGGTCATTCCCTGTTGACACACCGGCGCAAACAGGCTATAATAACCTTGTCAGTCGGCGTACACCGCCGGCGACGGCTTAAATGAAAAGACTTCAGGGGTGCTGATGAAATTTGGCTGAGATTAAGGCTTAACTTGCCTTTGACCCTTTTACCTGATGCGGGTAATGCCGCCGTAGGGAGACAGACCTTAACGCCGATGAAGTTGCTTCATTGGGCGTTATTATTTTTTGGAGGTCTTATCAATGACAAAGAAAAACAAAACCTTTCGGCTGACAGTCACCGCTGTCATGATAGCTCTCGGAACAGTGCTTTCGATGATCACTTTCTATAAGCTGCCCTTCGGCGGCTCCGTCACGGTGTTCTCGATGCTGCCGCTTCTTATGGTCGGCTATATGTTCGGCGTCAAGTGGGGAATGTTCTCGGGCCTTGTCTATGGCATTCTTCAGTGCGTTATCGGCTCGCTGACAAGCACTCCTTTTGCTTCACAGAAGGCTATCAATGTCGTGTTCATCATCATTCTTGACTATCTCGTTGCGTTCACTGTTATCGGAACCTCCGGAATGTTCAAGAAAAGAATCAAAAGCGTTCCGGTTTCATTCGCTCTCGGTTCTCTCGTTGCAATGCTCCTGAGATTTGTCAGCCATTTCGTTTCGGGCGTTCTTTTCTTCGGCTCATGGGCAGAGTGGTATTTCACTCAGGACGGTTTCCCGGCATGGGGCCAGCGGATTCTCGAAAGCTTCGGCGGACTTAAACTTTCAATGATTTATTCCTTCATATATCAGGCTTCATATTTAGTGCCGGAGATAATTATTACGATAGTCGTCGGCGTTATCATAGCTAATATTAAGCCTATTAAAAAATATCTTGTTGACGGCAACGCAGTTTCAGAATAAAAGTACCTCGCTTAAAGGAGGGTCTGCTCACGCAGGCCCTCCTCGGCTATATAGCCCGCCTCTCGCAGATAGGTGGAAACAATAAACAGGGGCGGACGCATTGAAATGCGTCCGCCCCTGTGTCATTCTTTCTGTTATTATTCCTGATGATAGTGGCTGAGGAAATCGCCGAGATCTCTGATAGCCTGCGCCATTTCTTCCGCTTCGGGGAGCATTACTATTCTGAAATGATCCGGATCCGGCCAGTCGAAGCCCGAACCGGGAACTATGAATATGTGCTTCTCATGAAGGAAGTCAAAAGCGAACTTCTTGTCGCTCGTGATATTGAATTTCTTGACATCAAGCTTCGGGAACACATAGAATGCGCCGTGATTCTTGACGCAGCTGATGCCGTCTATCTTGGCCAGCTCGCGCATCGTCGCTTCTCTCTGCTCATAGAGTCTGCCGCCGGGAACAAGCATCGCCTTTGTGCTTGCGTCATCTTCAAGAGCGGCGGGGATAACGAGCTGAGTCAGAGCGTTTGAGCAAAGTCTCATAGCCGCCAGCTGGAAGATGCCCTCAACATAGTCGTCGGCCTTGCCCTTGTAGCCGCTTATGCACATCCAGCCGCATCTGAAGCCGCAGATTATATGGGACTTGGAAAGTCCGTTCGTGGTGATGACCATTCTGTCCGGAGCGAGAGCTGCCGTTGAGTAGTGCTCTACGCCGTCCATAACAAGGCGGTCATATATTTCATCGGAGAAAATAAGAAGATCATGCTCTCTGGCGACATTTATGATATCCTCAAGAACCTCTTTGGGATAAACAGCGCCGGTCGGGTTGTTGGGGTTGATGATAACGATGGCTCTTGTCTTGCTCGTGACCTTTTTTCTGATATCCGCAATGTCGGGGTACCAGTTGTTTTTCTCATCGCAGGTGTAGAACACAGGCTTGCCGCCCGCTATGTAGGCCGAGTTTGACCACAGCGAATAGCTCGGCGAGGGCATGAGTATTTCATCGCCCTTGTTAAGCAGCGCCAGCAGGCACATGAGAACAAGCTCGCTGACTCCATTGCCGACATAGATATCGTCGGGTGTTATGCCCTGAACGCCCTTTGATTTGTGATATTCGCAGATGGCTTCTCTCGCCGCCGGCATACCTTTAAGGTCGCAGTAAGCGACTGCCTTGTCAACATTATCCAAAAGAGCGTTTCTTACGCTGTCGGGCATACCGAAGCCGAAGGTCGCGGGGTTGCCCGTGTTGAGTCTTAATACCTTTATGCCCTCTTTGGCCATTCTCTGGCTTTCGATATAGAGAGGACCTCTTATGTCTGAATGGACGGGTTCCAGATTTTCAGAACGGTTGATTAACATATATGACACTCCTTTAATTTCTGCCGAAGCCGAAAAGCCGACTCCGGCAGCGCATATGATCTACAACTAAATTATACGGCTATTTTAATTTTTGTCAATCATATTTTCATGATTTTTACAGCCTGTTTGAGCGTGTCGATCGGCTGCTCGCCGGGGGCGATCTTAACCGAGATATAGGGCTTTATTCCGGCGCTTATCATAACTCTGCCTTTGAGGACAAGAGACATCCGGCCGACCTTGTTCATATCTATGTTGTCGCTGTAAAGCAGAAGCGCCCCGTTGCGCTGAATTATCTCATAGATATTCAGTTCAGTCGCGCTGTTTCTCAGCAGGCAGACATCTATAAGGCCGAGAACGGACTTTGGCGGCTCTCCGAAGCGGTCGCAAAGCTCGTCGATAACATCGCTTGCGTCCTCCTCGTTTCTGATGTCGGCTATCCGCTTATACATATAAAGCCTGTTTTTCATCGAGTCTATATAGCTTTCCGGTATATAGGCGTCTATCTGCAGGTCTATAAGACATTCTTTTTCGGGTTTCTTCTTTTCGGGAGCTTTTCCCTTTTCTTCATCGACCGCCATACTCAGAAGCTGCAGATACATATCATAGCCGACGGCGGCCAGATGCCCATGCTGCTGAGCGCCGAGAACATTGCCCGCTCCCCTTATCTCAAGGTCGCGCATAGCTATCTGGAAGCCCGAGCCGAACTGGGTGTATTCTCTGATTGCGTTGAGTCGTCGTCTGGCTATCTCGCTGAGTTCTTTTTCCGGTCGGAATGTCAGATAAGCGAACGCCCTGCGTGAGGAACGGCCGACGCGCCCCCTTATCTGGTGAAGCTGCGCCAGACCGAGCTTGTCGGCGTCCTCAATGATGAGGGTGTTGGCGTTGGGAACATCAACACCGGTTTCTATTATCGTGGTGCAGACGAGAACATCTATCTCGCCCTCAAGAAGCTGACGCCAGACCTCGCTCAGCTCGTCCTCGCTCATTCTGCCGTGGCCGACGCCTATCCTCGCCTGCGGCACCAGCTCTTTAAGCTTCGCCGCTTTTTTCTCGATTCCGTCTATTTTGTTATAGAGATAATATACCTGACCGCCCCGCCTTATTTCTCTTTCAATGGCCTGCGCGATTATTCCGTCGTCGTGTTCTATGACATAGGTCTGAACAGGGTGCCTGTCCTGCGGCGGATCCTCGAGTATCGACATATCCCTGATTCCGCTCATCGCCATATTCAGCGTTCTCGGAATGGGCGTTGCCGAAAGGGTGAGAACATCGACCGTCGGGAATTTTTCTTTCAGCTTTTCTTTCTGAGCGACGCCGAAGCGCTGTTCCTCGTCGACGACAAGAAGTCCGAGATCCTTGAACTCAACATTCTTTGCGATGAGACTGTGCGTACCGACGACTATATCTATCGAGCCGCGCCTGAGCCCCTTTTTGATTTTTTCCCTTTCAGACTGCGTTCTGAAGCGGGAAAGCATTTCGATTTCGACCGGGAAGCCGTCGAAGCGCTTCATTATCGTCTGATAATGCTGAAACGCGAGAATCGTTGTCGGTACAAGTATGGCGCACTGCTTTCCGTCGGCAACGCACTTGAAAACGGCTCTGAGCGCGACCTCGGTCTTGCCGAAGCCGACATCGCCGCAAAGGAGTCTGTCCATCGGGTGAGGCTGCTCCATGTCGTGTTTTATCTCGTTGACGGCGACGAGCTGATCCTCCGTCTCCTCGAACTCAAAACGGCGCTCAAAATCGCTCTGCATATCAATATCCGGCGAAAAGGCATAGCCCTCGCTGTTCATTCTGAGGCTGTAAAGCCTCGTCAGCTCCGCCGCCATATCCTTGACGGCGCCCTTGACCTTGTTTCTCGTTCTTTCCCAGTCGCCGGTTCCGAGGCGGTTGATCTTCACCTTGGCGTTTTCGCCGTTGGGCGTTATATATTTCGCCACCATGTCGAGCTGGGTGACGGGTATCATCAGAACATCCTGTTTGGCGTATTGGATCTTGATATAGTCCTTTGTGACTCCGCCGATCTGCATTTTGTGTATTCCGTCAAATATGCCTATGCCGTGAGTTGCGTGAACGATATAGTCGCCCTTGTGAAGCTCCTCAAGAGAATGTATGCTCTTGCCCTGGAGGGAAGCCTTTTTCCGGCGCTTCCGGCTGACGGCGGAAAAGCTCCGGCCGAACGAAACGAGCATGAATTTAAGGTCGTTGTATTCAAATCCTGCGCTCATGCCGCCGGGCAGAACGCTGACCGTCTTTTCGGGAAATTCGGCGGGCGGCAGCGCAAAATAAAGAGCTTTTATATCGGCGCTTTCAAGATCATAGCAAAGCTCCTTGGCCGCTTTTTCCGTCCCCGCGAGAACGACGCAGGTATATCCCCTCTTCATTGCGGGAACAATATCGTCGGTCAGTGTGGAAAGAGTGCCGTCCCATGCGGAATTTTGCTGCGCCTTTATGCTGACAAGCTCCCTGACGGGGGTGTCGAAGCTGCCTCTTGAAAGATTGTCGAGATAGAATGCGCCCATATCCTCATAATATCTCAGACTGTCGTTAAAGCTGATGTGATATCTGTCAAGCCCCTTTGTCAGAGTACCGTCCTCAAAGAAAAGCTTGATATCCTCGTTAAAACGCTTGATATAATCCTGCGTTCTCGTCTTGCAGGAAAAGCTCTCGCTGACGAAAAGAAGATCCTCAGATGCGTAATCAAACACGGTTTCGGGTTTGTCATAGGCAAGAGACAGATACTTATCGCAGGAGGCGAGACCGACGCCGTTTTTCAGCTTGTCAAGATCGTCGTCTATGCGCTTTTTCGCATTCACGCTGCCCTTTCCCCTGACCGTCTCTCTGAAAGCTTCAAGCCTTCGGATAAGTTCTTCGTCCGAGGGGAAAAGTATCTCGGTTGCGGGGATTATCTCGATCTTTTCTATTATATCGGTCTTTCTTTGCGTCTCAATGTCAAAGAGAGTCATCGAATCTATATCTTCGCCCCAGAATTCGACTCTGACCGGGCTTTGGGTGTGAGACGGATAAAAGTCAAGTATTCCTCCCCTGACCGCGAACTGGCCGACGCCCTCCACCTGCTCGCTTCTGACATAGCCGGCGCCGAGCAGGGCGTTCACCGTTTTTTCAAGACCGGTGCTCTCGCCCGTTTTCAGCTGAACAGAGCGCTTTTTCAGCTCGTCAAAAGGTATCGTCAGCTGAATTGCGGCCTGACACGAGCATACTATATAATTATATTCGCCGGTGACTATCTTCATCAGAGCTCCGAGTCTCGTCTGCTCAAAGTCTCTGGACTGGCTTTCCGCCGAGTGAAAGCTGAAGTCTCTCGACGGATAAAGATAAGCGCCCGATGAAAATGAGTTCAGATCGCTGACCAGCTTTGTCGCCTGACTCTCATCGGGGCAGATAACAAGGGCTTTTTTGCCCATGTCGGCGCAGATTGAAGAAATATAGTGCGCCTTGTGAACATTGCTAAGGCCCAGAATGCCCATGGGAAGCCGCCCCGCACCGGCTGCGGACAGGATCTTCCGGTATTCCGGGCTTTTTGAAAGCACTTTTGTGTAACAGGACATATTTTATCTCCGTCAGTCAAGCCGCTTCGGCTGCGGCTTTCGGTTAAGAATTGAATTTGCTCATTGCGGCTTCAAAATTGCCGTCAAGAATATAAGGTATCGCCTCACAGGCGTTATCGACCGCCGCTCTCAGCTTTTTGCCCTCGGCGTCGGTGAAATTTGAAAGCACCCAATCCGCAAGATCAAAGTCGGGGTTCGGCTTCTGACCGACTCCGAGCTTTATGCGCGGAAAGTTTTCGGAGCCCAGGCAGGCTATTATGCTCTTGACTCCGTTGTGTCCCCCTGCCGAGCCGTGCCTGCGTATTCTCATTTTTCCGACATCAAGGCTGATATCGTCAAAGACGACGATGACATTTTCCGGCGGTATCTTATAGAAATCGCAGGCGGCTTTGATCGCTACACCGCTTGCGTTCATCATAGTGTTCGGCTTCATCACGAGGCAGCGGTGGGAGCCGATCCTCGTTTCGCCCGTCAGAGCGTGGAATTTGAGGCGGTTGACCTTGAAATTATAATTCTCGCTCAGTATATCGACAAAAAGAAAGCCCGCATTGTGTCTTGTGAATTCATATCTTTTTCCGGGATTCCCGAGCCCCGCTATCAGGTACTCAAAGGCTCCGCTCTTTTCCTTGAACTTTAATATCATTATTATTCCATTCCTTTATAAGGCTTCTTTTTGAGCACCCAGTTGATTTTATTGACCTGCCTTGCTCTGGCGATTGCGAGAGCATTGTCCGGAACATCCTCGGTTATGGTCGAGCCCGCCGCCGTATAGCCGTATTCGCCGACAGTGACCGGAGCGACAAGATTTGTGTTGCAGCCGATAAAGCAGTGATCCTTGACCGTTGTTCTGAATTTCGCCTTTCCGGTGTAATTGACGGTGACGCAGCCGCAGCCGAAGTTGACATATTTTCCGACATCGCTGTCGCCGACATAGGTCAGGTGCGAAACGCTCGTGTGTTCGTCGACAGTCGAATTTTTGACCTCAACGAAGTTGCCGAGATGAACCGAATTTTTGATAACGCTGTTCGGTCTGACATGAACAAACGGACCGATATCGCAGCCGTCCATTATTTCGGCTTCGCAGCCCTGAAAAGCGTTCAGGTGAGTGTCCCTGCCGACTTTCATATTATAAAGCAGGCTGTTCGGACCGATAACGCTGTTTTCGCCGACCGTTGAATTGCCGAGAATAATGCTGCCCTCAAGAACGAGAGCCCCTGCGCTGATTTCGGCGTTGTCTCCGATGATAACTCCGTGCGTACACGGTATCAGCACTCCCTTTTCAACAGCCTTCTTTATATTTTCGAGTCTCTTGTTTTCGTCGACGGTCTTCAGCTCTTCTATTGCGTTTTTGTTCATTTGTGCTCCCCCTTAAAGTTATATATTTTTAAGCTACCCTTTATTATGCCATAAAATGCGCTGCGTTTCAATAATAATAATAAAAATATGCGTTTTATTTGCCGCCTCGGGAAAATCAACGGTCAATCCAGTCTTTTAGCACTCTTTGTCGTTAAGTGCTAATATTAACAGATTGTTAATTAAATTGCTATTGAAAAGACATAATTGCGGGTTATACTATAGACAATGAAAGAGAGAAGAGAGCGAGGGACACGGAGAAGGTTGAAAAGATAGACCGGAACCGCCACCGAACGATCCCTTTCAGAAAATGAAAAATTCAAATTTATACAGGCGGACAGCCTGAACGGAGGTTTTTATTATGTTTGGTTTAACACCCTATGAACGCAGGAACAATGTTGGTTATTATAATCCTTTCAAGGAGCTTGAGGACTTTGAGAGAAGTTTCTTCTCACCTCATGCGGTCGAAGCTTTCAAGACCGATATCAGAGATCTCGGCGACAAGTACATCCTTGAGGCTGAGCTTCCCGGATTTGATAAAGGCGATATCAGCATCGACATTAAGGACGGCTTGCTGACGATCAAAGCTGAGCACAGCGAATCCAACGACAAGAAGGATAAGGAAGGCAACTACATCAGACGCGAGCGTACCTATGGCTCATTCACAAGAAGCTTCGATGTTTCCGATATCAAGGAAAACGCTATCGACGCTTCATTCAAGAACGGTGTTCTTGAATTGACTCTCCCGAAGAAGGAAGATAAAGAAGATCTGGTCAGAAAGATCGAAATTAAATAATATCAAAGCAGGACGGGCGGCCGCTATATGCGGTCGCCCTGAACTGTCGATAAAGGCGCCCGAACGCATATAAGCAAAAAAAGCAAAAGAAAATGTCTGATTCTTTCAAACACAAACCGCAAACTGTTTCGGCGGGCACGGTTAAAAACCAGCCGCCCAAAGCATATATGCTTTGAATTTTTTGGTCGCGGAGTACCATTT
>JAQXMC010000036.1 GCA_029012445.1 Oscillospiraceae bacterium
TGATAGGCTGCAGGTGTAAGCGTAGTGATACGTTCAGCCAGGCAGTACTAATAGGTCGAGGGCTTGACCATATTCTTGGTACTTTTTGTGGATGTTTCCTTTTTCCGTTTGCTCTGCTTTGTTTAGTTTTTAGGGTACAAAAATCAGCAGCACTGAAGTGATTCGGTGCTGTTTTTGCTTTCATAAAATTATTACCGCAGGCATACGCCTGCGGTAATTTTCTTTCAGATTATCTCATTCGGGCAGCTTGCAAACATCTACCCATTTCTTATATCCGGAATATTTTTCCAGTTCGGGGATAGTCAGCTCGATAGCGCTGTTGCTGCTTCCGCAGGCGGGGAAAACCGTCTCGAAGCGCTTCAAACTTTCATCAAGATAAACATCGACTCCCTCGTTGATCGCAAACGGGCAAACACCGCCGACTGCGTGGCCGATATATTGCTCGACTTCGTCAAAGGTGAGCATTTTTGCCTTAGTGCGGAAAGTGTCTTTGTACTTTCGGTTGTCAATTCTGACATCGCCTGCGGCAATTATAAGAATTGCGCTATCACCGATTTTGAACGACATGGATTTCGCGATCCTTGCGCCTTCAACGCCGAGAGCCTGAGCGGCGAGCTCGACCGTTGCGCTTGAGACAGTGAATTCCCTGATCCTGTCCTCCATGCCGAATTTTCTGAAATATTCCCTGACTTTTTCGATTGCCATTTTTATTCCTCCTGTGCCGGGTACGCGCCGAAACGGTGCTTTAGGTCAGTCAATAATCCGCTTGAGCATTTTATCAATGCCGCCGTTTATAGCGTCCGTGTCGGCAAGCTCAATAGCGCCTTTGTCGGCGAGGGCTGCGGTTTTCGGATCTATCGGGAGCTTGGCAAGAACAGGCAGACCGTATTGCGCTGCGGTTTCATCGACCTTGCTTTCTCCAAAGATATAGTGCTTTTCTTTGCAGTTCGGGCATTCAAAATAACTCATATTTTCGATTATTCCGAGAATGGGAATATTCATAAGCTCCGCCATGTTCAACGCCTTTTTAACGATAAGAGAGACAAGATCCTGCGGAGTTGAGACAACGATTATTCCGTCAACAGGCAGACTCTGGAACACCGTCAGCGCGACATCGCCTGTTCCGGGAGGCATATCGACGAACATATAGTCAACATCGCCCCATGCTACCTCTGTCCAGAACTGCTGAATAACGCCGCTTATGACGGGCCCTCTCCAGACGACTGGCGAGTCCTCCTTGTCAAGAAGCAGGTTTATCGACATTGCCTTGATGCCGGTTGAAGTGACCTTGGGCAGAAGTCCGGTTGCGTCCGCCTCAGCTTTGCCCTTTAGCCCGAACATTTTCGGAATTGACGGTCCCGTCACATCAGCGTCGAGAATAGCCGTCTGCTTTCCTCTCATCTGCGTTGCCGTTGCAAGCAGAGCCGTTACTGATGACTTGCCGACGCCGCCCTTTCCGCTGACGACAGCGATGACCTTTTTAATATCGCTGTATTCATTTTGTTTGAGTCTCATATCCTCCTGATTGCAGCTTTCGGCGCAATCGGAGCAGTTTCCACTGCAATTTTCACTCATTTCAGACACCTCTTTGTGATTTTTTTGTATTTCTTAATTTAATAAAAAACTCGCTTAAAACTTCTGAGCATTCGCTTTCCATAAAACCTCCGATGACCTCAGGCTTATGGTTGAACGGCAGCTCGAACATATTTATAACTGAGTCGCAGCAGCCGGCTTTTTTGTCATATGCGCCGAACACGACTTTCTTTATTCTTGAATTTATTATCGCTCCGCAGCACATGGGGCAGGGCTCGAGAGTGACGAACATATCACATTCCCAAAGCCGCCAGCCGCCGAGCTTTTTGCAGGCGCTGTCGATAGCTTCTATCTCCGCGTGATAAAGGGCGTTCTTCCCTTTCTCGCGCCTGTTTCTTCCCGAGCCGACTATCTCGCCGTTCCTGACGACGACCGCTCCGACCGGGACCTCGCCCTCCTCGGCTGATTCCTTTGCCAGAGCCAGAGCGTACCTCATGATATCTTCGTCATTCATATTGAGATATAAAAGTGGGTGTACCAGCAGATAGCCAGAAACGCCAGTATCATAGGCAGGTTGAGACAATAAGCTTTCACCCTTTCGCCTTTCGTCAGAATGTTTGCTCCGTTGTCAACGGATACGCCCCCTCTGCGAAGGAAGAACAGAGCGAGACAGACAAGTCCGATTCCGATCGCCGTGAACACAACGGCGGAGCTGACAATGTTCGCCGTGTTTTCATCGAGACTTTCCACTATATATGAAGTCACACCGGAAATTGCGTTATTGAAAAAGTGGATAAGAATACCGGTCCAGAGCGAATTTGTGGCGATGGTGAAATAGCCGATAGCGAGACCGGCGACAAAAGCGAAGGGCGCCTGAATGAGGTTGCAGTGAGCGAGACCGAAAATAACAGCGGCCATCATAATTGCAAACCAGTTGCCGTATTTGCGAAGCGGCTGCATGATAACGCCGCGGAAGCTGATCTCCTCAATCACCGCCGCAACGATCGTCAGACGCATCAGATATATAACCAGCTCAAAGCCTGAGGAAGGCGGAGCCATATCGGGCGACGAGAGCTTGAGACCGATGGCCTCCAAAAACATTGTCAGGTACGCAGTCAGGTAACTGCCTATAAGGCAGAGAGCGACTCCCGCCGGAACGGCTAAAGCGGCGAGCAGGGGACTGTCGGGCTTGCCAAGCGGAAGTATCTCATAATGAGTCCGCTTTTTTTCCGCTTTTCCGACGAGAAGGAACGAAACGCACATTGAAATCACTGTGATAAGCATTTCGGAGGCCTGCCGGAACAGCATATCGTTTTTATAAAGTTCATTCAGACCGAGCAAAGGAATGAGCAGAGACAGAAGCTCCTGCATAAAAAGAAATCCGATAATGCCCGCGCCTGCCAGAATACCGTATCTTTTAATCTCCTGCTTTTGAGAAAATTTCAATTCTTCAATATAATTGATATCTCCGAACATAAATTCACCTACTTTGCGTAAATAATGCCTATTATTCTGTTGACGGCTCTTATTGGCAAAATTTTTGCCAATGAAACTAGAAACTTATATTGAAAGCCGACAGTCGAAAGAGGCTTCGGATTTTTAGCCGTTGCGAGCTTATATATAGTCTTTGCGATAGATATGGGCGCCATTCCGTTTTGCTCGTCATGTTCCATGGTTGAAACGCTCTTCTGAAGAATTCCGCTGTAAATCTCATCGCCGTCGGTGCTTTTTTCTCTTGCCGCAGTGAAGCCGGTTTTAACATCGCCCGGCATAACGGCGCAGACCTTGATATTGAACGGACGCAGCTCGTTAGCCATAGCGAGAGTCAGAGAGTTGACGGCCGATTTTGACGCCGAATAAAATGCCTGAAATGGGATTGACAAAGGCGCCGCGAGAGAGCTCACATTGACGATAGTTCCGCCGCCGTTTTTTCTCATATATCCGACAGCCTCATCCGAACAGGAAACCACCCCGAAAAAGTTGACCTCAAATTGCTTTTTAGCCTGTTCGAGAGAAGTGAATTCAACAGCGCCGGAGATTCCGAAGCCCGCATTGTTGACGAGAATGTCAAGTCTGCCCTCAAGCTCAAAAACCCTTGCAAACGCCGCCCTGACGCTTTCTTCGTCAGTCACATCGCAGTCAATGTGTTTTATCGCGCCGTTATCTTTGCCGCTTCTGCTGAGTTCATAAACGCTGAAGCCGTTCTCGGCGAAGAGTCCGGCAGTCGCAAGACCTATGCCGCTGCTGCCGCCTGTGATAATAACCGTTTTCATTTTTCTCACCCCTGTCGGATTTGTTACTACATTATATTGCATTTTTCGGGGAAATACAAGAGAATAAAATCAATAATAATAATAAGAACGGATATTTATATTCAGGCTTATCTGCCTATGATATCGGATATGATTGACAAAAAAGCCCGGCCTCGTCGGCGACTGATGTTTCTTGCGGCTTATCTGAGACTTATAAATGTTTATATTGACCATAATTTTGTGATAATCGACAATAAATTGCACAAAAAATTGTGCAAAATATCCTAAAAACTGTGCTTGTATCCAAAAGTGAAAAAGTTGCTCAAAAAGCCTTGCATTTTCATAAACAAGGGTATATACTTCATATTGTCAACGGAGGGAAACCTCCTTGACATAGATTTGATTTCTCCACTTATTTGAATGTTTTCTTCATATTTTCTCCTTTTAAAAGCGTTTGAGGCCACTCAAACGTTTTTAACTTTTATGGGAATTTTTTTTACATTTAATATACACTGCCGATACAATTTTAATGTTTAATTATTTTATAAGGTGTATTGCGCCTTGATCCGCTCAAAACTGTTATGTATATAATCAGATAAAAGATTATCGGCGGGCGGCTTCTTTTCGGAAAGTTATCCTATTCCGAAAACACGGATGTACCAATGAGCAATTCCACTATAATACGAAATATCCGGAGTGAAACGAGTGAAAAAGAATAATTCAAACTTCAGAATAAAAACATCTCTTGAATTCAAGACAGATAAGGAGCAGATCGGCCGCCGCAGACTGACCTTCGGCCTGATTTTCGGAATAGGAACGGTCATGCTTGCCTGCATTTGTCTGCTGCTGCTTTTGCGCGAATATGATTTTGATGTCGACAATATAATCGGCCGGACGACCGAGACGAGCGAAACAAGCGAGGAAAGCACATCGGAGCCGGTCAGAATGGAGGGAAAGACGACTTTTCTTCTCCTTTGCTCGGATGACGACGGAGAAAAGGTGCATCATGCCGCACTTCTGGATGTTGACCTCGGAAAAGCCGAAATGAAGATAACGACGGTCGACGCTAAAAAGAGCGCAAGCGTGAACGGCTTTTCGGGCAACCTATCCCAACAGCTGGCGCACGGAGGCATGACGCAGGCAGTCGCCGCAGCCGAAAGCATGACGAATGCGAAAATCTCAAGATATATAAGAGCGACCGACACCTCCTTCAAGGGCGTCGTCAAGGTATTCGGCGGAGTGCCCTGCACAATTGACAGCCGCATCAGCTATTCGGTTGACGGCGTCGGGTATATTATTGATAAGGGAACTCAGACGCTCACCGCGGATATGAGCTATAAATATATGTATTATCTCTCGCAGCAAAACGAGAACAAGCCCGAAAAAATGAGCGAATTTCTCGCCGATATGCTTGTGACCTTCATGACTGAGGAGAACTTTAACCGGGTTGACACGATATATAAAAAGCTTGTGAATATACTTGACACCGATATCTCGGCCTATGATTTTGCCAATAACAAGGCAAGTCTCGGTTATCTTATTGAAAAAACTCAAGGACAAAAAGCGACAGTTGCCTAAAATTTTCGGCAACATACACAATAAAATGCACAAAAATTTGTGCAAAACAGCCTAAAAACTGTACTTATATCCAAAAATGAAAGATTTGCTTGAAAAGCCTTGCATTTTCATAGGGAAAGGTATATACTTCATATCGTCAACGGAGGGAAACCTCCTTGACATAGATTAGATTTCTCCATCTTTTTGAATGTTTTCTTCATATTTTCTCCTTTTAAAAGCGTTTGAGGTCACTCAAACGTTTTTAAACTTTTATGAGGAAATTTTTGCTTTGCTATTGAAAAACACACATGATATAGTATACAATATCTAAGTATTGCCGATCATTGCGCTGACTGCGCAGATGAGGGGCGGACATATCAAAGAAAAAGGAGATTTTCTATGGATCCTATAAAAGTCGATTTTACCGGCGGCTCCGGCTCATCAGGCGGGTCGGGCAAATCAGCCGTTATTCTTCCGTCAAACCCTGTGCTCAAGCAGATTATCGCCATTGTCTGCGCGATAGTCGGGGGTGCGATAGCCTATTATTTCATGCTTCCGGCGTTCAATTTCAAGGCTATTGAAATGTATGAGTTCTTCGGAACGGTTCTTCTGATTTATTTCGCCGTTCTGCTGTTGCTGAGCGGAGCAATGAAAAATCCGGAATATGTTCCGTATATCAAAAAGAGAGCGATTGTTCCGATAGTCATAGCGGCTGTCGGTGTGCTGATAGTCCTCGTCGGATATATCGTGTCGTCGGTGTTTTTCAGAGCCGATTCCTACAGCAAAATTATATCTGTCGATGAGAACAAGACCTTTGCTTCCGATATCAAGGAGGTCGATTTTTCGGCTGTTCCCGTTCTTGATAACGACGCCGCCGCGGCTCTGGCCAAAAGAACGCTCGGCGATATCGCTTCGATAGGCAAGATATCGCAGTTTGAGGTTGCGGGCGATTTCACACAGATAAACTATAAAAACCGTCCGGTCCGTGTCACTACTCTCGCCTACGGCGACATATTCAAGTGGTTCAAGAATACATCGTCGGGCTTCCCGGGCTATATCGTGGTCGATATGGTCACGCAAAAGGCCGAGTTTGTCACTCTCAAGGAGGGCAGCTATATGCGCTACTCGCCCTATGAGCATTTCAGCAAGTATCTTATGAGACATCTGCGCTTTGAATACCCGACCTATATGTTCGGTACGCCGACCTTTGAGATCGACGAGAGCGGCAAACCCTATTGGATATGCCCTGTCGTTGATAAAACCATCGGACTGTTCGGCGGAACCGATGTCAAGGGAGCCGTTCTTGTTGACGCAGTCACGGGCGACTTTGCCGAATACACGGTCGACCAGATAAAGAACGACGCAAATCTTCAGTGGATAGACGGTATATATTCATCTCAGCTTCTTGTCGAGCAATATAATTACTACGGCAGATATTCCGGCGGCTTCTGGAATTCAGTCATAGGTCAGAGCGGCGTCAAGGGTGCGACCGAGGGCTCAAACTACCTTGCTCTCAACGATGATGTTTATATGTACACAGGCGTCACATCTGCCGGAAACGACGAGGCGATAATCGGATTTGTTCTTATCAACATGAGAACGAAGGAAGCAAATTTCTATAAGATATCGGGCGCCAAGGAATATTCGGCGGCGAAATCGGCTCAGGGCGCCGTTCAGAATTTCAAATACACGGCAACCTTCCCGATTCTTCTGAATATAGGCGGTCAGCCGACATATTTCATGTCGCTCAAGGACGATTCAAACCTTGTTAAAATGTACGCAATGGTAAATGTTGAGCAATATCAGGTCGTTGTTACGGGAACGAAGATATCCGACTGCACCGAAAACTATATGAACAAGCTCAAGGAGAACGGAATCAATATTTCGGTCGACATTGACAACATCAAAGATGAGCCCACCGACGAGCCTGCTCCGGACGCTTCAAAAGACAACACGGAGACGGTCAAGGGCAAGGTCAGCGATATCAGAACTGCCGTTATCGGCGGTGAGAGCTATTATTATATAAAGCTCGACAGCTCAGAGCCATATTATTATATCAAAGCAAGCGCCGATCAGAGAGTTGTCATACTCAACAAGGGCGACTCTGTTGAAATAACATTTGAAAAGAGCAAATCGGAGCTTATTGAGATCAAGAGCATCAAAATCAAATAAAAGTTATCTGCGGCTGCGCTGTGCGGCCGCGGATATTCTCTGTTTTGGCGCCGGACGGAAAATACATTTTCCGTCCGGCATTGTCGTCTCAGCCTGTGCGCCGTGGGAGGTCAGTGCGCGGGGAGCGGGGGCAAAAGCTTCGGCGCGCAGCGCCGAAGCGCGCCGCCTGCGGCGCAGTTTCCCCGCAGGGGAAACCTTTTGCCCCCGCTCCCCGCTGCACAGATCAACCGTTCGCAGAAAGCCGGGAGGCTGCAGTGAATTGTTTTCAGCTTTCTGAGAAAGCCGGATAAAAATGAAAAAGAAAAAAGTCACACCGAAGTGTGACTTTTTGGTGACCCGGACGAGAATCGAACTCGTGTTACCGCCGTGAAAGGGCGGTGTCTTAACCGCTTGACCACCGGGCCATATATAAAAAAACAGCGCTGACTGTTTTAATTAACTGGTAGCGGCAGTGGGATTCGAACCTACGACCAATCGGGTATGAACCGAGTACTCTAGCCAGCTGAGCTATGCCGCCATATAAAAACACTCTCAAGGAATGCTTGGATATTATATTATACATCAAGTTGTTTGTCAACACTTTTTTTAAACTTTTTTGACTTTTTTTGGCGCCGCCGATGCGGTTTTTTCATCATATCAAGACCTGCGATTTATTATAAAATTTAAATTTATTAATATTATATTCATTTTATTGAACTATTATAATCAGAAATATATGATACAATAAATTGACAAATTTTAAGGAGGAGCAAAACATGATATATGAAAACTGGCTGACAAGAGCAACCGTTATTATAACCGGAGCTTCCGGAGGAATGGGCAAGGGAATTGCCATGAAGCTCATTGAAAGATATGACTGCAATGTCATCGGAATTGCGAGAAATGAAGAAAAAATGAAAAAGGTCGTTGAAGAGCTCGGCCCCAATGCCGATAAATTCACATATCAGCTTTTCGATGTTTCAGTCGAGAAAAACTGGAAAAACTTTGCCGAATATCTGAAAGAAAACGATATTCAGCCCGATGTTTTAATCAACAACGCCGGAATACTCCCCAAGTTCAACAGATTCGGCAATTATACCGTTGACTATATCAAGCGTGTTATGGATATCAACTTCTATTCCGCAGTTTATTCAATGCACTATATAATGCCTTTACTGCTCAACAGCAGCAAGGCCGCGGTCATCAATGTCGCTTCCTCGGCGGCTTTGTGCTCGCTTGCCGGAACCTCGGTCTATACCGCCAGCAAAGCTGCACTCAAAGGACTAACCGAGGCGGCGAGGGAAGAATACCGCGGCGAATGCTATATAGGCCTGGTCTGCCCGGGCTTCACCAAGACGGATATTTTCTCATCTCAGGGCGACGCAAGCGACAGCTTCGCAAACAAGGCCATAGACATGGTCAGTATGTCCTGCGAGTCGATGGTTAGAAAGATAGTTCACGGAATATCGCATAAAAGGGATATAATGGTCTATGGTATTGACGCGAAGCTGATGGAGGACGGCAACAGACTGGCGAAGGTCAACACCTCCAAGTTCAGCAGCAAGGTCATGAAAATATCTAACCTGCCGCTGTTTGAAAGCATTTTCAAGCAGGAAAGCTGAAACCTTTATTTTTAAAATCGAACAATAAAGCCGCTGTTGAGCGATCTTCAGCGGTTTTATTTATTGATAAACGCCGGCTTTCCTAAACATTAACACTTGCTTAACAGCAAAATCGAATTTATCTGCTAAAATTAAGGCTGAGAAAATGCGGCTTTTGTGCCGGTTTGCTGAAAATATCAATAAGTATTCATACAAATATAGATTTTTGTCACGGAATGTGATATAATTATTTTTAATTGTTATCTTGCCTATACCGGCAAAACATCAGGAGGGGTAAATATGAAAAAATCATTGGCAGTCATCGTTGGGTTTTCGCTGTTTATCAGCTGCTTCATGCTCGGTTGCGGCAAAAGCGACGGCAGAGTCAAGGTGAACATTTCGGCGAGCAGCCTTTCAAAGGCTCAGCTTGACGATCTCGATGCCTACGCTGAGGAAAACGGCTTCGACAGCGCGGAATACAACAAGCGGAAAGGTGTTGTCTCTGTCGTTATCGACGAGGACGATTATGACATATTACTGTATAAGGTCGGCGTCGCAGTCATTTCAAATGTCTACGGTCTGATGAATTCAGACAGCGATTATCCTTACATAACGAACATCGAGCGCAACAAGGATTTCAGCGAGATGAAGATAGATGTCAGAAAGACTGACTATGAAAAGGACGAAAACAGCCGGAATATGATAGATTTTGTCGGTCAGAGCTGCCTTGTCTATCAGGGCTACACGGACACCAAGCTCAAGGCTCAGCACTGCACGGTAATCGTCAGGGATAAGGACACCAAGGAGGTCCTCTATAAAGAGACCTTTAATCAGGAAGATTAAAACGAACGGAGAAAAGTTATGGCGAAGCTATATTTCAGGTACGGCGCAATGGGCTCAAGCAAGACGGCTAACGCTCTCATGGTCAAATATAACTATGAGGAAAGAGGCCAGCATGTTATAATCGCAAAGCCTGCGGTCGACACAAGAAACGGAACGCACAGAGTTTATTCGCGGTGCGGTCTTGAAAGCAAATGTGTGCTGTTCAACGAGCTTGATCTTGAACAGGTCAAAAAGGTCGATTGCCTTATCGTGGACGAGGCTCAGTTCCTGACAAAGCAGGAGGTCGAAACCCTGGTCCACATAGTCGATGATCTCAATATTCCCGTTGTGTGCTACGGGCTTCGAGCTGATTTCAAGGGCGACCTTTTCCCGGGCAGCCAATGGCTGCTTGCCTGGGCGGACACGATAGAGGAAGTCAAAACGATATGCTGGTGCGGCAAAAAGGCAACCTGCAACGCAAGATTTGATGAGAACGGAATCATAAAACAAGGCGAACAGGTCGTTCTCGGTGCAAACGAGAGATACACCTCCCTTTGCCGGAAGCACTGGCGCGAGGGTAATCTCGGACCGCATAACAGCGACAAAACAGACGGAACAAATTAACATATAAGGAATGGTAGCGTTATGGCGTTTATTGAATTCAGAGATGTTTATAAAAAATATAAAATGGGAGAGATCTCCATAAATGCCGCCGACGGAGTCAGCTTTGACATAGATCAGGGCGAGTTCTGCATTATAGTCGGCGCTTCGGGCGCAGGAAAAACCACGGTGCTGAATATGCTCGGCGGAATGGATAAATGCAGCGACGGCAGAATAAGAGTCGACGGAGAGCTTATTACCTCGTTTGATGAAAAAAGACTTGTTGAATACAGACGCTGCGATGTCGGCTTTGTCTTTCAGTTTTATAACCTCGTTCAGAACCTGACGGCGCTTGAAAATGTCGAGCTGGCAACACAGCTGACAACGAGAAGCGTCGACCCCGCGAGAATGCTGATGAGAGTCGGACTTGAGGAAAGGCTCGATAATTTTCCATCTCAGCTTTCGGGCGGCGAACAGCAGAGAGTTTCCATCGCCAGAGCGCTTGCGAAAAATCCTAAGCTTCTGCTTTGCGATGAGCCGACGGGCGCGCTCGACTATAACACGGGCAAGCAGATACTAAAGCTTTTGCAGGATACCTGCCATGAAACGGGAATGACGGTCGTGCTTATCACTCACAACCAGGCGCTTGTTCCCATGGCGGATAAGATAATCACAATGAGAAGCGGCAGAGTAACACAGATAGCGGTGAACGACACGCCCCTTTCAGTTGACAAGATAGAATGGTGAAATCCGATATCAACCGAAAGGAGGCCGAAAAATGAAAACCAAGAAAAAGGCGAAGCCCGAAGTCAAAAAGAAGGCAGCGCCGGCCGGCGCAGCTGAAAAGAAGTCGGCGTCGGGCGGAAAATTCAGAATAAACTTCAGCTTCAAACGCGATGTCAACCCTCTGCTGATGAAAGAAACGGGCAGAACGGTCGAAAAGACTCTTTATCGCTTTGTTTCAATAATAGCGATAGTTACGCTCGGCATCAGCTTCTTTGCCGGAATGAATGCGACCGCTCCCGATATGCTGCAAACGGCGCAGAAATATTATGAACAAACCAATCTTATGGATATAAGCGTTCAGTCGACCGTCGGTCTGACCGACGATGATGTTGCGGCGATAGGCGCCGTTGAGGGAGTCGAGGCCGCCGTCGGAGTCAAGACAGTCGACGGCTTTCTGAAGCTCGGCGACGAAAGGCTTTCCGACATCGACGGCTCAGAATACACAGTCAGGGCAATTTCGCTCAATGTGACAGACGCATATAATTATCAGACCAACTCCGAAAATAAGCCGTCATATATGAACAGAGTCACTCTTTTAGAGGGCACATGGCCGACGGCCACCAATGAGTGCCTCGTTGACGCAAGCAATCTTTCAACGCCTGACGGCTTTGAAATAGGCGAGACTATCAGCCTTGAATCGGACGGAAACGATCTGGCAAACAAGCTGAACACGACAGAATACAGGATAGTCGGCATCATAAGAAGCCCGCTCTATGTTTCATATGAGAGAGGCTACACAACGGTCGGCAGCGGAAAGCTCGGCGCTTTCATCTATATTCCTCAGGAGTGCTTTAATCTTGATTATTACACGCAGGTCTGCGTTAAGCTTTCCGGCAGCAGCAGATTTAAAGCGTACACCAAGGAATATGACAGCTTTGTCGAGGGTTACAGAGAAAAGATAGAAAGCATTTCTCAGGCAAGACTTGCTCCGAGAGTTCAGACGATTTATAACGAATACACGACCAAGGTCGCAGACGGCAGATCCGAATACGAAAAGAAGCGCAGCGAGGTCGAGCTTGAGGTTCAGGCGGCCAAGGAAAAGGTCGAGCAGATCAAGTATTATGCGGTCTACGGCGACGAGCTTGTTAAAAAGCTCAAGGAAGAATATAATTCCGCGGCGACGGGAGCCGACACTCAGCTGAGCATGGCGAAGCTCGAGCAGACGACTCAGTATCAGCAGTGGGAGGAAGCCAGCAAGCAATATGATGAGATCAGCGCCTCGATAGAGCAATACGCCGACGCCGAAACGCAGTATAATAACGCTTACACGACATGGAATATCGCCAACAACACGGTTCAGACATCGCTGACGACCGTTCAGACTCTTGAAAACGCCGTTAAAGCGGGCAGGAGCGCCATTGATCAGCTTGATAAAAACCAAAAGTTTTCCGCCGAAGATGTTATAGACAATCTGAAGGCGTCCGGCTTTGACAGCGAGGAGATTCAGAACCTTATTGCGGATATCAGAAATTTCACTGCGGTCGGCACCGCAGAGGAAATAGCCGCATATATGGAGCCGGAGCTTCAGAGCCTTGAACTGAAACTTACGGCGTCGAGAACGGCGCTCGCCTCGGCGCAGAAGCTTTTGCAGCAGAGAGAGGAAAGTCTCAAAAAGGCCGAGGAGCTTGTCAATAAGCTGAATGCGCTTAAAGCTCAGCTGAAGACAGCGAAAACAACGCTCGATAATGCAGAGGCGGCTCTGAACGAAGCTAAAAATCAGATACAGACAGGCGAGCAGGAAACGCTCACCAAGCTCCTTGAAAAGAAAAACGATATCACCAATCTTGAAGTCCAGGTTTCGATAGCAAAGGAAAAGGTCGACGGAATCGACGCCGAATACGACGCAAAGGTGACGGAAATATATGAAGAGCTCGACAAGGCCAAATACACGCTTGAAGAGAGCGAAGCTCTGCTTGCGAGCCTTGACACCGCCAAGTGGTATGTAAATCCAAGACAGGACAGCGTTATGGGCTATGAGGAATATGAGCAGACCTCAAACAGAACGAACGCTCTTTCAAAGGTCTTTCCGTGGATATTCTTCCTCGTTGCCGCAATGGTCAGCCTTAACACGATGGCGAGAATGGTCGAGGAGGACAGAACACAGATAGGAACGCTCAAGGCGCTCGGCTTTGATAACACACAGATAATGATGAAGTATATTGTCTATGCGTTGTCTGCGAGCTTGCTCGGGTCGGTGCTCGGAACAGTTCTTGGCTTCTGGCTGTTCCCGACCGCAATAACCAGGGCGTATTCGATACTCTATGATCTTCCGCCGGTTATTCTGAAATACCGCGTCGGGTACGCTTTAATCGGTACTCTGTTGGCGGTCGGCTTAACGGTTGCCGCTTCGTATTTTGCGGTCAGAAGGAGCCTTGAAACGGCCCCGTCGGATCTGATGAGACCGGAGGCTCCTAAGGCAGGCTCAAGAATATTCCTAGAAAAGTTTGATAAAATCTGGTCGCGCCTGAGCTTTTCGGCTAAAATAACCTGCCGGAATGTTTTCAGAAACAAAAAGAGATTTATAATGGCTATTGCCGGAGTCGCCGGCTGCACGGCTCTTCTTGTCGCCGGCTTAGGTCTGAGCGACTCGATAGGCTCGGTTCTGGCTAACCAGTTTGAAAGCTCAGACAGCATCTGCAAATATGATATTCAGATAGTGCTTAAAAACGAGCAGGATATGTCTGACGGCTCAAGCGAGGTGCTCAACACCATAAAATCGCGGCAGGAAATTTCAAACGCAATGCTGACCTCGATGAAGGTTATGCGAGCGACAAGCGCAAAGGCCGGATCGGATATGGAGATAAACCTCGTTATTCCGCAGGAGCCGGCGGCGATATCGGACTATATCAAGCTTCAGCCGAAGAGCGGCAGAGGCTATTACACGCTCGGAGAAAAGGGCTGCATTGTTACCGATAAGCTGGCTAAAAAGCTGAAGATATCGGTCGGCGATCAGATAATCGTCGAAAGAGAAAAAGGAGATGTTGCCATAACTGTCACGGGCATAGTCAGAAACTACACCTTCCATTATGTCTATATTTCACCCACGGCTTATGAAACGCTGTTCGGCGAGAAAGCGACCTATAACTATGTCACGGCTATCCTGGCGGACGGAGTGACGAATGAGCAGAGAGCCAATCTGTCAGAGGAGCTGATGCGCAAAAACGGAATCAACGCCGTTGCCTTCACTTCGCAGACGATAGAAAACCTGCAATATATTATGAAAAGCCTGAACTATGTCGTCATCATAATTGTTGCGGCGGCCGCGCTGCTTGCTTTCATCGTGCTTTATAATCTTTCCAATATAAACATCAACGAGAGATATAAAGAGATAGCAACGCTCAAGGTGCTGGGCTTTAACAAGAACGAAGTCTCCGCTTATATTTCACACGAAAACTGGATACTCACCGCGATAGGCACACTGCTTGGACTTATTCTCGGTATTCCGCTTCACAGACTTGTTATCTCAATAGCGGAGGTCGATATAGTCCACTTCGGCAGAGCGATAAGTCCGCTTTCGTTCCTTTATGCGCTTTTGCTGTCGTTCCTGTTTACAGGCGTCGTCAATCTCGTTATGCGCAGACACCTCAGAAAGATAGACATGGTCGAATCTCTTAAATCGGTTGAATAAATAAGTATTTTAACCGAATTTCCGCATTTTGCGGATTTGTCGGCGTGCTGTGCGGCGGACGAAAGTCCGCCGCACGCCTTTATATCATCATCACGGCGCTTGCGGAAAGAAAGCTTGCGCATTCCCCTGCGGAGAAACGGCGCTTCACGCAGAAAATTTTGCCCCGGTCAGAGAGCCTCATAATCGCACAGACTGCGGCGTACGACAGGAAGATATATATTTTGCTCTGAGACTTTTTTCAAAAACCTATTGCGTGACATGGAAAAAAAGTGTAAAATAAACTCGCAAGAAAATATTAAAGGAGTAACGGTATTATGTGGCAGTTAAAAAAAGCATTTTACAGAACTTATCAGAAAATATTAAAGGTCGCAATGAACACCAGCCTTTTCGATTGGTCGGAGCCTGAGACCATTGAGGGCCCCGGCGCTATCAAGAAGCTGCCGGCGTTCATAAAGGCGAAGGGCCTCAGCAATGTTCTCGTTGTCACCGATAAGGGACTCATGGGACTTCATATCCTTGACAGTCTCTTTGAAAAGCTTGACGAAGAAAACATCAGATATGTCGTATTTGACGGCGTTCAGCCCAACCCCTCGATCGAAAATATTGAGGACGCAAGAAAGCTTTATGTCGACAACAACTGTGACGGCGTTATAGCTTTCGGCGGCGGCTCACCCATGGACTGCGCAAAGGCGGCAGCGGCAAGAGTCACGAACCCGAACAAGTCAGTCAGAGACATGAGAGGCGTTCTCAAGATCCGTCATAAGCTTCCCCCGTTCTTTGCGGTTCCCACAACGGCGGGCACAGGCTCAGAGGTAACTCTCGCCGCCGTCGTCACGGATGAATCAACTCATGAAAAGAACGCTATCAACGATCCTAAGCTCCGCCCGAAATATGCGGTACTTGATCCCGAGCTTACGGTCGGACTTCCGCCCCACATCACTTCAACGACCGGTATGGACGCTCTCACACACGCAGTTGAAGCTTATATCGGCAGAAGCAATGTCAAGGAAACCGAAATGTACGCCGAAAAGGCAGTTAAGCTGATATTTGAGAACATAGAAAAGGTCTACACCGACGGCAAGGATATCGAAGCGAGAAGCGCAATGCTCAAAGCGTCGTACTATGCCGGAATGGCGTTCACGAGAGCTTATGTCGGTTATGTTCACGCTATCGGTCATAATCTCGGCGGAATGTATCATATACCCCACGGCCTTGCAATGGCTGTCATTCTTCCTCATGTTCTTGAGTATTACGGCGAAAGCGCATATCCGAGACTTGCAAAGCTCGCGGTCGTTTCCGGCGTTAAGACAGACGGCACCGACGCTGAAAAGGCGAAGGCATTCATCGAGGCTGTCAAGAAGCTCAATAAGGATATGAACATACCCGACGGCTTTGAGCAGATCCAGGAGAAGGATCTTCCTGTTCTTGTTCAGAGAGCGCTCAAGGAAGCAAATCCGCTCTATCCCGTTCCGAAGATCATGGACAAGGCGGACTGCGAGAAGGTCATCAGAGAATTGATGAAATAAGAACATATAAAGGGCTGCGCAGGCGCAGCCCTTTTCGGATTTTATGACAACAGAAGAGGAGATGTGAAAAATGTCCGGAAAAAAGAGAAGCGGCGGCGCTCGGTTTTTAATAACGCTGGTTGTCCTCATCGCAATATGCGTCTTGGCGATTGCGGCAAAAACCGTTCTTAACAGGCGTCCGTCAGATAAGACGACCGAAGGCCCGTCAAGCTCACAAAGTCCGTCGGAGACGGGCGGCGGGCAGACTGAAACTCAGCCGCAAAGCGAGAGCAAAACGACAGCGTCAGTCACAGAAAATGAAAAAGAGAAATACACTGAGAAAAAAGAGACGGTTATCACAACGGCAACGGTGAATGTCAGAAAGGGCGCCGGAACAGATTCCGAGATAGTCGGTCTGCTGAAAAAGGGCAGTGAAGCCGAGAGAATAGCAACGGGCAGCAACGGCTGGAGCAAGGTTGTCTATAACGGAGACATATGCTATATTTCGAGCAAGTATCTCAAGGTCAAAGGCTCTGATGAAACAACATCAGCGAAGACGGAAGGCGAAAAAGGAACGACAGTTTATGCAACGGCAAAGGTCAATATCAGAAAAGGCCCCGGAACGGATTATGATATCGTCGGCCAGCTCAACGAGGGCGATAAGGCGGAGCGCCTTTCGGCCGGTGATAACGGCTGGAGCCGTATCAAATACAAAAACGGGGAATACTATGTTTCAAGCAAGTACCTCAGCGAGAAAAAGCCCGAAGCCGCCGAAACGGTCAAAAGAACGGTCGTTGACCCGAGGGGCGACAACTGGAATCTGACGGTCGTGAATTTTTATCAGGAATATGACAGCTCATATAAGCCGAAGCTCAAGAAGGTCTGCGCTGAATACGGATATAACACCTATATGGATGAAAGAGCCGCCGACTGGTACACCAAGATGTATAAAGCGGCGCTCAAGGACGGCATTAAGCTTGTTCCCCTCTCGGGCTACCGAAGCTATGAAACGCAGCAGAAAAACTATAACAACCGCATAAAGCTCTGGCAGTCAAGAGGCTACAGCTACAGCGAAGCGGTTAAAAAGACGGCGCAGGTCATATTGCCGCCGGGTACAAGCGAACATAATCTCGGACTTGCAATGGACATCTGCCGTCTTGATTACGATTTCGACGAAAGCAAAGAATATAAGTGGCTTAAAAAGCACGCCGAAGATTACGGCTTTATTCTCAGATATACAGAGGAAAACAAAAGCAGGACCGGCGTTGTTTCGGAGCCGTGGCACTGGCGCTTTGTCGGCGTTGAGGACGCAAAGGCGATAAATAAAAGCGGACTTTGCCTTGAAGATTATGTTAAAACAAAGGCATGAGTGCAATTTTCAAAAAAAGTATTGACAAATACCGCCCGAGGTGGTAATATATTCGCACAACAAAGCAGAACGGAGTGTTCTCACCCTCGGGGCATTGCTCGACGGGGGTCAATACCTTGGGTATTTATTTTACCTTGTATTGATGCGTGAACACCTGTTGTTCACGCTTTGATTTTTATGCAACAGTTAAGTTCAGGAGGTGCATGAACATCGGTATCAAAGAAATGCAAATCAATGAGGAAATCAACGACAGGGAGCTTCGCGTCATAACCGCTGACGGCGAGCAGCTCGGCATAATGTCGGCTGAGGAGGCTCTGAAAGAAGCTGAAAGCAGAGATCTCGACCTGGTCAAGATCGCTCCGCAGGCTACTCCGCCCGTCTGCAAAATTATGGATTACAGCAAGTACCGTTTTGAGCAGGCGAAAAGAGAAAAAGAGTCCAAGAAAAATCAGCGAATCGTTGAGATAAAGGAAGTCAGACTTTCACTTAACATTGACAAGCACGATTTCGAGACAAAGGTCAACCACGCAAAAAAATTCCTCAGTCAGGGAAATAAGGTCAAGGTTTCGATCCGCTTCAGGGGCAGAGAAATGGCTCACCCGGAAAACGGTCTTGTTGCCATGAGCAATTTTTCCGAAGCCTGTCAGGAATTCAGCTGCGTTGAAAAGCCGGCAAAGCTTGAGGGCCGATCAATGATGATGTTCTTGGCACCGAAACCAACAAAGTAAAAACAAGGAGGATATTACAATGCCTAAAATTAAAACACATTCAGGTGCAAAAAAGCGCTTTAAGCTTTCTAAGAACGGAAAGCCTATCCGTGCTCACGCAAATAAGTCTCACATTCTCACAAAGAAGAACACCAAACGCAAGAGAGGCTTAAGAAAGACCTCTGTCGCCGACAAGACAAATCAGAGACAGATCAAGCGTCTTGTTCCTTATAAATAAGAAAAAGCGGTCAATGCCGCAGACGACGCAACGATAATAAGGATTTAACAAAATTTAGATATAACGGAGGAACAATATCATGGCACGAATTAAGGGCGCAATGATGACTCGAAAGAGAAGAAATAAAGTTTTGAAGCTTGCTAAAGGCTATTACGGCTCAAAGCACAGCCTCTTTAAGACTGCAAAGCAGGCGGTCATGAAGTCAGGTCAGTATGCATACATCGGCAGAAAGCAGAAGAAGAGAGACTTCAGACGCCTCTGGATAACCAGAATTTCAGCCGGCTGCAAGGCCAACGGTATGAACTACTCAACATTCATCAACGGCCTCAAGAAGGCGGGCGTCAGCCTCAACAGAAAGATGCTCTCGGAGATCGCTATTGCGGATCCCGCTGCTTTCACTGCGCTTTGCGAAAAAGCTAAGGCTGCTCTTTAATAAAAAAATATACGTCCGAGATGATCTCTCGGGCGTATTTGTCATTTTTTATCGGTGACGAAAATGCGGGAAATACTTCCGTATAAGTCGAAAAAACAAGATTTTTATCGGGGTTTAAGCTATGATAAAGACCATAGAGAGCCGCTCCAACGAAAAGATAAAATCGGCGCAGAAGCTGGCTGCAAGCAGCCGTTTCCGAAACGAAAGGCGCGAGTTTTTTCTTGAGGGCGCGCGGCTTTGCTTTGACGCCGCGGCGAGCGGAATAACACTCAAACAGGTATTTTTCACCGAAAGCTGCGCGGAAAAATACCCTGAAAAGCTTGAAAGAATAATATCCTCGGCCGATGAGGCCTATAAGATCAGCAGAGATGTCGCTTCAAAGCTTGCGGACACGCAGTCGTCACAGGGCGTTTTTGCCGTGTGCGCTATGCCGCAGGGAGACGGCGCCGGAATTAAGAAAGACGGGAAGTATATTCTTCTCGAAAACATTCAGGATCCGGCAAACCTCGGCGCCATTGCCAGAACGGCGGAGGCTCTTGGGATAGACGGGGCGGTTCTGTGCGGCTGCTGCGATGTTTATAATCCCAAGGCTCAGCGCGCTGCGATGGGATCTCTTCTGAGACTGCCGCTGATATTTTGCGGCGATGCGGCCGATACGCTGAAAAGGTGCGTGGAAAACGGAATGCTCACCCTTGCCGCCACGCCGGATAAAAACGCCGAGAAAATAACCGATATTTCTCTCAGCGGCGGAGTTATAGCAGTTATCGGCAACGAGGGCAACGGCGTGACCGAGGAGACTATGGCGGTTTGCCGCAGGGTAACGATACCTATGAAGGGCAGAGCGGAAAGCCTCAACGCCTCAATGGCGGCGGCGCTTGTCATGTGGGAAATGATGAGACAGCCGGAAAACACATGAAAATATAATAAACAGCAGGCGGAAAGGAGGGGTTACTCCGGTGGACGCAAAATATTGGATATGGCTTCAGGGCGCTATGGGCGCCGGCGCAAGAACAGACCTTGCGATTGATGAATTCGGCTCGGCCAAAGGCGTCTATGAAGCGGACGATGACACGCTGAGAACAAGCGGCGTGTTCAACAAAAAACAGCTTGAGAAAATCTCCGATAAAAGCCTTGACAGAGCGGAGAGCATAGCCGCGCTTTGCAGTGAAAAGGGATATGAGATAATAACGCCCGATTTGGCGGAATATCCCGAAAGGCTGAAGCTTATAGCCGATTTTCCGCTGGCGCTTTATGTCTGTGGCGACAAGAAGTCGCTCGGCAGCGATAAGATTCATATCGGCGTTATCGGCTCAAGAAAGCCCTCACAATACGGCATAGATGTTGCTGAAACCATTTCGACTTCGCTTGCCTCGGCAGGTGCGGTCGTTGTCAGCGGCGGCGCGCTCGGCATTGATTCAGCGGCTCATTCTTCGGCAATGGACGCCGGCGGAAAGACCGTTCTGATAATGGGCTGCGGCTTCGGATATAATTATCTTTCCGAAAACGAACCGCTAAGACGGCGTGTGACCGAAAACGGCGCGCTCGTCAGCGAATATCCGCCCGGAACACCGCCGACTTATAACAGCTTCGTTTTGAGAAACAGAATAACCGCCGGCCTGTGCAACGGGGTGCTCGTTGTTGAAGCGGGGCGGAAAAGCGGCTCGCTGAGCACGGCAAACGCCGTTATCAAATACAACCGTGATCTGTTCGTCATAACGGGCGACGCAAGAGGAGATAATTTTCTCGGAGCCAACGAACTCGCCAAAAGAGGCGCCAGAATCGTCTTTTCGGCTGACGACATAATGAGCCTTTACGGCTACGAGATAAGAAACAGAGATTCGTTCAATTTCAGCCAGCTCGGCGAGGACATTTTTAACGGCATAGATGTTTTTCCGAACGGCAGGAAAGAGAGCGCAGAGCCCGAAAGGGCCAAAAGGAAAACAAAGAAAACGGAAAAGAAAGCGGAAAATAAAGAAAAAAGAGAAACGGATATCAGTGCGTTTTCACCCGACGCGCAGAAGATATACAAGGCGATCGGGAATTCGGGCTTACTTATCGACGACATAGCCCGTCAAACGCAGATTCAGATAAGAAATGTGCTTATTGCTCTGACAGAGCTCGAAATGGCGGGAGCCGTCGAGTGCGGAGCAGGAAATGAATATAGAATAAAGTAACAGGTGATAAAATGTCAAAGTTAGTTATAGTTGAGTCTCCGTCCAAGGCGAAGACGCTGAAAAATTACCTTGGCAAGGGGTACGAGGTAACGGCTTCTATGGGCCATGTCCGGGATCTTCCGGCAGCGAGGCTGTGCGTTGATGTCAAGAATGATTTTGCCCCGAAATACGCCATAGTCAAGGGAAAGGAAAAGCTCGTCAGGGAGCTGAAGGAAAAGGTCAGCCAAAGCGACTATGTTTATCTTGCAACCGACCCTGACCGCGAGGGAGAAGCGATCTCATGGCATCTTGCCACTATCCTCGGTCTTGACCTGAACGAGAAAAACAGAGTCACATTCAACGAGATAACCAGGACCGGCGTCAAAAACGGAATGGCAAATCCGAGACAGGTCAACATGAATATCGTCAACGCTCAGCAGGGCAGGCGTATTCTCGACAGACTCGTCGGCTACAACCTTAGTCCTTTCGTTTCGCAGAAGATCAGAAGAGGCCTTTCGGCCGGCAGAGTTCAGAGCGTCGCCGTCCGGATGATAGTTGACAGAGAAAATGAGATAAGAGCGTTTACCCCGGATGAATACTGGTCGATAGACGCCAAGTTCATACATTCGGGCAAGACCTTCGACGCCGCCTTTTCCGGCGATGAAAACGGCAAGGTCGAGCTTAAAAACGAGGAACAGACCAACGCGTACCTCGAAAGAATAAACGGCGCCGATTTCAGCATATCCTCTCTCAAAAAGGGAACGAGAAAGAAAAGCCCCGCTCCGCCGTTTATCACCTCCACTCTTCAGCAGGAGGCTTCAAAGCGCCTCGGCTTCAGACCGGAAAGAACGATGAAAATAGCTCAGACGCTCTATGAGGGCGTCAATGTCGAGGGCATAGGCTCGATAGGTCTTATTACTTATATGAGAACCGACTCGCTGCGTATTTCAGAGGAAGCAAGACAGGCGACAAGAGAATTTGTCGAGGAACACTTCGGCAGCAGATATAATCCCGATAAGCCCAGATATTTCAAGTCAAGAAGCAACGCTCAGGACGGTCACGAGGCTATAAGACCGTCAACCGTTTCGATAACTCCAGAGCAGGTCAGGTCGAGTCTGACTCCGGAACAGTTCAAGCTCTATGACCTTATCTGGAAAAGGTTTGTCGCTTCGCTTATGTCGGAATGCATCCAGCATACGGTCAAGATCGAGATAACGGCTGAAAAAGAAGGCGTTGAAGGCTTCTGCAAATTCACGGCGAGCGGTTACAGCGTCAAGTTTGACGGATTCACGGCTTTATATGACGCCGGCGGCGACGCTGACGCAAAGGCTCTGCCGGGAGATATGAAAAACGGCGACAGGCTCAGAGCTAAAAAGATCGAGCCTAACCAGCATTTCACTCAGCCGCCCGCGAGATACACTGAAGATACTCTTATCAAAACCCTTGAGGAAAACGGCGTCGGCAGACCGAGCACCTATGCAACAATAGTTTCAACGATAATCAAGCGGGAATATGTCACCCGCCGCAACAAGCAGCTTGCACCGACGGAGCTTGGCGAAGCGATAGTCAATCTGCTCAAGGATAAATTTTCTAAAATTGTCAATGTCAAATTCACCGCTCAGATGGAAACAAGCCTTGATAAGGTCGGCGAGGGCGAAGAAAATTATGTTGATATGCTTCGGAAATTCTATGATGACTTTGAGGTCACGCTTAAAAAAGCAAAAGCCGATATGGCCGGCGTGAAGATCAAGCTCAAAGAGGATCAGACGGATATACCCTGTGAAAAGTGCGGCAGAATGATGGTCATCAAGACCGGCAGGTTCGGAAAATTTCTTGCCTGCCCCGGCTATCCCGAGTGCAAGAACACAAAGCCCCTGATTCAGGAAACAGGCGCGCTTTGCCCGAAGTGCGGAGCAAAGGTCATTTCAAAGAAAAGCAAGAAGGGCTACACCTTCTTCGGCTGTGAAAGATGGCCCGACTGCGATTTTGCGACATGGGATAAGCCGACCGACGAAAAGTGCCCGAAATGCGGCAAGAGTCTCTTCAAGGGCAAGGGCGGAGTTCTCAGCTGCCTTGATGAAAAATGCGGCTATCAGACGAAAGCCAAGAGAAAATCAAAAAAGGAAGAGGAATAATGCAGAGAACGGTTAAAGTCATCGGCGGCGGTCTGGCGGGAGTTGAGGCGGCGTGGCAGCTCGCCGAAAACGGAATTCGTGTTGAGCTTTATGAGATGAAGCCGGTGAAATTTTCGCCCGCTCACAAAAAAGAGACGCTGGCCGAGCTTGTCTGTTCAAATTCTTTCAAAGCGATGCGGCCGGAATCGGCTGCGGGACTTCTCAAAGAGGAGATGCGCCGCTTCGGCTCGATATGTATTCAGGCGGCGCAGCGCAGCAGAGTCGACGCTGGCGGAGCGCTGGCGGTTGACCGCGATATTTTCTCGCGCCTTGTCACCGAGATGATTGAGAACAACGAAAATATCGAGCTTATCAGACAGGAGGTCACCGGGATACCGGACGGCGATGTTATCGTGTGCGCCGGGCCTCTTGCCTCCGAGAAGCTCAGCGAAAGCATAAGGGAGCTTTGCGGCGAAGGGCTTCATTTCTTTGATGCGGCGGCTCCGATAGTCACTTCCGACAGCATCGACATGGATAAGGCTTTCACCGCCTCACGATATGACAGGGGCGGTGACGACGATTATATAAACTGCTCGATGAATAAAGAAGAATACGAGCGGTTTTACAGCGAGCTTGTGAACGGGGAAAGCGCTCAGCTTCATTCGTTTGACAGGCGAAAGGATGTATATGAGGGCTGTATGCCGATCGAGGTCATGGCTTCAAGAGGTGCCGACACAATGCGCTTCGGTCCGCTGAAGCCGGTCGGACTGCGTGATCCGAGAACCGGCCACAGACCTTGGGCCGTTCTTCAGCTTAGAAAAGAAAACGACAAGGGTACAATGTATAATCTCGTGGGATTTCAGACAAACCTGAAGTTCTCCGAGCAGAAGAGAATATTTTCTCTTATTCCCGCACTTGAAAATGCGGAGTTCATAAGATACGGCGTTATGCACAGAAACACCTTCATAAATTCGCCGAAGCTACTTGATTCCGACTATTCCTTCCGCGGCAGAGACGGGCTGTTCTTTGCCGGTCAGATAACGGGCGTCGAGGGATATATGGAGTCTGCGTCCTCCGGAATTTTAGCCGGTCTCAACATGGCGAGAAGAATAAAAGGGCTTGACACAGTGACGCCGCCCGAAACAACAATGATAGGCGCACTTTCAAGATATATAAGCGATGAAAGCGTCAAAAATTTTCAGCCTATGGGGGCCAATTTCGGAATTCTTCCGCCGATTGAGCCTCATATAAGAGATAAAAAGGAAAGATACAAGGTCCTTGCGGAAAGGGGCATAAACGACATTGAAGGATTTTTAAAAGATATAAAGGAGTGACAGAATTGACAGAGCTTGAAAAAAAACTGGGATATAAATTCAAAGATCCGCAGCTTCTGACCCACGCTCTGACTCACTCGTCATATGCCAACGAAAAGCATTTGTCTTACGGTAGCAACGAGCGACTGGAGTTTTTGGGCGATTCGGTTCTGGGTGTTATAACGGCGGAATATTTTTTCAAAAATTTTGACCTCCCTGAGGGAGAATTAACTAAGCTGAGAGCGTCAACCGTGTGTGAAAAATCGCTTTTCGCTTTTGCCAAGGAGCTTGACCTCGGAAAGTACTTGCTTTTGGGCAAAGGTGAAATGAGAACTCACGGCGCCGAGAGACCGTCCATATTGTCGGACGCATTCGAATCGGTCATTGCCGCCATCTATCTTGACGGCGGTATGCCTGCGGCGAAGAAATTCGTTCTTCGCTTTATTTCAAAGGCGGTCGTAGAAAAGACGAGCTTTCACGACTACAAGACCGCATTGCAGGAGATAATACAGAAAAACCCCGATGAACATATAGCCTATGTGCTTGTCGGCGAGAGCGGACCGGATCATGACAAGCGTTTTGAGGTCGAGGTGCATCTTGACAGCAATGTTATCGGCAGCGGCGTCGGAAAGAGCAAAAAAATCGCCGAGCAGGAGGCCGCAAAAGCGGCGCTTGAGCTGATGGGCGTTGACATTGAAAAATGAGAAAACACACTAACATCGCCCTGTTTGTTCCGCATCTCGGCTGCCCTCACCGATGCAGCTTCTGCAATCAGAAGAGCATTTCAGGCTGCGCAAAACAGATAACGCCCGATGATGAGGGGTACGCAGTGGAAACTGCGCTGAAGTCAGGCGACTGCGCAGACGCTCAGATTGCGTTTTTCGGCGGCAGCTTCACGGCGATAGACCGGGATTATATGATAAGCCTGCTTGAAAAAGCGCATGAATATATTAAAGACGGCAGAGTCGGCGGAATAAGGATATCCACCCGCCCGGACTGCATTGACTCCGATATACTGACCGTTCTGAAGCAATACGGTGTGACGGCGATAGAGCTCGGCTGCCAGAGCATGGACGACGAGGTGTTAAGGCTCAATAACAGGGGGCACGACAGCGGCGCGGTCGAAAGGGCTTCGAAGCTGATAAAGGCTTTCGGCTTTGAGCTCGGCCACCAGATGATGACCGGACTTTACGGCTCAACTGACGAAAAAGACAAAGAAACGGCCGAAAAGCTTATTGCTCTCAGACCGGACACCGTCAGAATATATCCGACGGTTGTTCTTGAAAACACGGAGCTTTGCGAAAAATACAGAAGCGGTCAATACGCTCCGCAGAGCCTTGAGGAGGCAGTCGGACTTTGCAGCGAGCTTCTGAAAATGTTCAACAGCGCGGGAATACCGGTCATAAGACTCGGCCTTCACTCCGGCGGAAATGTTGAAGAGGGCTTCGTCGCCGGCGTTTATCACCCCGCTTTCAGAGAACTCTGCGAGAGCAGAATATATCTGGATAAAGCGCTCGCTTTGCTAAAGGGCGTACCCGAGGGCGAAATAGAGATGACCGTTTCGGATAAATTTGTTTCACAGGCGCTCGGTCAGAAGAAAAGCAACATTAAAAAGCTGAACGCTCTCGGCTATAAATGCCGGGTAATTCAAGACCCGGCGATGAAGAAGTATGATGTGAAAATCGTACCGAAAGGAAACTGATATGATTTTAAAAGCATTGGAAATGCAGGGCTTCAAGTCCTTTGCAGATAAAACCGTATTTGAATTTGAAAAGGGAATAACGGCGGTCGTCGGGCCTAACGGAAGCGGAAAGAGCAACATTTCGGACGCTATCCGCTGGGTGCTCGGCGAGCAGTCCACAAAGAGCCTGCGAGGCTCCAAAATGGAAGATGTCATCTTCAGCGGAACGAGCGTGCGCAGACCGTTGGGCTACGCTCAGGTCACGCTGACGCTTGACAATACGGACAGAAGCATAAAAAAATATGACACTGACACGGTCAGCGTTACAAGAAAATATTACAGATCCGGCGAAAGCGAATACGCAATAAACGGCGAAACGGTCAGACTTCGCGACATTCATGAGATGTTCATGGATACAGGCCTCGGCCGAGACGGCTATTCCATGGTCAGTCAGGGAAAAATCGACACCATGATATCCACGAGAGGCAACGAAAGACGCGAGATGTTTGAGGAGGCGGCGGGAATTTCCCATTACCGTTACAGCCGGACGGACTCACTGAAAAAGCTTGCCCAGGCCGAGGAAAATCTGGTCAGGCTCCGAGATATTCTCACAGAGCTTGAAAGCCGGATAGGTCCGCTGAAAGCGCAAAGCGAAAAAGCCGAAAAATTTCTCGTGCTCGCCGGAGAGAAAAAGGAACTCGAAATAGGTCTTTGGCTTCACACGATAGACAAGGCGAAAAGAGAGCTGAAAGAGCAGGAGGACAAGCTCGCTGTATGCACAAACCAATATGATCAGGCGGAGAACGAGCTTGAAACGATTGAAAGAAAGATCGACGAGGCGATTTCCGAGGGGCAGCGCATAACCGTTGAGATCGAAGAGATCAGAGCCGGTGTCGCAAAATATGAGGAGCAGGCTCTGACGATAGACGCAAATGTGGCCGTTCTTGAAAACTCGATTGAGCATAATAACGGCACTATCGAGAGAATAACAAGAGAGCGAAGCGAAAACACGAGCGCTCAGGAGGCTATCGAAAAAGAAATAGAGAACTGCAGGAAAGAAATAGAAGAACTGACTCAGCTTTCGCAGAACAAACAAAAGCAGCTGGCGGATTTAGCCGAAAGAATAGCCGAAACACAGAAACAGGGCGGCTCGCTTGATGATGAAAGTTCAACGCTTTCCGGCGAGATAGCGAGACTGACAAAGTCTCTGGCGGACAACAGAGTCGCTTCTTCAACGGCGCACTCCTCGATAGATGAGATCAGATCGAGATGCGGCTCGATAGATAAACTCATTGAGGAGAGAAGGCAGACGGCCGGTGAGCTTGAAAAGGAAGAAAAACGCAGGGAAAACGAGCTTTCGGAGCTTGAAGAAACACTGACAAGCCTGAAAAACACCGTCAGCGGATATGAGATAAGAGTTGAAAACCGCCGCCGGAAAGCGGAGGAAATGAAAAAATCCATTGACGATAAGGCCTTTGAGATCAGAAAAAAAGAATCAAGAGCCAAGATGCTCGAGGATCTCGAAAAAAACATGGAGGGCTATTCCGGCGCCGCAAAGGCGGTCATGCGTGAGGTCAGGAGAGGAACTCTCAGAGGAATCTACGGTGCAATATCTCAGCTTATCACGGTGGACGACCGATTTGCGGTTGCCGTTGAAACGGCGTTTGGCGCGGCGATTCAGAATATAGTCACTGACAGCGAAAACGACGCAAAAAGGGCCATTGAATTTCTGAAAAGATCAAATTCCGGCCGGGCGACATTCCTGCCGCTGACGGCAATCAAGGCCAAGACGCTTCAGGAAAACGGCCTTGACGAATGCTTAGGTTTTGTTGATATCGCTACAAATCTTTTGTCATATGATAAAAAATACGACGCAGTTATGAAGAACCTGCTCGGCAGAACGGTCGTTTGCGAGGATATGGAAAGCGCCATAGCTATCGGCAAACGCTATTCAAACAGATTCAAGATAGTCACGCTCGACGGTCAGGTCATCAACGCCGGCGGCTCAATGACAGGCGGCTCAAGAACCCAGAATGCGGGAATACTTTCAAGAGGAACAGAGATCGAAAGGCTTGTCGGCGAGGTCAGAGAGGAACAGAAAAAGCTTGATTTCATGAGCGGAAACTATAAGCTTCTCACTGAGGAGCTCGGCTCTTCGACCGCAGAGCTTGAGGGCGCAAGGTCGGATCTTCTTAGAAATCAGGAGGATAAAATACGCAGGCAGGGTGAACTTCGTCTGACTCAGGAGCAGCTTGCCGCGGCGCGAAAATCCCTTGATGAGCTGGAAAAAGAAAAAGTCTCATCAGGCGAAAGGATAAAAGCAATTCAGAAGATATGCGGCGAAGTTGACGCAAGAATAGAGAAAATCGGCGCCGAAATAGAGCAAAGAGAGAAGAAGCTCGGCGAGCTCGGAGAAATGAGACAAAAGAGCTCGGAGCTTAAAGAAAAAATATCGCAGGAAGCGACCGAGATAAATCTCGCCATCAGAGAAGCCGAAAAGGATATTCAGATAAGACAGGATTCCGTCAGAGAGCTTCAGGAAAGAATAGGCTCTCAAAGCAGCAAGCTGCTTGAGCTTGACGGCGAGATAGAAGAAATCAAAAACAAGAACAAGGAGCTTTCCGACGAGATAGAAAGCCTCAGGGCTAAGGCGAAGAGCCTTCGCGAAAACGGCGGCCTGTCAAAGGAAAGAATAGCGAAGCTTCAAAACGACAGAAACGAAGCCGAGGCTCTTTCAACCAAGCTGCGCGTACTTGAAAGGAACAAGACGGCGGAGCGCGAGCAGATAAGCGGCGAGCTGGCAAGGCTTGAGGAAAGAAAAGTCGCCATGCTCAAAGAATATGACGACACGATAAACAAGCTTTATGACGAATATCAGCTCACAAGGCGAGAGGCCGAACAGCTCGGAATAGCCGTCGGCGAGCCGCACAAGGCCCAGAGAAGGCTCAACGAGCTGAAAAGTCAGATCCGTTCGCTCGGCAGCGTCAATGTCGGCGCTATCGAGGAATATAAGGAAGTCGGCGAGAGATATGAGTTTATGTCGTCACAGGTCAGCGATGTCGAGAAGAGCAAGGCTGAGCTGATAAAGCTCATAGACGAGCTGACAAGCAAGATGGCTGAGCAGTTCAGAGAGCAGTTCGCAAAGATAAGCGCCGAATTCAAAACGACATTTCAGGAGCTGTTTTCGGGCGGAATGGCGGAGCTTCGGCTTGAGGATCCGGGCAATGTGCTTGAAAGCAACATCGAAATAAAGGTTCAGCCGCCGGGGAAGAATGTTCAGAATATCGACCTGCTTTCGGGCGGCGAGAAGGCGCTTTCCGCCATTGCGCTGCTGATAGCGATAATCAAAGTCAATCCGGCGCCGTTCTGCATTTTCGACGAGGTCGAAGCGGCTCTCGACGAAGTCAATGTTTCAAAGTACGCCCAGTATCTTCGGCGGATGACAGACACCACGCAGTTCATTCTCATCACTCACAGGCGAGGCTCCATGGAGGAAGCTGATACGCTTTACGGCGTTACGATGCAGGAGGAGGGCGTGTCAAAGCTTCTTGAGCTGAAAACGGCGGAGATGGCTCGGCGGCTCGGAATTACATAAGGAGGCAAACAAATGGGTATTTTTCAAAAGTTAGGCTTCGGTCTTAAAAAAACAAGAGAAAATGTATCCGGCGCGATAGAGGATGTACTCGGAGCGTACGAGGAAATAAACGACGATCTTTATGACGAGCTTGAGGAGGCTCTTGTCATGGGCGATGTCGGAGTCAAAACGGCTCAGGATATTGTTGAAGAGCTGAGAAAGAGAGTCAACAAAAACGAGGTCAGAAACCCGAAGCACGCAAAAATCATTATTCAGCAGATAATATCCGATATGCTTCAGGGCGGCGAGGATATGGGACTTGTCACAATTCCGTCAATAATACTTGTTATCGGCGTCAACGGCGTCGGCAAAACGACGACAATAGGCAAGCTCGCGGCAAAATATAAATCTGAGGGAAAGAAGGTCATTCTCGGAGCGGCCGACACCTTCAGAGCCGCCGCTATCGAGCAGCGTGAGGTCTGGGCAGACAGAGCCGGAGTCGATCTTATCAAGCATAAGGAGGGCGCAGATCCCGCCGCCGTTGTGTTCGACACGATAAACGCGGGCATTGCGAGAGACTGTGACATCATAATCTGCGACACGGCCGGCAGGCTTCACAATAAGAAAAACCTGATGGACGAGCTCGGCAAAATATACCGTGTCATCGACAGAGAGCTTCCGTGGTCCGACAGAGAGATACTCCTCGTTCTTGACGCAACGACGGGGCAGAACGCCGTCAATCAGGCAAGAGAGTTTATGAATGTCGCTGAAATCACGGGAATAGCTTTGACGAAGCTCGACGGAACTGCGAGGGGCGGCGTCGTTCTTGCGATAAAGAACGAGCTGAAGCTTCCGGTCAAGTTTATCGGAGTCGGCGAGGGCATAGACGATCTTCAGCCCTTTGATCCGTCGGCTTTCGCAAAGGCACTTTTTGAAAACACGGCGGAGACCGTCAAGGAAGACGGCGAAACCGGCGACAAATAATTTTGCGGTATGCGTTCGGTTTTTCACTGAAGGAGAAAATCAGCCCGCATAGAAAGTGAATAATAAGGGAAGGAACAGAATGAATTTTTTGATAGCAACCCATAACATGAAAAAGAGGGACGAGCTGAGCAGGATTCTCGGGCCTCTCGGCATAAATGTGGTGACGGCGGAACAGGCCGGACTGACGCTCACGGAAGCGGAGGAAACCGGAACAACATTTGAAGAAAACGCATATATCAAGGCGAAAAGCGGCTGCGAAGAAAGCAATATGCCGTGCATAGCCGATGATTCCGGTCTTATGGTCGATGCGCTTTCGGGAGCTCCCGGGGTTTATTCCGCGAGATTTTCGGGCGAGCACGGCAACGATGAAGCCAATATCGACAAGCTGCTGTCGCTTTTGAGCGGCGTTCCCGAGGAAAAACGCACGGCGAGATTTAAAAGCGCAGTCTGCTGCGTGTTCCCGAACGGCGACATTGTTTCGGCCGACGGCGTCTGCGAGGGCAGGATCGGCTTTGAACGCAGAGGAAAAGGCGGCTTCGGCTATGATCCGGTCTTTATGGTCGGCGACAGAAGTTTTTCCCAGCTTAGCAGCGAAGAAAAGGATTCCGTCAGCCACAGAGGCAAGGCTCTGGCAGCACTCGCAGCGAAGCTTGAAGCTTATTTGAAAAACAAAGATATTTAAGGAGTATATTATGACAGGTAAAGAAAGAGCAGCGTTTCGGGCAAAAGCAAATTCACTCGAGCCACTGTTTCAGGTCGGCAAGGGCGGAATGAGCGACGCGCTTGTCAAGCAAACGGATGACGCGCTCAGAGCGAGAGAGCTTATCAAACTGAAGGTACTGCTTGATTCTTCTCCGGTGACGCCCCGTGAGGTTGCGGACGAGCTTTCGGAAAAGACAGACAGTGAGGTTATTCAGGTCATCGGCGGAGTTATCGTGCTTTACAGGGAAAATCCCGAGATAGCCGAAAAGCTGAAAGAAAAGGAAAAAGCGAAAAAGCTCGCCGCAAGAAACGCAAAGCTGAAAACGCTGAGAAAAAGCGGGCGAATTCACGCTATAAAAAATAAGGTGATAAAATGAAAATTGCCGTTTTCGGCGGCACATTCAATCCGCCGCATAAGGGACACCTGAGAAACGCAGAGGAGTTTGCGGCCAGGCTCTCTCTTGACAAGATAATCGTGATCCCGACATTTATTCCTCCGCATAAAAGAGCGCAGATGCTTGCCGGCGGTGAGGACAGACTCGAAATGTGCAGACGGACATTCGTTTCGGATAAATATGAGATCAGCGATATGGAGCTCAAAAGACAGGGCAAAAGCTACTCATATGATACACTTTGCGAGGTGAAAAAGGAATATCCCGACAGCGAGCTTTATCTGATAATCGGCTCCGATATGCTTCTGACCTTTCATGAATGGTACCGCTATGAGGATATTCTGAAAATGTGCAGGCTCTGCGTTATGACGAGAGATAAAAGCGTCGGCGCTGATGAAATGAAAAGCTATGCCGGAAATATCCTTCATCTTGAAAGCAACGATATTGTCATTTCCGATCAGCCGGCGTTGGAAATTTCCTCAACGGATATCAGAAAGCTGATAAGATCAAAAGGCGAAACAAATGATTTTCTAACAGACGGCGTGATTTCATATATCAGGGAGAAAAAGCTTTATTCGGAATATTCGGTCGGGGAACTCAAGGAGTTTCTCAGATCAAGACTGACAGAAAAAAGATATATCCACTCTCTCGGCGTTGCGGATACCGCTGAAAAGCTCGCCGAAAGATACGGCGTTGATAAAAACAGAGCGTATCTTGCCGGCCTTGTTCACGACATAACGAAGAACACGCCGGACGAAGAACAGTTGCAAATAATCGGGAACAGTGGTATAATGCTGACCTTGGAGGAAAGAAATAATCCTAAGCTATATCATGCTGTTTCGGGCAGCGCATATATCAAAGATGTTCTCGGCTTCACTGACAGCGAGATAATTTCCGCAGTCAGATATCACACCACCGGAAAAGCCGGAATGACAACACTTGAAAAAATAATTTATATAGCCGATTTTGTCTCACCTGAGAGAGATTTCCCGGGTGTTGACTTCATGAGGCAGCTCGCATTTGAGGACCTTGACAAGGCTTGCCTTTTTGCAGTCGATTTCTGCATACCCAATCTTGTCAAAACGAGATGCGTGCTTCATCCCGACAGCGTGGGACTTTATAATGAGCTTATCATTAAACGAACGGAATACAGAAAGGAAGATGCAAATGACAGGCTTGGAATTAGCTAAGGCCGCCGTTAAAATACTCGACAAAAAGAAAGCGGTCGATATCGAAGTCATTGAAACAACGGAGCGCACTATCGTCAGCGATTATTTTGTTATCGCTAACGGCACTTCAAACACCCATGTCAAGGCTCTCGCCGATGAGGTCGAATTTGAGCTCGATAAGCTCGGCGTCAAGCCGCTTCATGTTGAGGGCAGAGCGACAGGCTGGATCCTGCTTGACTATAACGAGGTTCTGATCCATATCTTCACTAAGGAAAGCAGAGACTACTATAATCTTGAAAGACTATGGAGCGACGCTAAGATAATTGATATCAGCGATCTTATAACGGAGTGATCCTCCGACTCAATCCGTAATCGAAAGGAATAATACAGAATGAAATACGATTTTAAAGCAACGGAAGCAAAATGGCAGAAAAAGTGGGAGGAAACGGGCGTTTTCAAGGCTAAGGACGACTTCGACAAGCCTAAATTCTATGCGCTGGTCGAGTTCCCTTATCCCTCCGGCGCAGGTATGCATGTCGGTCACATCAAGGCTTATTCCGGCCTTGAGGTTATTTCAAGAAAGAGAAGAATGCAGGGCTACAATGTTCTGTTCCCGATAGGCTTCGACGCTTACGGACTTCCGACGGAAAACTACGCAATAAAGACCGGTATCCACCCAAGACAGGTCACGGATATGAATATCAGCAAGTTCACATCCCAGCTCAAAAAGGTTGGCTTCTCCTTCGACTGGGACAGAGTTATCGACACAACTCAGGAGGACTACTATAAGTGGACTCAGTGGATATTCCTGAAAATGTTTGAACACGGTCTTGCTTTCAGAGATAAGACGCTTGTCAACTATTGCCCGTCCTGCAAGGTTGTTCTTTCAAACGAGGATTCTCAGGGCGGCAGATGCGATATCTGTCACAGTGAGATTGTTCAGAAGTCGAAAGATGTCTGGTACCTCAGAATCACCGAGTATGCCGACAAGTTGCTCGAAGGGCTTGACAGAGTCGATTATCTGCCGAACATCAAGCTTCAGCAGAAAAACTGGATCGGCAAGTCAACGGGAGCTTTCGTCAACTTCCCCGTCAAGGGCACCGACGAGCAGCTCAGAATATACACTACCAGACCGGACACCCTGTTCGGCGTCACCTTCATGGTCATGGCTCCCGAGCATCCGCTTCTGGATAAATACAGAGACAAGCTCAAAAATACAGATGAAATTGACTCATATAAGACAGAATGTGCCAAAAAGACTGAGTTTGAAAGAACTCAGCTCGTCAAGGACAAAACCGGCGTAAAGTTAGACGGCCTGACTGCGATAAACCCCGTCAACGGCAAGGAGATTCCCATATATATTTCGGACTATGTCATGATGGGCTACGGCACAGGCGCCATAATGGCTGTTCCCGCTCACGATCAGCGAGACTATGAATTTGCGAAGAAATTCGGAATCGACATAATCGAGGTCATCAAGGGCGGAGACATAAGCAAGGAAGCTTACACCGGCGACGGTGAGATGGTCAATTCCGGCTTTCTTAACGGAATGACGAAGAAGAAGGATTCCATCGAAAAGATGATCGAATTCTTGTCAGAGAAGGGAATAGGCGAAAAAGGCGTTCAGTATAAGATGAAGGACTGGGCGTTCAACCGTCAGCGTTACTGGGGCGAGCCGATTCCGATAGTTTATTGCGAAAAATGCGGAATGGTTCCCGTTCCTTATGATCAGCTGCCTCTGAAGCTGCCTCCCGTCAAAGACTTCAAGCCCGGAACGGACGGCGAAAGCCCGCTGGCAAAGATAGACAGCTTTGTCAACTGCACCTGCCCCAAGTGCGGCGGCAAGGCGAGAAGAGAGACAGACACCATGCCGCAGTGGGCCGGTTCATCGTGGTATTTTCTCAGATACACCGATCCGCATAACGACAAAGCGTTCGCTGATTTTGACAAGCTCAAATACTGGCTTCCCGTTGACTGGTATAACGGCGGAATGGAGCATGTTACCCGCCATGTTATTTATTCGCGCTTCTGGCATAAATTCCTCTATGATATCGGCGCAGTTCCGTGCGACGAGCCTTACGCCAAGAGAACGGCTCAGGGTTTGATCCTCGGGCCCGACGGTGATAAGATGAGCAAGTCCAAGGGCAATGTCGTCGATCCAAACGAGGTCGTTGACGCTTACGGCGCAGATGTACTTCGCACCTATGTGCTTTTCATGGGCGACTACGAAAAGGCCGCGCCGTGGAGCGAAAACAGCGTCAAGGGCTGCAAGAGATTTATCGACAGAGTTTGGAATCTGAACGAAATCGTCACAGATTCCGACGAGTATTCGCCTGAGCTTGAGATACCGTTCAACAAGACGATCAAAAAGGTTTCGGAAGATATAGAAGCCATGAAATTCAACACGGCCATAGCCGCGCTGATGACTCTGCTCAACAAGATATACGATCACGGCTCTATAACAAGAAAAGAGCTTGGCGCCTATCTGACGGTTCTCAATCCGTTCGCACCTCACATTACCGAAGAGATGTGGGAGCGGAACGGCTTCAGCGGAATGCTCGCCGACGGCAAGTGGGCTGAGTGGGACGAAAGCAAGTGCGTTGACGAGATGATTGAGATTGCCGCTCAGATCAACGGAAAGGTCAAGGCGAGATTCACCGTGCCGGCGGATATAGAACAGTCGGAGGTCATCGAGCTTGTCAAAAAAGATGAGAAGATCGCGGCTTTGACAGAGGGCAAAACGATAGTCAGGGAGCTTTATGTCAAGGGCAAGCTTGTGAACATAGTTGTTAAATAAAAGTTCAATCTTTTGTTTCAACTTTTTATTAAAATACACCTTTTTGAGTATTGACAATTATTTTACTAAGTTGTATAATATCACAGTATCCTTATAGGAGAGAGACGGAAAGCAGCGTCTCTCTCCTTGAAAGATTGGAAATTTACCCCTGCTAAACAGGCGGAGGGAGGGAAATAAATGAGTCAGGTTAAGGTTAAAGAAAATGAATCTTTAGACAGCGCTCTCAGGCGTTTTAAGAGACAGACTTCAAGAGACGGTATCATTCAGGAGGTCCGCAAGAGAGAGCACTATGAAAAGCCTTCAGTTGCAAGGAAGAAAAAATCCGAGGCTGCTCGTAAGCGCAAGTACAAGTAAGAGAAGAGAAGCAGGCGCAAGCCTGCTTTTTATTCTGCGATCGAAAGGTAAAACTATGAAAACGGATATTGATCTGATACCCATGTATCATTATGACAGAATTGAGAGCATCACGATTGACGATATAAAATCGTGGGGTGTCAAAGCGGTCGCCGTTGATATTGACAATACCCTGTGCTACGACGCAACAAAGCGCTTCATAGGCAATTCAAAAAAGTGGGTTGAGAATATCAGAAAAAGCGGAATACCGGTGATTATCGTTTCAAATGCGAGAAAGTCCCGCGCGCTGAAGATCGCCGGAACGCTCGGCATTCCCTGCGTACCGATCGGCGGAAAGCCAAAAAGCGAGCCTTTTTTCACAGCTGCCGATATGCTTAATGTCGGAATCAGCGAAATTGCCTTCATCGGGGATCAGATTTTTTCAGATGTCAAAGGAGCGAACAAGGCCGGCGCCGTTTCGGTCTATGTTGAACCGCCGGCTAAGGAAATAGTCTTTTATTTCTTTTACAGATATAGAAGATATAAGGAGCGGCCGGTGATAAAAAGGATGCTTGAGCTTGAGCGAAGCTCGGGCGAAGAACATAAGGTCAGATAAGGAGAGACGGACATGAACACACAAAAGCTTAAAGATTTTCTCAAAGACAAGGACTTCGCCGCGCTGATAGTCAGCGAAGAAAACAGAAGATATTTCACCTCTTTCCCGTCAACGGACGGTTTTCTGCTTGTGACGGGCGAAAAGTCGATATTTTTCACAGACAGCAGATATATTGAAGCCGCCGAGGCTCAGTGCAGAGAATGTGACGAGGTACTTCTTTTCAATACGCTCAAAAAGAGCATCGCTCCGGTCATTGAGCGCCTCGGAGTGAAAAAAATAGCCGTTGAAGCGGGCAGAATGACGCTCGCCCAGCTGGCAATGACAGCTTCCGGCCTTGATGTTGAATTTGTCACAGACAGCACTCTCGATAACGCTGTCGATTCGATCAGAATAGTGAAAAACGAAGAGGAGATCGACCTTGTCATCAAGGCTCAGCGAATAGCCGAAAAAGCCTTTGAGCATATGCTCAGATTCATCAAATGCGGAATGACCGAAAGAGAGATCGGCCTGGAGCTTGATTATTTCATGCTCAGAAACTCAGCGGAGGCTCTTTCATTTGAAACGATCGCCGTCAGCGGCGAGAAGACCTCAATGCCTCACGGCGTGCCCGGCGACAGAAAAATAAAGGCGGGCGACTTTATCACACTGGACTACGGCGCAGTTGTCGGCGGCTATCACAGCGACATGACGCGTACGATTGCAGTCGGCTTCGCAACGGACGAGATGCGCTCGGTCTATGAAACCGTTCTCAAGGCTCAGAACGCCGGGTTTGCGGCAATGCGCCCGGGTGCGGCTTGCAGCGATGTCGATAAGGCAGCAAGAGATGTGATAAAAGATGCCGGCTTCGGTAAATATTTCGGCCACGGCCTCGGTCACGGCGTCGGAGTTGAGATCCATGAGGAGCCGAGAGTTTCCCCGGCAGGCAAGAAGATCCTTGAGCCGGGTTATCTGATCACCAACGAGCCGGGCATATATATCCCCGGAAAGTTCGGCGTCAGAATAGAAGATATGGCTTTCATAACACCCGACGGTTACAGAAATCTGACGGAGTGCCCGAAAGAGCTTATTATAATTGATGGCTGAACCGGCAGATAATAATACGGGCGAGATAAGCTGCAAAAGAAACAAAAGCGTCGCCTGAGCTGAAGGCGGCGCTTTTTATGCGTTCGGATATTTCAGTGCGGCTTAACAGCCGGTCACTGCCGCCGCAGTGAAGCTATTGCAGCGGTTATATCAGGAGGGTTCGCAATGCAGCTTTATGAAAATAAAACCACCCCAGAACAGGCTATGCTTATCAGCGTTGACACGGGCGACTTTGACGCCGAGGTTTCGATAAACGAGCTTGAGGAGCTCGCCGAAACGGCGGGAGCCGAAGTTGTGGCTAAGATCATTCAGAAAAAGGAGCGGCCGGAGGCGGCGACCTTCGTCGGCAGGGGAAAGCTCAGTGAAATAATGGGCTTTATCTCGGAAAACGAGGTCGATCTGTTGATTTTTGACAGCGAACTCACACCGTCTCAACAGAGAAATCTCGAGACGCTGACCGGGAAAAGAGTGATCGACAGAACAACGCTGATTCTTGATATCTTTGCCGCCAGAGCAAGGTCGGGCGAGGGCAAGCTGCAAGTCGAGCTTGCCCAGCTGAAATACGCCTTACCCAGGCTCGGCGGAAAAGGAACCGAGATGTCAAGACTCGGCGGAGGAATAGGAACAAGAGGCCCCGGCGAAACAAAGCTTGAAAGCGATAAAAGGCATATAAGACGGAGAATACAGGTCCTTGAGCAGGAGCTTAAAGAAGTTGAAAAAAGAAGGGACCGTCACAGACAGCGCCGGGAGAAGGACGGCGTTCAGACGGTCGCAATAGTCGGTTACACCAATGCGGGCAAAAGCACCCTGATGAATTGCCTGACCGATGCGGGAGTGCTTGCCGAAAACAAGCTTTTTGCGACTCTCGATCCGACCTCAAGAGCGCTGACTCTGCCGGACGGCAGAACGGTAATGCTGATTGACACGGTCGGACTTGTCAGGCGGCTTCCGCATAATCTCGTTGAAGCTTTCAAATCCACGCTTGAAGAAGCGAGCAGCGCAACTATCATATTGAATGTCTGCGACGCAAGCGACGAAAACTGCAGCGAGCATCTTGAGGTCACGAGAAAGCTGCTTGAAGAGCTCGGCTGTATTGGCAAACCGATAATTTCTGTCATGAATAAATGCGACCTCATCGGCGATGTTTATTCTCTCCCGACATTCGGAAAGACCGTTATGATATCCGCTCTTGAGGGCAGGGGAATAGACGCTCTGCTCAACGAGATAGTCGCCCAGCTGCCGCCGACAAGAAGAAAAGCGGAACTGCTGATCCCGTTTTCAAGCGGCGGCATTGCAGCTAAGATCCGTCACGACGGCGCTGTCTATGAGGAGGAATATACCGAAAACGGTCTCAGAATGGTCGTGACGGTCGATATAGATGTTCTGGAAAAATATAAAGACTGGGTGATTAAAATATTCTGAGCGTCAGCCGGTTGTTGCCTCTTGAGCAAGACTTGGAGCCGATGTGCTTTCGGCGGCGCTTTGAGAGTTCGAAACAGGCTCACTTGAGACAGAATTTGCGGATTTGGTTTCGCCCTGCGACTTTTGCTCCTCAGGGAAAGTGAAGGTGTGCATAAAGCCGTCAAGCTCGATATTGCATATGTCTCCGCCGATGACCACACCGTTATAAACAAGCAGGTTGGCTCTTATGATTCCGTCGGAATTTTCAAACGACGGATAATTTTTGATTTCATATGTCCACTTTTTAACCCGCATACCCTTATATTTTGAAAGGTCAAGATTTTGTTCTTTCTGCAGCTCGTTATATTTTTCATATGTGCTGTCAAATTCCTCCGGAATTATGACCTCAGTCACCTCGATCGGATCCTCGGTCACCTCCCAGCCGAACTGGGAGAGAAAGGCGAGCCTTTCATTGTTGTCGCCCGCTTTCATGCTGATTCCGTTTTTGACCGCAGTGTTATCACTGCTGTTTTTTCCTTTGCCGGAGATCATGAAGAAAACGCCGACGATAATTGTTATCGCGAGCAGAGCGACTATGATTATTTTTTTGATATTATCTCTTTTTAATGAAACGACAAACATTGATATCACCTGCAATATGAGAATAAGTTACTAAATATATATTTGAAATTTCAAAGGATTATACTTCAATTTGCCCCGTGGCTTCAAAACATATAGTCCGGCGGCAGACGCAGATAGGTGAAACGAACGGAAAGGAAGATTCTGCCGTATGTTTTATATACCATTTAATTCCCACAATACGCTCCACAAGTCAAAATTCGGCGCGATAAAGCAGGGCGAGACGGTGACTTTTAATGTCGTTTTGCCCCGCGATATGAAATGCACCGGAGTGGCTCTTGTTGTCAGAAATGACAGGGAGCCGCCTCAGCAGGGCTTTTATAACCACTTCAGATGGCTCAGAATGGAGGGAGACAGCGAGGAATGGTGGACTCTTGATTACACTCCGACCGAGCCCGGGCTTTGCTGGTATCGCTTTGAGTGCTACACGCCCTGGGGAGTGAACCATATAACGAATTTCGGCAACGGAATCGGAATCCTGAACGCCTTCGGCAAGGAGTTTCAGATGACCGTTTATTCAAAGGATTTCAGCACTCCCGACTGGCTCAAGGGCGGCATTATATATCAGATTTTCCCCGACAGATTCTATTCCTCCGGCAGCGATAAGCCGGGCGTACCGGGCGACAGAGTGATCCGCACCGACCTTAACGCCGAGCCTTTCTGGCGCCCCGATGAAAACGGCAGGGTGAAAAATAACGACTATTTCGGCGGCGATCTCGCGGGAATCAAAGAGAAGCTCGGATATCTTCAATCTCTCGGCGTCAGCTGCATCTATTTAAACCCGATATTTGAAGCTAATTCCAATCACAGGTACGACACGGCCGACTACTCAAAAATAGATCCTCTGCTCGGCAGTGAGAAAGATCTGACCGAGCTTTGCAAGGAGGCTGAAAAATACGGAATAAAAGTTATTCTTGACGGAGTTTTCAGTCACACGGGCGATGACAGCGTATATTTCAATAAATATTCTCGATATGACAGCTTAGGCGCATATCAATCCAGGGAGTCGAAATATTTCGGTTGGTATAAATTTGAGCATTTCCCCGATAAATACGATTCATGGTGGGGAATCGACATTCTGCCGGAGGTCAATGAGACTGACGACAGCTTCATAGATTTTATATCCGGTGAAAACGGAATAGCCAAGAAATGGCTGAAAGCCGGAGCCGGGGGCTGGCGTCTCGATGTTGCGGACGAGCTGCCGGACAAATTTCTCGATTCATTCAGAAAGGCGGTCAAGGCGCAGGACAGCGACGCACTGATTCTCGGCGAAGTCTGGGAGGACGCATCGAACAAATGCAGCTACGGTGAAAGAAGAAGATATCTTCTCGGCGATCAGCTTGACAGCGTGATGAATTATCCGTTCGCCGACGCTGTCATAAGCTTTGTCAGAAGCGGTGCGGCGGAGGGCTTCACGGATAAAATAATGACTATACTCGAAAATTATCCGCCGCAGGTGGTGAATGTTCTGATGAACCATATCGGAACTCATGACACAGCCAGAGCGATAACAAGACTTGCGGGGGAAAGCTGTGAAAACAGAGGCAGAGAGTGGCAGTCGGAAAAAGCCCTGACAGCCGAAGAATACGCAAGGGGAGTAAAGCTGATGAAAATAGCGAGCCTTATTCAATTCACGCTTCCCGGTGTGCCGTCGATATATTACGGCGACGAGGCGGGAATGCAGGGATATAAGGATCCGTTCAACAGAAAATTTTATCCCTGGGGCAATGAAAATGAGGAGCTTGTCTCCTGGTACCGCGCATTGGGAAATTTCAGACGCGAAAGGAAGGTCTTTGCCGACGGAAGCTTTGTTCCGGTCAGTGAAAAGGACTCATGCCTTGCTTATATAAGAAAAAGCGGAAAAGATGAAATAATGGTGATAATAAATCGCGGCGAACGGGATATGACCTATGAGCTTAGTCTGAAGTGGCAGAGAGCTAAGGCTTATTTCTCGGGCGAAATGTGCGGCGGAGGAGTCCGTATTCCGGCTTTGTCAGCCGCAATACTTGAAATGAAGGAGAATATGCAATGAGCGAATGGACAGAGGTCAGAATAACGATTGATTCGGAAAATGTCGATAAGGCCGGTGATATAGCTTCAATGGTCGTACCCTACGGTATCTACATAGAGGACTATTCGGATCTTGAACAGCAGGCGTGGGAGGTAGCCCACATAGATCTCATTGATGAGGAGCTTCTCAAAAAAGACAGAAGCAAGGCGATAGTCCATGTTTATATTTCGCCTGAAGAAAGCCCCGCCGAAGCTGTTTCATTTCTCAGCGAAAGATACAGTGCGGAGGGAATCAGAAATCAGATAGATCTCATCGCCTGCCGGAATGAAGACTGGGAGAATAACTGGAAGCAGTATTTTCACCCGATGCCTGTCGGCGAAAAGCTCCTCATTCAGCCGCTCTGGAGAGAACAGCCTGAAAGCGAAGGCAGAAAGGTGCTGAAGATAGAGCCGGGGCTTGCATTCGGAACAGGCTCACATGACACGACAAGGCTTTGCCTTGAGACGCTCGAAAAATATGTCGGCGATGGCAAAACGATCCTTGATATCGGCTGCGGCAGCGGAATATTATCAATAGCCTCACTTCTTCTCGGGGCTGAAAAAGCGGTCGGCGTCGATATAGATCCGCTTGCGGTCAAGACCGCCGCCGAAAACGGAAAGCTGAACGGCTTCAGTGAGCCTGAGTTTACGGTATATGAGGGCAACCTCGTTGATAAAGTCAGCGGAGTCTATGATATTGTCGTTGCTAACATAGTCGCTGATGTGATCATTCTTTTCTGCCGAGACGCAGGAAAATTCATGGATGAGAACAGCGTTTTTATAACCTCGGGAATTATTGACACGAGAGAAGACGATGTTCTCACCGCCTTCAGAGAATACGGCTTTGAGGTGTGTGAGCGGCGCGAAAAAGGCGGCTGGCTTTGCTTTGTTGTTAAAAAGTCATCCTGCACGGAAAATAATTGACTTTTGTCTTGACAAACAGCGGATTATAGTTTATACTAACTCTTACCGCATGCAAAAGGCGGCGTAGTTTGTTATGCCATGAATGATATCATCAGCCCGGAGCAGCGAGTCCATAATAAAGGAAGGAAAGCAAAATGTACGCAATTATCGAAACAGGCGGAAAGCAGTACAAGGTAGAAGCCGGTCAGGAAATCTACATTGAAAAGCTCGATGCAGAAGCAGACTCCGAAGTTACCTTTGATAAGGTTATCGCGGTTGGTGCAGACGACGGTATCAAGGTCGGCGCTCCCTATGTTGACGGAGCAACGGTATCGGCTAAGGTCATCAAGAACGGTAAGGCTAAGAAAGTGATCGTATTCACTTACAAGTCAAAGAAGAACGAGAAGCGCAAGAAGGGCCACAGACAGCCCTACACAAAGGTTGCAATCAGTGCGATCAACGCTTAAAACGCAATATGATAACGGCAAACTTTTTTGACGACGGAAAAGGCTTTGAAATAAAAGGACACAGTGATGTGAACAGATCGGGTCCCGAGATTATATGCGCAAGCATTTCATCGGCGGCTTATCTGGTTGCAAACACGATCACTGACATTATATCAGCCAAAGCCGAGATAAAAGTTGACGACGGTTATATGTTTCTCAGGCTGAACGAGAATAACGAAGAAGCTGAAAGACTTATCAAAGGCTTCAGGCTTCATATAGACGGCCTGGCAAAGCAATACCCGAAGTGCGTTATCGGACTCAAGGTCAAATCAAAGCAAAACATGGAGGTGTAACAAAATGCTTAAGATAAACATTCAATTATTCGCTCATAAGAAAGGTATGGGTTCTACCCGTAACGGCCGTGATTCTGAGTCAAAGAGACTCGGCGTTAAGAGAGCGGACGGTCAGTTTGTTCTTGCAGGCAACATTCTTGTCAAGCAGCGCGGCACACATATTCATCCGGGCAACAATGTCGGCAGAGGTTCAGACGACACATTATTCGCTCTTATCGACGGCAAGGTCAAGTTCGAGAGAGTCGGCAAGGACCGCAAAAAGGTCAGCGTTTACGCCGTTGAGCAGTAATAGTTAATAAAGCATTGAGGGAGCAGATAATATCTGCTCCTTTTTTTGCGCTGAAATCCGGCTTTTGCGAGCCGGAAAAGTATTTTCCGCCTCGCCGGGAGTCCGAGAGCGAGCAATATATCGCTCGCTCTCGACAGTGCGCCAAGGTCAGTTCCTGCTCCGGGGGCAAAAGCCTTCTGCGCTTCGCGCAGAAGCGCGGGGGCCGCGGGCGGGGCGGGGGCGGCCCCGGGGGCCCCCCTGTGGGCCCCCCCCCCCCCCAAACACCACCCCCACCC
>JAQXMC010000037.1 GCA_029012445.1 Oscillospiraceae bacterium
GACGGCGTTTATGAATATGAGATAGATTTCAGATCGGGCGGCACCGAATATGAATACTCGATCAACGCAAAGACTGGCAAGATCATTGAAAAAGATGTTGAAAAGCTCAGCTCTGGCAGCAAGACGACAACCACAACTAAAGCTCAGGAGAGCACCTCGGCTTTCATCGGTGTTGACAAGGCCAAGTCAATCGCACTTTCGGACGCTAAGGTCAAAGCTTCGGAAGCGACCTTCATCAAAGCAAAGCTTGACAAGGACGACGGCGTTTATGAATATGAGATAGACTTCAGGTCGGGCAACACCGAATATGAATATTCGATCAACGCAAAGACGGGCAAAATCATTGAAAAAGATGTTGAAAAGCTCAGCTCGGGCAGCAAAACGACGACCACAACGAAAGCCCAGACGGGCGAATCATATTTCATCGGCGTTGACAAGGCCAAGTCGATAGCTCTCAGCCACGCAAAGATAAGCGAAAAAGACGCCCGCTTCAAGAAGGTAAAGCTTGACAAGGACGACGGAATTTATGAATATGATGTCGAGTTCGTTTTTGGCGGCATGGAATACGAATATTCCATAAACGCTAAGACAGGAAAGATAATTGACTTCGAAAAAGATTTGGCTGACTGATATTTAACACTCTGATTAAAAAGATCCTCGCAGGGGCGCGCAAAAGCTGCGTTTTAACTGCGAGGATATTTTCTTTTGCTCTTAGTTTCACAGGACTGCTTTGACATTTCAATCTGAGACTATGAATAAGAAAGTCTGCCTCCGGCGGAATACGCGCGTTCAGCGTTAAAGCGGAAACAGACTTTGAAAGCGGCGCAACTATCAACAAAAAGCAAACCGTATACAGCGTTATAACAGCGGCTGTCAAGAGCGATGAACGGTGCGGCAAGCCGAAAATTATATTTCAACAATCTTTTTTATGGTGTTAGCCGTTCTGATCGTGAGCATTTCTCCGATGCCGGCGCTTGCAGTCTTTTTCCACCAATTTGATTTAGTGTATTTCATTCTGTCAAAAGACCAGAAAATCACATTCTTATAAAGGGACACCCGCTCCAGCCCCTCTGTCGGTTCGCCTATTTTCTCAGCCGCAATTTCAGGCGTAGAAAAGGGCAGCACAAAAATGAGGTTGTCATAGACGGCTTTGTCATCTGTTCCCCACCAAGGCGGTGCTTTGGTTAAAATATCTTTCAGCTCTTCCTGCAAAATAACAAAAACAGGAATATCTAAGCCGAATCGTTCTTTTATCATTGTTTTTATTCTGTCGGCAAGGAGAATTTCGTCGTCCTCATCAATAGAAAAAACGACATTGCCGCTGTTGAGATATGTGTGAACATCTGAATAACCATGCTCAATGAAACATGATTTCAGTTCCGGCATAGAGATTTCATTTTTTCCGCTTATGTTTATGCCCCTTAATAACGCAGCGTATCTTTTCATATCAATCATCACATCTCCCGGAATTTTGATTTTCGGCTTTGCTCTTTATCATAATAACCCTGTTTCAAAAATTTTTCAATATGGAAACAAACAATAAAAGAAAACAGTTTCAGCGGCTCAGGGTGAGGGGACTGGACACAACACAGCCGAAAGCCCGATTCCGCGGCGGCTTTTCTCTCTTTTAAGCAATGCTTTGCCTTAAAGAAAAAGTCCGCCGTAATCCGATAGAAATTACGGTGGACTATGGTGGACCTGAAGAGATTCGAACTCTCGACCCCCACAATGCGAATGTGATGCGCTCCCAACTGCGCTACAGGCCCGTGTGCATTCTCAAATGCCGCATACCTATTATAATACAAAAATACGAAAAGTAAAGTGAAAAATAAAATATTTTTATTTTATCTTCAATTTTTGTCCGGCTGCCCGCTGCCTTAGCGGGAATAATATCCCTTTCGCTCAGAGTCCGGGCGTACCGCGCGGCATCGGACTAATCAAAAACGGCAGGGGTGAAACCTGCCGTCTGATTTTATTATTTATAGCGCGAGGTTAATCACCAGACGATATCATAAACGAGCATATCGTTGGTCAGTCTGGCCGAACCGGTGATATCCTTGATGAAGTGAATGTCGGCGGTGATGTCGATATTGTGGTGATGCGTGATAGAAACGACCTGATCGTTTTCCGGATTATAAACGCACTCGAAGGTGCAGTCGCGGTATGTCAGATCAAAATTGTTGCACTTCGCTCCCGACAGCTTTTCGACCTTATGTACCTCTGTCATGATATCCTCTCTGTTGCCCGGCATAAGAACTGCAGCGTGATAGGACTTTGGCTCCTTTGAGCCTGAAGCGAGAGGCTCGGGGTTGACCTCATCCTCAAGGCTGAACGAGAGCTTATATGTTCCGGCGCTGTTTTTGGTGCAGGTCGCATTTTTGACCGTGCTGTAATCCGTGAGAAGGCAGCCCTCCTCCATGCCGTATATCGGGATCTCGTTGATTATGTCGGCGTAGCCCTTTTCGCGGGTTACGACCGCATTTTCACTGTCCTCTTTTGTCATATATTTCTCGCCGAAGCCGAGAAGCTTGTTGACAAGATTGCTGCTGAACTGGCGCTTGTCTTCGGGCAGAGCCTGATACTCTTTTTTGGTGTAGCCCGGCTTTTCGTGCTTGAATTTTTTGACTACTTCCGCATATTTCTGAACTATCTCCTCTTTTGTCTGCGGAATTTCGGAGCCGGAATTTTTATCTGACTTTTTGCTGTCGGATTTTTTATCTGATTTTTTGCTTTCTGAGCTGTCGGCGGCGCTGCCGGAATTGTCCGTCTGAGCGGCGGCCTTTGCCGTTGTCGTCACGACTGCGTTTGCGGGCGTGGCGTCCTGAACGGACGATGACGCGTTTTTCTCGTTGACGATAAGAATATAATTATTCGGATATGTCTCAACTATCAGAAAACACACAAGCAGAATTGCGAGAATGGTGACGGCTATTTTCTTTTTCATGTGATAACCCCCAATATTTTTGTTTGAAGCCGGTTTTATTCAACGGGCAGGTTGAAGCAGTGCATATGTATTGATCTCATGAGTCTGAAGCCCTCAACGGCCTTGTATCTTGTGCCCTTGGCGAAATACTGCTGCTGGAACTTGACGACCGCCATGAGCGAGGGATCCGCCTGAGACTCGTGGCAGGCGATTGCCTTCATTTTCGTCTCCTCAAAATCGCTGATATCAATTATGGTGTTCGGCTTGTCGGTGTAATAGAAGCCGATGTTGGGTACGGTGTAGTTGTCATCGCGAAGCTGGCCGTCCTTCAGCTCGGGATAAAATCTGCAGGCGCTGTCCATGCAGGCGTATTTGACAGCCGTTCCGACCTTGATATGGTCCGAGTGACATTCGTTGATAAGGCTGGGATCGGCCGAGATAACGAAATCCGGTCTTATCTCTCTGATGACCTTGCAGATATCTCTTGATATATCGTGGACAGAGGCCGTCGTTTTGTCGGCGTAGCCGAGAAAGCCCGCATTCTTCATGCCGAGGAAGGCTTCAGCCTTTTTAGCTTCCTTCTGGCGGAGAGTTTCGATCTCGTTTTCCTTTCCGACATATTCGGGAACGGCGTATCTGTCGTCCGTGACAGTCAGCTCATAGCACTCAACGCCGCGGCTGATGAGCCATGCGATAGTGCCGCCGGCCGCTATCTGGTTATCGTCCGGGTGGGGCTGAACAAAAAGAACCTTCTTGGCCTTTCTCAGTGACGGCGGAGCGCACATGAACGGCGCAGCGGGCGTGAGCATTGAGAGAGCCGCAGTCTCTAATTCAAATTTTTTTGATGCGTTTCTTTTATTTTTGGAAAAGTCGAATAACATAAGTAAATTCCTCCTTAGAATCCATTTTACACTATTATGAAAAGAAAATCAACGGAAAATGAATAAATTCCTTTTGCATATTAAATTTTCATGTCTGTCCAGAGCGGCCTTTTGCGAAACGCTGCCCTTTTTCTGCGGAAATTCGGTGTGTACCGCAAAAACACCGGGAATATAATCCTTCGGCGGCACGGTTTTATATACCGTGCCGCCGATTATTCATGTCATATATATTATTCCCATGCAGTTTTTTCCGCAGTGCGCCGAGATGCAGCAGCCGGCTCTGTTTTCAAACACCCTTTCAAAGCCGTATTTCGTTTTCAGCAGGTCGATAAGCTCTTCTGTCTCGCTGTCGCTTTCAAGAGTGTGATTGAGAAAGCAGACTGTTCTGTCCGGGTTATCGGACTCTATTCTTGAGTCGATATATTTCAGTCTTGCGGCCGGGCCTCTCCCATGATATCTTCCGGAGGGCGTGAGCTTTCCGCCGACCATCTCTATCGACGGCTTTATCCCCAGCAGGTTAGCGCCGAGGACCTCTATCGCCGTGCAGCGTCCGCCCCTTTTAATTCTTTCAAGATCCTCGAGAATGAAGCTCGTTTTGATTTTTTCGCGGTCTTTTTCGAGGGTTTTGACTATATCGACTGCGCTTTCGCCCGCCTCCGCCAGCTGAGCGCCGATGATGCAAAGCAGCCCCGCTCCGGCGGAAAGGCTCAGGCTGTCCACGACATAGACGCCCTCAAGCTCCCTTGCGGCGTTGACGGCGTTTTGGCAGGTTGCGGATATTTCACTGCTGAGTGCGACATGGACCACATCAAAGCCGTCTCTTTTAAGCGATGAAAAGACCGAACGGTATTTTTCCTCGCTGATGGCGGCGGTCTTTGCTGTTTCTTTTGTTTCAAGCAGCCGCCTTGAGGTCATATCAACGCCGTCCTCGTATTGCCGGGAGCCGATTATAATGTTCATCGGCAGGACAGTCACATCAAATTCGGCCAGCATTTTATCGGAAAGATCGGAGGAGCTTTCCGTGGTTATTTTAACGGGCATAAAGTATCCGCCTTTCAAGTGTATTGCCGGAGTGTCGGTGCGAACACTCTCTGATACATTATTGACAAAGGCGGATATCATATATTCACTTTTTGATCTGTCTGATATCGTTTCCGCAGAAGCCGAGATTGATATAGGTCCCGACAAAGCGGGAGGCTATTCTCTGGGTATATTTTTCCTCAAGCTCTCTGGGATCGAGGTTGGTGCTGATTATCGTCGGCAGGGAGGATAAAAGGCGGTTGTTCACTATGTTATAAAGACACGAGACTGTGAACGAGGTCTGAAACTCTGCGCCGAGATCATCAAGGATCAGAAGGTCGCAGCTGCTGAGCATTCCGAGCGTGTCGCCGCCCGGGGAGCTTCGGCCGAAATGCTCGCTTTCGAGGCGGTTCATTATGTTCGGCGTCGAGTCATAAATAACGGCGAAGCCCTTGTTGACGGCCTCACCGGCTATCGCCAGAGAAAGGTGCGTCTTGCCAAGCCCTGTTTTGCCATACATCAGCAGGCTTTGAGAGTCTGTTGAAAATTTCGCGGCGTACAGGCGGCAAAAATGCAGAATGTTGGTCATATGCTCGCGGGGAACGACGCCGGTCGTCGGATCAAGCTCATCGGGGTAATATTTCACCTTGAAGCTCTCGAAGGTGGAAAGCTTCATCGGCGAGGAACGGCTGAGCTCTTCAAAGGCGATCTGCTTGACGAGCTTGTTATAGCAGTCGCAGACATAGGCGCCGCAAAGCCCCGTGTCGCGGCATTTTTCGCAGGTGTATTGAACTTTCAGATAGTCCTTATCATAGCCGTTTTCGGTGAGTATCTTCTCGCGAAGCCTCTGCGCCCTGAGGTTCTGAGCGGATATTTCATCAATATATTTCTGAGCGTCCGCCCCCATTCCGATAGCTCTGACAGCCTCGGCTCCGGTTTTCGCCATTTCACGCTCAAGCCGGAGTATTTCCGGGAATTTCAGGCAGATTTCATCGTGTCTGGCCTTTTGCCCGCTTTCCGCCTTCTGTTTTCTGAGGGCAAGCTGCCGCTTTGCCTCGGCATATATTTTTTTGTCGTATCCCATGACTTTTCCCTCACTTTAGAATGTTCAGCGGATTTGAAAACGCCTTTTTTGTGTAAGCTTCAATGTCGTAGCTTGCGTTGCTTTCTTTTGACTGTCCGGCTTTGACCGGATCGCCGGACTTTGATGCCTTTGATTTTTCAAATCTGCTCTGCTTTGCTTTCTGAGCGTCGGCGGGAGTGAATATTCCGCTTTTCTGCCAGTTAAGCAGCACCTTGTTCATATAGCTGAAGCTGAATTTATCTGTTCTCTCCGCCATCTCCTCATAGGCGAGAGCGATCATATCCATTGAAAAGCCCATGGTGTTTATCCATGAATTGAGAAAATCGCGCTGTTTTTTCGTCGGGCTTGGATTTTTGACGCCCGTCAGATCGCAGAATTCCGACCAGCTTTTTTCGCAGGAGTTGGCTCTGTCTATGTATTCCATCGCTTTGTCGATGGTGTCGATCTCGTTTTCGCACCAGAGTCTGCCGATGTTCGCAATATATCTTGCGTTGGCCTTGTTTCTGCCTGCGGCGTATTCAACGGCGAGAGCGATGACTTCAACGGGCAGACCGTAATCATCGTGGAGCATGAGCAGAGTGCTTTGCATTGAAAATGAGAGAGTCGAATTGATTCTTTCTTCTGTTGTCGCCATGAGCTCTCTTATCTCCTGCGACTCCTTGCAGCGCCTGACAAGCTCGGTCTGCGTCGGGGGATTGACGGTGATCGTTTCGACTTTCTTTTTGCCCGCCGTTTCGGGTACGGGCGGCATGACTGCTTCAGTATTTTCCGCAATCGGAGCATGGGTATCCGCTTTGAGGGCGGGTGACGCGTTGGCGTTACCTTTGGCAGAGCCTTCGAAAACCACGCCCTTGCCTATCCAATAATCGAGAGCGTCGGAAACGGCTTCGCGGCTCAGACCGAGCTCGTCGGCCATGAATTCGTCGCTGCCGGAGGAGCTGCTGAAAAGCCAGAGAATGACCTTGATCTGATTGCTGTTTGCGGCCTTGAGGCATTCGTCCGCCACCGAAAGGGGCAAGACTATATTATCATTTTTTAAATAGAGCTCCGTGTTTATTCTGTATAGCATTTGATTCCCTCTGTATATTAAGCCTGAGCGCGCCGAACGCAAGCCGGGCGCAGTGTTGTTTCTTGATGCACGGATAACATTTTACCACCAAAAAAGCGAGAAAAAAAGATGATGAAGCCAACTTTTTTCATCGCCCTGCGCCGATGTGGAAAACTATGTGGAAAAGCAGCAAAACTTCATGGAAAACCTCTGCATAACTATGTGGATAGTGTGGAAAACAGAGCAAAAAAGGTAACTTTCACCAAAATTCAGTGCAAAATTTTGGTGAAAGCTACAAAATTTCAAAACGGCCGGAGAGAGCGGCGCTTTTATAATATTCTGATTTTCCGGCAATGCGGACCGAAAACGGAAAACAAAGCCGCGTCACTTTGAAAAGGCGGTCACTTTCCGACGCAGAAGTTTCTGAAAACCTCGTCAACGACCGCATCGCTCGCTTTTTCGCCCGTCAGTTCAAGAAGAGCCTGAACTGCGCAGTCGGCGCTGACATTGACGGCGTCAAGCGTCATTCCGCACTTCAGAGCGGAAAGGGCTTCGTCGAGACATTCGGCGGCCTTGACCGCCGCCCTGCGCTGTCTTTCCGTTGTGAGCATTGCGGCCGACGGATCGAGCTTATCGGTACCGAGCATTTTTTCGACCGCTTCTTTAAGCTCATCGTAGCCGCTGCCGTTTTCGGCCGATATCTTCACAGAGGCTTCGACAAAGCCGCCGAGCCTGCTCTCATCGAGCTTTTCCTCAAGATCGCTCTTGTTGATAATGGCGATGCAGTTTTTGCCTTTGCAGTATCCGAGTATTTTTTCATCCTCTTCGTCGATTTCACGGGAGGAATCGAAAACGGCTAAAATCAGCGACGATCTTTCGAGCTTTTCTTTCGCCATGTTCACTCCGATGCTTTCCACCTCGTCCTTTGTGTCGTGTATTCCCGCCGTGTCGGCAAGGCGGAGAACGACATCGCCGAGACGGACGGTTTCTTCAACCACATCTCTTGTTGTTCCCGCGACTTTTGTGACTATCGAACGGTTATAGCCAGTGAGCATATTCATCAGCGTTGATTTTCCGACATTCGGTTTGCCGACTATCGCCGTGTTCACACCCTCGGTTATTGCCTGACCGGCGTCAAAACGGCTCAGCAGCTTTTCAAGCTCGGCCTTGGCTCCGGTCAGCTTTTCTTCGATTTCGTCCTCGCTCATCTCCTCTATATCCTCGTCGGGATAATCAACCCATGCGCTCAGTGCGGCGCATACCTCAACAACGCTTCGGCAGATTCCGGATATTTTTCTTGACAGCGCACCGTCAAGAGTGTTCAGAGCCGCCTTGGCCGCCTGTTCGCCCTGAGCGCTGATGATGCCCATGACGCCCTCGGCCTCGGTCAGATCCATTTTGCCGTTGAGAAACGCCCTGCGTGTGAATTCGCCGGGACCGGCCGGCTCTGCGCCCGCTTCAAACACGGCGCGCAGAACTCTCTGCAGAACGAAAAGCCCGCCGTGGCAGGAAAGCTCCGCAACATCTTCACCCGTGTAGCTTCTCGGCGCGCGGAAAATGAGACAAACTGCCTCGTCGACAGCTTCGCCGTTCGCTTCGACAACGCCGAGAGTCGCCCGATAGCCGGGCATATCCTCGAGCCTGTGGCCCGCCTTGGAGCGGAACACCCTGGACGCGATGGCTATTGCGTCGTCACCCGATATTCTTATCACACCGATACCACCGGCCGCCTGCGGGGTGGAGATCGCAGCGATAGTTGATGACATGATATCACTCCCATGAAAGGTCAAGCGGCTTTCGCCGACCTGATTTATTTTAATTATTCTTTGATAACCGAAAACGGTTATATTCCGGGGGCAAAGCCCCGTATCTTCAACACGGTATTGATTTTTGATTTGTCAATGATAAAAGCGCAGTTCTCCTGACAAGGGAACAGATAATGCAAAGGATTTTTCATCGGCTTCGGATCAATGCTTTCTAAAAATAAAAAACGATAATCGGAGAGGCGACAATAATTGCCGCCCCTGATGCCTTAACAGGCTTTTTTCTGTGATAAACTTCAGCTGTCTGCGCTCTGCGACGGATCGCTTGCCGAGCTGTTCTGCGCCGTGTCGCCGACGGTTGCCGAAGTGTCGCCGCTCGCCGAGCTGTTCATAAGATCCTCAACATCCATAACGGTCTTTTCGAGGTTTTCTGCGCCTATTACACGCTCAAAATAATCGTTCGCAAAGTCATAGGTGAAGCCTTTGACGGCGTGCTGATCGCCGTCCTCCTGCGTCAGATCGTTCAGCGGCTTAACGCAGTAATTCTTGCCGCCGCTTTCGACCATTGTGACGGTGGGAATCAGCTTTGCGCTCTCAAGAGTGACCTTTCCGCTTTCGGGATCCTTTGAATAGATGATATCGGCAATTGAGCCGAGCATATTTTCCTTGTCTGTCTGAGCGGACATGAAATTGCCGAGAGAATGAGCGATGACCGTTTTGCTTCCGTCGCCGTTGTCTCTGAGCTCAAGAGGCTGAACGGTGTGAGTTCCCGTGCCGATGATAACATCGGCGCCGAACGAAGCTATATAGTTCACGCAGTTTGTCTGATCCGAAGTCGGCTCCTCGGTCTCCTCGCTGCCGCTGAAGCTGACCGAAACGACAACGACATCGGCGCTGTTCTTTGCGCTCTTTATCATATCCTTGAGCTGATTATAGATATCGACCTGAGATTTATCCTTTTGATCGAGAGCTATGACCATTGAATCCGCCGATGAGGAAGAAACTGCGTTCAGCTTTTCGGTGAAGGCGGTGAATGCGAATTTTATGCCGTTGACCTCTTTGACCTTGACCGAATTCATGTCCTCTTCGTTTTCATAAAGACCTGTGAGAAGAACGCCGCTTTTTGTTTTCCAGTAGTCGACGGTGTCCTTTGCCCCGTCGCTGCCCTTATCCCAGATATTCCTGCTCGCCTGGTTTATGACTCTGAAGCCTGCGTCATAAAGAGCGTCACCGACAGCGGTGGGCGAACGGAACGACGGGTATGAGGAGGGCTTGCCGCTGTCCGAAATAGCGGTAGCCTGATTTATCATTGCAAGATCGGCTTCGCCTATGATGTCCTTTATGTTATTGTAGACATAGGAGAAGTCATAGCCGCTTTCGGCTCTCTCCTTCGCCTCGGAATATATCGCTTCATAGATGAGATTTTCACCTGCGCACATGAGCCTTGCAGTGCTTTTCTCTGTGTTTCCCTCGGTCGTATCTCCGCTGCCGCTTTCATCGTTATAAAGAAATGTGAAAGCCTCCTTGACATTATCCCTGACCTCGGGCTTGAAGTGGCTCAGAGTGAGATAGCTGCAGCAAAGCGCAGCGAAAACGGAAAGCACGCAGATTATTGCGACGGACGACTTGAAGCCGTCGTTTTTCTTATTATCTTTCATTTCTGCCTCCTTATTTTAACGCTTAGGTCAAAAAGCGATTTTAGCCTCAATATATCCGACAAGCTCGTCAATGGGGATACGAACCTGCTCCATTGTGTCTCTGTCGCGGACGGTTACGCAGTTATCCGCCTGTACCTTATCGTCGCCGACCGTTTCAAAGTCAACGGTGATGCAAAGGGGAGTGCCTATCTCGTCCTGACGGCGGTATCTCTTTCCTATTGAGCCGGAGTCGTCATAATCGACCATGAAGTGCTTTGAGAGAAGCTGATAGACTTCGTCGGCTTTATCCGAAAGCTTCTTTGAAAGAGGCAGAACCGCAGCCTTATAGGGCGCAAGAGCCGGGTGGAAGTGAAGCACGACTCTCGTGTCGTTCTTTTCAGCGTCAACGACCTGCTCGTCATAAGCTTCGGTGAGCACCGCAAGGAAGAGCCTTTCAACGCCGAGCGACGGCTCGATGACATAGGGAACATATCTTTCGTTTGTCGTCGGGTCAAAGTAGTCGAGAGCCTTGCCCGAGGTCTTGATATGCTGTGTGAGGTCATAGTCCGTTCTGTCGGCGACGCCCCAGAGCTCGCCCCAGCCGAACGGGAACAGATATTCGAAATCGGTTGTTGCCTTTGAATAGAAGCAAAGCTCCTCTTTGTCGTGATTGCGGAGCCTGAGGTTTTCCGGACTGATGCCCAGAGAATAGAGCCAGTTGCGGCAGAAGCTCCTCCAGTAGTCAAACCACTCAAGATCGGTGCCGGGCTTGCAGAAAAATTCAAGCTCCATCTGCTCAAATTCGCGGACTCTGAAAATGAAGTTGCCCGGGGTGATCTCGTTTCTGAAGGATTTGCCTATCTGAGCGACGCCGAAGGGGATCTTTCTTCTTGTTGTTCTCTGGATGTTGGCGAAGTTGACGAATATGCCCTGAGCCGTTTCCGGGCGGAGATAAAGCTCGTTTTTGCTGTCCTCGGTGACGCCCTGGAATGTCTTGAACATGAGGTTGAACTGGCGGATATCGGTGAAATTCTGTTTTCCGCAGTTGGGGCAGACGATGCCTTTTTCTTTTATGTATTCCATCATTTTTTCGTTGGACCAGCCCGTGACATTCGTCCCGTCGAAATCCTCGATGAGGTTATCGGCTCTGTGGCGCGTCTTGCATTCGCGGCAATCCATGAGCGGATCGGAGAAGCCGCCGAGATGACCGGAAGCGACCCATGTCCGGGGATTCATCAGAATAGCCGAATCGAGACCGACATTATATTGATTTTCCTGAATAAATTTCTTTCTCCAGGCTCTTTTTATATTATCCTTCAGCTCGACGCCGAGAGGGCCGTAGTCCCAGGTGTTGGCAAGTCCGCCGTATATCTCGCTTCCGGCGTACACAAAGCCTCTGCCTTTACAGAGGGCGACAAGCTTGTCCATTGATTTTTCTGTGTTGAGCATGATTCATTTTCCTTTCGTTTGCAAATACGGAATGCCCGCCTTATCTTTTCATTATAGGTAAACGCGGATAAAATGTCAAGGATTACGAAAAAAGAAATCCCGAGGGCGTCTGCGAGTCTGAACGCCGTGCGGTACAAACCGGCTTTTGAGCTTTGCCCGTTTCGGCGCCGGAAACCGGATATTTTTCTTTTTCGTTCTCTGATTTTTTCTTTATGCCCCTTTTCATATCATTTTCTTTGTGCTATAATATTTCAAGTGTCTGTTTCTGCGACACCCAAGAGCAAAGATCGGGAGAGATAAAATGGGAAAGATCGTTTCTATTGTTAATCAGAAGGGCGGCGTCGGCAAGACGACCACTGCGGTGAACCTTGTCGCCTGCATCGGCTCGCTCGGCTTTCGCACCCTGATAGTCGATATCGACCCGCAGGGCAACGCCACGAGCGGCCTCGGGTTAAACAAAAGAGAAATAAATCAGTCAAGCTACGATGTTATCCTCGGCGGAGCGAAAGCCGAAGATGTTATACGCCGTACCTCATATAAAAATGTTGACATCATGCCCGCAAATATGAATCTTGCGGGAGCGGAGCTGGAGCTTGTTGACGCAGCGAAAAGAGAATCGAGACTGAAAACGGGACTTGCGCCGATAAAGGGCGGATATGATTTCATCTTTCTCGACTGCCCGCCGGCTCTGGGGCTTATAACGCTGAACGCCCTTTGCGCGTCGGATTCGATTCTCGTTCCGATTCAGTGCGAATATTATGCGCTCGAGGGACTTTCGCAGCTGATGAGCACAGTCAGGCAGGTCAAAAGGCTCTATAATCCGCTGATTGAGATGGAGGGCGTTTTGCTGACGATGTATGACGGCAGGCTCAATCTGACGCAGCAGGTCGTCAGCGAGGTCAAACGCTTCTTTCCGAAAAAGGTCTATTCTTCGGTCATACCGAGAAATGTCCGCCTGTCGGAAGCGCCGTCGTTCGGTCAGCCGGTCTATTATTATGACAGAGCCTCAAAGGGCTCCGACGCATATATGGAGCTGGCTCTTGAATTTTTAAGATGCAATAACAAGAAATAAGGAGGAAGGCCGATGGCAATAAAAAAAGGCGGTCTGGGCAGAGGCCTCGACGCTCTGTTCGCCGATAACTCCATTGAAGAAATAAGCTCCTCTAACACGGTTAAGCTGAAGATCAACGAGATCGAGCCGAATCGGGATCAGCCGCGAAAGACCTTCGACGAAAAGGCTCTTTCGGAGCTCGCCGACAGCATCGCGCAGCACGGCGTTATCCAGCCGCTGCTCGTCAGGCCCATTCAGGACGGCTATCAGCTCGTCGCCGGCGAAAGACGCTGGAGGGCGGCAAGGCTCGCCGGACTGACGGAGGTCCCGGTGGTCGTCAAGGAGCTGTCGGACAGCGAGACGATGGAGATCGCCCTGATAGAGAACCTGCAGAGGGAGGATCTCAACCCGATTGAGGAGGCGGAGGGACTTCAGCTGCTGATAGATACCTACGGACTGACGCAGGACGAATGCGCAAAGCGGGTGGGAAAGTCAAGACCGGCGATAACCAACTCGCTCAGACTGCTCAATCTCCCGGGCGCTCTTTCGCAGCTCGTCCGTGACGGAAAGCTTTCCTCAGGCCACGCAAGAGCGCTTCTGCCTCTCGGTGACGAAGAAAAAATGCTTGAGGCGGCGAAGGAAATAATGCAGAAGGATCTGTCCGTCAGGGAAGTCGAAAGAATGGTCAAGCTTCTCGGAAAGTCGGGCAGCGCCGAAAAAAGAGTCAAAAAGCGCGATGTCTATTTTGACGAGGTCGAGCTTGCGCTCGGCGAGGCCATGGGCAGAAAGGTCAGAGTGTTCAACGGCAAGGGCGGCAAGGGAACGCTTGAGATCGAATTTTTCGGCAAGGAAGATCTGGCAAAAATAGCAAAGGCACTTGAAGAATAAATCGCAGAAAGGTGACAGAATATGTTAGACATCAAAGTTATCAGAGAAAACCCCGACAAGGTCAAAGCGGCCATGAAAACGAGAAATAAGGATATGGACAGTCAGGTTGACGAAATCCTTGAAATAGACGCAAAGCGCCGCGAGCTCATCGCTAAGACGGACGAGCTCAAAGCCAGACAGAACGCCGCAAGCAAGCAGATACCTCAGATAAAGAAAGAGGGCGGCGACATCAGCGGGCTGATGAAGGAAATGAACGAGATCAAGGAGAGCATCAGAAAAGACGACGCTCTTCTGACCGAGCTTGAGGCGCGCCAAAAGAGCATAATGTATGAATTCCCGAACATTCCGAGCGACAAGACGCCCATCGGCAAGGACGACAGCGAAAATGTTGAGATCCGCCGCTGGGGCGAGCCGAGAAAGTTTGACTTCGACGCAAAGGCTCACTGGGATATCGGCGCCGACCTCAACATTCTTGATCCCGAGACCGCCGCTAAGGTCACGGGTACCCGTTTTCACTTTTACAGAGGCCTCGGCGCAAAGCTTGAAAGGTCGATCATCAACTTCTTTCTCAACACCCACACCGAACACGGCTACACCGAGATATTCCCGCCGTTCATGGTCAACCGCGCTTCAATGACGGGAACAGGTCAGCTCCCCAAGTTTGAGGAGGACGCGTTCAAGGTCATGAACAACGACTATTTTCTTATTCCGACCGCAGAGGTACCTGTTACCAATATGCACAGAGACGAGATTCTCGACGCGGCCAGACTGCCGATCAAATACTGCGCCTATTCGGCCTGTTTCAGAGCCGAGGCGGGCTCAGCCGGCAGGGACACGAGAGGTCTTATCCGTCAGCATCAGTTCAACAAGGTCGAGCTTGTCAAGTTTGTCAGACCTGAGGATTCTTACGCTGAGCTTGAAAGCCTCACAAACGACGCCGAGCGTGTTCTTCAGCTTCTCGGTCTGCCCTATCGTGTCGTTGCGCTTTCAACCGGAGACATCGGCTTCAGCTCGGCGATGACCTATGATATTGAGGTCTGGATGCCGTCATATAACAGGTATGTCGAGATATCGTCATGCTCCAACTTTGAGGACTTTCAGGCGAGAAGAGCGGCTATCCGCTATAAAGAGGGCAAGGGCAAGGCGCAGCTCGTTCACACTCTCAACGGCTCCGGCGTTGCGATCGGCAGAACGGTCGCCGCTATTCTTGAGAATTATCAGAATGAGGACGGCAGCGCGACCGTTCCCGAGGTTCTCAGACCTTATATGGGAACAGATATTATAAAATAATCGGTATAAACATAAAGACTAACGCTCCTGGAAAGGGAGCGTTACAGCTTGTCGAAAAGTACTTTTCGACAAGCAGTGAGACTGCCGAGAAAGGATGACCGATGACATTTTCTTCGGTCGACAGGCGTACAAAGGTACTCCGAGACCGAAAAAATGCCAAGCATATAAGCTTTCAGCGACACAGTTCAACACTGTGTCGCTGAAACATCTTGCGGTTTGTGCTTGAAAG
>JAQXMC010000038.1 GCA_029012445.1 Oscillospiraceae bacterium
AACCTACAAGTACAACGGCAACACAGAGACAGAACAGGTTCTCACAGGGCTTGCTCCTGCAAATGTTCCGAGCAAGGAAACACTCAATGCGGCAGCGCCCGCAGGCCAGTGCTTCAAAGCATGGGATAAAGATGTAACGGCGGCAGTCACAGCAGATATCGAGTTCAACGCTATCTATACAAATGATGCAAACGACAACGATATCCCCGATGATGAAGAAGATGTAGTCACCGTAACATTCCGCTACAACATTACACCCAGTGATGAAAAGGTCGAAACCGTATCGGTAATTCTCGGCGAGAGCGTACCGGCAGATAAGATCCCGTCAGTCGCAGCATATCAGGACGGCGACTATGATGTTAAGTTTATAGGCTGGACTCCCGATGTTACGGCTCCCGTAACGGCTGAAACAGAATTCAGAGCAGTGACCGAGAAAGTCTTTGTTCCGGCGAACTATGATCTTGACAGAACTGCTGAGCGCAGCGACTTCAAGGGCTTCAATGACGCTGAAAGCCTTGCCGATAAGATAATAGCTGAAAACGATCTCAAGGAGAATATCCTTGCTGATCTCAACAGACTTATCGCAGACGGATATCAGGATGCGTCAACTGATCCGAGAACTGTCTACGGTCAGGCGCATCAGGACGCAGTTAATGCAGCTGAAAAGGCTCTGAGAGATTATGTAATCGGTCTTGACAGAGACAACGACGGAAAGATTGACGATGATTATATCAGAAAGTACACCGTAACCTTCATGGTCAACGATGTTGCCGGTGCAAGCGTGATTGTCAGAAAGGGCGAAAACGCCAAGTACCCGTCAGACGCTCCCGTAACTCTTACCAAGGCACCCACTGCCGATAAGCATTACACATTTGTCGGCTTCAACGATGGCAACGGCAATTTCTGGAACAGCGACACAATAACAGATGTCACAACAGATATCACTGTATACGCAGTATTTGAAGCAGGCGCACATAAGGGCGGCGAAGCAACCTGTCAGCACAAGGCAGTGTGCGAGGTTTGCGGCGTTGAATACGGCGGTCTCGGCGATCACAAATTCGTCACGGTTCCCGCTAAGGAAGCAACCTGCACCGAGAAAGGACACACTTCCTATGAGAAATGCTCGGTATGCGGAGAGATCCGAGGAGATGCTCACTTCACCGACGCACTCGGCCACAGCGTCGACTTCACCAAGGCGGTCAGCACCGGTACCTCTGACGACGGCTCCTACACATGGAACACATACAAGTGTATCCGCTGCGAATACAAGGAAGTTGTCATAACTATCATTGCGCTTGATGAAAACGGAAATCCGATAAGCGGCGCCGAAGTTGAAATCAACGGCGAAAATGGTACCACCGACAGCGACGGCAAGTACACGACAAAACCGATCGGCGACGGCTCATATGATATCAAGGTCAATGATGAGAGCGGAATGAACAAGGGCGAGGGTACGCTCGTTGTTAAAAACGGCAATGTAACCGGCAGCTTCACGGACGGCAGCGGCAGACTTTACAAATACACCTGCGGTCACTGCCTGTGCCATAGAAACAACATCTTTGGCAAGATCCTTCGCTGGTTATGCACCTTATTCTCAGTTCTCTTCCGCAAGCACATAAAGTGCTGCCCGGATATGCAGTGGTACGGCGGACTTATCAAGTGGCTCACCTGATAAATTCCGGATCACAAGTAACCGAGAAAACAGAATAAAAATCAGAAGCGCTCCGGATTTCCGGAGCGCTTCAGCTTGTCGAAAAAGTACTTTTCGACAAGCTGTGAGACTGCCGAGAAAGGATGACCGATGACATTTTCTTCGGTCGACAGGTGTACAAAGGTACTCCGAGACCGAAAAAATGCCAAGCATATAAGCTTTCAGCGGCACAGTTCGGATACTGTGTCGCTGAATCAGTTTGCGTTTATGTTTGAAATAATCAGACATTTTTCTCTTTCTATTTTAGCTTATATGAGTTCGGGCGCCTTTATCGACAGTCTGAGCGCTCCGGATTTCCGGAGCGCTTCTTTATAGTTTTGCTTATTCATTTGTTTTAACAGCTGACAGAACTTTTTTTATTGCGCTGATTTTTGAACTCAGCGCCATATGTGAAATAAAACCGTGAACTTCGGGCTTATTTTTAATATAGTTTTCCAGATCGTCAATGCCCATAGGCTTATCGAAATGTAGACAGAATGTCTTGCTCAGTGCGACGAGATGACCGTTTTCAACACCCCAACCATCGGAAACGCCAAAATAACAAAGATTATCATCTGTGCAGAAAATTCTCTCATCATCATCGGCCTTACCTATACATATTATGGTCTTTCCAGATAGATTCTCGTCATAGTCTCGCTCCGACGAGAATGAAACTCCCTTGAAACGGTCATTAACACTGATATCACCGCTGCTAAGGCAAATTTTGCGGATTTCTTTTTCTTTCATTTTTTCTGCTGACAACATACATATATCCTCCTTGAGATTTGTTAAACCTTAAAGAGCAATAAAAAACGCACCCATCGTCAGACGGATGCAGAAATTCTTTATTCACACCCATCATACAAGCATTAGCACCATACCATTAAGGCGGTTGCTGTGCGGTCACAGAGCTTGTCTCTCACGCACTCTTTATAGGTTGTTTCAATTATATCACATTTTCTTAAAAAAGCAAGTGCCTTATATGACATCTCTCCCAAAACTTGATTTTTTTCTGCCTTTTATTTACAAAGACATCGTTTTGGTGTATACTAAAATGGATTAGGTACGGTTAGTCCGATTCAGAAGACATAACGAGTACCGAAACAAGTCACTTTGCGAGGTTATTTTATGAATGAACAGGATATAAAGAAGATATTGCCCGAATGGACTTTAAGCTATATTTTAAGCGAAAAAAGAGGAGAAAAGCTTTATCAGGCGGAAAGAACATCCGGCGATATGACAAAATACGCCGCAGTGAGAGCTATAAGTATTCCCGCTGACAAAGAGGAGCTTAATGAGCTGAGGGCCGAGTACCCGCAGGAGGACGAGTTTAAGAAAAAGATAGCTGATATGATGAAGCGCAAGAAGGCCGAGCTGCAGCTTCTCAGAAGCTTTTGCTCAAAGCCCGGCATTGTATGTATGCGCGAAATCTATGACATTTCAAACAGCGATGAGACGAGCTATCTTATTGTCGCCCGTTACGATTATATCGAAACGCTGGACTCCTATATCAGATCCAACGGCTTGACTATCGGCGCCGCATTAAGAATGGGCATTGATATCTGCAAGGGACTTGAAAATTTCCGAAAGCTCAATATGATTCACGGCAATGTCACGCCGGAAAATATTTATGTCAACGATAACGGCAGATTTAAGCTGGGCGGCTTTGATATAGATATCATCGAAGGCAAAAAGCCGGTCGATAAAGACAATATTTCATCTTTAAGATATGCTTCTCCCGAAGCCTGCAACGGCGGCGAAAAGGTGTTTTCGTCAGATGTTTATTCGCTCGGACTTGTGCTCTACGGACTTCTTAACGGCGGAAAGCTTCCGTTTGAAAACGAATACAGCCAGAAAAAGGCCTTTCAGATGAGAATTTCCGGCGAACCGATACCGAGACCGGCATATAACGCAGGAAAGCTGACGGACATCGTAATGAAAGCCTGCTCCTTTGACACTAAACAGAGATATGTGACTCCGTATTATATGAGAAAAGCGTTGGAGGAGGCTTTTGACGAGCTTCAGCAGGCCGTCCTCGACAACAAAGCCGATCTAATAACCCAAAATTCATCGCCGATGATGACTTTTTCGGATAACAAAAGGCCCGAGAAAAATATTGATGATTTCAATGAAAAGACTTTTGACGAGATGGCTGAAAAGAAACGCCGCGAGAAAAGAGAGGGCAGAAAAAACATTCTGATGTCTCTCGGAGCAATGACAGTCATATTGCTGCTTTGCGCAGCTGTTTATTTCGGCGTCGGCAGAAGCGTCCAGAACTACGGCGTGCATCTTGAAAAAGGCTACGATTATGTATACACAGGTGAAAAGAAAGAGCCTGAAGTCACGCTGAAAGGGCTGAAAGAGGGCAAGGATTATATCGTCTCATATTCTCAGAACACCGCTATTGGCACGGCAAAAGTAACAGTAACGGGAATAGGAAGATTCAGAGGGAAAAAGACCAAGGAATTTGAGATATTGCCCGAAGCGTGCGACAGGTTTGAGGCAACAAACATCACTGATTCTTCAGTGACTCTGTCGTGGGATCAGTCAGAACACGGGAAAAAATACTATATATATATCAGAAATGAAGAGACCGATTCGTGGGATAAGCTCGAGACTGTCTCCGGCTCGCAGGATTCCTGTTCTTTCGCGGGGCTGAAGCCCGATACGGAGTACGGCTTCAGAATCAGAGCTGTTTACACCACTGGGGGTAAGGAATATAAGAGCAAGAGCACTGAGGTCTTTGTTAAGACATTGAAAACAGGAGATAAGGCGTGAAAACACTTGACGGAGTTTTTCCCCTGTGGGGACCGTATTCGAAAAAATATATGGGAATTTCCCGAATAGTTGATGAGGATATGCAAAGCGGTGTGAGGTTTGACTGCACCGCTTCTCCTGCTGTCTTCGGCTCGGGAGTGAGAGTTCCGAATACAACAGTTCCCTGCGGCTGCCGGGCGTGGCGCTGCAACAACGACTATTCTTATTTTTCTTATAGATTTGACCTCGAAAACAAAGACGATGTTTATTCCGTTGTCTCCTATATCAGGCTTTCGGACGAGGCAACTCTTATCAGAACTGAGATTTTCAATAATACCGGGCTTATACAAAACTGCCTGATAAATTATTTTCTGTCGATGGAATACCGAAGCAACGGGTACTGCGAGGTCTCGCTGCCTGAAAAGCATATGTTTATAAAGGCCGATTTATATGATAAATATGAATACAGCATAAAAAGGCCTTGGGACGAGCAGAATGCAGACGCCGCCCAAAAAGGCGTTTTCACCGACGATAACTTTTATCTCGGCAGAGGACTCGGTGACAGAGCTTCAAAATGGCATATGCCACATAGATATCTTGCTCCGTTCGGCGGCGAAAAGGGAGACACAGTCAGCTATCGCACCGACAATAAGCTCAAGTTCAAAAGCCCCGTGCTATCCGTCAGATACAGGACCTCGGGAATAAAATATGAACAGGGAAAAATGGTCGGAGTAACATATGTTAAAGGCGAAAAAGACGCGGTTTTTATTCTCAACGGAAAGCAAAGGCTGGTTTTCGAGGCTACTGATGAGCTAAAAATAAAGCAGTTTGAGCTAAGCGAGGTGCCCGGGAGGCTCGACCTTGTCTCCGAGGGGCAGGGCGCGATAGAGATAGATTTTCTTGCCGTCACCGAAAGCTCGGACGCAGATAAGATCAAAGCGTACAAAAAGCTGTATGAGGTCAAGCCTGAAATAAGAATTGAAAAATGCAGCAGCGGCTGTTTGTCCGTTTTGAAATATGCCGGCGATGAAATCGAGTATTTTTTCAGAACTTTCGATGACAACACAAGACACAGAGAAATAAACACCGGCTGCCTTGAGGATTGCCTCAGCTCAAGACTCTCAAACAGCGATGAGAGCTTCGACGATCTGACCGAAAGCTTTACATCGTCCTTCAAAGAAAAAAACAGCGACTACGGCTATTTTCATAACCCTCTGGTGCACACGATTTTTGTTGAGCCCCACTCGTCGTCGGTGCGATATGCAGTTGTTTCAAGAGGAGAAACGAGCTGCCTTAGTGCGGAGGAATATGAAAAAATATATGCCGAAGCCGAGAAAAAATATGAAAGCTTCACTCTAAACTCCTGCGGGGAAAAATATGAGCTCAGCAATGAGCTTCTGAAAGCGGCTGCCCTTACAAATGTCGTTTATCCTATATACAAACACGACAGATATATTATCCATCACACCCCGGGAAAGCGTTGGGACTGCCTTTACACCTGGGATTCGGGATTTATCGGCCTTGCTTTTTTGCAATACGCTCCGGCGTTTGCCGACTATATACTTGACGCTTATCTCAGCGACGAAAGTAATCCCGACTATGCCTTTGTTCATCACGGTTCGCCTGTTCCCGTTCAGTTCTATATATTTAACGAGATGATGAATCTTGATAACGATAAGGCCTGCGTTGAAAAATACTATGACAGACTCAGGCTTTATTATGATTTCTTCTTGGGCAAGATAAGAGGCTCGACCACAGCTAAATTCAAAAGCGGACTTCTGACGACCTACGATTATTTTTATTCATCATCCGGAATGGACGACTATCCGGCTCAGGTGTTTATGATGCGCGACGGACTTCGCGACACAGCGGCGCCGGTTATCACTTCGTCTCAGGCGATAAGGATAGCCAAAATAATGATAAAAGCGGCTGAAAGACTTTCAAAAAAAGATGATATTGACTCTTTCAAAAAAGATATATCAAAACTCACAAAAGCACTGAATGACTATTCATGGGATGAAAGCAGCGGATATTACAGCTATGTTCTGCATGATGAAAATTACTATCCTGTCGGCAAATACACGGGCGCCGACGGTGAAAACCTCAACAGAGGGCTTGACGGCGTTTATCCTCTTGTCGCCGGAGTCTGCAGCGACAGACAGAGGGAAAAGCTTCTTTCTCATCTGAAGAGTGAAAAAGAGATGCTCAGCCGCTACGGAATAAGCGCCGTGGACAGATCCGCGTCTTATTTTAAGGTCAACGGCTATTGGAACGGCAATATCTGGTTTGCTCATCAGTGGTTTCTGTTCAAAACCATGCTCGACATCGGCGAAAGCGACTTTGCCTATGAAATTGCCAAACGGGCGCTTGACATCTGGAAACGGGAGTGTGAGCATTCCTATTATACCTTTGAGATGGTCAATGTCGTCACCGGCCGCGGCGGCTGGTTCCACAATTTCGGCGCTTTATCACTGCCGGTGAATATGTGGGCTTCTTCTTATTATAAGCCTGGCACTGTGACCGTCGGCTTTGATTCAACGGTTGAAAAACGCTTCTTCTCGGAGGATTTCACCTATGCCGAGCTTGAACTGACAAAAAAGGGCGACGGTGAAAGCACTGCGCTCATAGTCATGAATGATAAGTACGCATACAGCGTCAGCGGCGACGAAAATATTGAAATATATGAAAGGTTTCCCGGAGAGATAGAATTAAAATTATATCCGGATATCGAAATGTGTCGAATAGTTGTACAAAAGATATAAATTTTAAAAAACATTTAAAAAACTTATAGACATATTGACTAAATTTTTACAGGTGTTATAATTTGATTGTATCTAATCAAAGGGGGCAGGAGCATGGTTATCGAAATTGAAGCGATAGTCAACATGATCAAAACGATTATTGAAACTATTAAGAATATGGTCGAACAGATTGTATCAATATTCGGCGGTTCACAAAAAGATACAGATGCCGAATAATTTGATTTGACTGAAAAAGCCGAACTACTTAATCTCTTTTGCATAATAAACCTCAAAAGCACCCTGCAATAAAAAGCGGGGTGCTTCCTCTTTAAAAATTTGTTAAAATAAACGGAACGGAATTTGAAACAGTGAAAAAATTATTAAATTCGCCCAACTGTTGCATTTTCATTTTATATAAAGTATAATTTGTTCAGGTAAAAAATACGGAGGAAACGCTATGTCACAGTTAAAGAAAAAAATATCAAAGCTTATCAGAGAGGCTACTGAGATCCTTAATGCTTCTGGCTCGCTGAGTCAGGAGATGAACTCGGCCGCCGACAACGAATACTACAACGATAATATCGCCCCGCTTATCAGAAAAAGCGGAGCCGAGGGCTGCGTTCTGCTTAAAAACGAGGGAACGCTTCCGCTGAAATCTGACGATGTTGTGTCGGTCTTCGGCCGATGCCAGATCAACTGGTTCTGCGTCGGCTACGGCTCGGGCGGAGATGTTCAGGCGCCCTATAAGGTGAACCTGCTTGAGGCGCTGAGAAAGACTGATGTCAAGCTTAACGAGAAGCTCGCCGGATACTATGAAAAATGGTGCTCTGTACCGAAAAATGTGCCTGATGAGGGCTTCTGGGGCCACTGGCCGATGTGCTACGATGAAATGCCGCTGAGCGCCGCAATGGTGTCATACGCCGCTATTGAGAGCAACAAGGCCATATTCGTCATAGGCAGAGCGTCGGGCGAGGACAGGGAAAACAAGCTCACAAAGGGCAGCTACTATCTGACCGATGTTGAGGAGAAAAACCTGAGGCTTGTCTGCGACCGTTTCAAGGAAGTCGTGGTTATTATGGACTGCGGAAATGTTATTGATATGTCGTGGGTGGAAAAATACGATAGCATAACCGCCGTTCTTTATGCGTGGCAGTGCGGTCAGGAGAGCGGCAACAGCGCCGCCGATATCCTGACGGGCAGAATAAATCCCAGCGGAAAGCTCAGCGACACGATCGCGAGATACTATGACGATTACCCGAGTGCGGCTAACTTCGGAAAGCTCAGATTCAACAACTACGCCGAGGATATTTATGTCGGCTACCGATATTTTGAGACCTTCGCCAAAGAGGAGGTTCTCTATCCGTTCGGCTTCGGCCTTTCATATACGGAGTTTTCATTCAAGTCCCATGATTTCATTTACGCTGACGGCAAGATCGGATTTTCGGTCGATGTGACGAATATCGGCTCTGTCAGCGGCAAGGAGACCGTTCAGGTTTATGTTTCTGCGCCTCAGGGCAAGCTTGGCAAGGCTGCCAGAAGCCTTGTCGCTTTTGAAAAGACAAAGCTGCTTGAGCCCGGCGAAACGCAGACGGTTGACTTTGAAATAAGCGAATATGAAATTTCCTCATATGACGACGAGGGAAAAACAGGCTATCAGTCATGCTATGTTCTTGAGAAGGGCAATTATGTCTTTTATGTCGGAGCTTCGGTCAGAGCAGACAAAACGGCCGGAAGCATATCTGTCGACAAGACAAAACGGATACAGCGGCTTGAGGAGGTCTGCTCGGTTGCCGATCCGTTCAAGAGACTTGTGGCTTTCCAGAACGGGAAGAGATTTATTCCCGCCTATGAAATGCTCAAAAAGGGCAAGAGAAGCCTTCATGAGCGCATACTTGACAATATTCCTCACCAGATAGGCTATAAGGGCGACATGGGATATAAGCTCAGCGATGTTAAATCAGGCAGGATAAGCCTTGATGAGTTTATTTCGCAGCTCGGCAGCGAGGAGCTTGAAGCCTTGACAAGAGGTCACGGCACAATGCAAAGCAGCTACGGCGTTATAGGCAACGCGGGCGCATTCGGCGGAATAACCGACAAGCTTACGGATTTCGGCGTTTCCGCAATGATAACGACGGACGGCCCCTCAGGCATCAGAATAAAGCATCACACCTCGCTGATACCCTGCGGAACGGCTCTTGGCTGCACATGGAACAAAGAGCTTGTCAGCGAGCTGTTTGAAAAGATAGCGGCGGAGCTTGAATATCACAAGATAGATGTTCTTCTTTCGCCCGGCATGAATATTCACAGAAATCCTCTCTGCGGCAGAAATTTTGAATATTACTCCGAGGATCCGGTGCTCAGCGGCGAGATCGCGGCGGCTGCCGTCAAGGGAATTCAGTCGCGCGGAGCATCGGCCTGCCCGAAGCACTTTGCCTGCAACAATCAGGAGGTCAACAGAAACAGAAACGACTCCAGAGTTTCGGAAAGAGCGCTGCGTGAGATATATCTCAAGGGCTTTGAAATTGTCGTCAAGAAAGCAAAACCGATGAATATTATGACGAGCTATAACAAGATAAACGGCGTCTGGAGCCATTATAACTATGACCTTGTCACAACCGTTCTCAGAGATGAGTGGGGATATGAGGGCAATGTTATAACAGACTGGTGGATGAGAAAAGCTGTTTCTCCGGAGTTTCCTCAGATCAGAGATAACGCATACAGAGTCAGAGCTCAGGTCGATGTTCTGATGCCCGGCAATATGAACAGGAATGCCAAAGGTTATGTCTCAGACGGGACTCTTTTAGAGACTCTCGGCTCATTTTGCGGAATAACGAGAGCTGAGCTTGAGAGAACGGCGAGAAATGTGTTGAGCTTTGTTCTCAAGAGAATGAACTGACTTTTTCAGCCGTTGAACTTTTTTCTCAGTTTTTCGAGAACCTTCTTTTCAATTCTTGAAACATAAGATCGCGATATGCCAAGCGCTGTCGCGATCTCTTTTTGTGTTTTCGGCTCCCGCTCATAAAGTCCGTATCGCTCAATGATTATTTCTTTTTCTCTTTTATCTTCGATTTCCTCAACATATTTATATAGCTTTTCGCTTTTGATCATCGTGTCAATGTCATCTGCGACCGTGTCGTCGGTGTAAATAATATCCATCAGCGTCAATGGGTTTCCCTCACCGTCGGTTTCTATCGGCTCGTTTATTGAAACGACTGCTCCGTTCTTTCGGTTTGAGCGGAAATACATGAGGATCTCGTTCTCAATGCATCTTGCCGCATATGTCGCGAGCCTTGCGCCTTTATCGACATCAAAGGTGTTAACGGCCTTGATAAGACCTATCGTGCCGATGGATATCAGATCGTCACGGTCGGGATCGGAGGCATAGTATTTTTTTATGACATGAGCGACCAGACGGAGGTTATGCTCAACGAGCTTGTTTTTCGCCTGCTTGTCGCCGCTTTTGGCCAGTCGCAGATATTTTTCCTCCTCTTTGGCGCTCAGCGGCCTTGGAAACACCCCGGCCGGATTGATATGCAGAGCAAAATGAAAAATATTCGATAAAAAAGACAGTATCACTGACAGCATATTATCACCCCATAATTGTTATATATAATCTATACTGCGCGCCGGCTTGACTTTATTCTCAGAATCAATCCGAAATATTATCCGGTACGCTCAACCCGGTGCGTAAGGAGGGGGACTGCGCGGCGGATAACCGGAGCCGGAACAACGGTCTTTTGGTTAAATTGCACATATTCCGGAGTTCGGAAACATTCGACAAATTTTTCATTTATACAAATAAAAATGGCATATAATCACTATTTTTCATTCAAATAAAGTTTCGTTTGAGACAGAACAAGGCAATGTTTTAGAAAGCTAAAGCGTCGCCTTGTTTAATCTTTTTATATCATTTATCGACAGGATATTCAGAATTTAAAATTGCTGACACATTTAAAAAATTCACTCGACTCAAAGCGACATTTTCTCTTGTTATATTTGCTAAAAATAATATTTTTTTAGAAAATTATTGAAAAACTGATAACAATTTGCTAAAATTGTTTTGCATTTCGGGGAGAAAAAGCTCCGCCGTGTGCAAAATTTAACCGCAGGCAGCATACCGCATAACGCCGTTGAAGTCGGCACCGGAACAGTGGACAGAGAACAGGCGTGCGGACGACGGCAGGCTGATGCGGGACATTCTGATGGAGGTAATAATAAATGAGGGAAATCAAAAAAAGTCTGGCTGTTCTTCTCTCGCTGTTGATGATCTTTTCATCTATATCAGCGGGATTTGTTATCAGCGCAGCAGAGCCCGCACTCGTTGACGCAAGCATCGGCAAGTATACGACTTACTCGTACTACGTTGACGGTGCTTTAGTTGACACTCAGACGGTTGCCGAGGGCGAAAAGCCCGCTGCGATCGCAACGCCCGTTAAAGATCATTTCAGATTTGACGGCTGGAAGGAGACGACACAGTCTGACGGCTCTGTCAGATGCGACGCCGAATTCACTCAGGTCTTTTTTGTGCGCTTTATGCACCGTGACGGCCGTGTGTTCATGACCAAGCAGGGCGCCAAGGGCGACATCATCACAACGAGCGATGTTGCTTTCAGCGTTTCCGCCGAAGAGTCCGTTACCGGGTGGTACACCGATCCCGAGCACACGAACAAGGTCGACACTGTGACGCTTGATGACAGCGACATTGATCTTTATCCGACTGTCGGCAGAGGCTACTGGGTTACCTACGACGCAGACGGCGGATCATACACCTATCCCGAGTTCTATGCCGCTAACGCAAAAACAAAAGCTCCGGCAGAGCCGACAAAGGAAGGCTATACCTTCACCGGCTGGACTCTCGACGGCGCGCCTTACAGCTTCGGCGATACTCCTGACGGAGATATAACCCTCAAGGCAACATGGAAAGCCAACGGCTCCACGCATTACAGAGTGGTTTATCTTCAGGAAAACGCCAATGACGACGGATATTCATATGTTGAATCGAAGGATATGACCGGAGAGACCGGATCAATGACCGCCGCAGCCGCCGATAAATCCTACAACGGTTTTTCAGCGCCCGACACAATAGAGCAGAAAGAAATAAAAGCGGACGGCTCAACGGTAGTCGAGGTTAAATATAAGAGAAACATCTACACTATAAAGTTTTATGAGATAGAATATAATTGGTGGGGTGACTATTATTATGCAGGCGACGAGATTGCTGACCTCAGAATAACCGCCAAATACGGCGAAAATGTCAGCCATCAGTGGCCGGGCTATAAGGGCTATTCGGCTATGTGGTCGACAGAGCCGGGTGGATCGACATGGCAGAGCGGAATAAGCGCTATGCCGGCCAAGAATCTCAGCTTTTACGAAACAGATCAGTCGGGCAATTATACTTGCCCTTACAGATATTATCTTGAAAACCTGAGCGGCGACGAATCGGGCGAAAGCTTCAACGGAAGCTACTATACGCTCGATAACACGATTGATATCAAATTTGAAAGAGGAACTATTGTAACAGAAGAAGATCACTTCGATATTGAAGGCTTCACCTTTTCCGGTGTCACCGCCGACGGAACGAATCTTACGACAAGAGGACTGCCTTTCTACTATAACCGCAACTCATATAACGTCATTATGATAAACGGCAGTGAAAAGACGGAAAAAAGCCTTCAGTTCGGCGCAAAGCTCACCGACGCATATTTCACTCCCGAGGCTCCGGCTGACAAGACGGGCTATGAGTTCCTCGGCTGGTTTGATAACTCGATCGGCTACGGCGATGCTATCGACTTTGATCAAACCACCATGGGCGCGGGCAATATGACCGTCTATGCCTGCTGGAAGGCTCCGACGGTCGAGGTCACCGTCAGCGACTTCGACGGAAATGAGGATAAAACTCATGTCGAATACGGCGGATCAATTGATGTTTCTGCGCTCGGAGTGCCCGATCTGCCCGAGGGTGAGGAATTCCTCTACTGGGCTATAAAGGAAGGCGACAGCTACACGCAGCTCACATCTGCAACAAAAATTTACGGCCCCGTGACAATAGTTCCCATGACATACAGCAAGGTGCCTTATAAGGTCGCCTATGATGTTGAAGAAGTCAGTGACTCCTACACCTATGTCAAAAACAGCTCTGCCGTTGTTCTCGGCTATATCGGCGATAACGACTTCGTCGGCTGGGAGCTTGACGGAAAGCTTTATTATCCGAATTCAACAGTCAATGTCAGCTCGGATCTTGAGCTGAAAGCGAAATACGCAGAAAAACAGGCGCAGGTCAGCCTGAACTATGACGCAAACGGGGGCGACGGAGACAGCGCCGGAAGATCGTTCAAAAAGAACACCGTTATTTCTGTTGACGAGTGTTCATTCACAAGAAAAGGATATACTTTTGACGGCTGGAACACCGAAGCCGACGGCTCGGGCACCGCATTTGCTCCGGGCGATGCTGTCCGCATAATAGGCGACGCAAAGCTCTGGGCTCAGTGGAAAGCCGATGAATTTGAGCTTGAGTATTATGTCAGCTACGGCGGCAGTGAAACCCTATATAAGACGGAAACCGTCAAATACGGCGAAAAGCTCGAGCTTGCAGAGCTGCCCGAAGAGAACGGATACACATTCTCCGACTGGAAGGTCGAGGGCGGATATACGACTATGCCTGAGGGCGGAGCCAAGGCAATATGTGAAAAAACGCTCAATGAATACACCGCGAAGCTTGAAGAAAACGGCGGAACAGATGTCGAAGATATAAAATTCACCGTTGAGAGCGCAGCCGAAGCTCTTCCGAAAACCGAGAGAGCCGGCTATAGCTTTGCGGGCTGGTTTGAAAGTCCTGACTTCTCCGGCGACGCGGTAACCGAGATAGCGGCAGGCAGCATCGGAGACATAACCTTCTATGCAAAGTGGGATAAGATCACAGACGGCTCAAGCTATAAGGTGATCGTCCGCAAAGAAAATGCCGCAGATGACGGCTATGCGGAAACGACAGAGACAATCAGAGCCACCGTTGAGGATGTTATCAATTTCACAGGTGCGGAATACGCCGAGGAGGGCTTTGTTTTTGACGCCGAAAATTCGGTTGTCAGCGGAATTGTCGCTGGCGACGGCTCGCTGACACTGACTCTTTCCTATAACCGCACACGCAACACTGTCAGATATTTTGTCGACGGAGTCTGCACCGATATTCATGAAGGCGTTAAATTCGGAGCGGCAACTCCTGCGTACTCAAAAGAAACACCGGGCAAGGTCGGCTACACTTTCGCCGGCTGGGGCGATGTTCAGCCGAAAGTCGCGGGCGACGCCGATTATAACGCCGAGTGGACCGTGAACACATGGGCTGTCACTTTCTATGAAGAAGACGGCGAGACGGTCATCAGAACTCTGACGGTTGATTACGGAGAAAAGATTGACGCTTCCGGCATCGTTCCGGCGGAAAAGACCGGCTACACCTTCAGCGGCTGGGATATTCCCGAAACAATGCCCGACAACGACCTGTCGTTCACGGCTTCCTACACACCGAATACCGACACGCAGTACAAAGTCGAAACCTACAAAATGAATGTCAGCGGCTCGGATTATGAACTTGTTTCGGCAGATATGAAGAACGGCACGACAGACACAGAGGCTCAGACAGACGCTCCCGGGCAGGAGGGCTTCAGTCTGAACGAAGAAAAATCAATTCTTCAAGGCAATATTGCGGGCGACGGTTCCCTCGTGCTCAAAATATACTATGACAGAAATCAGTATACTCTCACTGTTGACAACGCAAACGGCGATGAAATAATTCAGACAACGCTCTATTACGGCGCTTGGGTTTCGGTTTCACAGCCTGACAGAGTCGGCTATATATTCGCCGGCTGGAATAACACCGTTCCCGAAAAGATGCCCGCAGACGATGTCACTCTGACTGCATTGTGGACGGCAAGAACAGACCTTACGGGTAAGGTAACCTACACCGACACAAACGGAAAACAGCTTCTTGCCGACAAGGAGCTGACAGCTCTAACAATGGATACCGAGCTGACAGAGTACGCACCGGAAATTGCCGGCTATGATGTTGACGAATCGGCAAAGACTATCACCGTCAAGGCCGAAAACAATGTTATCGGGTTTGTC
>JAQXMC010000039.1 GCA_029012445.1 Oscillospiraceae bacterium
TCGGCTAATTCCTGCTCACTTACACCGTCTATCGGAATAAATGCGGAAGCCTTGCGGTTGCCGAGCGTAATGGTGCCGGTTTTGTCAAGCATCAGAATATCCACATCGCCTGCGGCTTCAATCGCTCTGCCGCTCATGGCAAGAACATTGGCCTGATTAAGCCTGCTCATACCGGCAATACCGATCGCCGAAAGCAGGGCGCCGATGGTCGTCGGCGCAAGGCAGACAAGTAAGGCAACCAGCGTGGTGACCGAAGTCGGGTTTTCGATTCCCGCCTGCTTTGCGGAAAAAATCGAATAGGTATAAAGCGATACCGTAACAAGAATAAAGATGATGGAAAGGGCAACCAGAAAAATCTGCAAAGCGATTTCATTCGGCGTCTTTTTCCGGGAAGCGCCTTCGACCATCGCAATCATTTTATCCAGGAAGCTTTCTCCGGCTTCGCTTGTTATCCGCACCACGATCCAATCGGAAAGCACGGTCGTGCCGCCTGTGACGGCGCTTCTGTCGCCGCCTGCTTCACGGATTACCGGAGCCGATTCGCCGGTAATGGCGCTTTCGTCAACGGAGGCGGCCCCCTCAATCGCTTCGCCGTCGCCGGGAATCTGTTCACCGGCTTTTACGATGACAATATCGCCTTTTTTCAGTGTCGCCGACGAAACGGCGGTTATCTGCTCCTTTTTATCGGCAGAGGGTATCTTGTGTGCCTCTACATCTTTCTTTGAAGCTCTCAGAGCGTCCGCCTGCGCCTTGCCTCTGCCCTCGGCAATCGCTTCAGCAAAATTTGCAAAAATACAGGTAAACCACAGAATCACGGCAATGGCCAGCGTATAGCCGCTCGAAGCGTCTTTCAGTCCGAACAGGGAAACAATCCACAGCCCGGTTGTCAGGATTGCCGAAACATATACCAGAAGCATAACCGGGTTTTGCACCTGCGTCTTTGGGTTTAATTTGATGAATGAATCCTTAATGGCTCTGCCGAGCATCTTTTTATCGGCAAAAGCACTTTTTGTTTTTGATGCCATAACAGTGCCTCCTTAAATAACATTACTGAAAAATTCAGCGAGCGGTCCGAGTGCCAGCGCCGGGAAGAAGCTGAGCGCGCCGATGAGAAGAACGATGAAAATCAGCAGGAAAACGAACATTCCGTTGGTTGTCGAAAGCGTACCCGCGCTTGTCGCGATCTTCTTTTTGCCGGCAAGACTGCCTGCGATCGCCAGTGTTCCGATAATTGGCAGGAAACGGGCAAACAGCATGACAAGACCGAGCGAAACATTCAAAAATACGGTATTCGCATTAAATCCGGCAAAGGCAGAGCCGTTATTGCCGCCGCAGGAAGAATATGCGTATAGAATTTCGGAAAAGCCGTGCGCGCCGCCGTTGTTGAGACTGTCCGCCACGCTCGGAACGACTGCCGCAAGTCCGCTTCCCAAAAGAATCGCAATCGGCGTGGCAAGACACACCAGAACCGACCATTTCATCTCGTAAGGCTCAATCTTTTTGCCTAAGAACTCCGGTGTTCTGCCGACCATAAGACCGGCGATAAAGACCGTCAGAATCGCGAAAGCAAGCATACCGTAAAGACCGCAGCCGACGCCGCCGAAAACAACCTCACCGAGCTGCATCAGAAGCATCGTCACCATACCGCCGAGCGGTGTGTAGCTATCATGCATAGAGTTTACAGAGCCGTTGGAAGCCGCCGTGGTAAATGCCGCCCATGTTGATGATGTCGCAATGCCGAACCTTGTTTCCTTGCCCTCCATATTGCCGCCTGCCTGGTCGGTCATGGAGATGTCCACCGCACCGTCCTGACTGAGCTGCGGTGTCGCAAGCTGTTCGCTGACGGCAATCGAGCCGAGAGCCAGCGCAAGGCACAGAAACATCGCCGTAAAGATGGCTACACCCTGTTTCTTGTTTTTGACCGCTCTGCCGAAGGTGAAGCACAGAGCCGCCGGAATCAGCAGAATCGAGATCATTTCAATCAGATTGGTAAAGGCGTTCGGGTTCTCCAAAGGATGCGCAGAGTTGACACCCATATAACCGCCGCCGTTTGTACCGGTCTGCTTGATGGCGACCTGACTTGCCGCAGGACCCATCGGCACGAATTGCTCGGTGATGATCTCGGCCTCTTCTATAACTTTACCGTCCACCGTTACCGTGCCTGCTTCAAGGTCGATTTCAGCGTTTTCCATGATTTCGCCGTCTGCGCTGACGGCAATCGGTTCAACAAGCGATACCGTTTCGGCACCTTTCAGGTTCTGGATCACACCGCCGCCAACAAGGCAAAGCGCAATGACAAGGTTAAGCGGTATTAAAATGTGAATAATGATTCTCGTGATGTCCACCCAGAAGCTACCAAGACCGTCTGTTTTCACTTTGATAAATCCCCGTATCAGCGCAAACAGCACGGCAATGCCGGTTGCGGCGGAAACAAAGTTCTGCACGGTCAGTCCGAGAGCTTGCGTAAGATAGCTTAATGTAGATTCTCCGCTGTACGCCTGCCAGTTTGTGTTGGTCACAAAGCTTGCAGCGGTGTTAAAAGCTAAATCCCATTTCACACCCGAGAGCCCCTGCGTATTGCCGGGAAGAACACCCTGCAAAAGCTGAAGCAGAAACAGAAAAACAAGACCGATGCCCGAAAAAATCAGAACGGAAACCGCATACTTTTTCCAAGTCATCTGCTCGTCCTTGTCAACACGCATCACTTTGTATACCGCGTTTTCACAAGGCGTGAGGATTCTGGAAAAAAAGGTTTTTTCGCCGTCCATAACTTTTTTGATGTACGCTCCGAGCGGAATCGCCAAAACGATCAGAACGGCAAGATAGAGTATGTATTGTATAACCGTACTCATTTTTGTTCATCCCCTTTCATCAGGATATACACATAGTAGCCAAGCAGCGCCGCAGCGCTCAGACCGATAATTCCGATTATGATATTCATAGTCTTACCTCCTTGCGAAACATTGTAACAGCATTGGAATGAAATCGGGATTAGCAAAATGCACAGTGCATTAAAAGAATATTAAGACACTTACAGCCACCCGAAAATCAGAGCCACCGGCACCGAAATAACCACCGTAAAGAGAAACACGGCGGCAAGAACGCAAATCGGCATTCCGATAAACAGGAAGAAAAAAGACAGAACCGGATGCCTGAATGAAAAACGCTCCGTCTTCGCTTCCAGACGCTTATCGAGTTCATGAACTCTTTTGAACAGGACTGACATAAAGAATCCCTCCTTACGCTGACAGAATAGCACAGGAGGGATAAAAAGGGGAAAAAGACATAATGAATTGTTGTTAAGAAAGAATAAAATCAGGATTACCATTCATGCTGATTATCTTTGAAATCTATTTATAATTGCTTTGCTTTTCAAATCTTACAAAAAAACGGGATTTCCTGGCTTAACGAGGGCGGAAATCCCGTCGTTTCTTATTTCGAAGGCTATATTCAGAAAGCACTGTCCGAGCGAGAACAACGATTTTGAGCACTTTTTCGGATTTATATGTAAAGATCTAACATGACACAAAGATAATTTACTTTCTCAAGCTCTTGACATACAAACAAATGTTCTGTATAATAGTAATTGATAGAATTTTACTCTGCCCCAAAACCGAATAAACATGAAACACATAATTTTTTAGCCGGCAGTAAGCATGATCACTGCATCACCGAAACAGTATCATTCCGGATACCGGTCGAGAACATACGGACAAACAGAGGTTATTTTTAGTCATTAGACTATTAGAGGTATAAAATGGATATCAAACAGTTTAACAAAAACACCCGTTATGATTATTGGCAAAGATGGAAACGCCGTAAATTTACAAAAGAAAATAAAAAAATGCAAAACTGGTCAGATTGTTCTTTTGGGCGACAGTATTACCGAAATGTTTGATGTCAAGTTACTGAACGGTTGCAGTAATCTTGAAATATATAACAGAGGTATCGGCGGAGATACAACAAACAGACTTATTGAAAGACTCGAGAAAAATGTTCTTTGTCTGAAACCGAGTCAGTTAGTGCTTCTGATTGGAACAAACGATTTCGGCAGAGGAGCTGACTGCGAATATGTTTTTGAAAACATTAAAAAATCATCGAGATTATCAAAAAAGACAATCCCGATGTTGTAATCACTTTACAGTGTGTTTACCCTGTCAACGCAAGCAAATACGAATTAGAACCCGGAAGAAATGAAAATATAAGAAAACTGAACAGAATGCTGACGGAATATGCAGAGAAAAGCGGACTTGGTCTGATAGACCTGACAGATAGCCTGAAAGCTGAAAACGGCAGTCTTGATGTTAAATACAGCGATGACGGTGTTCATCCTAATGCTGCCGGATTCGAAATCGTCGCCCGTGCAATTGCTTCAAAAATCAACTGAAACAATTTTTAGCCGGCAGTGAGCCTCATCACCGCACCGACCGAAACAGTATCAGTCCGAATACCGGTCGGGAACATACGGACAACTTTGGTTTAATATTTTAAGCCGTTACATAGTTTCAGTATAAACTGTGAGAGATGAACAATCTCTCTGTGTTGTGCTGTCCTGTGTGACGGCTTTTTTGTTTTGCTCAAATTCCGGCTTTCAGGGCAAATCAACACTTTAAAATCGGAATCTATGAAGTAACTCGACTTTTGATTTTAAGCCTGTTACAGAGGAAAAATTCGTTAAAAATTAGCCCGAAAAGCTATAAAAAATGCAGTTGCACAACGCCAAAAATTCTTTGGTCAATTTTCACAAACTTTCATTTTTTTCAGATTTTACCCTGACTTTTGCCCTCTCCCGTTCCTTACAAGTGAGGGGTGTTTTAAAAAGCATCCTAATTCAAGCGTTGACAGAATCAAAGACTGAATAATTCTTATCATAAAGAAACCAACGAATAACAAAAATCAAAGGAGAGTTACAAACATGAATAACGAAGCATTCTTGAAATGGAAATGCTTACGGCACCGCTCATACACGAACTGATTGACCACATTGATGTCTATGAGACCGAAGGTACAGGAAAAAACAAGACACAGCGTGTTGTCATTCATTACCGATTTGTCGGTGTACTTGAAATCGCCAAAGGTGACGAGTCTTGCTTCAAGGAAGACACCCGTCAGGGAGTAGCAGTCAGCTATATTTCAAAAGCATTACCCGAATCGGCGTAAAACAAAAGTCGCAGACCGTATGGAATGCGACTGTACATAACTAAAATATATTTTAAACTCTGTTTTTAGCAAAAAAATTGAGTATTCACAGGTCAAATCCCTTATGAATACTCAAAATGGTCGGAGTGACGGGACTTGAACCCATGGCCTCTTGGTCCCGAACCAAGCGCGATACCAAACTTCGCCACACCCCGATAGCTTGGATATTATATATTATAGAACGAAGTTTGTCAAGAGCTTTTGCAACTTTTTTGTTTTATTCCGGCTATTTTTCAAATCTCAGTCAGATATTTTTTCAGCTCCGAAACGCTTGCGGTAATGTGATCCGCTCCGGCCGCTTCAAGCTCCTCTCTTGAACCGTAACCGAACAGGACACCGACCGCCTGCATTCCGTTTTCATGAGCGCCGACCATGTCATATTTTCTGTCGCCGACCATAACCGAGTCCGGGACCGAAGCGCCACTGACGCTTAGTGCGTACCTTATGACATCTGCTTTTTCTGTTCTGGTTTCGTCCATTGAGGCGCCGCAGATAAAGTCGAAATATGAAAATATTCCGTATTTTTTAAGCACTCTGATCGCCATTTCCTCCGGCTTTGATGTCGCCAGAATAAGCGTTTTTCCTGCTGCTTTCAGACTTTTCAGCATATCGTCTATGCCATCGTATAGCCTGTTTTCAAATATGCCCTTAGGCTCATAATATTCGCGATAATATCTGATCGCAAGCTGCGCCTGATCAGATGTGAAGCCGTAAATTTCCATGAAGCTCTCCGCCAGCGGCGGCCCGATAAACGGGTAAAGCTCTCGCTTGTCGCTGACTGATATCGAGAATTTTTCGAGCGCATATGCGACTGAATTTGTTATCCCCTCGCCCGGATCGGTGAGCGTTCCGTCGAGATCGAAAAATATATTATTTTTCATTTCTGTCTCCTGCTTTTTAACTATAAATTCAGCGGATGAAAATTCATTCACCCGCTGATTTCTATCACTTTGTTACCTTTTCAGGTTTTTCGATATGTGAGAAGAAAAAATCTTCTCTTTCCTTTGTGTTTATGACGGTGACGGGCTTGATCTGATTAAGAACAACGCCGCGGCTCCTGAGCATCTCTCTGTAATCATTATAGGTGTTATGCTTGAGAACATATGCCTCGGGCATATTGAGCATTCCCCAGCGTCTGTATTTGTAATACTTTTCGTTTGCTTTCCTGAGATTCTCGTCAAGAAGCTCGGAGTATTTCTGCCTTTCTTCCTCACTGACGGGATTCTTGGGCTCGAAGAGCATACAATATCTCGGCGGCTTAGTCGAGTAGTCGGCATAGAAGCTGTGACCCTCAAACTCATTGTTCATCGCCTTGGCGGTTTCAACAGCCGCCCAGTCGACCATCTGTGTCGTCGTCTTTTCGTTCGCAATATTCATGCTGAGATTAAGTCTGTAAAGGAACTCAATCTTCGGCGTGTTATTGTATTTTCCGGTAACCTTGACGACATCCTCCATTCTGTATCTGTAAAGGCCGGAGAAGTTCGTGATGATTATCTCATATTTCTTGCCGACCTCAAGATCCTGAATAAGAAGCGGTCTCATGTTCGGATCAGTCTCTATATCGTCATCAACGGGCAGGAACTCAAAGAACAGACTTCTCGGAAGCAGAACGGCATCGTTGACATTAAGCTCAACAGGCATTGCAATATAGCCCTCAGCCGCAGCGTAGCCCATATTGTGAAGCGGAATATCGCCGAGATAATGCTTGACCTTGTCAACATAGACGGCAAGGTTAGAGCCTATCATGCCGTACGCCCATGAAAGCTTCGGCCAAATTCTCGGAGCTATCGGAGTGTCGAAGCCTTTTTCAAATTCCTTGCGAAGCTCGGCGGCTCTCTTCGGGTTGGGCTTGAACTTCTTTGAATATTCGGCTTTAAGCTCCGGCGTTATTTTGACGCTCGGATTGATGATTCCCTTTTCGATATCGTCGCAGAGCATCTGCCAGTTTTCTTCAAGATAGTCGAACATCGTCGTGACAAGAGTTATAACGAGCGAACCGATATAGCTGACATTTCTCTCTTCAAGAGCAAAACGGAGCTGAAGATAAGGAACATTGATCTTTTCCTCGTTCTCGCAATAAAGGAGAGAAAGCGGTGAGGTCGAGAAGAAGTGAGTGATGGGTTTCAGATATGTCAGAGGTATCTGAGCCGCACCGTTGCACATCTTTCCGTCGCTGAGCTTATGGCCTGTAAGGCTCATGACAAGCGGGCCCTTCTGAGCATACATTTTCTTTCCGTGTGCCTTGAGATATTTCGAGACTGTTCCGACAGTTGCGGCAAAGCCCATGCACTGCATATTCCAAAGATCCTTGCCTGACTTCGGAATGACCTTCGGCTTGCCGACGCTGCCTGAAGATGAGCAATAACGCTTGCACTTTCTTGACGAGAGAATATTTTCCTCTCCGGCGATCATGCGGTCAACATATTCGTCGTAGTCTCTGTAAGTGGTAAGCGGCACCTTATCCTGAAAATCCTTGATAGATTTTATCCCGGCAAAATCATATTTTTTGCCGTACTCAGTGTCCTTGTTTTCTTTGATAATCTTATCAAGTGTTTTCTGCTGAACCCCGACGGGATCCTTTGTGTAATGATTGACGCCGCTGAGAACCCATTTTCCGAGCAACACGCCGATATCCGATACTGCCATAAATACGTCTCCTTTTTTGAATTTATTGTAAATTTTAATACATACTAAAAGTATAGGGATTATATCATACTTAACAAAAGCCTGTCAAGATATGTATGAACTTTTTCTTAAAAATTAAAAGTTTTAATATATTTGTTATCGGTTTGCAATACTTTGAGCCGATTGCTTATCTTCCGCAAGAATATAAGCGCAGGCGTACCTTATAGGAGCTTCGCAAAAAATCAGACGCATTTCTGCGCCTGATCCGAAATATTGCTTATTTGGAATTGCTGCCGAAAATCGCCGTTATAAAGGCAACCACCACAGATAAGACGCGCAGAACGCTTTTCATAAGCTTGGCCGACGAGTCGGACGAATTATTAAGGTATCCGCTCAAAGCCCAGGTCAACATATTGCCCTCGCCCTCATATTTTGCATACTGAGGAAATTCGGGATTTGTGTTGACATCCATCTGACCGGGGCCGTCGTAGCGGGCGATGGCAAGCAGCAGTCTGTCAACGCTCTTCGGGAAGTCAAAGTGCTCGACACCCTCCGCAAACCATGTATAATCCGGGAAAAGACAGGTTGAAGCGTCTATCGCGTAATCCGGTGAAATATAATCAAGAGTATCTCTTTCAACCGCTTTGTTAAGATATTCGGTGCTGAAGCTCTCGCCCCTCTTGACGCTTGTCGCGTCCAGGGAAGCGCTCGGGACCTCAACTATACCGTCGCCTATATAGTCGCAGCTTTTTATTGCCGGAACTATCTGATGGCCGTATTTTGTGATATTCGCATATTTCATTCCGTTCTTATTGGCCTTGATAAGAATATCCTCGATATTTGTCAGAACGGTATAATAATAATAGTCGATCTTATCTATAAGCTTTTGGTATTTGTCGTATTGACCGCCGAAAACAAAGCTTTTAGCATCGTCAAAATACTCTTCACCGACCATACTCCAATAGCCGGGCATCGAAGCAAACGAGCTTATAAGACCCCGTGGCATAACACGGTCGCATATCTTATTGTATATAGTGTTGATAAATGCGGATGTAATCTTGACGGCTATCGGTGAATTGCTGACAATTTCGCCGAGGATAGCCGTTATCGGGTTAATTCCGAAAAGCTCGCTTATATATTGCTCCACACCGTCCGGACTCAGCTCTACCCTGCCGCAGAACATTTCACCGCAGACAACCGAGCCTTTAGCGGTTGAACAATAAAGTATGTTTGTGTCGATCTTATCGCTGCCGTATTCCGAAAGATAGGCTCCGACAAGATTGCAGCCGTAGCAACGGCTTATGAGAACGCACTTTCTCGCGCCTGTGACTTCGAGAACCGCATTTATGTATTCATTGAGAAGCTCGGCGTTGTGGAACATATCAAGGCGCCAGTCATAATGGAAGGTATAGTCATAAAGACCGTAGACGCCGTTTTCCTTGGTATCCTTGAGATCGGATTTCCAGTCCCAGATTATGCCGCTGTTATCTTTCGGCTCGCCGTCCTCATTCAGGGTGAGGTCCTGATATATCCCGGCTATAAGATCATACATGGCGTCGCAATAAGCGTCCCATTTTTCTTCATTCTGGTTATGAGTATAAGCGTCAATGAAGGTTTCAGTCAGAGTTTCCAGAGTTTTTCCGTCTATGTTGTCCATAGAAACGGGATAGATGACTTTGCTGTTGGGATCGGACTTGTCCTTATAAATGACATCGACCTTGCCTATAACATAAACTATCGGGAGTGCGTCTCCGTCCTCATCGACTGTCGCAAATGCAGGCGTTACAGCCAGCACCGAAAGAACGACGACCATAAAGACCGACAGTGTTTTCTTTAAAAATCCTTTCATTTTATCCATACCTCCCTTTCTTTGGATTGTAACACAAAAGGTGGGCGTTTTCAACAAAGCGAATGAAAAATAAAATAAATTTAAGAACTTTTCATGTTTTTGTCAACTTTTTCAAGCAGCTTTTATCAGCGGCAGACTAACGGGCGCCGCGAAGGCGGCACACAAGCAGAAAGCCGAGATATACAGTCGCCGCGATAAGGCTGAAATTAGTTTTACGGCGGCAAAGCATAATAACTGCGGCGCTCAGAAGCAAAGCGACGCAGACGACCGACAGACTGAATATAACTGTGTCGGCGTGCTTTTCCGGTATGCGACGGAGAAGCGCAAACCTCAGGGCTCTTGAGCCGTCAAGGGAATCTATCGGAAGAAGATTAAAGCCGCCGACAAGCAGGCTGACTATACATATATCACAAAGCACCCTGCGTTTTAACGCAAGCCAGCAGCAAAAAGAGACTAAAGAAAGCAGGCAGTTAGCCCCGATTCCGGCAAGACTGACGGCTATTTCTCCCCGGTATCCCAGCGCAGTAACGCTGAATTTATCTATGCTTATTCCGAAAGCCGAAAAGCTTATTCTTCTCAGTCTGTCACCGAGAAGAAGCATTGCCGCTATATGTCCGGCTTCGTGAAAAAGCGAGCAAAGCAGGGATATGAGCACAATTCTCGTCTCGCAGGTAATAAGCATCAGCGTTATCACGGCGAAAAAACCGGTGCCGACGGATATTTCACAGTCTCTGACAGTGAATTTAAGCATCTCTCGTTAGCCCGACATAGTTCTTTAAAACATTCACTCCGTTGAAAAAATCCTCTTCGGTCAAAGAAAACTCAGTCAGATATTCATAGCCCTCTTTCACCTTTTCTCTCAGGCTTGAATTCAATCCGCAGGAAATAAACAGCGCCAATACCATAACAGCACTAAGAATTATCTGATAGAGCCTGACCGATACATACCAGTCCTTTTCGTCTCTTTTTCGTTCTGAGTAATAGTCGATACCGTCTTTCACAATTTGTCCTCCCCTTTTCTTTCTCAGAAAATTACTATTCCGGGGTTGACTCTTTTATGCAAAAGTGTTGCTATTTTATATATTTTATGTTAAACTTTACTAAATTGAAATCAGAGGTGGTTTTATGACAGACTTCAAAGAAAGCCCGTTTATGTACGCCATCGCCTTTGTCGCTATCGGATTTGTCATAGTGCAGTCCGTGTTCTTTATCGTCAAAGCCTGGAAGCGTGCAAAAGAATTAGGCATCAAAAGCGAAACTCTCAGGCAGACGGTCGTTTCGAGCGCCCTTTTCACGCTGGCTCCCGCTGTTGCGATACTCGCCACCGTCATTGTTCTGGCGTCTTCGCTCGGAATCGTGCTGCCGTGGATAAGACTTTCGGTCGTCGGCAACTTAGCGTACGAAACCGTTGCGGCTCAAACGGCTCTTGACGCTCTCGGCGGCAGCATAACGCAGGAGGTCACCGACAAGGTTCAGTTCTCCGCCGTTGCCTGGGTTATGACGCTCGGCGTCGCTTTCGGCATATTCCTTGTTCCCCTGCTTTGCAAAAAGATCCTCAACAAGGTCGGCAAGGTCGTTAACAAAGACGAAAAAAGCTCAAGACTCGCCGATATCGTTTCGGCTGCGGCTTTCATCGGAATCATCGCCGCCTTCATCGTCAGAGAAATCAACGGCAAAACCGCCGACAACAGCGACAACGCCGGTTTTCTCTCGATAGCAACTCTGCTGGCCTCGGTGCTTATTTATCTGATGCTCGACTTCTTCACAAAAAAATTCAAATGGAAAAAGTTTGAGCCGTTCGTTATGCCCTCTGCGATGTTCGGCGCAATGGCCGTTGCGATTCTTTTGACGCAGTACGCCCCCGCGTCGCTGGTAAACTGGACTTGGTGGAGCTAAGGAGGTACGGCAATGAATAAAAAGACTTATATGGACAAGGTTCACATCTGGGGCAAGATCTGGTGCTACACTGCGCTTGCGGTGTTTATTTGCATCCCGCTTGCGATCTCGATATATTACGACGCATGGCCCGACGCTCCAACCGTTTTAAAAGCGTTTTCAAAGGTCGCTCTCATCTATTGGACGAGTTCTATCATTGAAGTTATAACATACACCCCGATGCTCGGCGCAGGCGGAACTTATCTCAGCTTCATAACCGGCAACATCACTAATCTCAAGCTCCCCTGCGGTCTCAACGCAATGGAGAACGCAAAGGTCAGAGCAAATTCAGAGGAGGGCGAGGTCATTTCGACTATCGCTATCGGCGTTTCTTCTATCGTGACAACGGTCGTTATCGCTGTCGGCGTTCTCTGCTTTGCTCCGTTTCTTCCGAAGCTCACGGCTGACGATTCGATTTTTAAAGCGGCGTTTGATCAGGTGCTTCCCGCTTTGTTCGGCGCTCTCGGCGCATCTTATCTCGGCAAGCACTGGAAGATATCCGTTTTCCCGATCCTCGTCGGCTGCATCATTCTCATTTTCTCGCCGACGCTTCCGGTCGGAACTATGATATTTATAACAATTGTCGCAAGTGTTGCCGGCGCACTCGTTATGTATAAGCTCAAATTGATAAAATAAAACGAATGTATTTCACAGCAGCCGCTGCCGAAAGGCAGCGGCTGTTCTTTTATAATCTGAAATACGCTTTGCACTGTCATTTTCAGACGCAGAAAGCGTTTTATTTATCCTATATAAGAGCGATGCGAATTTGAGAAAAGCCCATTAAGAAACAAATTCAATTCTCAAAAAACATAAAAAAAGCTATAAATTACAATAAAGCGTTCCTTGTTCGGCTTCAATGTAAATTATAGCTTTTAATTCTGGCTTTGATTTTTGTTCTGCGCCGGACGCGACAGACTCAATAAAATTATTTCTTGGATATTCTGACCTTAGCAGTATATTCGCCGTATACCCAGCAGCGGGTATTGTCTTTGATATATATGACCGCTTTATAGTCTCTGACGCCCTCGGTCGCTCCGGAAAGGTCGATCTTGGCATAAAGCTGGGTATCCCCATCGAGACTGCTGAGCGAAGCCGACGGTCCGATGATCTGAACGCCCGGAATGTTCTTATCAACGAGCGAAGCCTTCTGATCTGCCCCAAGATTCAGGAATGTCACATTCGCCGACTGGACATTAAATTTCTTTTTCGACATCGGATAGCAGTTCACCGTCACCTTGACCTCGGTGGTGCCGTCCATTATCTTGACCTCTTCGATATTGTTCAGAGAAAATGTGAACTTGTTGTTCTTGTTGGTCAGAGAAGAAAAGTCGATCGTGCCTATAATCAGGCTTTCCATCTCATCGAGCACGCTTTGAGCCGCCGCAACCTTGACCGTTTTAGGATAGATGTTAACCTCGAGCATATTGTCGTTATAAAACTCAGGCATATTGAGATATCTGACCGAAACAGGCTTTTCAACCACCTTTGAAACAGGTATCGTGACTGTGAAATTCTCAACATCATCAACAAAGCTGACATATTTCGCTTCACTGCCGTTAGCTGTTACGGCCTGAAGCTCCGCCTCAAGAGCGGTGGTTTCAGTGAGCGAATAATCAAGGTTGACCTGAGCGACGACCTTTTCTATCTTGTTGATTTCCGTTGCGGGTCCCGTCACGGTAACATTGCTAATCGAAGCTATCGGATCAAGGCTTATATAACCTTCCGGAACGGTCTCAAGATTTGAATTGAGCTTGACCTCGACCGGAAAAACAGATGTTTTCGGCGTATCATAATAGACGGTGATGGAGTTTTCAGACATATCGGTTATCTTGACATCGTTATTGCCCTTGACCGTTGCGGTGAGATTGAGCTTCTGCTTGCCGGAATAATCGACATATTTGCTTTTGGCGACGACCGATATATCATCGGCTGAAAGAGCGCCGGGCGAAATAAGATATCTTCTGCCCTTGACCGTCACATCTATATAGGTATCCTGATAGCCGAATATCTGATAGCCTGAATCCTCGTTTTCTTCTATTGTGACCTTGACATTTTCTATAACCCTGGTATCCTCGGGTGCAACCGTCATCGACGCTGCTCCCCAGATAACTATTGCAAGCAGAATCGAAAAAACGAGGACAAATTTATTATTCATAAAAAGTCCGTGAATGCTTATTTTCTTCTTCATTTTTTCTTACCTCCGAAATGCTTTTTGAGGAAAGAAGTGTCATTCTGATTTTCCGGTATAAGATAATTCATAAGTCTTTCACGAAGCTCACCCGGAGAAATATCCCTTTTGAGCATTCCGTGGCTGGCAACGGAAATCGCGCCCCTCTCTTCGCTGACAACAACAACCATTGCATCGCCCTGCTCGCTCATTCCGACGGCGGCTCTGTGTCTCGTTCCGAGCTCGCTTGAAAGAGCATTTTGCGTCAGCGGCAATATGCAACCGGCGGCAACGACTCTGTTGCCCCTGATAATAGCTGCTCCGTCGTGAAGCGGAGCCTTAGGATAAAATATGTTTTCAATAAGCTCCTCGGTGACAAGCGCGTCTATCTCGCTGCCGGTATTTATTATCTCGCCCAGAAGTGTTTCTTTTTCAAAAACGATAAGAGCGCCTATCTTCTTGTCGCTCATGTCGGAGCAGGCTCTGCAAACCGCCAATATTGATTCGCTCGCTTCTTCGGTCTCCTGCAAACTGCTGTTGAAGCTTATGCGCTTTCTTCCGACGCTTTCGAGAACATGCCTTATTTCCGGCTGGAAAAGAAGCAGGAGGACCAGAACAACATCGTTAAATATGCGGCTCATTATATATGTGCTTGCCTGCATATTAAGAAGCCTGACGGCACCGTAGACAATCAACAGCAAGACTATGCCCTTCACAAGCTGAAAGGCTCTCGTCTGTCTTATAAATTTTATTGCGTTATAGACTATAAAAGCAACCAGACAAATATCCAGAAAATCAAAAAATGTAAATGATGAGAACAAGCTGACAACATTCTTTATAAATTCCGAAAATACTCCCTGCATTTTCTTCACCTGCCGTTGTTTTATTGCGCCGCATTTTTTCTTAGGGGCGCCGTTCGTTTATTCCTATACAAATAATATCATATCATATAAATCGCTGTTTTTCAATTTTATTGATAGAATTTATGAGTTTTTTTATCTCATTTTTTCGATTAAAAACGCCCACGCTCACCCTGACCGCACCCGTTTCCTCAGTTCCCAGATATTTGTGCGCAAGGTATGAGCAATGATAGCCCGCTCTGACGCAGATTCCGTCGTCATTCAAACGGCGCGCGACCTCTTCGCTGTGAAGTCCCTTGATGTTGAAAGCCACTGTCGGAACAGAAAACTTTCGTGAATTATCGGAATAAACCTCTGCCGAATTACTATTATACAGATAATTATAAAGATCGTCGCATAAATTCATTTCATATTCGTGAATTTTTTCCAAACCCGTTTCGGACACAAAGTCCACCCCGGCTCCGACGCTCATTATACCGGGCAAATTAAGCGTTCCCGATTCGAGTCTGTCCGGAAGAAAATCAGGTTGTGTTATTTTCATCGACTCGCTTCCCGTCCCTCCAAAGGTCAGGGGCTCGGGAACAATACCCTCGGCAAGCAGTAATGTGCCCGTACCCATTGCGCCGTATAAGCCCTTGTGGCCCGGCAGGCACAACGCCGATATTCCGTCTTTTTTCATGCTGATGGGTACCGTTCCCGCCGACTGCGCCGCGTCGACAACAAATTTCAGCTTATATAGTCCGGCAAGCCGTCCGATTTCTTCTATCGGCAGAAGCGTTCCGGTCACATTTGACGCATGAGTGCAGACGATCATCGCCGTGTTGCTTTTTATCAGCGAACGGAACGAATCGAACGTTTTCCGGGGATCTTTCGGATACACCGTCGCTGTGTCATAGGTTATCCTTCCCTCCTGCTTCAGCCTCTCAAGGACTCTGACAACGCTGTTATGCTCAAGGCAGGAGGTTATGACATGGTCGCCGCGCTTTGTCATTCCTCTGATCGCAGTGTTGAGCGAATGAGTGCAATTCTGAGTGAAAACAACATTTTCAGGTGACGGACACTCAAAAAAATCGGCGAGCTTCTGTCTGACAGAAAACACCTTCTGAGCCGCCCGCATAGACATATCATGGCCGCTCCTGCCCGGATTTGCACTTGTCAGCATTGCGTTGTTCGCTTCTAAAATGACCTGCTGCGGCTTCGGGCTTGTCGTTGCGGCGTTATCAAGATAGATCATCGCATAGGCCCCCTCTCAAGCCCGAGATTTTTGATGTTTTCATTCGTTATTATTCTGTAAGCGGCCTGGCCGTCGCCGTCGATAAACAGCGCATAGTTGCAGCCCTGCCTGCGGTTTGGATTTGTATTTTTTCCGACTCTTGAACGAACTCCGTTTCTGCGCAGTACCTCCTGCGCCATCTGAGCATAGGTTACAGAGCCGAACTTAATATAATAATTATTCAAATTAAGCACCTCACAATCATATTATATGATATGACGGGCCGCCGCTGATTGTGAGCTTGCTATGATGTTTGACGCTGAACGGTAACATAAAAAAGCACCCCCGGGAAATTTCCCGGGGGCAAAGCCATTTTAGTTTTTTAAGTTACAGACCTTATTTAAGTGTGCAATACATAAAGTACTTGTAACCGAGCGGGTTGGAGAAGAAGCCGTCTACAGACTTGCTGAGCATGAAGAGGTCAGTGTAGAAGTAGAGAGGCGTGATACAACCCGTGCTCATAAGCATATCTTCAGCAAGATGCATGAGCTTGTAACGAACTTCGTTATCCTCACAGGTCTTGATCGTCTTGATAAGAACGTCATAGGTCTCTGCCCATGTGCCGCCCGTTACCTTCGTGTCATAGCCGTAAGGTGTGAGGTCAAGGTCATATAACTTGAGGTTCTTGTTAGCGCCCTTGCCAAACTGAACGTCGTTGTTGCCTGAATCGGTGATCCACATATCAAGGAAGCTGATAGGATCGTTGTAGTCAGCAAGCCAGCCGTTACGAGCGGCAGCGTAGTCGCCTGCCTTACGGGTGTTAAGGAATGTGTTCCACTCCTGGTTCTCGAGCTGAAGCGTAATGCCGTAATTAGCAAGTGCGCCCTGAATGTACTCGGCGACAGCCTTGTGGCCTTCGTTGGTGTTATAGAGGTAAGTAAGCTCCGGAACATCCGTGAACTTCTTGGTTGCCTCGTCATAGGTGTAGTACTTCTTGAGAATCTCAACAGCCTTGTTGCAGTTAGCTTCAAAGGACTCTGCCGAAACATCAAAGTAACCGACATAACCGTTCTTTGCTTTGTCGCCGGCGGTCTCATAGAACTGAGTTCCGTCGGGGTTGGTCATACCCATAGCAACGAATGAAGAAGCGGGAACCTGACCGCCCTGAGCGACCTTCTCAACGATATAGTTACGGTCTAAGAGCAGGCTCATAGCATTTCTGATCTCAGCCTGTGCCTTCTCAGCCTCTTCGCCTGTGAGCTTAGATGACTTGGGAAGAAGATTCTGGTTGATGTTCCATGATACATAATAAGTACCGATCTGGCCTTCTACAAAGAACTCGTCGGGATAATCCTTCTTGAGTGTTTCGATCTCGTTGGTCGGAACATCGTCGATGAGCTGCCAGTCACCGTTCTTGAAGTTGGTGAGCATGTTGTTAGCATCGTCCGAAAGATAGAAGTTGATGGTATCCATCGTGATGCTGTCGGCGTCAATAAAGTTGGGGTTCTTCTTAAGAGTGATAACGCTCTTGTGAGTCCAGCTGTCGATCGTGTAAGGTCCGTTGCAGACATATGTGTCAGCCTCGGTTGCCCATGCTTCGTTAGAAACTACATCCTCACGAACGGGGAAGTAGCACGGGAATGCGAGAAGCTCGTTCCAGTATGAAGCATCGGTTGCAAGAGTAACTTCGATTGTCTTGTCGTCAACTGCCTTGACATCAAGCTTTGCGTCGGGGTTAGCCGGCTCAACAACTTCTTCGCCGTCCTCGTTAAGAACGGGCTGACCGTTGTCATCGACCTTAACCTTGGTCTCTGAAACCTTGTCGTAGCCTGAAACAACCTCGAACATATAGCCGTAGTCAGCTGCGAGTTCTGCAGAAGCTGCACGGTTCCATGCGAATACGAAATCGTTGGCCGTAACATCCTTGCCATCCGACCACTTGAGGCCGTCTTTAAGGGTATAGGTATATGTTACGGTACCGTCAGCATTCTTGACACCCTTGGTAAGCTCTTTGGCTGCGTCAGCAACGATAGAAAGCTTGCCTGTGCTGTCTTTTTCCCACTTTGCAAGGCCCTGGAAAAGATGAACGCAAAGTGTAGCGCCGTCAACTGCTGAGTTGAGCGCCGGATCGATCGTATCAGGCTCGGAAGCGATACAAACATTGAGAGACGCCGCCTTACTGTCACCTGAGGGGTTCTTCTCACCGCCGCCACAAGCAGCAAGGCTGAATACCATAACAGCAGCAAGAAGGATTGCTAAAAATTTTTTCATGGCTTTTCTTTCCTTTCAAAAATATTTTCAAAAATTGCTCGCATGAAACATTGCACGATCCCACACGGCAAATAATGAATAAAGTTAATTGATTTCGCCGACTCTGTGGCAGGCGACGAAATGACCTGTCGAAACCTCTTTGAATTCCGGCATTGTTTCCGCGCACTTATCCGTTGCATAAGGGCATCTGGTCCTGAACGGACAGCCCGACGGAGCATTGAGCGGACTCGGAATATCGCCAGAAAGCGTTATTCTCTTGTTGGCTCTGGCTACTTTCGGATCAGGCATCGGAACTGCGGACATGAGCGCCTTTGAATAAGGGTGAAGAGGATGTTCATAAATCTCCGCCGCATCGGCAAGCTCGACCATTTTGCCGAGATACATGACAGCTATGCGGTCGCTGATGTGTCTGACGACAAGAATATCGTGGGCGATGAACAGATATGTCAGTCCGAGAGTATCCTGAAGCTCATCGAACATATTGATGACCTGAGCCTGAATTGAAACATCAAGCGCCGAAACCGGCTCGTCGCAGACAATGAACGATGGATTTACCGCCAGAGCGCGGGCAATACCGATACGCTGTCTCTGACCGCCGGAAAATTCATGGGCGTATCTTGAAGCGTGTTCACTGTTGAGTCCGACGCAGTTCATCAGCTCAAGTATTCTCTCTTCACGCTCTTTCTTGTTTGAATAGAGCTTGTGAACATCAAGAGGCTCGCCGATAATATCCGAAACCGTCATTCTGGGATTCAGAGACGAATAAGGATCCTGGAAAACCATTGTGGCTTCCTTTCTGAACTCCCTGATATCCGCTTTGCTCTCTATCTTTTTGCCTTTATAATATATTTCGCCGCCCGTCGGCTCATAAAGCCGGAGAATAGTTCGGCCGACGGTGGTTTTTCCGCAGCCGGATTCGCCGACGAGACCGAGCGTCTCGCCCTTCTTGATATCGAATGAAACGCCGTCAACTGCCTTTAAGGGCTTTGATTTGAAAAGGCCCATGTTTATATTGAAATATTCTTTGAGATCCTTGACTTGGACAAGCGGGGTGTTATTCGTATTTTCACTCATCGCGTTTAACCCCTTTCTTCTGAAACGGCGGCTTCCGCCCTGCCGTTATCGCGTTCTTCTTCAAGCTGCTTTTTGACATTCATCCAGCAGGTGGTGAAGTGTGTGTCGCTCAGCTGCATTCTCTCCGCTCTTTGATGAATACATATTTTCATAGCTGAGTCGCACCTCGGCGCGAACGGACAGCCTTCGGGCATATTGAGAAGATCTATCGGCGTTCCGGTGATCGGGTGAAGCTTTGTTCCCGCCGTCGTGGTGGTGGGAATTGAGCGCATAAGCCCCTTTGTGTATTCGTGGCAGGGATCATAGAATATCTCGTCTGCAGTTCCCTGTTCGCAGATAGAGCCGGCGTACATAACGATGACTTCGTCGCACATCTGAGCCACAACGCCCAGGTCATGCGTTATCATTATGATAGCCATTCCGAGTTCTTTCTGAAGCGACGCCATAAGCTCGAGTATCTGAGCCTGGATAGTAACATCAAGCGCCGTTGTCGGCTCGTCGGCAATAAGAATATCCGGCTCGCAGGCAAGCGCCATAGCTATCATAACACGCTGGCGCATACCGCCCGAAAACTCGAACGGATATTGCTTCATTCTCTTTTCGGGCTCGTTGACATTGACAAGCTTCAGCATCTCGACAGCTCTGTCATAAGCCTGTTTCTTGTTTCTGTCGGTATGAAGCACGATCGCTTCTATGAGCTGGTGACCGATGGTGTAGGTCGGATTCAGCGATGTCATGGGATCCTGAAAAATTATCGAGATCTTGTTGCCTCTGATATTTTTCATGACCTTCTCGCCTGCCCCGACAAGCTCCTGCCCGTCGAGCTTTATCGAGCCTGACACGATCTTACCCGTGCCTGAAAGTATTTGCATTATTGAATAAGCGGTGACCGACTTGCCCGAGCCGGATTCGCCGACTATTCCCAAAACCTTGCCTCTGTCTAAGTTGAACGAAACGCCGTTGACGGCTTTGACCTCGCCGGCGTCGGTGAAAAATGAGGTATGAAGATCTTTGACTTCCAAAAGTGACATTTAATATTCCTCCTTATGCGTTCAGCTTAGGATCAAATGCGTCACGAAGTCCGTCGCCGAAAAGATTCAGAGACAGAACTATCAGCGAAATAACGATAGCGGGAATAACCAGTCTGTAAGGATAGGAATTGATACCGTTAAGCGCGTCGGAAGCAAGTGAACCCAGTGAGGGCATCGGAGCGTTAACGCCGAGACCTAAGAACGAAAGATAGCTTTCTGTGAAAATTGCGTTCGGGATCTGAAGAGCCGTTGAAATAATGACAACGCTTATGCAGTTAGGCATAAGATGCTTTCTGATTATCCAGCCGCCCTTTGCGCCCGTTGCCTGAGCCGCAAGAACATATTCCTGCTCGCGCAGTGAAAGAATCTGACCTCTGATAAGTCTGGCCATTGATACCCAATATAATAGTGCGAAAACAATGAACAAGCTGATGATATTGCTGCCGATTCTGGCCAGCACGGTTCCTTCTATGATCGGGTTAAGCGTCTGCTTCATGACAGAAGCTAAAAGAATAACCATAAGCATATCGGGAAGAGAATAGATTATATCGACAAATCTCATTATCCACAAATCGACTTTGCCACCGAAATAGCCCGCAACAGAGCCGATAAGCATACCTATAATCAGGACTATTATGCTGGCAAAAAATCCGACGGCAAGAGAGATTCTCGTTCCGTAGACAACTCTGATGAAGTAGTCACGGCCGGCCTGGTCGGTGCCGAAAATGTGGGGAAATATTTTTTCGCCGTTGTTTATTCTTTCCTGCTCGGTCTCACCGTATTGAAACGGAGCCAGATTGGCGTATGAAGCGTCAACGGGTTTTCCCGGAGAGATGCCGAGCTGGGTGCCGTAATCATAAGGCCAGAACAGCGGTATAAATATTGATGAAAGCGTTATGACAACGATGACAATAAGGCTGATCGCCGCAATCTTATTTTTAAACAGACGCTTGACGCCGTCCTTGAAGAAGGTCGATGACGGACGCATCTGAACCATATATGCTTTTTCTTCTTCCGTAGCGGGAATGAACTGATCAAGATCCACATGCATACTGAAAGGCATTTTTTTCATTTTTTTAACCTCCTCCGCTTTATTCCAGATTTATTCTCGGGTCGATAACCTTATAAAGTATATCGCCCACGAGGTTCATCACAACTATCAGAGTCGCAAGAACTATCGTTGTACCCATGATAAGCGGATAATCTCTGCCCGTTATACTCGTGACGAAATCTCTGCCGATACCCGGTACGGCAAATATCTGCTCAACGACAAGAGAGCCTGTTACAATATAAGCGAGCATAGGGCCGAAATATGTTATGACCGGAATAAGGGAGTTTTTGAGCGCATGACGGAAAATGATATTCTTGCCCGACACGCCCTTGGCTTTTGCCGTGCGGATATAGTCCTGACCGAGAACATCAAGCATAGACGACCTCGTCAGTCGTGTGATATAGGCCATGGGATAAAGCGCAAGAGTTATGACAGGCAATATCAGTCCCTTTGTTGTCGAGCCGTTAGCCGGAAGGATATGGAACTTTATCGCAAAAATTATCAACAGCAGCGAGCCCATTATGAACGACGGCATTGAAACAAATGCAGTCGTGATGACCATAATAACTCTGTCGATGATCTTGTTTCTTCTCAAAGCCGCAACAGCACCGAGAACAACGCCGGTGATGAGGGCGGTGAACGCCGCAATCAAGCCGAGCTTGACCGAAACCTTTAAACCGTCCAGAATTATCGTTGTGACCTGGCGGCCTCTCTGTTTGAGAGACGGGCCGAAATCAAACTTGGTTACTATATCCTTCAGATAAGTGAGATACTGCTGAAACAGCGGCTTATCAAGTCCGTATTTAGCTTCAAGAGCAGCCTTCGCCGCACCGGATATGGCTTTTTCACTCATAAACGGTCCGCCCGGTACTGCGTGCATGACAAAGAATGTGATAGTGATAACAACCCAAACGGTCAGCACTGCAAGAGCGATACGCTTGAGTATGTAGCCTAAAGTTTTAGAATCCATAGTCCTTCAAACACCTCAAATAATAATATTCGTCTAATTATAAAAACTAATAATACTTCGCAATATTATACAATAGAGTTCATTAAATTGCAACCTTTTGAGAAATTTTTTATAAAATACTGATTAGTTTTGTGAAATATGCAGTATATAAATTGTTATTTTTATGTCATTTGGTATAGAAATTCTATACTGATGCCAAATTTTTTATATTGGGGTTTAACTATTAAATTTTATTAACAAACAAAAGGGAGAAGACCTTAACGCTGCCCGCCGTTTTTCACATCAGCGCCGGACAGCGTTTTTTCTTCTCCCGGTTATATTCGTTCGGTGAATATCCGTTTTGATTTCTGCTTTATTTTATGACTTTATCAGCGTGCCATATGTCACGGGCGTATTCATTTATGGCTCTGTCGGCTGAAAAACGGCCCGCTCCCGCAATATTCAGCAGGGACATTCTGTTGAGTCTATCCTTGTCGCGGTATATTTCGTCGATCTTCTTCTGCGCGTTTCTGTAATCCGCAAAATCGGCAAGCACCATATATGGATCGTTATGGATTATAGTGTTTGCTATCTCGGGGAACTGAACGCCGTTTATGCCCCTCTGGATAAAGTCAATGACCTTTTTAAGCTCGGGATTGTTGATATAGTAATTCATCGGCGTGTAGCCGTTTCTCTTGAGCTCGTTGACCTCGGGCGTTCTCATTCCGAAGAGAACGATATTGTCGTCGCCGACAGCCTCGTGTATCTCGACATTGGCGCCGTCAAGAGTGCCGAGAGTTATGGCGCCGTTTATCATCAGCTTCATGTTGCCTGTTCCGCTGGCCTCCGTTCCGGCAAGCGAAATCTGTTCGCTGATATCGGCGGCCGGCATGAGTCTTTCGGCCATAGTGACATTATAATCCTCAAGATAGATGACCTTGAGTCTGCCTTTCATGTCGGGATCGTTGTTTATCATTTTTCCGAGAGCGCAGATAAAGCTGATAATTTTCTTGGCCATGAAGTAGCCGGAAGCAGCCTTCGCAGCGAAAATATAGGTGTGAGGAACATAGTCGCCGTTGGGATTTTCTTTGATCTCAAGATATTTTGCGACTATATTCAGCGCATTGAGATGCTGGCGCTTATATTCGTGGAGCCTCTTGGCCTGAACATCGAAGATCGAATTCGGGTCAAGCTCAACGCCGGTCGTACTTTTAACATATTCGGCAAAGTTCTTCTTGTTCTGAAGCTTGATTTTTCCTATCTCGTCAAGCACCTGTTTGTCATCGGCAAACTTTCTGAGCTTTTCAAGCTCGCAGGCCTCATAGACAAAGCCCGGACCTATCAGCTTGTCGATATATGATGTCAGAAGCGGATTTGACTGGCAAAGCCAGCGTCTGTGAGCAATGCCGTTCGTAACATTTTTGAATTTTTCGGGTGTGAGCTGATAGTAATCGTTGAAAAGATCGTCTTTAAGTATCTGTGAGTGGAGAGCTGAAACGCCGTTGACGCTCTGGCAGGCGGCAACGCAGAGATTCGCCATTCTGACAACACCGTTGGATATGACAGCCATTCTCTCGACCTTTCCCGCGTCGCCGGTGACCGCCCAGATATGAGCGCGGTAACGGTTATCGACCTCTTTGGCTATCTGATAGACTCGCGGAAGAAGCGTTCTGAACAGCTCCTCGTTCCAACATTCAAGAGCCTCTTTCATGACCGTGTGGTTCGTATATGCGCAGGATTTCGTGACAATGTTCCATGCGTCGTCCCAGCCGTAGCCGCACTCGTCAAGCAGAATACGCATAAGCTCCAGAATAGAGAGAGTCGGATGTGTGTCGTTGATGTGTATTGCGTTCTTTTCGGCGAAATTATCCATAGTGCCGTAATGGCGGAGATGGCGGTGGATTATATCCTGAACCGAAGCGGAAACAAGAAAATACTGCTGCTTCAGGCGCAGAGACTTTCCCTCGGGGTGATTGTCGGAGGGATAGAGAACCTTGCTTATGACCTCGGCCATTGCGTTCTGCTCCATAGCTCTCATATACTGCCCCTGATCGAAAAGGCTCATGTCAAGGCCGGGAGCCTGAGCTTTCCAGAGTCTTAATATGCTTGTGGCCTTGCCGTCCTTGCCGCTGACAAACATATCATAAGGCACGGCTGTAATTACGGTAGCGTTCTTCTGCTCGACATAATGGTACTGATTATCCCATGAATCCTCGACATAGCCGTTGAAAAGAACATCGACCTTATCCTTGTCTCGTCTGACAAGCCAGACCTCTCCGCCCGGAAGCCAGAAATCGGGCAGTTCAGTCTGCCAGCCGTCAACCAGCTTCTGCTTGAAGATACCGTATTCATATAAAATAGAATATCCCATTCCCTGATAGCCCTGCGAAGCGAGAGCGTCGAGATAGCACGCCGCAAGACGGCCGAGGCCGCCGTTGCCGAGACCTGCGTCGGGTTCCTGTTCATAGAGCTTCTCAAGCTTTATTCCGAAATCCTTGAGAGCCTTTTCAAATGTGGAAGTCAGGTTGAGATTATACAGATTGTTTTTCAGCGAACGGCCCATAAGAAATTCCATGCTTAAATAGTATATCTTCTTGGCGCCCTTGTCGAGAGCAAGCTTTTTAAACTCTCTGCTGCCGTCATGCATCATTTCTCTGACGATAAGTGCGACGGCTTTATAAAACTGTTCATCTGTCGCTTCCGCAGTCGATACGCCGTAATAGTGCGAAAGCTTGGATTCGATAAGCTCTTTAGCTTGAGCTTTGGTAAGTGAATATTTCATAAAAACCTCCAAAAAAAGTTCAAAAATTATCGAAAAATTGCATAACCGTTGTATATATTATACTAAAATCAAGTGAAATACAACCCCTAAGAAGAATTTTCCTTAAAACGGAAAGATTTATTTTTATCATACCGACACACGGCTCAAGTTCAGTATCGCCTCAGCGGCGGCGCAGGAAAACAAAAAGCTTTCCGTCAAACCGGAAGTCTGACGAAAAAGCAGTAAAAACAAGGAAAATATAACAAAGCTATTATATCGGAATTATTTAATAACTGAGCTCCGTTTTAATCCTATTATGATAATATCAGACTGTGCTTTATTAGGCGAAAAAACTGCGCCGGGAAACAAAAGCAGCACGGCGCAATTTTTATGAAAATTTTTAAAGTCTTTCAAATATTCTTGAGCCTGCGGTCTTCAGCCACCTTATTATGACCGCCGAAAGAACAGCGGTCAGCGCAGCGGACGCAGCCAAAAAAGCATTGGCGGATAAAATATTGCGAAGCAGATAGAATCCGCCGCCGAGAACGAGTATATAGAACCAGCCGGTAAAAAGCGCAATCAGAACGCCCATGCTCTGTTTAACGGCAACGACTTCGCTCGTCCAGTTGAGGTTGGGCATTTTCAGGTTGATTACAAGTCCGAGAGCAGCATAAAAAACTATATAGATCAACGGCATTATCATGACGAGAAGCGATGTGGCGGGATCCATCCGTAAAACCGCACAGGTGCAGATTCCGCAGATGACGGTCGGAATCGCTGTCAGAATTATATGAAGTCCGAGCTTTGCGCGAAGTGCCTGCCACGAGGTCACAGGGAGCGACTGAACGAGCCAGATGCTTTTGCCCTCAAGCGAAACAGACGGAGCGGTTATATCGTTCATTGACGCAAGCAGGCACAGCATGGCGCAGACGGCAAGCGGAATATAGCCGGAAAAATCCGAAAGCATAGCAGTCATCGTTTCCGACAGCCACGCGCCCTTTATCAGCACCGCCACCGCCGCCGCAACTATAAGCAGCGTTCCGAGCGAGCAGTTGAGCATATATACCGGGCTTGAAACAAGATGAATCGCTTCTCGCCGAAGCAGAGCCGTGTTGACTCCTTTGGCCTTGGCGGACTTTTTCTTATATGACCTTTTAGCTGCTCCGGAGCCTCCGGTCGCGATCCTCAGAAAGCTTTTTGAAAGAATCAGATAGGTGACGGCCAGCAATGCGGCTGCCGCGGCAACAGTGACAAGGACCGAAACAGCGTCGCCCTCGCCGACTCTGCCGATCATATATAACGGGTACGCCGAAGCTTTTATCTTTGATCCGACTGTTGCGGCGTTGGCGATAAGGCTTTGAAGAAGCTCGTTAGCTTTGAAATAAGCGACATAGTAAAGTCCGAGAAAAGCAAGCGAAACTATCACCGTTATCAGACTCTTATTCCTGAGCTTATTGTTTATTTTTGCCACAACCCAGCCGAGCGCGCATGACAGCATAAGCACGACGACCGAGACAGCCGCAATAAGAATCACAGAGCCGAAAACCGCCGGAAGCCTGAAATCGGCAGTGACAAAATAAACTATGACCGCCGGAACCATGACCAGCGCCGAAAACATAAGGCCCATCAGATAAACTCCGAGAAGCCTCGAAACCAAAATGTACCTCACGGGAATAGGCATCGAAAGCAAAAGATCGTTATCCTTGGCCTGATAAAGCCCGGAAAAGGTGTTGAACACACTGCCGAAAACGCCCAGAGCTATCGCCATGAGACTCATCACGGAGAAATACAGCCAACCCATATTTGCGGCGACAAGCGGCGCGCAGACGGCATAAGCCATATAAGCGAAGATTCCGCCTATCGCAACAACGACGAGCAACGCATAGAGGACGATAAGCGTTATGCTGGCGGTCCTGGAGCGGAGCTTTCCTGTTTTTCTGTCCTGAAAGAAGCCTCTGTTCAGATCAAATAACTGCTTTTTGATAAGTAGCTTTAACATTATTCTCCCTCCAGCTCAAGGAATACCTCTTCGAGGCTGTCGTCCCCTCTGACATCCTCCATAGTGCCGGAACGGATAAGCTTTCCGCTCTTGATTATCGCAACCTTGTCGCAAAGCTTTTCGGCCACTTCAAGAACATGAGTTGAAAAGAATATCGCTCCTCCCTTGTCGCAGACCTCTCTCATCATACCTTTAAGAAGATGCGAAGCTTTGGGATCAAGTCCGACGAACGGCTCATCCATAATGATAAGCTTCGGATCGTGTATCCACGCGGAAATTATGGCAAGCTTCTGCTTCATTCCGTGTGAATATGACGATATCGCCTGGCCAAGATCGCCGGTCAGCTCGAACATATCGGCATATTTCGATATTTTTTCCTGTCTTTCCTGCGCTCCGACGCCGAAAACATCGGCGATGAAATTAAGATACTGTATTCCGGTCATGTAATCATAAAGATCGGGATTGTCGGGAATATATGCAATCATTTTCTTGCAGCTGAGCGGATCATTTCTGACGGATATTCCGTTGACCTCGATCTCGCCCCGATCAAACTGCAATATTCCGACAACGCACTTGAGTGTGGTCGTCTTTCCGGCTCCGTTGTGACCGATGAAACCGTAAATCTCCCCCGGAGCAATATGAAGCGACAAATCATCGACCGCTTTTTTGTCGCCGTAGATTTTGGTCAGATTTCTGATGTTAAGCATTTTTACTCTCCTTTCTCATTTCGGTCAGCCACTCGTCCGTGCCGTCTTCGGGCTTTCGTCCGCCGCTTTTGATAAAGCCGTGGCTTTCATAAAATTTTATTGCTTTGATATTTTTTTCGAGCACCCAAAGCCTTTCCGCCTGCAATACTTTCTTGGCAAAGGAAATAAGAACGCCTCCTATTCCCCTGCTTTGAAAAAATGTGTCGACATAAAGCTTTGTTATTTCTTTATCCGAAACGACCGTGAAGCCCTTTATCACTCCGTCGTCATAGACATAAGTGTTTTCCGGACTGCCGATGATATCCGGAAAACGCTCAAGCACCGTTCTGACCTGAAGCTCTGAAAAAGAAAAGCTCTCGTCTTTGAATATCGGAAAATAATTGACTCTGTTATTGAACACGAATATTTCCGCTATTCTTGAAAGGTCGCTTTCGTTTGCTGGTCTGATATTCTCAAAAGCCAAGGCTCTCCCTCCGATCGGCGTCTGTCGTTTCGATGCGTAAATTTCAATACGCAACATTTATTATACACAGCTGAAAACGCCTGTCAATAGCTGTGTGAAAAAGCAAGGATAACAGACAACCGTCGCAAAAAGCAGGCAGTTTTCCTTACGGCGGCCGATGTTTTCTATCCCGTTTTTATCTGAAGTGTCAGTCTGGTTTTATTCTGGGATATGATTTTTATCTTCATAAAACAGAGCAAAAAATATCTGCGGCAGACGCCTTCAATCAGGCGAAAACCGCAGATCGGATTTATTTAACCACATCGACTTTTTCTATTCCGTAATATCTGAAAAGACTCAGGGCTTCTTCCCCTATTATCTCACCCGAAACCGCTATCGGAACAGCCGGCGGACATGACACGGCGGGCGCCGCGCATATTCTGCCGAGCGCAGAGTCGGCGCTGACCGTTTCCTTAGGTCTGAAAAATGCTTCGCGGACCGAAATCGCGCGCTCAGCTCCGGCAGACGGCAAAGCAGCAGGCTCATCATATTCAAGGCGGTTCACGCCAAGGGCCGATAAAAGCCTTTCAAAGTCGGAAGGGCTGTTTTCCGGCGTTGCCATCAAAACGGTGAACGCTCTGTCGGCGTATTCGCACTCAATCCCGCTTTTTCTGAGAAGCCCGGCAATATCATATCCGGTCATTGAGCGCGGCGCTCTGACCGTCAGCCTCAGAGGATCGCTTTTTTCTGTTTCCCAGCCGTTTTCTTTCAGTCTTTGTCTGACTGATTCTGTCTGTTCGGCGCACCTTTTCAGCCTGTCGGAATATCCCTGTGAAAGATAGAGATTGCAAAGATCGAGCGACTCCATTATTAAATATGACGGACTGGTTGAGCCGAAAAGCTCCATGGCGGCTTTGGCGTTTTCGCAATAGCTTTCGGGCAGCCTTTTGCTTATATGAAGATACGCCCCGCCTGTCAGCACCGGGAAAGTCTTGTGAGCGGAATCGCAGCAAATATCGGCTCCCATGTCAAGCGGATGAAGCGATTCAGGCAGGAAATGCAGATACGCTCCGTGGGCGTTATCGACAATCAGTATGGTGTCGTGTCGGTGACAGACCTCAGCCAGAGAAGCTATGTCGGCCATTCCGCCGAGATAATCAACGCCGGTGACATAGACCGCTGCCGGCGGCGCAGAAAGGCTTTCAAGCTTTGTCTCAAGCTGCCCGGCTGATATTTCGCAGCTGCAGAGTGAATTTGTCTCTTTCGGGAAAAGCCATTCGGTTTCAATATCGAGCATTGCTGCCGCATATATATAAGCCTTGTGGACATTTCTCGCCGCAACGACGACCGGCGGTCTGTTGTCGTGTTTTTCCGTCAGCGCAAGATAGAGCATGGCTCTTATGCACTGACTTGAGCCCTCGGTCGAATAACAGGTTTTCTGCGCTCCGAACAGCTGCGCCGCATTCGCCTCGCTTTCGGCGATAATTCCGCCGGGGTTATAAAGAAAGTCCGCTCCCTCTATCTCGGTGATGTCGGACGGCTCGCAGCCGATAAAGCTTTTCCCCTTGTGGCCGGGCATATGAAATCGCACCGCGCCGCTTTTTTCGTATCGCCGAATAAAGTCCGCTATCGGTGTACGCATCAGCTTTCGGCCTCCGCGACCTTCATCATAACGGCGCACTCAATTCTCTTTTTAAACAGCTCGCAGCCCGACTCATAAACGCCCTTTATGCTGCCGGTTGCGTGATAGGCGTTCGCTGCGCAGCCGCCCGAGCAATAGAGCTTCGCCCAGCAGTCGGCGCACTCCTTTCTCGCATAGACATTGCAGGAGCGAAAATCCTCTCGCAGAGCCTTGTTTGTCACTCCGTTCCAGACATCGCCGAGCTTGAATTTTTCATCGCCGACAAACTGGTGGCAGGGGTAAAGGTCGCCCCATGGGGTGACAGCCATATATTCCGTTCCCGAGCCGCAGCCCGAAATCCGCTTATAAATGCAGGGGCCACCCGTCAGGTCGAGCATATAGTGATAGAAAGTGATGGGCTTTCCGTCCCTCTCGCGGCGGAGCATTTCTTTTGCCAGTATCTCATATTGCTCTTTGACTGTCTCGATATCCTCTTTTGTCAGGGCGGCGGGATCGTCCTGACTGCAAACGACCGGCTCCATGCTCAGCTGCGTGAAGCCGAGATCCGCCATGTGAAAAACATCTTTGGTGAAGTCGGGATTAGCGTGAGTGAAGGTGCCGCGCATATAATAATCCCTGCCGTTTCTCGCTTTGACGAGCTTCTGAAACTTCGGCACTATTCTGTCATAGCTTCCTTTTCCCGAATAATCGACCCGTGTGCGGTCGTTTATTTCCTTTCTGCCGTCAAGAGACAAAACGACATTGCTCATCTCTTTGTTTGCAAAATCAATAACATCGTCGTCGATAAGTACGCCGTTGGTCGTCAGCGTGAAGCGGAAATTCTTGTTTCTTTCCTTTTCAACGCTTCTCGCATATTGAACAAGACGCTTGACGACATCCCAGTTCATCAGCGGTTCGCCGCCGAAAAAGTCGACCTCGAGATTTTTCCGGCTGCCCGAATGATCCATAAGATAATCAAGAGCCTGCTTTCCGACCTCAAAGCTCATTAGCGCTCTTTCGCCGTGATATTTGCCCTGACTTGCGAAGCAATAGGCGCAGTTGAGATTGCAGGTGTGAGCGACATGGAGACACAGCGCCTTGACAACATCGCCCGACCGCTCCTTGAATGTTCCGGCAATATCTGAAAAAGTGTCCGGACTGTAAAGCTTTCCGGCTCTGACAAGCGTCTCGACATCTTCGAGACACTCCCTGACATCGTCCTCGGTCACATCCTCCCTGTCGGCATATTTTTCGCAAACGGCTTTCACGGTTTCCTCAGCAGTGTGTTCCCCGTACATCGCAATAACATCATAGGCAACATCGTCGACAGAGTGGATTGAGCCGGAGCATGAATCCAGAACGATATTGTAGCCGTTCATTTTATATTGATGAACCATAGCGGTCCTCCCATCGTTTCTTTCTTAAAGCAAAAAGCGCCGCCTGTTTCAGACGGCAGCTTTATTTGCGGAATTTTCACTTATTCTTGTTCTCGCACTTCTGATTTGCAACGCCGCAGCTGGTCTTGCACGCAGACTGGCATGAGGTCTGGCACTCGCCGCAGCCGCCCTTTTCGGCGCTTTTGCAAAGGTCGCGAGTTTCGATAGTCTTGATTCTTTTCATTGTTTGCATCTCCGTTCCGTTCAAATTATCCGCTTAGGCGAAATCTCCGCCAAAGCAGATGATGCCCTTGCTTATGACAGTATAGCAAATAAATAATTCAAAGTCAACAATATAAGAGTTATTTGTGGAGAACATAAGACTAAATTTTTTGTTTTTCCCCTTGACAAGCGCCTGCCCTTCATGTATAATCGTCAGCTGTAAAGCAAAAAATCTTTACACACCGATTTGGAGGGAGACCGTTGGCTAAAAATCTTGATGTTATAATGCTTCTTGATATATACGGCGAAATGCTGACTCAAAAACAGCGCGATTTTCTTGAATATTACTATAACGACGATCTGTCTCTCTCTGAGATCGCTGAAAACGAAGGCATAACCCGCCAGGGCGTCAGAGACTCCATCAAAAGAGCCGAGGCCCAGCTTTTCGATATGGAGAAAAAGCTCGGTCACTGCCGCCGCTTCACCGAAATGAAAAAAAGCGTTGACGAGATCGTCAATCTCGCCGAAACCATAAATCAGATAAATCTCAAAAGCGTACTTTCAAGAGATATAAACGACGCGGTGGCGAGGATCAAAACCCTTGCCATGATGATGAAAGAATAAGTAAAGGATTGATTTAAGTGGCATTTGAAGGTCTTTCAGACAAGCTTGAAGCTGCCTTTAAAAAGCTGAGAAGCAAGGGCTCTCTCACCGAATCGGATGTCAAGGAGGCTATGCGCGAGGTGCGGCTGGCGCTCCTCGAGGCCGATGTCAACTATAAGGTAGCAAGAGACTTCACGAAAACCGTCACTGAAAGAGCTGTCGGTGAAAAGGTCATGGAAAGTCTCACGCCGTCGCAAATGGTCATCAAAATAGTCAACGAAGAGCTGACTAACCTTATGGGCGGAACAAAATCGAGACTTGCGGTCGCCAATCACCCGCCGACAATCGTCATGATGTGCGGTCTTCAGGGTTCAGGTAAGACGACTCACAGCGCAAAGCTGGCATTGATGCTCAAAAACCAGGGCCACAGGCCTCTTCTCGTCGCCTGCGATATTTACAGACCGGCGGCTATCAAGCAGCTGCAGGTAATCGGTGAAAAAGCCGGCGTTCCCGTTTTCGAGATGGGCCAGACGGATCCGGTCGAGATAGCCGAACAGGCCGTCAGACACGCCAAGGATCACGGCTATGACTATGTTTTCCTCGACACGGCTGGACGGCTTCATGTCGATGAAGAGCTGATGAACGAGCTTAAAAATATAAAAGCCAGGGTTCATCCGCATGAAATTCTGCTCGTTGTCGATTCTATGACCGGTCAGGACGCAGTCAATGTCGCTTCCTCATTCAATGAGGCTCTCGGTATCGACGGTCTTATTCTCACCAAGCTTGACGGCGACACAAGAGGCGGCGCGGCGCTTTCGGCCAGAGCCGTCACGGGGAAGCCGATTAAGTTCATCGGCACCGGTGAAAAGCTCGAGGATCTCGATGTTTTCCACCCCGACAGAATGGCTTCGAGAATACTCGGCATGGGCGATATGCTCTCGCTGATCGAAAAAGCCGAAAACGAACTTGACGAAAAGAAAGCAAAACAGCTTGAAGAAAAGCTCAAAAAGAATAAATTCGATCTGAACGATCTTCTCGATCAGTTTCACCAGATAAGAAAAATGGGCAACCTGAAGGATATGCTGGCGATGATTCCGGGAATCGGAAGAAAAATAAACGATATCGACATCGACGAAAAGCAGTTTGACAGAATGGAAGCCATCATCTTATCAATGACGCCGAAAGAGAGAGAAAAGCCGGACATTATAAATCCGTCAAGAAAGCGCAGGATTGCGGCCGGCTGCGGAATGCAGGTCGAGGATATAAATAAGCTGCTCTCGCAGTATCGTCAGATGCAGAAAATGTTCAAGCAGATGAACGGCGGAAAGGGCAGCAAAAAACGCCGCAGAAGAATGCCCCCGATGAACATGGGCGGCATGAACGGCATGGGCGGCTTCGGTATGTGATAAACACGCAAAGCAAACAGAAAAACAGCGTGTAAAATATAATAAACAAAGATATAATTTTTGGAGGTAACAAAAATGGCAGTAAAAATCAGACTTCGCCGTATGGGCGCAAAGAGAGCACCTTTCTATCGTGTAGTAGTCGCAGATTCAAGATATCCGCGCGACGGCCGTTTCATTGAAGAAATCGGTTACTATGATCCCATGAAGGAGCCTGTCGATATCAAAATCGACGCCGAAAAGGCTCAGAAATGGCTCGCTAACGGTGCGCAGCCCACAGAAACCGTTAAGGTCCTTTTAAAGAAGTGCGACATCGTTAAGTAATTTTTCAGGAGGATACGAACTTGAAAGATCTGCTTATAGCAATAGCCAAGGGTTTAGTCGAAAAGCCCGAAGATGTCCGCGTTGATGTTGACGAGGTCAACGACGAGGGCGTCACGGTTTATCATCTTCATGTTGCCGAGGACGACATGGGTAGAGTTATCGGCAAGCAGGGCCGCATCGCCAAGGCTATAAGATCGGTTATGCGGGCAACGGCTAACCGCAACAACTGCAAAATTTCAGTCGAGATAGACTGAAAAACATTTATCGCCCCGCGGCAAAAGCTACGGGGCGAATCTTATTTTTTAAGCGCAGTTTCCGGCAAAATGAAAGAAAGCTCCGCGGACCTTTCGGGCCGCGGAGCAATATTGCGCCTATCGCTTATAATTTTATTCAACGACCTTGCAGAAATTGAATATCTCCGCCGGAAGCTCGGCTTTGTCGGCCGAAATCGTGAACACAAAATGCTTTTCGTTGACTTCGGAAAGCTCATAGACCTTTTCAAGGAAGCTCGCAAGCTCCTCATAATTTCTTCCGCCGATTCTGAGCGTTGCGTCAACAAGTATGTCCGTTATATCGTGATCGCCCGCGCAAACACCCGCAAGGAAGCCGTAAAAAGCGGGATAGCCCTTGACCTCGTAGCTGTCGGTCGAAATAAGTCTGGCGCGGTAGTTGACATCGGTAGTCAGCTTTGTACCCTTTTCAATGCACACAACATTGCCCTTTGTATTGTCGATAGCAGCCTTAACGAGCTCGATGAGCTTTTTTGTTTTGCCTGAGCCCTTGTGTCCTAAAATGATGGTAATCATATTTGTTCCTCCTGTTATATAAATTGCCTTTCGGCTTATAACCGTGATTTAAAATTCCGCGTTACTCTGATATTCTCTTTTCAAGCTCCGCCCTCTGCTGCTCATAGCCCGGCTTTCCGAGCAGAGCGAACATATTTTTCTTATACGCCTCAACTCCCGGCTGATTGAAAGGATTTACTCCGAGAACATAGCCGGATATTGCGCAGGCTTTCTCAAAGAAATAAATGAGATAGCCGAGCTCAAATTCATTCATTTCGGGAATTTCCAGAATAATGTTCGGTACGCCGCCGTCGCAGTGAGCGATAACCGTTCCCTCAAAAGCCTTTTTGTTGACAAAATCAAGCGTCTTTCCGGCGAGGAAATTAAGTCCGTCGGGGTTTCCCTCTTCCTCACCTATTATAACCTCTTTTTTTGGCTTTGTAAAGACCATAACTGTCTCAAACATCAATCTTTCGCCCTGCTGGATATACTGGCCGAGAGAGTGAAGATCGGTTGAGAAAACAGCCGACGCCGGGAAAATGCCCTTATTATCTTTTCCCTCGCTCTCGCCAAAGAGTTGTTTGAGCCACTCGTTCATCATTGTGAAGCACGGCTCATAGCTGATAAACATTTCAATCTTTTTGCCCTTTGAATAAAGCGCGTTTCTTATTGCCGCATATCTGTAACAATCGTTTTTCTCAAGATCGACATCGCAAAGCTCTTCTCTTGCTTTCTGAGCGCCTGACATGAGAGCGTCGATATCAACGCCGGAAACGGCGATCGGGAGAAGTCCGACAGCCGTGAGAACGGAATATCGGCCGCCGACATCGTCGGGCACAACGAATGACTCATAGCCCTCCTTGTCGGAAAGCTCCTTGAGCGTTCCCTTTGCTCTGTCGGTCGTGACATATATTCTCTTTGCGGCTTCGGCCTTGCCGTATTTTTTCTCAAGCATTTCCTTGAAAATTCTGAATGCGACCGCCGGCTCCGTTGTCGTTCCCGACTTCGAGATGACATTGACGGAAAAATCCTTTCCGTCGCAGATCTCGATAAGCTCGCTCAGAGACGACGGGCTTATTGTGTTGCCCGAAAAATAGATAGCGGGCGCGTCCTTTCGCAGATCGTTGAAGTTCTGCGACTTTATAAATTCGATAACCGCTCTCGCACCGAGATATGAGCCGCCGATGCCAATAACAATGAGAACATCGGAATCGCTTCTTATCTTTTCGGCCGCCTTCTTTATTCTGACAAATTCATCTTTATCATAGTTCACGGGAAGGTCTATCCAGCCCAGAAAGTCGCTGCCCTCGCCCGATTTATTTCTCAGCTTTTCATCCGCCCGGGCAACCTTGTCGCCGAAGGACGCTATCTCGCTGTCGCTGACGAAATCCTTAACATATTTATCAATAAGTTTAACTGACATTGTGTTTGCCTCCGATTTGTCTATCCTTATTTGATTAGTAAGTATTCTAATATGTTTTATGTTGTTTGTCAATAAACAATATGATGATTTAATATATTTTCATTGTGTAAAATGCTAAAAAATCCATTATTTTTTGTGTGTAAGAGACCTGAGCATTGCTTTTATCACATCGGCATATGTCGTGCGCTTGATCTGCTGCGGAGAGAACAAACGGCATTTGCTTATAATTTCCCCGTTAAGCACAAAATTTATACTTCCGAGCGTCTGACCATTTTCAATCGGAGCCTCTGCGTCGGTCGATAGATTTATCTCGGCCGATATTTTATCCTTGTCGCCTTTTTTAAGCGTGACGCTTTTAAACTCCTCGTGACCGGGCTTCACGGTATCTTCGGCTCCCCTGATGACCTTGACATCGGTTATCAAACTTTCATCGGCTGTCAGATTGACAGACTCATAATTTGCAAATCCGTAGTTCAGCAGGGTTTTCGCCGTTTCAAAGCGGTCATCGCTCGTCTGGCTGCCCATGACAACCGCAACAAGGTGAAGTCCGTCTCTTTTAGCCGAAGCCGAAAGGCACTTTCCGGCTTTGCTCGTTGTTCCGGTCTTAATTCCCGTCGTTCCATTATAGAACCTCACAAGCCTGTTCGTGTTGACAAGCTCCGTCGCTCCGTCTCTCAGGGAATCCATCCAGACGGTTGTGTAGTTTTCGATAAACTCATGCTTTAAAAGCTCAACAGACATAAGACCTATGTCATAAGCCGTTGTCAGGTGATTTGTCGTGTCGTCGTCAAGTCCGGAACAGTTTTCAAAATGTGTGTTGTTCATTCCAAGCTCCTTGGCTCTTTCGTTCATCATGTTGACAAAGGCGCTCTCACTGCCCGCGATATATTCGCCGAGAGCGCAGCAGGCGTCGTTGGCGCTGGCTATCGCAACCGCTTTCAGCAGTTCGTCAACGCTCATCGTTTCGCCCTCTTTCAGCCATATCTGAGAGCCGCCCTTCGCCGCGGCTTCAGCCGACGCTGTCACTTCATCGGTGAGCTTTATCTTCCCGTTATCGATAGCCTCGGCTATCAGAAGCAGAGACATTATCTTCGTGACAGAAGCAGGCGGCAGCTTCTCGTTTTCGTTGTATTTATACAGCACCTGCCCCGTTGACGCATCCATGAGAACCGCCGATTTGGCTTTTATTGCCAGCTGCCCCGTTTCACCGGCATTCTCCGCGTACCCGCAAAAGACAAGGCACGGCAAAATAACCGCAAAGCTCAGAATAAAGCAAATAACTTTTTTCATATAATGACCTCCTAAATTTTCTCTATTAATTCGTATGCGCCGCCTCCCGCAGTAATTCGTCCCGACGACGGCATAATTTTGGCAAAGGTATTGAAGCAGGCAAAAAAATGTTATATAATAAATTCCCGATATATATAAATTGTATAATTGAGGAATATAAATGAAAATATGCTTTTATACGCTCGGCTGCAAGGTCAACCAATATGAGACACAGGCCATGAGCGAAAATCTGAGGGCGCAGGGCTACGAAATAACGGAGGACAGAGAAAAGGCGGATATTTTTATCGTCAATTCCTGCACCGTGACTGCGACCGCCGACAAAAAGACGAGGCAGGCCGTCAGAAAGTTCAAGCGAAGCCGCCCCGATTCAATCGTGATACTCACAGGCTGTATGCCGCAGGCTTATCCGAAAGACGCGCAGAGTCTTGTGGAAGCCGACATTGTGATCGGCAACCGCAACAACGACTCGATCGTTGCCGCAATAGACGAATATATGAAAAACGGCAAAAGGTTATTCGATGTGACGAAGCACATGAACGGCGAAAGTTTTTCCGGCGGAGACATCACTACCTTTGACGACAGAACAAGAGCCATAATAAAAATACAGGACGGCTGCAACCGTTTCTGCACCTACTGCATAATACCGACATCAAGAGGCAGAGTCCGTTCAAAGCCGCTTGAAGAGCTGAAAGCCGAGCTTAACGCCGTCAGCGAAAGGGGCTTCAGCGAGGTTGTTCTCGTGGGAATAAACCTCTCCTCCTACGGCAGCGATATCGGTCTGAACTTTCCCGATGCGGTTGAAGCCGCCTGCGCCGCTCCGGGGATAAAAAGAGTGCGTCTCGGCTCGCTTGAGCCCGATCATCTGACTGAAGATGTTATAAAAAGGCTGGCTGAATGCGAAAAGCTCTGCCCTCAATTTCATATTTCACTTCAGAGCGGCTGCAACAAAACCCTTAAAGATATGCACCGCCACTACACGGCTGAAGAATACAGGGAGCTTTGCGACAATCTCAGAAAGACTTTCCGGGACTGCACACTGACAACCGATGTTATGGTCGGATTCCCCATGGAAACGGACGAGGACTTCAACGAAAGTCTTGATTTTGTCAAAAGCATCCGTTTTGAAAAGGTGCATGTTTTCCCATATTCTTTGAGACCGGGGACCAAAGCGGCTTCGTTTTCCCCTCAGATTGAAAAGAAGGTCAAGGAAGAAAGAAGTCGGAAAATGATTGAGGAAACTGAAAAGATACGCCGCGAATTCATGTCGGCACAGATAGGAAAAACCGTTAGCGTTCTGTTTGAAAGCAAGAGCTCAGACGGCTTTATCAGCGGCTACACCGAAAATTATCTCCCCGTTGAGGTAAGATATGACGGTGAGGATCTGTGCGGAAAGATACGCAGCGTTAAAATAACGGCTTTAGCCGGCGATGATCACTGTAAAGGAGAATTGATATGAACGGAAAAATCAAAAAAATAATCTCACTCTTGCTTTGCCTGATAATGCTTTCGGGTACGCTGTCGATCTGTGCGTACGGCGAAGAAAAGGCGTCTCTTTCAAAGCTGCACACGGAAAAAAGCTGCATAGTCGACGAGAACGGCAGGACGGTCTCACTCAGAGGAGTCAACCTCGGCGGCTGGCTTGTATTTGAGGAATGGTTCTGCCCGATTGACGACGGCAAAAGCGAAAACGAGCTTGCCGGCAGCGAGATATATGAAATTCTCGTTGACCGCTTCGGCGAAGACGGCGCAAAAGAGCTGCTCAACACTTATATGGATAACTGGATAACCGCTGACGATCTTGATTATATCGCTTCAACGGGAATGAACTGCGTCCGCGTTCCCTTCTGGTACCGCAATTTTCAGGATGAAAACGGAAACTGGATACTCAATGAAAACGGTGAGCCTGACTTTTCAAGGCTCGATTGGATAGTTGAGGAATGCGGAAAAAGAGGGCTTTATGTCATTCTCGACCTTCACGGAGCGCCGGGCTATCAGAACGACGCTCACCACAGCGGCAAGGTCAAAGGAAGTCACCTTTACGAAAGCGACGCACAGGGCAGAGAATACAGAAAGAGAACGGTGGAGCTCTGGGAAAAGATCGCCGAACATTTCAAGGGCAACAGCACCGTCGCGGCTTATGATCTTCTCAACGAGCCCTGCTGCGACATGAATGAAAATCTTTATTTTCAGAAAATGTGGAATCTTTACGACAGGCTTTACAAGGCTGTCAGAAAAATCGACAGCGAAACGATCATGATAATGGAGGCTATATGGTGGCTTGACAGACTCCCCGATCCCCTCGCCTACGGCTGGAACGATGTTATGTATGAAGTGCATCTTTACGATTACACGAAAGAAAACATCGACCGCAACGCAGAGGATCTCGAAAAATATTCAGAGAGATATAATATTCCGCTTTATGTCGGCGAAATGAATTCCGGAGAATGTTACGGCTATGCTCTGAACAGCTACTCGGAAAAGGGTGCTAACTGGACTACATGGACCTATAAGGGTATTTCAAAGGATCCGAAATCGACATGGTTTATGCGCATAGGTACCTGTGAAAAGGCCGATATCGGAAACGACAGCTTCGACGAAATAAAGGAAAAGTGGAGCCGCCCGATAAGAAGTGAAAATTTCAGCGATAACGAATCGCTTCTGGCAACGCTCAAAAGCGCTGTTGCTCTCGATGTCAGACAATCGGACGGCAAAGATAAGACGAAATATATTTTCTATGTAACAAGAAGATTATTCCTCAATCTTTACGCCCGGCTTTACGCAATGATATTAAAAATTCAAAACCTGCACAAATAAGGAGGAATCGCAATGCCTTTTATCAGCACTAAAACCAACACACAGATAACCAAAGAAAAGGAAGAAGCCGTCAAGGCTAAGCTCGGAAAAGCAATATCTGCGCTCGGAAAGAGCGAGGGCTGGCTGATGCTCGAATTCAGAGATGATTGCCGCCTTTGGTTCAAGGGCAAAAACGACCGTCCTCTCGCCATGGTCGAGGTCAGTCTCTTCGGCGCGGCGGGCAGAGCGGCATATGAAAAGATGACTGCCGAAATCACCGATATACTTTCTTCCGAGCTCGGCATAGCGCCCGGAGACATATATGTCAAATACGAGGAAGTTGAAAACTGGGGCTGGAACGGAAGCAATTTTTAACTGCGCCCCATCATCATAAGGTTTCGCCGCCCGAAAGG
>JAQXMC010000040.1 GCA_029012445.1 Oscillospiraceae bacterium
AAATCAATTCCTATATCTGTAGACACGCCAAAAGCCATGACTTAAACTCCTTTCCCCAGCATCCATCCTGTTAAGGGACAAATGACTGCTGATAACATTATATACAATATCGAAAAATAAGGAAAGTGTTTTTTCCAAAAAGTTAAAAAATTTTAAGAAACTTTCCCGGATCCTTCCCGGACCTTTCTGATTCTCCCTGATCTCTCCGGGGCGATTTTTATTAGAAACGATTAAGATTTAGTTTATTTTTTTTCTGTATTTTTCATCCTTTGTACAAATTTCTGTCACATTTGCGCTGTATATTGATAACGTACTTGAGAAAAGTACATTCAAGTTGATCCCCATCACTTGAAAAAAGCTTTTTCATACTCAATACCCGGCAGGCAGCTGCCGGGTACCCCCCCCAACATTTTTAATATTTTTCCCCTCTGAAGCCCGTTTCATACGGGCTTTTTTCTTTCCCTGTCCTCCCCCTCCCCTCACGCATAAATAAAAAGCATCCTTCATAAACTGTACAAATCCAGCTTATGGAGGACTCATTTGAAGGATTATATTGAAGAACGCGCCGTCGAGATCGGGAAATATATCATCATCAATCATTCTACCGTACGCCAGACCGCCAGGGAATTCGGGGTCAGCAAATCAACGGTACATAAGGATGTGACACAGCGTCTTCAGAAAATCAACCCGAATCTGGCAGTACAGGCAAGAATCATTCTGGATATCAACAAATCGGAACGTCATATCCGCGGAGGTCTCGCCACCAGAGAAAAATACCAGCACCTACTCCAGGCAAAGAAGGAAAACGTTCCGATTTCCCGTTCATCGAACACATTTTAACCGGAAACGGCAGAACTGCGCAATCTCCATGCAGTTCTGCCGTATCAATATTTACTGATCAAACATCCTGTAATACTGTACCTTTTCGTACATATCCAGAACTTCCTGCTCTTCAGGCGTCATGTCATCATAGGACCTGCAGTTTCCCTCCGCATCAAAATACCCCACTGCATTCATCACCGGGAAGGTTTCCGCTACCGTCTCCAGATAAGTCTGATAAGGACTCAGCTCATAGCCAAGTACCTTCATCAGCAGGTTACACAGGTAATTTGCGCTGATCTGAACATCCGTCTGCTCCTCAATATCATAATTGGCCCATATAAAAAACGGCGTAATCTGTCTTTTCTGCTGCTGCTCAATCGACTGATTCTCTATGTCCATTCCGTGTTCCTTATAAATCGGCTTCACTACATAATCATTGGGCTGATGATCGCCAAAGAA
>JAQXMC010000041.1 GCA_029012445.1 Oscillospiraceae bacterium
TTTGCCTAAGTTAGCATCTAATGTCCATGAATTTGCTGACGCGTCTTCGACCTTCGTTACCTTCCAGCCGTTGAATACATAGCCGGTCTTTGTTGCCGTTGCGAGAGTTATGTCGTCTCTGACGGTATACTTGGTCGTGTATTCTCCGCTCAGTACGCCTCCGTCGGCATCATATGTGATCGTGTAGTGATCGCCGCTGTCGGGATTGTTGTCTTCATGATCGCCGTCTTTGATAATGTAATAGAGCGTAATGCTTGTGCTCTTATCGCCGGCAACCGTGAATGTTTCATCGGTGACGCTCGCACGGTCATAGGTATAGCCGCCGAAGTCTTTTCTTAAATCTGCGACTGCTACTGTATCCCCTGCCGTTGCGGTAACGGTCTTCGTTTCAAGAACATATTCATTTGTACCGTCAGAGTAAACATAGTTGACGGTATATTCTGTTCCGTTCGCTATCGCAGTGTAGGTAACTGTTACATTGACATCGCCAAGTCCCATCTTGCCGGATACAACCGCTTTGTCGACCGTGTAGCCCGCAAGAACGGGTGAGGTTACGCTGTAAGCCGCGTCGTATTTGTACTCTGCCGAGTAAGGCTCTGCAGCCTTGCTGCCGTCTGCGTAGACATAGCTGATATTGAGCTTGAACGACTCATCCTCATCTGGGATATTGTTGTCATTTGCATCCGCCTTGTAGGTAACGGTTACGCTTATGTCATCAAGTCCCATCTTGCCGCTGACGACAAGCTTATCGGCTACATAGCCGCTGATAACAGGTGAGGTTACGCTGTAAGCTGCGTCGTAACTGTACTCTTCTGAGTAAGGCTCTGCCGCCTGACTGCCGTCCGCATAGACATAGCTGATATTGAGCATGGACGACTCATTTTCATCCGGGATATCGTTATCGTTTGCATCATTTGTATAGATAGCGTTGAACTCGATATCTGCTGTGACTGCCGCCGTTACATCGCCGTCCCACGCCTTGAAGCACTGACCTGCGGGCGCTACCGCATTGAGTGTTTCCTTGCTCGGAACTTTTGCGGGAACAAGTCCTGTGAGAACCTGTTCTGTCTCTGTGTTGCCGTTGTAGTTGTAGGTTACGGTGTAAGCAGTTTCTTCGTCATCCGGAATATCGTTATCGTTTGCATCATTTGCATAGATAGCATTGAACTCTTTGTTCTCTGTGACTGCTGCCGTTACATCTTTATCCCATGCTTTGAAGCACTGGCCTGCGGGCGCTGCCGCATTGAGTGTTTCCTTGCTCGGAACATTTGCAGGAGCAAGCCCTGTGAGAACCTGTTCTGTCTCTGTGTTGCCGTTGTACTTGTAGGTT